>NZ_JCAXDW010000001.1:0-590858 GCF_059759235.1 Paeniglutamicibacter sp. GQ140
CACCTCACGCCCAGCGGGCGGGAGCGCGCAAGAGTTTCCCAGCGTTCTCCCACCCGGGAACAACTACGATTGAACCCATGACATTTTTACGCTCCAAAAGTGCACTGCTGGTTTCCGGCGCAGTCTTGCTGCTCTCGGTCACCGGTTGCGCAACCATTGCCGACACCGCCAGCTCCGCCGCTTCGTCGGCAGCCACGCAGCTGGCCGACGGTGCCAAAAAGGAACTCATCAAGAAGGTGTGTGCCCCCATCAAGGACGGCACCATCAACGCCGCCGACCTCAAGGTCGTTTCCTCCATGGTCGACGCGGTCCGGGAAGGTGGACTGCCCCAGGAGATCGTCGACGCCCTCGACGATGTGGCCGCCTCCGGCGACAAGGTGCCGGCCGATACGCAGGCCCGGCTCGTCACCGCCTGCGACAACGCGCTGGTCTAGACGCCCAACGGCCATGAGGGGTTCCCGCCGCCGCCGTACCGCACCTGTGCTCATTATGTGCGCCGTGGTCCTCGGCGGCTTATGGCTGTTGGTGCCCAACGACGACAACAGTCGCGAGGGCACATCAGGCGCTCCGGTTCAGCATGAAAGTGCGACAGTCCAGCATGTGGTTGACGGTGACACCGTCTACCTCATGCTGGCCGGGGAACGCACCAAGGTTCGGCTCCTGAATGTCGACGCACCCGAGATTCCACACCCTGAGCAGCCCGGGGAATGCTTTGGCCCGCAGGCTGCCAACTTCCTGGCCAAGAAATTGCCCAAGGGTTCGAAGGTCGAGCTCGAATTCGATGTAGAACCTCTGGATCAGTACGGACGCAGCCTGGCCGCAGTGAGCCTTGGGGGCGAACTCATCAACGAATCACTTGTTGCATCTGGACACGCAACGGCGATGAAGGTCGAGCCAAATGTTAAGTTCTACAAGCAGCTGCGGGCCGCGCAGGCGCAGGCAGAACAACGCCATGCGGGAATGTTTGATCCCGCCAACGGGTGCAGACATTAGCAGCCGGTCCCCGGTTGAATGGAGCCCATGGCCGAGGGTGAATCCGATCCAGCGCAACATAGCCAGTCCCGTGGCGCCGCAATGGCTAGACTGGCGGGGTGAAGCAGGAATCCAAGGCCGTCAGAATCGATGCCTGGCTATGGTCGATTCGAATCTATAAGACCCGCTCGGCGGCGACGACAGCGTGCCGGGCAGGCCATGTGCGCCTGAACGACAAGCCCGCCAAGGCCGCTCAAATTGTCGTTCCAGGGGACACGATAAGGGTCAGGCAGTCTGGGTTTGACCGTATCCTCGAAGTGACCGCTGTGATTGCCAAGAGGGTGGGAGCAGACATCGCGACACGCTGCTATGTCGACCACACCCCGATCCGCCCCAAGGAAGTCATCCCGCAGGTTCCCGTCAGGGACAGAGGTGCGGGCCGTCCGACCAAAAAGGACCGGCGCGAGATGGAACGGCTTCGCGACCAATTCCATTAATCCGCGGGCTACGATGACTATGGGTAGCCGGATGCGCGGCAAGTTCGTCTTTGCACCTGCAATCACTAATGAGGAGAACCATGGCCCGGAATAAGAGCTGGAACGAACTATCTGTCGTTGCCCGGTGGCGCATCGCCATCATGGGGCTTGCCCAGCTGGCACTCCAATTTGTTGCCCTGCGCGATCTGGTCAAGCGTCCCGCGGCTGAGGTCAATGGCCCGAAGAGCGCTTGGGCTGCCGCTTCGTTCATCAATTTCCTTGGGCCGCTTGCGTATCTTGCATTTGGCCGTTCCAAAAAGAAGTAGCCCACCATTCCGTAGAAGTCGTCGAAGACCGACAACTTTAGCGTCGTCCCGCATCCAGCAAGCTTGTCGATTCGGAATGGGTGGATTCTCGTAACTCGCTCGATTTCTCCGTGGGATGAACCATGTCAACGAACTCAGGCAATGCCTCGGGTTGCTCACGCATGGCTTTTTTGAACCAGTTTTCAATGCGCTGCCAGGTGACGTCGCGCACGAAAATTGAGTCAATCGCAACCATGGAAAGTGAGAACCACGGAAGTCCCATTAACAGGCCAATGCCCGCGTGAAATCCGATCATGGCAAATAGAATCGGGATTCGCGTCCATCGGAAGAGCAAGGCTCCCGGGAAAAACAGCTGGATCAGCACTGACCCGATGCTCATAGCTGCAACCGCAGGGGCCCACGCGGTCGCTATTTCGCTCAACTCCGGCCATGGGGCAAAACGAGTGACATGTAGCGGCGCATAGACGGCCGTTCCGTCTTGCCAGGGCTTTCCGCCGGCCTTGTAAAGCGCTCCCGACACGTAAATAAAAACTACTTGGCATGTCAGCGTTACGACGACCAAGTTATGTGCCATATTTACCAATGCTTGTGGAAAAACGGGGGCCCCGTGCCATAAACGGGTCAGGACGTTGCCCTTCTCGATACCTCGCTTTCGTCGCGCTGCATCGACCCAGATAGCCTCTCTGCTCCATGTCAGTGAAGGAACCGTCAAGGCGCAACTGGCTAAGATCATGGAACCGCTCGATGTCAACAATCGTGTTCAGCTCGCAGTGCTAGTCGTGCAGGCCGGACTTGTCGATGAAGTTCGGCCCACGAAGCCGCTGAGTTCAGGTCCGTTGCGCCACGCGACACCCCGGGCCTAAACCCTCGGCAAACTTCAGTATCCCAGAAACGGGTCATAGGAATTGAGCAACTTTTCCCCCGTCAGATAACGGCGAAGATTCTTGGTGAAGAGTTCCACAAGACGTGCGTTTTCGGCGTCCACGTTGGCGGCCGTGTGTGGCGACAGCACTAAGTTCGGGGCATCCCACAAGGAATGGCCGGCCGGCAACGGCTCTGGTTCCGCCACATCAAGGACGGCTCCACCAAGGTGACCTGTTTTCAAGGAATCTATAAGTGCTTCCTGGTCGATCACCGGACCCCGGGCCAAGTTCACGAGCAATGCACCTTCCCTCATCGCGGAAATCCTCTGCTTGTTAAGGAGGCCCGTGGTTTCCGCGGTCAAAGGGCACGCCAAAACCACGATGTGGTACGCCCCCAGATCACAGTCACGCAGGCTGACCGAATGCTCAAATGGCTGCTCAAGGGCCCTCGAGCCCCGGGTGGTTCCATCGCAGCTGACACCCATAAAGCTCAGCGTCCTGGCCACTTCGCTACCAATGCTGCCGGCGCCAACGATCAAGGCGCGTTGTCCATGGAGCGTGTTCGACGCCCCGTTTTCCCACCGCTGCGACTCCTTTTGGGATCCGAGACGCGGCAGTTCCCGCACAAAATAGAGCAAGCCGGCCAAGGCGAACTCGGCCAGCGGCTTGGCATGGACGCCTGCGGCAGTAGTAATGCGAACCCTATTACTGGAGTGCCCCATGGCCTCGGCCCGCGCGCCGACACCTGCCTGTGTCGCCTGGATCCACGCGAGGTTAGGGCTGTTTTCCTGCCACGCTCTCGGCTGCCACCAGTCGAAGTCAAACATGACGGTGGCGTCGCCCAAGTGTGCCTGCCACTCGGCAATTTGGCGGTCGGACAGATCGCGGGGCGTACCCCAATGATCCGCCCCGAACTGCGGGACCGGCAGCAGGTCGGGCCGGTAGACGACGTCGACCTCGGGCACGTCGTCAATCAGCTTGCGGACCAGTTCTTCCTGCAGATAAGAGCAGATCAATACCTGTGGGCGCATGAATCTCTTAAACCCCTTTCGACGGATGGCGACTCAGGGCGGGCAGATTCATCGGGATGCCGTCACCGGCGTCACCACAACGACACGCCTGAGACTCCCGCCCCTTCGGACAGGCTATCCCGGCCGATTGGATAAAGTGAGCGCATGACTACACACGTAGGCGACCGAAAGGGCCCCAGTGAGGCCCCGGTTCCTCGTCACCACCAGCTCATCGTCTCGCTTTTTGGCCTGTACGCGCGCCAACACGGCGGAGCCTTGGCCGTGGCCACCATTATTTCCCTGATGCAGGATATCGGTGTGGAGTCCACGGGGACCCGGTCATCGATATCCCGCCTGAAGAAGCGCGGCGTCATCGACAGCGTGCAGGTCAATGGCCGCAACGGGTACGCTCTAGCCCCCTCGGTCATCGAGACATTCATCGAGGGCGACGAACGCATCTTCCACCCCCGGAGGGCGAAAAAAGATGACCAGTGGCTCTTGGCGACGTTCACGGTTCCGGAATCGCAGCGCAACATCCGGCACAAGATCCGTTCATCGCTGGTCCGCATGGGCTTTGGCTCGGTCACTCCCGGACTCTGGATTGCGCCGGGCCATCTTCGCAAGTCTGTCCTGGCCTACTTTGCCACGCGAGGATTGAACGAATATCTCGAATTTTTCATGGCAGATCATATTGGCGGGACAGACCCGCACAAAAACATCGGGGCGTGGTGGGATTTACCAGCGCTTGACTCCTTGTATTCCGACTTCCTGGAGCGCAACCGTGGGCTCTTGACCACGTGGGCCCAGCGGGACGGGTATCGCAGCAATCTCGAATCCGATGCCCGCGCCTTTGCCGACTACCTGGTGCTGATCACCCAGTGGCGACGTTTGCCCTATCTCGATCCAGGGCTTCCCATCGAGTTCCTCCCCGAGAACTGGAATGCGCTGGAAGCCGAACGCCTTTTCCAGGAGCTCCACGCGTTGCTGTCGCCACGTGCCCAGCGTCATGCCGATCGAGCCATTGACGACAACATGGTGGACCGCTGATCAATCCGTTCGGTCCATGAAACAGCCGTGCCGTGCAGCCTTTCCCTTGACGGGAATCGGTTGCACGGCACGGCTTCGTAGTTAACTCCTTCGGGCCCCGGGCCCGCCCGACCAGGCTCTAGGCGCGGTCCTGGATCACCGCCACACCCTGGATCTCGATGAGCGCTTCCTTCTGCCACAGGCGGCTGACTCCGATGCCTGCCAGCGCCGGATAGTTGCTGCCTGCCATTTCACGCCAGAGTCGGCCGATCTCGCGTCCGTTGGCCATGTAGTCATCGACGTCCGTGAGGTAGATGGTCACGGAAACCAAGTCGTCGGGCTGGCCTCCTGCCTCGGCAAGGGTCGCGAGGACATTGGAAAACGCCTGCTTGAACTGGTCCACGATGTTGCCGGGAACAATCTTCATGTCTTTGTCCAGCGCGGTCTGCCCGCCCAGGTACACGGTGCTTCCCGCGAGCACGCCATGGGCGAATCCGGAGGGCTTGCCCAGTGAATCCGGGTTGATCGTGAGGTTCTGGAAGAGGGTGGTTTCGGTCATCGTGCTCTCCTATGGGTTCCCGTGGCGATTGCGGCAGTTCCGCTCTGGCGCCGGACTAGTGATGCGTGTTACATTGAGGATACGTGACGGCGGTCAAAAAGTCGACACACGCAAAATTGATGAATGGCAAGGGGCCAAGGAATGAAACTCGCAACGATTCGACACGATGGAATCACCACCGCTGCTCTGGTCGTGGACGGCGGCTACGGGCCGCTGCCGGCGCAGAACCTCAGCGATCTGCTGGCCATGCCCGAGTGGAAGCGAATCGTCCGCGAGGCCGCGTCAGTGCAGGGCGGGCCGGCCATCATTCCGGCGGCCGGCGCCACATTGCTCAATCCGGTGCCTGCCCCGGCAAAGGTCATCTGCTGCGGACTAAACTACTCCGACCACATCCGTGAGATGGGCCGCGAGCTGCCCGAGTACCCGACGCTCTTCGCCAAGTTCGCCGACACCCTCACCGACCCGGACGCACAAATCATGGCCGACGAGTCGGTGGACCTCGACTGGGAGGCCGAACTGGCGGTCGTCGTCGGCACCACCCTGAAGAACGCTTCCGAGGATGAGGCCGCCGCAGCCATCGCCGGCTACACCGTGGCCAACGATGTCTCCATGCGCGACTGGCAACGCCGCACGCTGCAGTGGTTCCAGGGCAAGGCCTTTGACGCCACCACCCCGCTGGGTCCGGTCATGGTCACCGCCGACTCGATCGACCCCGAGGCCGGGCTCGAAGTCATCTGCGCCGTCAACGGCGAGGTTCTCCAGCGCGGAAACACCAAGACGCTGGTCTTCTCCGCCGCCAAACTCTTGGCCTACATCTCCACCTTCACCGTGCTTCGCCCCGGCGACGTCGTGCTCACCGGCACCCCCGGCGGGGTCGGCATGGGCATGGTCCCGCCGCGCTTCCTGAAGGACGGGGACGAATTGACCACCGAGATTCCCGGCATCGGGACATTGACTAACCGCATCAGCCTGCGCGTCAACGCAACACTCTAGATACCTTTTCCAGCAGCAGAACAACCCGCCAACCGAGCCAAGGAGCCAAGCCCATGAGCAACACCGCCCCCACGATCTACCGCACCGAGGGTGACAACTCGATCTACGCCGGCAGCGACGGAGTCGTCGTCCCGGTGGTCACCCGCAAGGGCGAGGAAGACACCAATACGGCACAATCCGGCGACTGCATCAGGGTTTCCGGGGTCAGCATCCAGCACACCCCGGCCACCAAGATCTGGTTCGGCCAGGTCTCCAACACCCCGGGATACCGCTCGCTGCCGCACCACCACGGCGAGGCGGAGACCGGCGGCTACGTGCTGCGCGGCCACGGACGGATCTACTTCGGCGAAAACTACGAGCAGTTCCTGGACATGACCGCAGGCGACTGGGTCTTTGTCCCACCCTTCATGCCACACGTCGAGGCCAACATGTCGGTGACGGAGGAGTTGGTCTGGCTGACCGCGCGCACCCCGGAAAACATCGTGGTGAACCTCGAGGATGTCGCCGACGAGACCCTGGAAGGATACCGCCGGGCATGAGCTCACAAATCTTTCTCGACGCCATCGACCTGACGTCCTGCGAGGCCGAGGTCTTTGACCAGGCCTACACCGCCATCCCCCAATACGTTCCGTGGCCCAAGGCCTACGGCGGGGACATGGTGGCCCAGGGCGCCTCTGCCATGATGCGCTCGGTGGGCGAGGACAGGGAACTGCACTCCATGCACTCCTACTTCCTGCGACCCGTGGACATGCATGTGCCCGTCCGCTACGAGGTGGAGCTCCTGCGCGACGGTCGCGGATACTCCACCCGCCAGGTGCGGGGCTTCCAAAACGGCAAGCCCGTCTACACCGCACTCGGGTCGTTCCACGTTCCCGAATCCGGCCCAGAACAGTCCTCCGCTGCCCCGGCCGAGTACCTGGACCTGGATCCCGAGACCCTGGCCAGCGCCGCCACCGTGCTCACCGCGGCCGAGGGAGCGGCAGCCGACTATTGGTCTGCCGGCCGGTCCTTCGACATGCGCCATGTCCCGGGCGCCCTCTACCTCGAGGTCGACGGCGCGCCCACCGCCCACCAGGCAGTCTGGGTCAAGGCCTTCACCGAACTTCCCGATGACGGCATCACCCAGCGTGCGGCCCTGGCCTACGTCTGCGACTACACCATCCTGGAGCCGCTGCTGCGCACGCAGAACCTGTCCTGGAGCACCGAGGGACTGGTGACGGCGAGCCTTGACCACTCGATGTGGTTCCACCGGGCCGGGCGGGTGGACGACTGGGTGCTGTACGTCCAGGAAGCCATCTCCAGCCAAAACAACCGCGGCCTGGCCCTGGGCCGCTTCTACACCCGTGACGGCCAGTTGCTGGCCACCGTCGCCCAGGAGGGCATGATCCGCGGACCCCGCGGATAAGGCACCACTGCACCAACGCAACCTTGGAAATCGACTCCTGGAAAGAGACGGCAAGTTCATGGAATTATCGCTTTCGGCCCACCACGACACGTTCGCGCGCGACCACCTGCCGCCGCACGAGTTGTGGCCGACCCTGGAATTCACGCTGCCCGAGCTGCAGTACCCCGACCGGCTCAACGCCGCCACCGCCCTGATCGACGATGCCGTCGCCGCCTTCGGGGCCGACCGCCCGGCGCTGCTGGCACCCGACGGGTCGCGGCAGAGCTACGGGGAACTGCTCGCGCGCGCCAACCAGGTTGCCCAGGTCCTCACCGAGGACTTCGGGATCGTGCCCGGAAACCGGGTCATGCTGCGGGCACCCAACAACGCCTGGCTCGTGGCCTGCTGGCTCGGCGTGCTGAAGGCCGGCGCCGTCGTGGTCACCACCATGCCGGCCTTGCGCGCCCCGGAGATCGCCAAGCTGGCCGAGCTCACCAAGCCCGCGCTACTGCTCTGCGACCACCGCTTCCTCAACGATGCCCGCGACGCGGCCGGCACCGCCTTCCCGGTCGTGGCCGTCGGGTCCGCGGATTCCCTGGACCTGGTGGCCCGCGCCGCAGGCAAGTCCGGCGAATTCGCCAACGTCGAGACCGCCGCGGACGACGTGGCGCTGCTGGGCCCCACCTCGGGCACCACCGGAGTCCCGAAGATCACCATGCACTTCCACCGGGACATCCTGGCCAATGCGGACACCTTCGCCCGGCACATCCTTGCCCCGACGCCCGAGGACGTCTTCGCCGGGTCCCCTCCGCTGGCCTTCACCTTCGGGCTGGGCGGGTTGGTCGTCTTCCCGCTGCGCTTTGGCGCCAGCACCCTGCTCACCGAGCGCACCACCCCGGTGGAACTGGCACAGTACTCGCACGACGCGGGGGCGACGATCCTCTTCACCGCCCCGACCGCCTACCGTGCCATCCTCAAGGAGGGCAAGGCCGACCTGCTGCGCCCGCTGCGCCTGGCCGTCTCGGCCGGGGAACACCTTCCGGCGGCGACCTGGCAGCAGGTCCACGACGCCACGGGCCTGTCGCTGATCGACGGCATCGGGTCCACCGAACTGCTGCATGTCTTCATTTCCGCCGCCGGGGCGGACATCCGCCCGGGTTCCACGGGACGTCCCGTCCCCGGCTTCCGCGCCACCATCCTCGATGAGGAAGGCAACGAGCTGGGCCCCGGCGAGGTCGGCCGGCTCGCGGTCATCGGCCCCACCGGCTGCAGGTACCTCGACGACGAGCGCCAGCACGCCTATGTGTCCAATGGCTGGAACGTCACAGGAGACACCTTCGTCCGCGACGCCGACGGCTACTTTACCTACCAGGCCCGCAGCGACAACATGATCATCTCCTCCGGATACAACATCGGCGGGCCGGAGGTCGAAGAGGCCATCATGCAGCACCCCGACGTGCTGGAGACGGCGGTGGTGGCACGGCCCGACGAGCAGCGCGGCTCGGTGGTCTGCGCCTTCGTGGTCCTCGTCAACGGCGTGGAGGGCTCGGAGGCCAAGGCCAGGGAACTCCAGGACTTCGTCAAGTCCGTCATCGCCCCCTACAAGTACCCGCGCGACATCCGCTTCGTCGAGGACCTCCCCCGGAACCCCAGCGGCAAGCTCCAGCACTTCAAGTTGCGCGAAACGCTGTCCGAATCCCGCGCATCCTAGCTTTTCCCCACACTTAGCCAGCACCGCTCGGCCCCCTCGGCCGCACCGTGTCATTGAAAGGATCCACCATGAAAATTGCAGTTGTTGGCGGCGGCCCCGGCGGCCTGTACTTTGCGGCCCTGATGAAGCAGCTGGACCCCGCACACGAGCTCACGATCTGGGAACGCAACGCGGCCTCGGACACCTTCGGCTTCGGCGTGGTCTTCTCGGATGAGACCCTCGGCGGCATCGGCAATGCCGACACCGTCATCGCCGACTACATGTCCCGCCGCTTTGCCCGCTGGAGTGACATCGACATCCACTTCCGCGGCGAGATGCACACCGTGGGCGGGCAGGGCTTCGCGGCCATGAGCCGCAAGGAACTGCTCGAGCTGCTGCAGCGGCGCTGCATCGAGCTCGGCGTCGACGTGCGCTTCTCCACCATGGCCCCGGACGTCGAAGAGCTTTCGGCAAACTACGACCTGGTGCTGGCGGCGGACGGCCTGAACTCGGCCATCCGCACCCGCTACGCGGAGAACTTCAAGCCGTCCCTGGACGCGCGCACCTCCAAGTACATGTGGCTGGGCACCGACCAGGTCTTCGAGGCCTTCAAGTTCTTCGTCAAGGAAACCGACGCCGGGACCATGCAGATCCACGGCTACCCGTACTCGGACGAGGGCTCGACCTTCATCGTGGAAATGCACGAGGACGCGTGGCGCGCCGCCGGCTTCGACGAGACCCAGGACGAGGTCTTCGCCCCCGGCGTGAGCGACGAGAAGGCCGTCGCCAAGGTCAAGGAGATCTTCGCCGAGGAACTTGCCGGCTACAACGTGCTGACCAACAACTCCAAGTGGATCAACTTCACCACGGTGCGCAACGAAAACTGGCGCCACGGGAACATCGTGCTGCTGGGCGACGCCGCGCACACCGCGCACTTCTCCATCGGCTCGGGCACCAAGCTGGCCATGGAGGATTCCCTGGCCCTGGCCGCCTGCCTGCACGAACACCCCTCCGTCGAGGACGCGCTGACCGCCTACGAGACCGAGCGCCGTCCGGTGGTGGCCTCGACCCAGCGCGCCGCGCAGGCCTCGCTGGAGTGGTTCGAGAACATCGGGCAGTACAAGGACCAGGATCCGGTGCAGTTCTGCTTCAACCTGCTCACCCGCTCCCGCCGCATCACCTACGAGAACCTGAAGCTGCGCGACACCTCCTTCGCCGGCAAGGTCGACGGGGACTTCGCCCGCCTGGCGGGGTCGGACCAGGTTGCCCCGGCCATGTTCCAGCCCTACAGGATCGGCGAGCTGGACCTGGTCAACCGCGTGGTCGTCTCCCCCATGGACATGTACTCGGCCACCGACGGCGTCCCCGGGGACTTCCACCTGGTGCACCTGGGCTCCAAGGCCATGGGCGGTGCCGGGCTGGTCATGACCGAAATGGTCTGCGTCTCGGACATCGGCCGGATCACCCCCGGCTGCACCGGCCTGTACAACGACGAGCAGGCAGGCGCCTGGAAGCGCGTCACCGACTACGTGCACGCCAATTCGCAGGCCAAGATCGGCGCGCAGATCGGCCACTCCGGCCGCAAGGGCTCCACGAAGCTCATGTGGGAGGGCATCGACGAGCCGCTGGAATCGGGAAACTGGGAGGTGCTGGCCCCCAGCGCGATTCCCTACGGCGAGGGCTGCCACGTGCCGGTGGAAATGGACAGGGCCATGATGGATGAGGTCCGCGGGCAGTTCGTCGCCGCGGCCCGCCGCGCCGACGAGGCGGGCTTTGACCTGCTCGAGCTGCACGCCGCCCACGGCTAC
Organism: Paeniglutamicibacter sp. GQ140; assembly: GCF_059759235.1. Taxonomy (NCBI): domain Bacteria; kingdom Bacillati; phylum Actinomycetota; class Actinomycetes; order Micrococcales; family Micrococcaceae; genus Paeniglutamicibacter; species Paeniglutamicibacter sp. GQ140. The sequence goes on from NZ_JCAXDW010000001.1 coordinate 11,108, forward strand.
CTGCTCTCCTCCTTCCTGTCCCCGCTTTCAAATGAGCGCACCGACGAGTACGGCGGATCGCTGGAAAACCGCCTGCGCTACCCGCTCGAGGTGCTCGACGCGGTGCGCGAGGCGTGGCCGGCGCACAAGCCGATCGGCGTGCGCATCTCCGCCACCGACTGGACCGAGGGCGGGAACACCGAGGACGACGCGTTGGCCATCGCCAGGGCGTTCATCGACCACGGGGTCAAGTCCATTGACGTTTCCTCCGGGCAGATCGTGCGCAACGAGCGCCCCGCCTTCGGGCGCAGCTACCAGACGCCGTTCGCGGACAAGATCCGCAACCAGGTCGCTGCCGCGGCCGGCGTCGCGGTCATCGCGGTGGGCGCGATCTCCTCCTACGACGACGTGAACTCGATCCTGCTGGCGGGCCGCGCCGACCTGGTGGCCTTGGGCCGCACGCACCTGTACAACCCGGCCTGGACGCTGCAGGCCGCCGCCGAGCAGGACTACGCGGGCGAGGGCGCCAGCTGGCCGCTGCCGTTCAAGGCAGGCCGCCGCAAGCCGCCAAGCTCCCGCACCGACGCGGTCCGCCCGCGCCTGTCGCTGCTGAAGGAAAACGCAATCGACGAGCAGGTCCACCTGCGCTGGACCCCTGCCCAGGCGGCGCCGGCCGGGTATGCCAAGGGCCTGGTTCCCAGCGCCTAAACCCGGCGCCACGCAGCCAAGGCAGTGGCCGGCTCCGCCGCAGGGCGGAACCGGCCACTGCCTTTCCGCTTCCTCCGGGCGCCCCTGCGGCGAAGAGCCCGCGATGCCCGGCGAAGGGCTAGAACCCTTCGGCCAACGAATCCGATGGCCCGCTTCCGGGCACGAAGGATTAATCCTCAGTGCCCCTTGAAGGCCTCGGCAAGCCACCAGGAGCCCGAGTCCGAGGCGATCTTCGCGTCGATGACCAGTGGCCCGGACGGGTTCGAGGCCAGCCAGTGACCCACGGCGTCCAGGTCCTCGGGCGTGCGCACGGTGATACCCTCGGCCCCGAAGCCGCGGCCGATGGCGGCGAAGTCGGTGTCGGGGAATTGCACGGTGCCCATGTCGGACTCCGGGGCAACGGCACCGAAGTGGTGTACCTCGGCCGAGTAGGCGGCGTCGTTGTAGACGATGCAGACCAGCGGCAGGGCCAGGCGCACGGCGGTGTCCAGCTCCGCGATGGCCATGTGGAAGCCGCCGTCCCCGGTGCCCAGCACCGGGATCCGCCCGGGTTGCGCCAGGGCCGCGCCGATCGCGGTGTACAGGCCCAGGCCGATGGATTGGAAGGCCTGAGTGAAGCAGAAGCCGAACTCGTCGGGCACCGAGAGGAACTGGCTGGGGTAGCCCATGAAGTTCCCCGAATCGACGCTGACGATCCGCTCGGCGGGCAGCAGCCCGTCCAGGGCCTTGGTCAGCGTGCGCGGGTCGATGCGCCGGCCGTCGGAGAGGTCCTCGTAGTCGACCTGGCTCCAGTGGATGGATTCCTTGATGCGCCTGCGAATCCCGGCACTGCGGTAGCCTTCCCGGGCGGCAACGTTTCGGCCGGTCAGCGCCTCCAGAACATCTGCCGCGCACTGTGCCGAGTCCCCCACCACGCCCAGGTCGATCGGCCGGTTGGCGCCCAGCGCCTGGTCCTCCACATCGACCTGCACCACCGTGGTTGCCTCGCCGATCAGGTGCCCGTGGCGCATGGTCCACATGTTCAGGGCGCAGCCGAAGGAGACAATCAGGTCCGCCCCCGTGATCAGCTCGGCCGCCAGCGGGGAGGAAAAGCCCCCGGAAATGCCCAGGTTGAAGTCGTCCCCGTTGAACAGGCCCTTGGCCACCGCCGAGGTGGCCACCAGGGCTCCGGCGTGTTGGGCCAGGGACAGGATTTCGTCCCGGGCGCCGCGGCCTCCGCGGCCGGCGACGAACACCGGGCGCTCGGCCTTCTCGATCAGCCCTGCCAGCGCGGCGACCGAGGCGCGCGAGGGGCGGATCGGTTCCGCCGCCGCGATGCCGACCGGTGCGGCAGACTGCTCCTCGGTGACCTCCTGCGCCTGGACGTTCAGCGGCAGGTTCAGCACCACGGTGCGGCGGTCGTTGACCGCGCGCTTGTAGGCCCGCACGGTGTCGTCCACGGCGCTGGCGGCGCCGTGGACGCGCTCTGGGATCGCGTAGAGCGAGGCGGCGAAACCGTCCTGGTCCATGGCGAAGTTCGAATACACGGCGCTCGGCGCGGCCTCGGCGGCCAGCACGATCATCGGGGTGCGGGACTTGGCCGCCTCCCCGATCCCGGTTGCCGCATTGCTCAGCCCGCAGCCCTGGTGCACCGAGAGCAGCGCCACCTGGCCGCTGGAGCGCGCAAAGGCGTCGGCCATGGTCGCGGCCCCGCCCTCGTGCCGGGCGGCGGTGAAGGGCACCCCGTGTTCGATGAGGGCGTTGGTGATGGTGAAGTTTCCGGAGCCGACCACGCCGAAGCAGTGTCCGACGCCGAGTTCGGCCAGGGTCTTGCCCACCAGCTGCGCGACGTTCATGCCCCGACTCCCGCCGCAATGGCCAGCACGCGGGTCGGTGCGCCGGTACCTCCGACGATCGGCAGCGGGGCGACCACGACCATGGCCCCGTGCGGGGGCAGCTTGTCGAGGTTCTTCAGCGAGGTGATGCCGTACTTGTCGGCCCCGAGCAGGAAGTGGTGCATGGGGAAGGGCGGATCCTGAGCTGCCGCGTTGCCGGCATCGATGCCGACCGTCTCGACCCCGACGCCGGAGATATCCAGTTCCTCGGCGAGCCACCTGGCGCATGCGGCGGTGAATCCGGGGGTGTTCGATCCGTTGTCGTCGAGGTTCAGGAAGGCCTGTGGGTCGTGGTCGTACCGGTCCCATCCGGTGCGGAAGAGCAGCCACGCATTGGCCGGGAAGGGTCCGTGCTCCTCTTGCCAGGCGACCAGGTGCGCAACGTCGATGAGGAAATTCGGGTCCGCCTCCGCCTCGGCGCTGAAGTCCAAAACCACGGCCGGGCCGACCAGCCGGGCGGGATCCAGCTGGGAAACGTCCTTGCCACCGCGCCCCGACACCCAGTGGATGGGTGCATCCAGGTGCGTGCCGATGTGTTCGCCGGTGTGGATGTTGTGGTGCTTCCACAGCGGGCCGCTCTCGTTGTAGGCCGACACTTCCTCGATGCTGAAGTCGATGAGGTTGGAGAACGGTTCGGGCAGCACCAGCGTCGGAGTGCGGGAAGAAAGCGGCGCGGTCAGGTCGAAGACCTCCGTCGATCCCGCGGCAAGCGAGGAAAGCATGTTCTGTACGGGACTCAAGGCGGGGCTCCAAGCGGTTGGGGGGTGGTTGATTGCGGCCAGGCTACCAGCGAACTTATCGCGCGTATAAGTCCTGCTCAGATGGTGGATTTTGACGCGATCGCGGTGAGGATCGTTTCGGGCCAGGGAGCGGATTCCTCGGCACCCTGCGGCACGCAGACGGTGACGAAGCGGCCCTCGGCCGCCAGCACGGGTTCCCGCCCCTCGTGCGGGTGTCCCCAGACCTTGAACACGAACGCCATGGAGCTCGTGCCGACATGTTCGATCGCGATTGCGGCGCTGACTTGCTGCCCGAAGTAGAGTTTTGCGCGGTAATCGATTTCGTGGCGGACCCGGGGTGCAATGCCAAAGTACGAGGTGGCCCCGAGCAACCGGAAGAGCCTGGCCTCGGCGGCCTCGACGAAGCGCATGATCGCGGAGTTGTGCTGATGCCCGGCGGCGTCGGTGTCAACCCACTCGATGGTGCGCTCCAGGGAGGCGCCCCGGATTTTCCCTGCCAGGAAATCCTCCACCAGTCGAGCGACGTCGGCCGCTCCGGCATCGACACGTTCCTCAATTTCGTTGACCATCGCTAAGAATTCTCCATTCAACTATTGTTACGCACGTCACCTTAACGACATAATACAAGCATTCGTTGATCCACCACCTGCACCACTCGCACCCTTATTGACGAGGAGCCCCAAGCATGGCGTCAACACAAGCCAGCACCGACTGGAACATCCCCAAACGCACCACCTCGGTGGTCCTCTTTGCCTGTTGGCTGGCCATCTTGGCCGAAGGGTACGACGTGGGCGTGCTCGGCGCGGTCCTCCCTGCGTTGGCGGAATACCAGGAATGGTCGCTGACCCCGCTTCAGCTTGGCGGGTTGGGTGCCTACGCCTTGGTCGGGATGCTTTTCGGGGCCCTGTTCATCGGCACCCTCAGCGACATCATCGGCCGGCGCAGGATGCTCCTGCTCTCGATGGCGATCTTCACCATTACCCAGGCCGGCGCCGCCCTGGCTCCGACGCCGGAGATGTTTGGCTTCTTCCGTTTCCTGGGCGGCCTGGGCATGGGCGGGATCATCCCGGTTGCCGCGGCACTGACCATTGAATACTCGGCCCCCAAGAAGCGCTCGCTGAACTACGGCATCATGTATTCCGGCTATTCGCTGGGCATCGTGGCGGCGGCCATGGTGGCCATGGCACTGTTGCCGACCCTCGGCTGGCGCTGGGTGATCGCCGTGGGCACGCTTCCGGTGCTGATTCTTCCCGTGGTCGCCTGGCTCGTTCCCGAGTCCCTTGAATACCTCGTGGCCAAGGGCCGGATTCCCGAGGCCAAGGCCCTGGCCGCGAAGCTGAACGTGCGCGACTACCGCCCGGTGGCACCTGCCAACCCGGGCCGGCGCATCCCCTGGCGCGAGGTCATGGGTGCCATGTTCTCCGGGAAATACCTGCGCTCCACGGTGTTCTTCTGGATCTCGTTGTTCTGCGGGATGGTGCTGGTCTACGGGCTGAACACCTGGTTGCCGCAGATCATGCGCAAGGCCGGCTACGACCTGGGATCCTCCCTGGCCTTCCTGCTCGTGTTCTCCCTGGCCTCGGCCATCGGCGGCCTGGTCCTGGGCTACCTGGCAGACAAGTACGGGCAGAAGACCATCCTGGTGCTCTTCTACCTGCTCGGCGCCGGCGGCATTCTGTTGCTGATGTTCCCGAACACCATGTTCGTCAACCTCTGCTTCGTGGCGTTTGCCGGCATCGGATCGATCTCCACCTCGCTGGTGCTCACCGGCTACATCGCCGACTACTACCCGCCGGCCCAGCGCGGCACCGCCACCGGGTGGGCGCTGTCGTTTGCCCGCATCGGCGCCATCTCCGGCCCGATCATCGGCGGCTGGATCGCCTCGACCGGGTTGAGCTTCGAGTTCAACTTCGTCTTCTTCGCCATCGTCGGGGTCATCGCAGCGGTTGCGGTGTCGCTGATCCCGAAGCGGATCGCCGAGACCCCGGCAGTCGCGCTCGACGTGGAGCGCGAGGCGGCCCGGGACTAACCCCACGCCCCTCCTTCAATGAACCGGGCGGGACGCTCGCGGACGGATCGGAACACGCAGGTTCCCCGGCTCGCGGGCTCCCGCCCTGTGCTGTCCTGGGTTCCGGTGCCGGGCTATCGCCCGGAGATCCTGTCCGCGATCACGGCCAGCGGCGAGGTGGTGGCCCGGCCGCCGGCTTCCTGCCGGTCGGCGCGGTGGTACATCGCGTACATCGCCTGGACGGCGATCCAGCGCAGCGGCTCGGGTTCCCAGCGGCGCACCCTGCGGTTGACCCACGGCATGGCGGTGGCCCGGGACTCGCGGCCCAGGACCAGGTCGGTGAGGGTCCGGCCGGCCAGGTTGGCGGCGGTGACCCCGGTGCCCACATATCCCCCGGCAAAGCCGAGCCCGGTGGCCGGGTCGTGGTTGACGGTTGCCTTCCAGTCGCGCGGCACCCCCAGCACCCCGGACCATGCGTGGTCGATTTTGCCGCCCGCGGCGGCGGGGAACATCGAGTGCAGGATGCCCGTCAGGGTCTTGATGGTCTTTCGCTGCGTTGCCCCGTCCATGTCGGTGCGCGACCCGTAGCGGTAGGGCACCCCGCGGCCGCCGAGGGCAATGCGGCCGTCGTGTGTGCGCTGCAGGTAGACGTAGGCGTGGGCCAGGTCCTCGAGGGTCTCGCATCCGTCCCAGCCGATCCCCGCCCAGGTTGCCGCTTCCAGCGGCTCGGTGACGATCATGGAGGAGTTCATCGGCAGCCAGTCGCGGTGAGACGCCGGAAGGTTCGCGGTGAACCCCTCGGTGGCCCGCAGGACGTGGGCGGCGCTGACGGTTCCGCGTTCGGTCACCGCGGTTGCGGGTATTCCCTGCCCGCCGGCCCGGATCTCGGTGACCAGCGTGTTTTCGTGGATCGCCACGCCGAGGCGTTCCACCGCCAGCGCCAGTCCGCGCACCAGCCTGGCCGGGTGGATCCGCGCGCAATGCGGGATGTGCAGGGCACCCAGGGCACCGGCGACGTTGATTCGGTCCCGGGTCTCGGCCGCGCCCAGGCGCGCCGCGTCGTCCTCCGGCCATTTCGCTTCCCCGGCGGCCAGGAGCTCGAGCCGGGCCAGTTGGGCGGGGTTGCGGGCAACCAGCAGTTCCCCGCCCTTGACGATGTGCGCATCGATGCCCTCGGCGGCGGCAACGGCAATGACCTCGTCGATGGACTCGTTGAGCATGCGTTGGAATTCTCCCACCACGGCCCGGCCGTGCGACTTCACGTAGCCATCGCGGCCGCCGGTGATGGTGTTGGCCAGCCAGCCGCCGTTGCGCCCGGAGGCCCCGAAGCCGGCGAAGCGCGCCTCCAGCACCGCGATGCGCAGCGCCGGGTCGGCCTTCGCCAGGTAGTAGGCGGTCCACAGCCCCGTGTACCCGGCACCCACGATCGCCACATCGACGTCCAGGTCCCCGGCGAGCGCCGGGCGCGGCGCGGGCAGCCCGTCGGCGGCATGCCAAAACGACACGTTTCCGTTGGTGGTCATCTGCTCTCCTGGTTCATTCCTGCCCTGGGGGAACATCGGCGGCGGGGACTTGTCTGCGGTTAGCTCAGGTGGAGCACCGGAACGTCTGCCTCGAAGCCGAAGACCGCGGCATAGAATGCCAGCGAGGTCTCCAGCGCCGTGGCGATGTTTTCGGCTCGGCGGAAGCCATGCTGCTCGCCCTTGAAGAGCACGTAGGCGTGCGGGATGCCGTTGGCCGCCAGCGCGTCGGCCACCACCTGGGACTGGGCCGGGGGCACAACCTTGTCCTGGTCGCCCTGCAGCAGCAGCACCGGGCAGCTGATCGCATCCACGTGGTTGATGGGCGCACGTTGGGCGTAGAGCTCGGCGGCCTCGGGGTAGGGGCCGACCAGCGAGTCCATGTAGCGGGATTCGAAGTCGTGGGTGTCCTGCACCAGGCCCACCAGGTCCGAGACCCCGTACCGGGAAATCCCGGCGGAAAAGGTCTTCGTGGTGGTCAGCGCGCTGAGCACCGTCCAGCCGCCGGCGGACCCGCCCTCGATGGCAAGGCGCTGGGGATCGGCCATGCCGGCGGCGACCAGACCCTCGAGCACCGCGACGGTGTCCTGCACGTCGACCACGCCCCATTGACCGCGCAGGCGCTCGCGGTAGGCCCGGCCGAATCCGGTGGAGCCGCCGTAATTCACGTCCACCACCCCGATCCCGCGGGAGGTGTAGTAGGCGATGGACAGCGAGAGCTGGGCAAAGGCCTGGGCGGTGGGCCCGCCGTGGACAAAGGCCACATAGGGCGGCAGCTCCCCCTCGGGTCCAACAAGGTTTCCCAGCTTCGGCTCATACACGTGGGCGTAGACGCGCGAGCCGTCGTCCGTGCTGAATTCCATGGCCTCGGCCCCGGGCAGCGCCTCGGGATCGGGAAGTTCCTTCAGGGCCAGCGAGATGTTTTGGGTCTTGAGGGTGTCCAGGTCGATGAGCCGCAGCCCGTCCCCCTCCACCAGCGAGGTGGCGGTGGCCAGCAGCCGGTTTCCCTCCAGCGCCGAGGGCGAGATGCGGGTGAAGGGAAGCACCAGCTGCGCGAGCTTCCCGCTTGGCACATCCAGCCGGGCCAGCGAGGTGCCGTGGGTTCCGTGGGTGACAAGCAGCGTGTCCGCGTCGATCACCTTGTACCAGGTCTGCCCCACCGTCCACAGGGGTCCGGCGAATTCCTCGGCGAGTTCGCACAGGGGCCGCTGGGTTCCGCTGGCCAGGCTGTGCAGGTACGGGTTCCACCAGCCGCTGCGGTCCGAGACGAAGACCAGCTCGTCGTCGCCGAGCCACTCGGGCTGCAGCACCGATTCGGTGGTCGAGCCGGCAAGCACGGTGTCGTTGCGCGCGGCCAGGGATTCGAGGTCGGCCACGTGCAGCTCGGTGCCGTCCCAGGGCATTTGCGGGTGCTCCCAGGAGATCCAGCTGATCCGGGTTCCGGCAGGGTTCAGCCGCGGTGCCGCCACGAAGCGCGAGGAGTCCGTGACCTCCCCCAGCGCCCCGGGGTCCTCGGCCGCCGAGCCGTCCAGCGGGATGGAGACGATGTAGCGGCGCAGTTCGGTGCGGTGGTCCTCGCAAATCGCCAGCACCGTCTCCGCGGTCGGGCCGAGGATGATTTCGGCGAAGCGCAATTGCGGATCCCCGTCCGGGCCGGCGCTGGCGGGGGTCAGCGGCACGGGTGTACCGCCGTGCGCGCCCACGGCGTAGAGGCGCTGGTCGGCGAAGTTGGCAAACACCAGCCGGTGCCCGTCCCCCGCCTCGACGGCGGCCCAGGACGCCCCGCCGTATTCATTGACGCGGCTGCGGACATTGAACGGGGCGGCGAGAAGTTCGCGCGTCTCCCCGCCGGAAGCGGCATTCCGCGCGAGCACAGTCAGCCGCCCGCCCTCGGCCGGGCGGCCCTCAAGCCACCAGAGATCCTCCCCCACAAAGGCCCCGCCGCCCACCGGGGTGGTGCCGGCGGCAACATGGACGGCGGTAATGGGCGAGGGCCAGGAGCCATAGGGCAAATGCGTATCCATGATGCGATCCTAGCCGCCCCGTTCGTGCGGATGAACCCCCGCCGCGTGCTGCCCGCCGATGCGGCCGCGAAGCAGGTCGATGCGGGAAATGCCAAAACGGCGCACCGGACGGTTCCTTAAGAAAGTGTTAGGAAAAGGCAAATGAGCGTGGGTGTGCGCACGATCACCTATACCTTAGTCTGTGACAAGACTCTCGCACGGGACTTGGCCCACATCGATCCGCAACGCTGCGATCTCGTACCGGGCCGGTCCCCTGCGCCACCGGCGGACGTCTTCCGCCGCAGGGCGTCCCACGGGCAGTGTGCCGGCCCGGAGGATGCGCAGGATCGTGCCGGATGTGCCGCCCCGCGGGAGACATCCCAGGCACATACGGCAACCACAAGGGTTAGGAAAAACAGGCTGATGCCAACACAAGACAATGTCCCGCCGGTCAAGGTGTCGCATGCCGACCGCATCGACGATGACGGCGGCAAGCCCGCCAAATGGAAAATCGTCGGCCCCGGCCTGGTCGTTGCGGCCACCGGCGTCGGCGCCGCCGACATGGTCGCCACCCTGGTGGCCGGCTCCCGCTACGGCTACGGCCTGCTCTGGGCGGTGATCATCGGCGTCATCCTGAAGATCATCCTGGTCGAAGGCGCCGGACGCTTCACACTGGCCACCGGAAAGACCATCTTCGAGGGCTGGAAGTCCCTGGGCAAGTGGACCACCTGGTACTTCGGCCCGTACATCATCATCTGGGGCTTCGTCTACGGCGCCACCGCGATGAGCTCCGCGGCCATGCCGCTGGCAGCGCTTTTCCCGGCCATCGACCTGAAGATCTGGGCGGTCCTGATGGGACTGGCCGGCTTCGCCATGGTCTGGTTCGGCCGCTACGCGATCTTCGAGAAGATCACCGCGGTGCTGGTGGGCATCATGTTCGTCACCGTGGTCGGCCTGGCGATCATCGCCGTGCCGAACATCCCCGAGATGTTCAAGGGCCTGATCCCCATCATCCCCTCCGGCGGCCTGGTCTACACCCTGGCACTGGCCGGCGGCGTCGGCGGCACCATCACCCTGGCGGCCTACGGCTACTGGCTGCGTGAGAAGGGCTGGTACACGCCCAAGTGGATGAAGGTCATGCGCATCGACAACACCATGGCGTACGTGATCACCGGCATCTTCGTCATTGCCATGCTGATTGTCGGCGCCGAGGTGGTGCGTGCCGCGGGCGTCTCGCTGAGTGCCGGCGATGCCGGCCTGCTCGACCTGACCAATGTGCTCAACGAGAAGTACGGCGACGTGGTTGGCACCGGGTTCCTGGTGGGCTTCTGGGCAGCATCCTTCTCCTCGATCATCGGGGTATGGAACGGCGTCTCGCTGATGTTCGCCGACTTCTGGGGCAACATCCGCGGCAAGGAATCCGGGCACGAGGACACCCGCGTGGGCGGCAAGTACTTCAAGTTCTACGTCCTGTGGCTCACCTTCCCGCCGATGGTCCTGTTCCTGCTTGACCAGCCGATCGGCCTGATCCTGGCCTACGGCGTGCTCGGCTCGCTGTTCATGCCGTTCCTGGCACTGACGCTGCTGGGCCTGCTCAACGGCAAGCGGATCCCCAAGGTCTGGTCCAACAAGCTGCACACCAACATCCTGCTGGGCATCACCGCCCTGCTCTTCATTTCCCTGGGTGTCCAGCAGCTTTACAAGGCCATCTCGCCGCTCTGGGCCGGCTAGCCACCCCGCCGGGGCAATAAAAAACGCAGCACGGTGCCGTATCCGCTGATCGCGGGTGCGGCACCGTGCTGCGTTTCGGGCGCGAATGGACACCGCAAGCGCCCGCGGAGCAGACTTGGCCACATGAATCTCTATGCAATCTTCCTGCGCGGGGTGAACGTCGGCGGCGTCAAGGTCCTCATGAAGGACCTCTCCGCGCTGCTGCGCGAGGCCGGATTCACGCAGGTCCGCACGCTGCTGGCCAGCGGCAATGTGGTCCTGGGCAGCGATGAAGCCGACCCTGCACGCGTCAAGGAAACCGTTGAGCAGATCCTGCGGAACCGCTATGGCAGGGACATCCCTGTCATCGTGCAGGACCGGGAACAACTCGAGCGAATCGTGGCGCAGTATCCCTTTGAAGCACCCCGGGACGGGATCCAACGGCACGAATACCTGGTGCTCACGGGCAGCGACCGGGATGCGGCGGACGTCCTGGACAGCGCCCCGGAACCAGCGGCCTCCGAGCGCGTGGCCCGCCTGGGCCACGCCATCTGCTGGGAAGTGCCGCGCGGCGAAAGCCTGCGGACGCCGCTGGCCAAGCACTTCGCCAAGGTAGCGTCCCGAACGCTGGTGACGACCAGGAACATGAACACCATCGGGAAGATCCACCAGGCCGTGCGGTCACCGACACCGTGAGACGTCGCCGGTCCATGTTGTAATGATTCCCTAGCGCCAGGCCGCGGCCGAGCCCCAACCAGAGGATGAAAACCGGTGACCATGCCCTTGTTCTTCGACTTGCTGGGGGTCTTCTTCTTCGGCGTCTCCGGATCGCTGTTGGCCGCCCGCCGCGGTTTCGACATCATCGGGTCGTTGATGCTGGCGAGCCTGACGGGAATCGGCGGCGGCATCGTTCGCGACGTCATCCTGGGACAGGTCCCCACCGCGTTCGCCAATCCGTACTACTTCGTTCCGCCGACGCTCGCCGCCCTGCTGGTCTACTTCGTGGCACCCGGGGTGCAGCGCCTGAAGCGGCCGCTGTTGGTCTTTGACGCCGCAGGCCTGGCCCTGTTCTGCACCGCCGGCACGATCAAGGCGCTGGAGGCCGGGATGAATCCCTTTGCCGCGGCGCTGCTGGGGGCCACCACGGCCGTGGGCGGGGGCCTGCTGCGTGACGTGGTCGCCAACCAGACCCCCGCGATCTTCGACCCGCGCGACATGTATGCGGTCCCTGCCATGTTGGGTGCCGGGCTCATCGCCGCCCTGTGGGTGGCGGGCATCGGAGGATGGGCCTGGGAACTGGGCGTGGCGGCGGTTGTGTTCTCGCTCCGACTGCTCTCACTGAAGTTCCGCTGGCACGTCCCCAAGGCGGTTGGGCCCTGGCACCGCGACGCCGAACTTCACTAGGAAGCCACGGACCGGGCTAGCTGACTCGCTCGAGTGTGCCGAGCCTCTCGGCCCCGCCCTGGCCGTCCTCGATCTTCCGCGGCCCGTTGATCATCACCGCGCCGGCGAGCATCACGGCCAGGCAGATCCCCAGCATCGCAAACGAGGCGGTCCAGCCGCCGGTGGCGTCCTTGACAATGCCAAAGAGCAGCGGCGCGACCGCCGCCCCGGCATACCCCAGGCCCTGGCTGAAGCCTGCCAGGACGCCGGATCCGTAGGTGCTGCGCGAGCGGAGGTTCATCATCAACAGGGCAATGGCGAAGGTCCCCTGGCCCAGGCCGGCAAACACCACCCACAGGGCCGTGTGCTCGGTCGGCGAAAGGTACATGCCCAGGTGGCCGGCGATCCAGAAGGCGGTGAAGACCAGCACGGCCACGATCGGGTGGCGCAGGCGCGGAACCCACAACGGAACCAGCAGGCTCACCGGCAGGCCCAGAATGGCGAAGAGCGCCAGCATGGATCCGGCGGTTTGCGTGTCCAGGCCCTGCTGGGAGAGATACGGGGGCAGCCAGGTGAAATACACATAGGTTTGCGCCGAGTTCCCGGCCAGGAAGATGGCCAGGCCCCAGGCCACGGGGGATTTCCACGGGTTGATCCGCGCCGGGGGCGCGGCGACCAGCCCATTGACCAGCGGGGTGTCGGGGCGCGGGTTCCTGCGGTCCCTGAACAGCTGGATGCCCCAGGGCAACAGCACCAGGGCCGAAAGCAGTGCCCAGGCGGCGATGGAGGGACGCCAGTTGCCGGCCGCGTCGGCCAGCGGCACGGAGAATTGCGGGGCCATCCAGGTGCCCACGGCCAGCATCGTGACATATCCCGAGGTGACAATCGCCAGGCGGTCGGGGAAGTACTTCTTCACCAGTGGCGGCAGCACCACGTTGCCCATGCCGTACCCGGCAAGGGTGATGGCCGAGAGCAGCAGGAAGCTGGCCACATCCCCCACCACGGCCCGCAACAGCTGCCCGGCCACGGCCAGCAGGACCGCTGCCACCAGCACCTTCTCCAGCCCCCACCACCGGATCAGGCGCGGGGTGAGCAGCCCGAACGCGGCGAAGACGACCGGCGCCAACATGGCCAGCAGGCCGGTGGAAAAGGAGTTGAACCCCAGTTCCGGACCGATGCTTCCCAGCAACGGCGGCACGGAGACGACCGCGGCGCGCAGGGAGAGGGCCATCAGGATGATGCCCAGCAGCGCGCCGATGCGGCCGGCCAGCTTTTGCCGTGGCGGAGTCAGGGGCATGGGGTCAGCCGCCGTTCTTGAGTCGTTCGACCTGGTCCAGCAGGTGCTCCAGGTCCTTGGCGAAGGTCCCCTGGGACCAGGGCCCGGGCATTGATGTCTGGTAGTAGAGTCCCTCGCCGATCAACATGATGGTTTCGGCGACGTACCGGTCCTGGACCTCGGCGCGGATGAGGTCGAGCCACCCGGAGTGCACGGCATCGAGGGTCTTGATGGAGGGTTCGTGGCCGGACTGGGCCAGGCGCAGCACGGCCAGGAAGAAGCGGTCCAGCTCGGTGCCGATGAGGGTGGATGTGCGCACGAAGTACCGCGATGCACCTTCCGGGGCCGACCCCATGCGTTCCAGGTCCTCGGCCTGCACCTGGAGCAGCCCGTCGATGACGCCCTGGGCCAGGGCCTCCTTGGAGGCAAAGTGGTAGAGCAGCCCGCCCTTGGAAACACCTGCGCGTGCTGCGGTGGCCTCGATGGTCGCCGCCCGCTCGCCTTCGTCGCAAAGCAACGCGGCGTAGGCGTCGACGATCTTTTCCTTGGCTAATGGCGGTCGAGACATGTAGTGAACCCTATCCCTTTCCAGTAGGCATCGTCACATTGTAACTGTACCGTCCGGACGGTACAGTTATGCTTGTCAACCCTCCACGGCATCCCCAGGAAACCGAGCATCATGAGCACCCAACGCGCCACGAGCACTCCCACGAACCAGGGCATCGGCACGATCCATCGCCGACGCTGGGCCGCCCTCGTTGTCCTCATGTTCCCGGTCCTGTTGGTTTCAGTCGACAACACGGTGCTCAGCTTCGCGGTCCCCGCGCTGTCGGCAGCGCTGTCCCCCAGCGGGAACCAGCTGCTGTGGATCATTGACATCTATCCGCTGGTGCTGGCAGGCCTGCTGGTGCCCATGGGCTCGCTCGGCGACAGGTTCGGCCGACGCCGCCTGCTTCTGATCGGGTCCACCGGCTTCGCCGCGGTCTCCGCCGCCGCCGCGTTTGCCGGCAATGCCGAGCAGCTCATTGCAGCCCGCGCCCTGCTGGGCATCTTCGGCGCCATGCTGATGCCCGCGACCCTCTCGCTGATCCGCAACATCTTCACCGACCCGCTCGAGCGCCGCAAGGCCATCGCCATCTGGGCCGCGGGGTTCTCCGGAGGCGCGGCACTGGGACCCGTCGTCGGCGGCTTCCTGCTGGAGCACTTCTGGTGGGGCTCGGTGTTCCTGCTCGCCGTGCCGATGCTGGTGCCGCTGCTGATCCTCGCCCCCGCACTGGTCCCCGAGTCCAAGGACCCGAATCCCGGGGCCATCGACCCGATCTCCATTGGCCTGGTCATCATGACCCTGCTGCCCATCGTCTACGGCATCAAGGAGATGACCCACGGGGATTCGCCGCTGCTGCCGATCCTGGCAATCGCCGTGGGGCTGGCCGCCGGGGTGACCTTCACGCGGCGCCAACTGCGGCGCACCAACCCGATGCTCGATGTTCGGCTGTTCGCCAACCCGTCCTTCTCCTCCGCGCTGGCGGTGAACCTGCTGAGCATCTTCGCGCTGGTCGGCTTCATCTACTTCATCTCCCAGCACCTGCAATTGGTCGCCGGCTACACCCCCATGATGGCGGGCGTGCTGATGCTCCCGGGCCTGGGCCTGACCGTTGGCTTCGGGCTGCTGGCGGTGCGGATGACCCGGCGCTTCGCGGTCAAGCACGTGATGGTGTGGGGGCTGGGGCTCAACGCCTTGGCCTACGGCATCGTGATGCTCACCGGGCAGTCCGGCTCGGTGCCGATGCTCATGCTCGCCTTCGCGGTCCTGGGTGCCGGAGTGGGCCTGAGCGAGACGCTGTCCAACGACATGGCGCTTTCCGCGGTGCCCCCGGCCCAGGCCGGTGCCGCCTCGGCGATCTCCGAGACCGCCTACGAGGTCGGCTCGGTGCTGGGCACCGCGGTGCTCGGCTCGATCCTCAACGCCGCGTACAGCCGCAACGTGGCGATCCCCGCGCAGCTGGGCCCGGACGCGGCCGAGACCGCGCACCAGACCCTGGGCGGCGCGCACGAGGTAGCCCGGGGCCTGGGCGCCCCGGCCGCGGACCGCTTGCTGGAATCCGCCGCCGCGGCCTTCGACAAGGGGGTGGTGTACACCTCCGCGATTGCCATGGTGCTGGCCCTGGCCTCCGCCGCGATCGTCGCGTTCGCGCTGCGCCGGGTGCCGTCCGAGGTCGAGGGCGCACCGCTGCCGCGGGGGACGGCGGGCACCGGCGCCTAGGCGTTGAGCCGGTAGCCGCGCTTCACCACGGTGGACACCAGCCGGGCATCGGGCAGCGCGCCGCGCAGCCTGCTCACCGCCATGTCCAGTGCGTGGTCCGAGGAACCGTCCGGCAGCAGCGCCGCCAGGGCCCCGCGCGAGACGACGTTCCCGCGGGCCTCGAGCAGGGCCTTGAAGAGCCGCAACTGGCTGGCGCCCAACTCCGTCCCGGCCCCGGCCAGGTGCACGGTGTCCCCGCGCAATAGGCACGGGCCCAGCACGGTGGCGCATTCCAGCGCCCCGCGCTCACCCAGGTGCTCGACCAGGGTGTGGATCATCGCGCCCATCCGGTGCCGGGCGGGCACCAGCGGCTCGATGCCCGCCTCGCGCAGCGGAGCGGCGGTCACCGGCCCCACGGCAACCGTGCTGACGGTGGTCTGCAGCGCGTGCAGCAGTTGGGCATGGCAGTCGTGTTCCCGCGCGGCCTCCAGCAGCGCCACCACCGCGGGGGCACTGGTGAAGGTCAGCGCGTCCAGCGCGCCCGAACACAGCGCACGCAGCAGCACCTCCAGCTTCCCGGCGTCCTCCGGCGGCACCCAGCGGTAGGGACTGATCCGGACCAGTTCGGAGGCCCCCGCCTCCAGGAGCGCGGCGGCTGCCTCGTCGTCCCCGAGCCCGTGGTGCTGCAGCACCACCGCCTTGCCCCGCAGCTGCGGGGCCAGCCGGGCCACCATCGAGGAGGTCAGTTCGTCCCCTGCCATCGCCTCCGCATCGAAGCCCAGGGCCCGCACGGCACCCAGCGCCTTGGGACCGCGCACGTGGATCCTTGCGGCGCGCAGCACCTCCGCCAGCTCGTCGCCAAGCCCCGCGGCCTCGGCGGTCTCGAACCAGCGGCGGAACCCGTAGGCGGTGCTCACCAGCACGTACTCGGGCCGCAGCCCCAGCATCCGGCGGGTGCCTTCCAGCACTTCCGAATCCTCGGCCAGCGGGGCCAGGCGCAGCGTCGGGGCGTGCAGCACCTGGGCGCCGCGGCGCTCGAGTGCCTCGATGAGTTCTGCCGAACGCCGCTGGGAGGTCACCGCGATGCGGAATCCCGCCAGCGCCCCGGCGCTTCGCGTGCCGGTGCCGGCGGTTGCCGTCGCGCTCATCGCACGGCCGCCGGAAGCAGGGCGGCCACATCGTCGGCGCCCGCGCCCAGGGCCGCGACACCGCCGATGACGATGACCGCGGGATTCGAGCAGCCGGCCAGCCGGGCCGCGGCCGCCAGCGTGCCCAGGGTGGCGCGGGTGCTGCGCTGGGTGTCGCAGAAGCCGCGTTCGACGATGGCCGCCGGGGTGTCGGCCGCCAGTCCGTTGCGCAGCAGGCCGGCGGCGTTTTGCTGCAGGGTCGCCACGCCCATGAGCAGCACCAGCGTCCCGCCGATGCCCGCCAGGTGCCCCAACTCGGTCTCGGTGAAGGGGTCGTGGCCCGAGACCACGGTGAAGGCCTTGGACACGCCGCGGGCCGTCACCGGGATCCCTGCGGCGCCGGGCACCGAGATCGCGCTGCTGATCCCGGGTATCACCTGGACCTTCAGGCCGGCGGCCAGGGCGGCGTCGCGTTCCTCGGAGCCGCGGCCAAAGACGAATGGATCCCCGCCCTTGAGCCGCACCACGTCCCTCCCGGCGCGGGCCTCGGCAATGAGCAGCTCGTTGATGCGCTCCTGGGGCACCTTGTGGTTCCCCGGGGCCTTGCCCACGTCGACGAGCTGCGCGCCCGGTGCCAGCGCGGCCAGGTCGTGTCCCGGGCCCAGGCGGTCGTGGAAGACCACGTCGGCGTTCGCCAGCGCCGCGGCGCCACGCACCGTCAGCAGGTCGGAACTGCCCGGACCGCCGCCCAGCAGGGTGATCCCGCCGTCGCGCCGGGCCGCCTGTTCGCGGGAGAGCAGGATCGATTCGCGGCGGGCGATCTCTTCCAGCGCCTCCCAGCCCGCGGCTCCGTCGTCGACGGCAACCAGCAACCTGACCTCGGACAGCAGGTGGCCGTGGCCCTCGAGCTCGTGCGGGTGGTGGGCCCGCAATACCTGGGCGCCGGCCGACACATAGCGTGCCACGACATGCCGTGCCGCCCAGCGGGCGCCGGCAACCAGCACGAATTGGCCTTGCAGTTGCAGTCCGGTGGCGATCATGAGGGCTCCTGGGTGGGGTTGGGGGCGCCGACGGAGATGGTGGCGCCGAGGCGCACCGGCTCGGCGGGGCGGTGCTGCCCGCGCTCGGGGACGTAGGCGAGGTCCTCGTCCTTCTGCTCCGGGGCGTTGACGAAGGAGC
This sequence comes from Paeniglutamicibacter sp. GQ140, assembly GCF_059759235.1. Taxonomy (NCBI): domain Bacteria; kingdom Bacillati; phylum Actinomycetota; class Actinomycetes; order Micrococcales; family Micrococcaceae; genus Paeniglutamicibacter; species Paeniglutamicibacter sp. GQ140. The sequence goes on from NZ_JCAXDW010000001.1 coordinate 28,857, forward strand.
GGAAGCGGCGCAGCTTTTCCGGGTCCGCGAGCGTTGCGGCCCATTCGTCCTGGTAGTTGCCCACGTGGGTTTCCATGGCCGCATCGAGTTCCGCGCCCAGGCCCAGCGAGTCCTCAACGACGACCGACTTCACGTGCTCGATGCCGCCGTCCAAATCCTCCATCCAGCGTGCGGTGCGCTGGAGCTTGTCCGCGGTGCGGATGTAGTACATCAGGTACCTGTCGATGTAGCGCAGCAGCGTGGCATCGTCGATGCCGCCGGCCAGCAGCTGGGCGTGGGCGGGGTTCGCCCCGCCGTTGCCGCCCACGTAGAGGTTCCAGCCCTCGGCGGTGGCGATGACCCCCACGTCCTTGGCGCGGGCCTCGGCGCATTCCCGCGCGCAGCCCGAGACGCCCATCTTGAACTTGTGCGGGGCGCGCAGCCCGCGGTAGCGCAGCTCCATTTCGATGCCCATGGCCACCGAGTCCAGCATGCCGTAGCGGCACCAGGAGGAACCGACGCAGGTCTTCACGTTGCGCAGCGACTTGCCGTAGGCCTGCCCGGATTCGAATCCGGCGTCCACCAGTTCCTTCCAGATCTCCGGCAGCTGCTCGAGCCGGGCGCCGAACATGTCGATGCGCAGCCCGCCGGTGAGCTTGGTGTAGAGCTTGTACTTTGCCGCCACCGCGGCGATCACGCCGAGCTTTTCCGGGGTGATCTCCCCGCCGGGGATGCGCGGGACCACCGAGTAGGTGCCGTCCTTCTGCATGTTGGCCATGACCCGGTCGTTGGTGTCCTGCGCGCCGGCCAGGCCCGCCTCCATCGGGTGCCCCGAGGTCTGCGAGGCCAGCACCGAGGCGATGACCGGCTTGCAGATATCGCAGCCCGAACCCTTGCCGAAGCGCTCCATGATCTGCGGGTAGCTGTGCAGCCCGGCAACCTGGACGGCCTCGAAGAGCTCGGAGCGGGAAAGCTCGAAGTGCTCGCACATGGCGGTGGAGACGACGACGCCGTTCTTGGTCATCTCCGATTCCATGAGCTTCTTGAGCATCGGGACACAGGAGCCGCACTGGGTTCCGGCGCGGGTGCAGGTCTTCAGCGAGGCCAGGTCGTTGACCGGTTCGCTGCCCGCACAGCTGCCGCAGCCCCCGACCGCGTCCTTGATGGAACCGACCGACACGCCGTTGCAGGAACAGAGCACCGCGTCATCGGGCAGGTCCCCGTCTGGCACCTCGCCGCCCAGGGCGCTGAGGTAGGCGCCCGCCTCGGCGGGCAGCTCGCGGCCCAGCAGCGGGCGCAGTGACTGGTACGGGCTCGCGTCGCCCACGAAGATCCCGCCGAGCAGGACCTTGGCGTCGGCGGAGACGACGATCTTTTGGTACAGGCCGCGGGCGGCGTCGGCGTAGACGACCTCGAGCGCACCCTCGGTGCGGGCGAAGCCGTCGCCGAAGCTTGCCACGTCGACACCGGAGAGCTTGAGCTTGGTGGCGGTGTCGAAGCCGGTGAATTCGGCGTCCCCGCCCTGCAGGTGGGAAGCGAGCACCTCGGCCATGGCGTTGGCCGGGGCCACCAGGCCGATGCACATGCCTGCGAAGTTCGCGACCTCGCCGATGGCCCAGACATGGGGCACCGCGGTGGCGCAGTGCCCGTCGATCTCGATGCCGCCGCGCGGGCCGATGCCGAAGACCGGGGCCTGCGCGCCGGTGTCCTCGAGTGCCTGGTTGTGGTTGCGGGCCAGCTCGTCGCGGGGGCGCACGCCGATGGAGACGATGACCATGTCCGCGGGGATGTGGTTGCCGTCGGCCATCAGCACACCGGTGACTTTCTCGGTTCCGCCAACGATCTCGGTGGTGACTTCCTGCGGGAACACCCCGCCGTGGACCCTGAACCCGGTCTGCGCAATCAGCCTGCCCATGGCCTGGCCCGCGCCCTCGTCCAGCTGGGTGCCCATGAGCCACTTGCCGCCGTCGATGACCACCGCCTCGGCGCCCAGGGACTGGGAGCCGGCTGCCGCCTCGAGTCCCAGCAGCCCGCCGCCGATGGTGGCGACAACCGGCTTGCGGCCCAGCTGGGCGGTGAGCGCCTGAATGCCGGCGTTGATCGCCCAGACATCCTCGAGGGTGCGGTAGACGTGGGTGTGTTCATTGCCCGGGATCGGCAGCGTTGCCGCATTCGAGCCGGTGGCCAGCACCAGTTCGTCATAGCCGAAGCTGCGGCCATCGTGGGTGTGGACCACCTGGTTGACGCTGTCCAGCGTCTTCACGCCGGCGCCTGTTGCAAGGGTGACGTTGTCACGGGCCCAGAGTGCCGGATCCCCCAGAGTGAGGTCCACGGCGGTATCGGTCAGTGCCTTGGTCAGGGCAACCCTGTCATAGGGAACGTGCGCTTCCTCGGTCAACACGGTGATCTCGAGGTTGCTTGGTTCGCGGGCCGCCATGGCCTCGGTGAAGCGATGCGCGGCCGGACCGCCACCGACGACTACGATGCGGCGTGCGCCGTGTCCTGTACCCATGTCTGTTACCCGACTTTCACTCTTGCGCCCATGACGCGTCGTTGATTGCCTTCCAGCCTAGGGAACGGGTTTTGCCGACCAATTTCCTCTTTGTTTCGGGCAGGACAACTCTGCGTCCCGGACAAAAGGCACCACGTGAGGTTGTCGAAACATGCAGTTAACGCGAGGCCGTCGAAGTCTCCGGCCGAGGTGGTTCGCCGGGGTCGCCCAAGGCCGACCACCCCCGCCTCGGGTCCGGTTCACCAACTGGATGCGGCTGCGTGAGATGGGGTTTACCGGCACGCAACGTGGCATCGCCACACGTGAAACAAGGGACTTCTAGGCTCGGGGCATCGAAGCAGCAACGACGAGAGGACCGAAGCGATGAGTGAAACGCTCGAAGAAACCACGCTCGAAACCGTGCAGGGACTGGTTGCGGTGTGCAGGACCGGGGACCTCGAGCCCGGCTGGGGCGAGGCCGCGTGGCTTGGGGGCAGGCAGGTTGCCGTGTACCGCACCGAGGGCGATGAGTTCTTCGCTGCCTCGCACCACTGCCCCGGCAGCGGCGCCAAGGTCATGGCCCGCGGCATCCTGGGTGACAAGTCCATTGCCGGCGCCCGTGTTCCCACGATTGCCTGCCCGCTGCACAAGGAGGTGTACCGCCTGGACACCGGCGACTGCCTCAGCGGGGCGGCGCCGGCGCTGCAGGTCCACCCGGTGCGCCTGCACCAGGGCATGTTGTGGCTGGACTCCGCCCAATGAGCAGCGCCACGCTCACGCGCACCGGCGCCCGGGTGGCCGGAACCGTCGAACACCCGCCCTGGCTTGGCTGGCTGGAAACCGCCCCGTCCCCCGATCTGGTGGCCGTCTCCCACGGCACGGACAGCCCGGCGGGACGTGCGGCCATCCGGGCGCTGGTTGATGTGGTGGATGTCGCACTTTCCGATGTCTCCGTGCACGCGGCCTTCGTCGACGTGCAGGAACCGCGGGTCGGTCCCTTCCTGCGCTCCGGTGCCATCGAGCCCGGGCAGGCGGCGGCCCTGGTGCCGTTGCTGTTGTCGGCGGGAACCCATGCCTCGGGCGATCTTGCCGCCGCCGCCGGCGGGCACCCCGGCACCGGGGTGGCCGCTCCCCTGGGTCCCGATGCCTCGCTTGCCGCGGTCCTGCATCGCCGGCTTTTGGAGGCCGGTTGGATTCCCGGCGAGGCGGTGGTCCTTGCCTGTGCGGGGTCCGCGGATCCGCGCGGCTTGGCGGATTGCCGGGCGATGGCCCAGTTGCTGGCCGGCCGGCTGCAGGTTCCCGTGACTCCTGCCTTTATTTCGGCCGCAGAACCTCGCCTGCCCGATGTCCTGGCGGCGGCCCGCGCCCTCAACCCCGGGCGGCGCACGGTGGTTTCCAGCTATCTCCTGGCCGCCGGATACTTTGCAGGGGTGGCTGCCGCGAGCTCCCCGGACGTGCTGAGCGCACCGTTGCTGCACCCGGGCCAGGCTCCGCCGCGGGAGCTCGTGGACCTCGTCATCGAGCGTTACCGGCAGTCCATCGCCTGGTAAACGGCAGGGGTCATTCCGGGAAACTTTTGCCCGGAATGACCCCCGTGCTAGCAACTGGTCGCCAAGTAGCGTACCGTTGAGCTTGTAGTTCTAGTTTTTCTCGCAGTAATTTCAGTGCAAACACCCCGTTGCCGGGGCGAGTACCTTTCTGAACCGCGTTGAATCACGTAGCTGCAAGTGGATTCCACAGTGGAATTGACTCCCCTACGTCCCATTTCAGGACAGTCTCGAAAGGACACACCCATCATGGCAACAGGTACCGTTAAGTGGTTCAACGCCGAAAAGGGCTTCGGCTTCATCGCTCCGGACGACAACTCGGATGATGTTTTCGCACACTACTCCGCCATCCAGTCGAACGGCTTCCGTTCGCTCGAAGAGGGCCAGCGCGTTGAGTTTGAAGTTACTCAGGGCCAGAAGGGCCTTCAGGCCACCGATATCCGCGCTGTCTAAGCTTCGGATCATCACCTTCGGCATTTAGCTGATTAGTATGGGCGCCACTCCCCCGGGAGTGGCGCCCATACTGTTTTAGCCCACGGGTGCCGCGCCGGACTCACCAACTGAAGTAGCCGTGCGCCGCTTCCTTCGTTTCCAGGTGGAACACCAGGTTTCGCGACCCCTGCGGAACCACAATGGCCATCCATTCCTCCGTACCCGCCGGTTGTATCGACCGGTTCTCCAGCTTGCGCACGATGAGATTCAGGAATGCGCCGCTTTCCGATTGGGACGATTGCTGCAAGAGCGCCAATTCCCGCCTTGCGTTCGTGGCCCCGCCCTGGGCACGGGCGGCTTCCAGATTTTCCAGGTTCTCCTTGACCAATTCCGCCTGAAAGGCGGACAACGTCTCATCGCCGCCCTGGGCCAGGAGTGCCGGGCCGTGGATCCGCCCCAGCAGCTCGGCCAAGTCCGCCAGGCAGTGCCCGGGCAAACCGGGCCCGATCCAGTCCGGCTCATTGGCGACCATTGCGGTTCCTGCATTGACCCAATCGCCGACGGCGGCCAACAAATCGGCGGCTATCTGCGCCTCGGTCCCCGGGCCGATCCCCTCGGGCTCCGCCACACCCCCGGAACGCGGGCAGTCGGCGGGGAGTTCGGCCAGGCGATCGGGTGTCGGCAGCGTGGACTCAACGGGATCGGGGTCAGGGACCAACACCGTGCACGCGCCCAGCAGGCAGGCCAGCAGGCCGCCGGCTATCGGCAAAGCCTTCCGCTTCATGACCCAAATCCTACGCTTTCGGGCGTTTGGGGTGTGTGCCCGGACACCGCGGGAATGAAACCGGAGGGGCGCTAGTTGCCGCCTGTGTGAGCATTCCTTTGTCGATCCTTGATCTTGCCCCCATTCGCCGCGGCGGTACCGCCGCCCAGACCTTCGCCGAGAGCGTCGAATTGGCGCAAACCGCCGAGGCGACCGGCTACAAGCGTGTCTGGTACGCCGAGCACCACAACATGAGTTCCATCGCGTCGTCGGCGACCTCGGTGCTCATTGGCCACGTCGCCCACCACACCAGAAGCATTCGCCTGGGTTCCGGCGGCGTCATGCTGCCCAACCACTCGCCGTTGGTGATTGCCGAACAATTCGGCACCCTCGAAACCCTGTTCCCGGGCCGCATCGACCTGGGCCTGGGCCGGGCGCCGGGCACCGATCAGGCGACGTTCCGGGCCTTGCGCCGCGACCCCGCCGCCGCCGACGCGTTCCCGCATGACGTGCTGGAACTTCAGGCCTACCTCGGCGAAACCTCCCGCATCGAGGGCGTCAACGCCTACCCGGGACACGGCACCAACGTCCCGCTTTACATCCTTGGCTCCAGCCTGTTCGGCGCCCGGCTTGCCGCGCAGCTGGGCCTGCCCTACTCCTTTGCCTCGCATTTTGCCCCGGACGCCCTGGTGCAGGCCACCACCGCGTACCGCAACGAGTTCCGCCCCTCGGAGTTCCTCGCCGAGCCGTACGTCATCGCAGGCGTGGGCGTGGTCGCGGCCGGGACCAACGCCGAGGCGCAGACCATCATGGAACAGGTCCGCCGCGACCGCATCCGGATGATGCTGGGCCGCAACCGTCCCACGGAGTTCACCGATGCCGAAGTGGAAATGCTGCTGGACACCCCGCATGGGGATTCGATCATGAAGATGCTCCAATACACGGCGGTGGGCGACGGTACGGCCGTGGCCGAGTACCTGCGCGAGTTCGCGCGCACCGCGGGGGCAGATGAACTGATCACCGTGCACAACGCCGGTGATCCGGCGCAGCGCCTGGAATCGGTGAAGATCACCGCCCAGGCCATGTCCATGGCCGGCGTCTAGTCCCGCGTCCCGCCCGGCGGATCCCCGGAACGGCCACAGGTCCTCGACCGGCCGCCGTCCCGGGGCTACCGTTGAGGTGGGGATCGACGATGGGGTTCGACGATGGAGGATTTCGACGCGCTGCTGAACTCGGCGCGACTGGCCTACGCCCGCGGGGACTGGCCCGCTACCCACGACAATCTCGCGCGGGCTCGCGCACTTTCGCCGCTGTCCGCCGGGGACCTGGACATGCTGGGCCGTGCCGCCTGGTGGCTCGGAGCCATCCGGGAATCGCTGGCGATCTCCGAGGAGGCCTACCTCCGCTTCCGGGATGACGGCGATGCCCCGCGTGCTGCCATGAAGGCCCTGGACCTCGCGCTGTTGTGGTTCAACCGCGGCGAACCGGTCATTGCCTCCGGCTGGGTCAACCGCGCCAAAAGTCTCCTGCGGGACCTGCCCGAAGGCCCCGAGAACGGCTTCCTGCTCTACCTGGACGCGGCACTCTCCCTGGGCATGAGGGACCTCGCCCCGGCTCGGGAGGCCGCGGCAACGCTCCACGGACTGGGCTCTTCCCTGCATTCCCCGGCGCTCACGGCCCTGGGCCTGGTCCTCGGTGGTCTGGTGGATGTCTACGGCGGCAGCACAGCCGCCGGCTTTGCGCAGCTGGACGAGGCGATGCTGCCGGTGCTCGCCGGCCAGGTGCCCGCGGAATGGGCCGGCGACATCTACTGCACCGTGATCCACGCCTGCCATGAACTGGCCGACCTGCGCAGGATGCGGGCCTGGACCCGGGCCACGGAGCAGTGGTGCGAGCAGTTCAGCGGCGAGGTGGTGTACTCGGGCATTTGCCGGATCCATCGATGGCAGCTGCGATCCATCGAGGGCGGCTGGGCGGAGGCGGAACAGGCCATCGCGCAGGGCGGGGAAGCGCTCATCGGCCAGAACAGCTGGATTGCCGGCGAGGCCTTCTACCAACTGGGCGAGATCCGTCGGTTGCGCGGGAATGCCGGCGGCGCCAGGGAAGCCTACGCCCGCGCCCGCGGGCTGGGAATCGAACCGCAGCCCGGCCAGTCCCTGCTCCTGCGTGCCGCCGGGGACGCCGAGGCGGCGTGGGCCGAGCTGTGCGCTGCCTTCGCCGGACGGGACGAGCTCGAGTGCGCGCGGCTGCTTCCCGCCGGGGTCGACATCGCCCTCGGGCTGGGGCTGCTGCGGGAAGCCGACGAACTGTGCGGCAGGCTGGAGGACACCGCCGCGGCATTTGCCACCGCCGGCTTCCGCGCCTGGGCCGGCCATGCACGCGCCGCGGTGCTAATCTCCCAGTCCCGCCATGCCGAGGCACTGCCCCTGTTGCAGGCCGCTGCCCGCGAATACCGCGAAGTGCACGCCCGCCACGAGACAGCCAGGCTGTACGAATTGTTTGCCCAGGTGCACCGCGGCCTCGGCGCGCCGGGGATCGCCGCCGCCGATTGCGCGACAGCCCTGGCCATCTACCGCGAACTCGGCGCCCTGCCGGATGTGCGGCGGCTCGAGGGCGCGAAGGCACCGGGCGGACTGACCGCCAGGGAAATCGACGTCCTGGAATGCATCGTGGGTGGCGCCTCCACCCAGGACACCGCCGCGGCCCTGTTCATCAGCCAAAAGACCGTCGGCCGCCATCTGGCGAACATCTACGCCAAGCTCGGCGTCTCCTCGCGCACGGCGGCCGCGGCCTGGGCGCACGGCCACGGCCTGAAGGCCCGCCGCTGACCGCCTGCCCCGTCCCGCCTGCGCGCCCCGGAACGCCACTGCATGCATTGACGCAGACGCGGCACGCCAAAATGGGTAGTCCTGCCGACGCGGCGCACCCAGGTCGAAGCCTAGCGTGGAGGGCACAATGGCCCGCGGACCCCGAAGGAGAACCGGACATGGATGCAGGAATCGCCATGCTGGCCGGAAGCATTTCCACCGTCATTTTCGCCGGAAGCGTCATGCCCATGGTCGTCAAGGCCGTGCGGACCCGGGACCTGGGTTCCTACAGCCTGGGCAACCTGCTGTTGGCCAACACGGGCAACGTGGTCCATTCCTTCTACGTCTACAGCCTGCCCGCCGGGCCCATCTGGGTGATGCACGCCTTCTACGTGGCCACCACCGGGCTCATGCTTGCGATGTACCTGCGTCACGCGGTTCCCCGCGCCCGCCTCCTGCATCATCGACACCACGCAGCCCGGGAAAGGATTCATGATTTTCCCGATGTCTGGGTCCCGGCCGGCCCCCTACCCTCGAATCGCCAAGGCGGCGAAGGCCGCCGGCCATCGAAGGAGGAGCCATGGGCACCATACGTGAAACACCACCGGCACAGGCCGCCGCGGAACCAGTCGACACCGGGGTCGTCGAGGCCTTCACCGACCGCTTCGTGGGCATTCTCAACGACGGATCGATCGCGATGCTGACCAGCGTCGGCCACCGGACCGGACTGTTCGAGACGCTCGCGGCGCTGCCCGCGGCTACCAGCGAGCAGATCGCCGACGCTGGCGGGCTCGATGAACGCTACGTGCGCGAGTGGCTGGGCGGCATGACGGCGGCCGGCATCGTCCGCTACGACCCGGCCGCCCGGACGTATGTGCTGCCGCGCGAGCATGCGGCCGTGCTGACGCGCGCCGCGGGCCCCAACAACATGGCCGTGTTGATGCAGCACATTTCCATGATGGGGCAGGTGGAACAGGAGATCATCGGGCGGTTCCGGCATGGCGGCGGGCTGTCGTACGGCGCCTACCCGGATTTCCACCGGAGCATGGCCGAAATCAGCGCCGCGGTCCACGACTGGGCCTTGGTGGACGCGATACTTCCCCTGGCGGCGGGCCTGCCCTCGCGGCTGGCTGCCGGGATCGAGCTTGCCGACATCGGCTGCGGCACCGGCCATGCGGTCAACCTCATGGCCCGGGCCTTCCCCGCGAGCCGGTTCACCGGCTATGACTTCTCCCCCGAAGCCATCGAAACCGCCCGTGCCGAGGCCGGGGAGTGGGGACTGGCGAACGCGGACTTCGAGGTGCGCGACGTCGCCGAGCTGGACATCTCCGCCGGCTTCGACGCGGTGACGGCCTTCGACGCCATTCACGACCAGGCCCATCCGGCCACGGTGCTGGAGGCGGTGCGGCGGGCGCTGCGGCCCTCCGGCATCTTCCTGATGGTGGACATCAAGGCCTCGAGCCGGGTCCAGGAGAACATCGCGGTGCCGTGGGGCAGCTACCTGTATGCGATTTCGACCTTCCACTGCATGAGCGTGTCGCTCGGGCTCGGCGGCGACGGGCTGGGAACTGTCTGGGGCTCGCAACTGGCCATGTCGATGCTTGCCGACGCCGGATTCCGCGATGTCGAGTACAAGGAGTTCGAATCGGACCCGTTCAACGTCTGCTTCGTCGCCAGGAGGTGACCCGTGGCACCGGGCTTGCGGTGCCCTGCCCGTCGGTGCTCCCCGCACCTACCGCCCGGGAAGCACCCAACGGCGCACGCCCATGACCAGAACCGTGACGAGCAGGACCACAAGCAGGCCGTCAGCGGCAATGTAGAAGTAGTGCCAGGCCGAGCCGCCCGCCTCGGCTCCCGCCAGCACCGCCTCGGTGCGCCCGGACAGGAACGGCCTGATGAGCGCGACCTTGGCCAGCAGCACGGTGCCCAGCAACCCAACCACCCACAGGTACGCCCGGTCCAGGCCCCGCCGGAGGCAGGAGGCGGCGAGCACGATGAAGAACACCACTTCCACGATGTTCATGGCGGCGAAGACCAGCTGCCCGATGCCCAGGCCCAGCGCCAGGGTCATGCCCGGGGCCATGAACTTCAGCGGCGTCTCGATGAACGAAATCCCGATGAGCAATCCCAGCCACAGTGCCGGTGCCAGGATCCGCCCGGCGGCGGCAAGCAAGGCGCGGCCGCTGACGGCGGGCGTGAGGAACCGTGGGGAAATATCGCTGTCCATATACCGACCATACTCCGCCTGACGGCCCGATTCCGCGCACGAAAAAGTGCCCATTCCCATACGCCCGGATGCAACATAGGCTGTAATCAATCGGGGTTCGGTCGCAGATCCCGGCGTTTGAAGAAAAGAGGGACACGATGAGCAACAGCTTTGATGACACCGTCTTCGATGAGCCGATTGACGACGACATGTACGAACCGGACGACGGCCGGGACGGCCAGCCCTACGATGGTTCCTCCGACAGCCCCGAAACCATGACGGCCCTCGATCCGCTGCGCAAGCACCTGTATCTCCTCGATGACGACCTCGCCGCCGAGGACGAGGAGGAAGACGAGGAATCCGTCGAGGAGGAGTGGTCCGAGGACGAGCTCCTCGAGGAGGAATCCACGTAGGACCCTCGCCCGTCTAGGATGGGACGGACGCGCTCCATCAGTGGTTCGCGCTCTCACCCCGCCCGAGGCACAGGAGTTTCAGTGGTCAATCCGGTTCACTTGCGCACGCTGCTGGAAGTCGTGACGCAAAAGTCGTTCGCCGCCTCCGCCCTCCGCCTGGGGTACACGCCCTCGGCGGTCTCGCAGCAGATGTCGGCGCTGGAACGCGACACAGGCACCACCCTTTTCACCCGGGGGGCCAAGAGCATCGAGCCCACTCCCGCCGCACTGACCATGGCCAGGCATGCCCGCCGCGTGCTCACCGACATCGACGCGCTCATGGCAGCGACCTCCACACCGGACCTTGACCCCAGCGGCAAGCCGCTGCAGGAACTGCGCATCGGGATCTTTCCGTCGCTGGCCACCTACGCCCTGCCCAAGCTCCTGGGCTCGCCGGACTGGGACCAGCTGGGCATCGCCCTGCGGGTGAACGTGGGCGAACCCCACCAAACGATCACCGGGCTGCGCCAGGACGGGGAGCTGGACCTCGCGCTGATCTTCCAGGTGGGCCAGGGCGGGCTGGCCTGGCCGGCACAGCTGGAGCGCCAGTGGCTGGGAGACGACCCGTTCCGCGTGGTGGTCCCGGCTTCCTGGAAGCTCGACGGCTCCTCGGTCTTCAGCGCCGCCCAGCTGGCCGACATGCCCTGGATCATGCACCATCCGGGGACCTCCGACGCCACCGTGATCTCCCGGCTCTTCGCCGCATTCAACATCCACCCGCGGGTGGTCGCCCATTCGGATGACTTCAATGCATCGCTGCACATGGCCGCCGCCGGGCTGGGTGCCGCCGTGGTCCCCGAACTGGCCATGCTGCGGGCACCCGATGGCATCCAGGTGATCGATGCGCCCGAGATCAGCCTGGTCCGCAGCATCTTTGCCCTCCGCCCGGAAAACCGGGACAACCCCAAGGTCGGGGTGTTCATGGACCGGCTCACCAGGGTCCTGGCCGAACTGAGCATCGGACCCAAGCGGCGCTAGGCGGTGGAGGGTCGCTCAGGGGACGAACGTCGGCTTCAACCACATCGAGGTGATGCCGGTGTCGTCGGTTCCAATGACCGTGTCGGTCGCAATCCTCGCCAGGCGCCCATCGGCGCCGCCACAGGTGATCCGGCACCAGCCGCTTTCCGCGTCGAATTGCGTCCACCACACCTCTGCGGGATCACTGCGGTCGCGGCGAATGGAGACACTTCCGCTCGGACCCAAGGCCGGCTCGTCGCCCCTCACCACCCCGTCGACGGCACCCTCGGGCCTACCAGGGACACTGAGCCACGAGGACCGCGGCGAGTATCCCCAAACGTAAAGGAGGATGCCGTTGGGCATACCTACCTCGATAAGCACGGTGTCCAGTGCCAGCGAGGCAGGCGAACCCCTGCGCGCCGCCACGTCCCCGGGATCGGTGGGGACGAAGTCAAAGGCCTGGTCCCCCAGGCTGTAGACCGCCCGGCCGGAAACAGGTTGGGTCAAGGGAACTACATTCATCGTTCGTCTTCGAAATCGTCCTCGCCTCGCCGGGCACCCGGCAACACCGGCACTGGCAGGCCGCGCGCCTACTTGTTTCCGCGCACCGTGCTGGTGCCCACGGAGATCTTGGCATCGCTCTTGGAACGCACGCCGCGCGTCCCGGCGCCGCGGTTGTCCAGGATCCTGGAGGACGAGACCTTCAATGTGGCCTTGTTCGATGCGGCGATGCCGCCGGTGAAGGTCGCCGGCCTGAACCCGGCCCACCCGTTCTTGCTGATTTCGCTCCCCCGCACCACCGAGTTCTTCCCGCCCGAGGCGCTGATGCCCGCCTGGCCGTTGAGCCTGACGATGGAGTTGATGATGCCGGTGGCATGGCCGTTGCTTTGCACGCCGATGCCGTGGTTCACCGCAACCCGGGAGGAAAAGAGCGTCGAGTGCGCTCCGCGCAGCCACACCGCCCCGGTGTTGGAGGGATTCGCGTAGCCGACCACATTGACATTGCCCATCCGGGACCAGGTTCCCAACGTCACGGCACGGGTCAGGGAGGACATGGTGTATTTGTTCTTTGAGCTGCTGGCCTTGCCCGTGAAGATGGCACGGTTCTTGTGGTCGATCCAGTAGGTTCCGGACTTCACCTTGGCCTTGGACGACACCCGGGTCAGCTGGGCGCCGTTGGCGAAGAGGACCTGGGCGCTGTTGCACTGGCTCCCGGTGGTGCACGCGAGCGTCTTGGGTGCCTTGGCCGGGATCCTTGCCGTGCCGATGCGGTGCAGCTTGCCTGACTTCTTCGTGTTCACGGCGATGGTCCCGTCGAACCGGGTGCTCGACATTCCCTGCCCGACCAGCGTTTGCCGCGGCTTGAGCACCACGTTGCTGGGCTTGTGGGTTCCGGGCTTCAGGCAGATGACGGCCCCGTCGCGCGCCTTGGCCGCGGCGGTGGAAATGCTGGCCCCGGGCTTGACCGCGGTGGTGCAGAAGTTCCGGGCATTGATGGTGGTTGCGCTCGGGGCGACCACGCTTGGCTTGATGCCGCTGATCCAGGCCGAGAGTGCGCCGATGCCGGAGGTGGATCCGCGGAAGGTGTTTCCCTTCAGGGTCTTGCTGGTTCCGGAGGAAGACTTGGCGGTGGCAGAGGTGATGGTCAGGTCCTTGGCGCGGGTGAACTTCACGCTGACCACATCGCTGAGCCCAAAGACCTTCGCCATCTCCCGCTGGCTGGTGCGCTGGGTCCATGACTTGTACGGGTTATTGGCGCTTTTCTTCAACGACCAGGAGTCGGCCCGCGACCGCAGGTAGGGCTGGCCCGCGCCGCCCCAGACGTCCTCGCTGTTGCGCGTGGCCCCGCCGGTCGAGGAGGAGTACACGGTCTCTGCAAGTCGCCCTGCGTACATCACGACCTTGCCGGCGGTTGGCACGCCCGCGGCGTTGCGGGAGACGGTGGCGTCGACAGCGGCCTTCCACTTGGCCCCGTAACCGGGCTGCTCGTTTTCCTTCTTCCAGCCGGTGAACTTCTGGTCCTGGACCTCGTCGGTGACGTTGCAGTCGCAGGATGCCTTGAGCCTGTTGACCTTGCGCATAGCATAGGTCCGACCCGCAATGGCCTGGGCCTGAAGCACCGCACTGGGCCACGAGGACGGGACCTCGGCCAGGCCATAGAGGTATTCGTCGTTCAGCCGCAGCGAGGCAACGAGGTTCACCTGGTCATCGAGCAGCCCTGCTTCCAAGGCCCCGTGCCGGTAGAGCCCCGGAGCCGATGATTCGGCGTTCGCCTGGGGGACGGAGATCGTGGCGCGGTTGGACGAGGGCCACGCGCGCGTCCCCTCCCACGTGATGCGCAGCTTGCCGCTGGCCTTGTTGGCCCCGGGTGCCGGATTCACGTCGCGCACCCCGTCCTTGTTCCTGTCCCGCGGCACCACGTCGAACCCGGCCGGGGTCTTCAGCACGTAGGTGAGCTGGGTGCCGCTCCGGTTCAGGGTGAGCGTGGATCCGGACACGGCGGTATACGTTTTTCCGGCCGTGGGATCGGTGACGCGCATGCGTCCGCCGGCAACGGTCAATGTGCTGGTTCCGGACTTGAGCACCTGCACCCGGATGTCACCGGATGCCGCGGTCTTGCTGGCGGTGACCTTGGCGGGGTTGTAGTAGTACTCCAGGATGCTGGTGGCGCTCTTGCCCTCGGCGGCCATGGCCCGGGCGCCGTACTGGCTCATGCCCACGCCGTGGCCCCAGCCCGCACCGGTGACGGTGAAGTCGGGTAGCTTGGGCGCCTTGGGCAGCCAGTAGGAGGTCCCGTTCGGGCGCACCCCGATGACGCCGCCGCTGAAGTTTTGCCGGGTGTCGGCCCCGGACTTGTATTGTTCGCCGGTCGGGTAGCCGAAGCGGCCGTTCTCCCATCCGGTGTCGGCCCAGGCCTGGGCCACCGCATTGCGCACCGTCAATGCCCTGCGCTTGGCCGAGTGCACCACGATCCCGTCGCGGTGCGAACGCCACAGCGTTCCGTCCTTGAGCTTGCCCGTTCCGGCATCGGCGCCGCCCAGCGTCTTGGCGGCCTTGGCCAGGTACGCCTTGTTGGTGTCCTGGATGCTGGCGGCGGCCACGGAGGCCTGAACCGGCACCTCGGCCGTTGCTGCGGTTCCGGGAAGCAAGAGTGCGCAGACGAGTGCGGCCGCAACGGCCATGGCGGTTTTTCTCATGGTTTTTCCTGGACAGCTTTCCCGTGGAGGGCCGGACCGGCCCGCGTCAATCAACCTTGATGATACGTCAGCTGGATTAACGGGGCGCGTCGTCGGTTCCCGCCGGCACGGGTGGCCTCGGGGCCTACTGGCCCAGCACCACCAGGATGCCGAGGACTCCCAGCCCGAGGACTGCACCACTTGTCGCCAGGACGGCAACCACGTCGGCGCGCAGCCGCTCCGCGGTGATCCCGCGGGAGGCCACGGAATAGCGCCGCCGCTGCGTGGCATAGATGCAGCCGGCGACCAGGAGGGACGCCACGACCATGGCCAGCACGCCGGCCCCGTAGTGCGGCAGCCAGCGCAGGAAGACCAGGGCGGCTACGCAGAGCGAAAGCGTGGTCCTGCCCCAGGACATCACCGTGCGTTCCGGCTGCAGCCCGGGGTCGCGGTGCAGGGGCGGGCGGGCTGCCGAACTCACGTGCCCAGCGCGATCAGCACGGCCACCACCGCGGCGGCCAGCGCACCGCCCAGGCCCAGGATGGGGATGATCAGCGGCAGCGGCAGCGGCCTGGAATGGCGCATCGACATTTCGATGCTGCGCCAGCGCAAGGCCGCCCCGGCGCTGATCAGCATGCCGATGACGATCAGCAGCACCGAGATGCCTGTGCGCAGCGGGCCGGGGAAGGCTGCGGCGGCGAATGCCTCCAGCGCGATGCCGCCGGCGAGGAAGGCCAGCGCCGTCCGGATCCAGGCCAGAAAGGTGCGCTCGTTGGCCAGGGTGAAGCGCGGGTCCGGCTCCTGGCCCCCGGGCAGCACGCGCCTGGCGATTCTCCCGCGTTCGTCGTTCCCATCGGTCGATGCCATGTGCCGGCGTGCTCCCCTGTGTTGAGTCTCGAATCCGGAGGCACCATCCACCGCCGGAAAATCCTCTTCAGGATACCGGTGAAATGCAGGTGCCCCGCCTCCCGGGAGCTCTGTTGCGCACCGCCGGCGTTTCCCTTGGGAGCCACCGGAGAGATATCTTGGCTGGGACCCGCACGCCGCAATGAACAGGACAAGAACCATCACGACCCTTATCGACTCCACGGTCCTGGGAACACTGGGCCTGGTGGCGCTGCGCCGGCCCGAGCAAATCAACGCCCTCACCGGCGCCATGCTGCAGGAGCTGACGGTTGTCCTCACTGCGTGGCGGGACGATGCGCGGGTGTCAATGGTGGTGCTGCGCGGCGAGGGAGCGCGCGGATTTTGCGCCGGCGGCGACATCAAGGACTTTCACCACGCGGTGACAAACGGCGGGCACGCCCGCTTCCTGGAACTTCTCGCCCTGGAGTTCAGGCTCGATGAGATGATCGCGAACTATCCCAAGCCGGTGGTCACCCTTGTCCACGGGCTCTGCATGGGCGGCGGGATCGGGCTGGCCTCCCACGCCGCCATCCGCATCGCCACCCCCGATGCGCATTACGCCATGCCCGAGGCCCGCATCGGCTACAGCCCCGACGTGGGCGCCACTCATCTGATGGCGAGGGCGCCGGGGCACCTGGGTGAATACCTGGTGCTGACCGCCGACACCTTCACCGGGGCCGACGCCGTGGAGCTCGGCTTTGCCGACATGCTGGTGGATGCGGAACGCTTCGAGGAGGTCATCGAGGCCCTGCCCGACTTCGAGTCGATGCCGGCGGCCGACATCGCGGCCGGCCTGGAGGTGCTTTTCGGATCCTTTGACGCCTCCCCGCTGGCGAGCGCGCAGCCCTGGATCGATGCCGCCTTTGGTGCGCCGACGCTTGCGGAGATCCTCGAGCGGCTCGATGCCATGGTCCATCCCGCCGCCCGGGCGGCGGCGGCCCGGATGCGCGCCAACAGCCCCACCTCCCTGGAATGCGCTCTGCTGGCGGTGCGCGCGGCCCGTGCAGAGGACCACCTGCCCTCGGCCCTGGCACGGGAGTTGCGCGTGGCCGACTACCTGATGCACCGCGACGATTTGGCCGAGGGGATCCGCGCCCAGGTCATCGACAAGGACCGCAGCCCGGTGTGGAACCCCGCGGAGTTGGCGCAGGTGGATCGCGAAAAAGTTGCCGCGGTGATCGCCGACTCCGAATAGGGTCACGATGACCCGCAGGGGAGCTCACGCCGAAGGGCGCTCGTCTTGGCGCTTGCGCCGGTTGGCGACCGAAGGTTGACTGGAGATTTTATCGAACTGGCCATTTTTTCCGCGGAAGTTCGGTGGCACATGCGCTTTCAAGGACACTCGATCGGAATGCTTCGGGAAATCCCGCGAGTTCCATCCCTCTGCGGGATAGATTGTGGCCATGGGCGTAGATGGCATCAAGGCATCCCTCGTTGATCCGCGTTATGTCGGCGAAGAGGTACTCACTCCGGTATACCGCGTGGATTTCTGGAACGAGAATCTCGACAGCACCGAGCATCGGCTCGAGAATGCGGCGTGCGTTGACGACGTTCTTGCGTGGGCCGAAGCCAACAGCAATGGCCGCCGGGCAGTGATCTGGGTAGAGTACAACTATGAAGGCGGAACCGGAATGTGCCTGCTGCACGGGCGCGAGCCAGCCGACGAGGAACGGCCGCTGCCCCAAAGTCCATAATTAGGGCCTTCAGCAAGCCGGCTTCAGTCCTCCATGGACCGCAGCGGCACGATGGCCCCCAGCGTCGCCGCGGCCGTCGTGACGCCCAGGGCGAGGAACACTCCCCCGGCACCCAGGGAGGTGGCGAAGACGCCCACGCCCACCGGGATCACCGCCTGCCCCAGGCGGTTGCCCAGCAGCCGGATCGACATCCAGGTGCCACGGGTGCCCTCGGTGGCGGTCATCGACACCACCGTCATGCTCAGCGGCTGCCCGATGCCCAGGCCCAGTCCCGCCAGCACCAGCAGCACCGCCATCGCCGAGGTGGGCAGCGGCAGCATCAGCAGGGCGACCAGCACCGCGGAGGCACCGGTGGACACGAGCAGCAGCCTGGCCCTGCCCACGGCGCGGACCAGGCGGTCCATCGCCAGCCGTGACAGCACCGTGGCGACTGCCCGCAGCGCCAGCAGCACCCCGACCGCCTGGGTGGAAATCCCCCGCTCCACGGCCAGCGCCGGGAGGTAGACCTGCAGCAGGTCGATGGTGCACAGCACCATCATGCTCAGCCCGATGGACGCGATGAGGGTGTTGCGGGCCGCCGGCGGAACGTGCAGCGCGGTGCGCAGTTTCACCTGGGCCTTCGCGGGGCCGGATGAGCGCCCCGCACCGCGGTGGCGGGCCATCAGGACGGAAGTGGCCAGCACCCCGGCGGCGCCCACCAGGTAGGCCAGCAGCAGCACCGAGGTGTCGGGGGTGACGGCCGGCCCGCCCAGCACCCCGAGCAGCAGCGGGGCCACTGCCTGCGCCACGGCGGTGACCATGGTGTAGAAGCCGAAGACCCTGTCCATGTTGCGATTGGTGGCCGAGGCCAGGCGGCTGTGTTCCCCGATCAGGCTCATCAGGTGGCCCACGCCCAGGATCAGGTTCCAGCCCAGCAGTGCCGGCAGCGAGGGGGCGGCAAAAAGCAGCCCGGCCCCGGCGATGATCAGCAGGGCGGCGCCCGCCAGCAGGATGTGTTTCTCCTTGCCCCGGTCCGCGGCACGGCCGATGAACACGGCCAGGAAGACAGGCAGGATCGAGAAGCTCGCCACCACCAGGCCCAGCAGCCCGGGGTCGACGCCGAGTTCCAGCGCCTTGTAGGAGGTGGCGGGCCGGACCAGGTACACCGCGGCCTGCAGGAAGAAGGCGTGTGCAAGCACGGAGGGGAAACCGATGCCCGGCGCGGTGCTGGAGGGAGCCATGGCTGCCATTATTCCGAGCCGCCAAACACCGCCCGGCATTGATGACGGTTGTTAACCCCCATGTGGCGTGGCCTTCGGGGCCGGCCTGCCCTCGGGTCGCTCGGCGTTGGGGTGCACGGGTTCCACGGCTCGGTGGGTGGAGTCCTTGGGTTCCACCCGTTTGGGCGCAACGGTCATCTCCGCGGGGACGGGTTCGCGCGGGGTCGGCCACGGCATCGGGGCGTGCTCCCCGAAGGTGTCGGCGTCGGCCTCCAGCCAGTCCGGGGCCCAGCCCCGGGGCGGTTCGCGCATCAGCTCACCGGGCTCCAGCCAGTTGTGCAGGGCGGCGTAGCTGCGCGTTGTCAGGTGGTCGACGCGACGGCGCAGCATCCTGGTGTTCAGCTGCGACGGCGTCGCAACGCCCATCGAGGCCATCAGTTGCGCGGCTTCCTGCACGGTGAGCTTGTGGTAGTTGTAGACGCGGTTGCCCTTGTCGGTGACATCCAGCGCGCGCATCAGCCGCGGGTCCTGGGTGGCGACCCCGACCGGACACTCGTTGGTGTGGCATTTCTGCGCCTGGATGCAGCCGGTGGCCATCATCATGGCCCGGGCGCTGAAAGTGAAGTCGGCGCCCTGGATCAGCCGCTTCACCACATCGGATCCGGTGGCGACCTTGCCCGCGGCCCCGAGCCGGATCCTGCTGCGCAGCCCGGTCCCGACCAGCGCGTTGTGCACCAGCATCAGCCCCTCGGTCAGCGGGGTTCCCACGTGGTCCTCGTATTCCAGTGGCGCCGCCCCGGTGCCGCCCTCCGACCCGTCGATGGTGATGAAGTCCGGGGTGATCCCCGTTTCCAGCATGGCCTTGCACATCGCCAGCACGTCGGTGCGCGATCCCACGCAGAACTTATAGCCCACGGGCTTGCCGCCGGCCAGTTTCCGCAGCCGGGCCACAAATTGCATCAGCTCCCGCGGCGTGGAGAAGCTCGAGTGCGAGGCGGGTGAAATGCAGTCGACACCCATGGGCACCCCGCGAGTAGCGGCGATCTCCGCGGTGATCTTCGCCGCCGGCAATACGCCACCCAGTCCGGGCTTGGCACCCTGGGAGAGCTTGATGGTGATGCCCTTGACATGTTCGTTTGATGCCTTGAGGGCGAAGAGGTCAGGATCGAAGTTTCCCGCGTCGTCCCGGCAGCCGAAGTAGCCGGAACCGATTTCCCAGAACAGGTCGGCACCGTGTTCCAGGTGGTAGGGGGCCAGCCCGCCCTCGCCGGTCTCGTGGACGAATCCGCCCATGGCCGCGCCCTTGTTCATGGCCAGAACGGCGTTTTTGGACAGCGAGCCGAAGCTCATCGAGGAGATGTTCATCAGCGACATGTCGTAGGGCTGCGTGCAGTCCGGGCCGCCGATGCGCACGCGGTGCTGGTCCTTCGCGACCTCGACCGGGGCGGTGGAATGCAACAGGTACTCGTAGCCGACCTCGTTGACGTCGCGTTCGGTGCCGAAGGCCTTGTGGCTGTCGGCGCCCTTGGCCCGCGCGTAGACCAGCGAACGGGTGTCCCGGTCGAAGGGCCGCCCGTCGGTGTTGCGCTCGATGAAGTACTGCTGGATCTCGGGGCGGATCGACTCGAGCAGGAAGCGCATGCGTCCCAGCACGGGAAAATTGCGCAGGATGGCGTGCTTGGTCTGCACGACGTCGTGGATCCCGAGCGCCAGCAGGAGAACCACGAGCACGGCGACCACCCACCATCCACCGGGCCCCAGCGCGGCGGCCACGATGGTGATGAACCCGAGCAGGGACAAGAGCGCCAAAATCAGAAATCTCACCATGAGTGCGAGCCTACAACTTCCCGGCGGGCTTTGGGCCGATCGCCCGGCGCCGGGCGCCTGCGGCACCCGCGGTCCGGGCTTCACACCCCGTCCGCCGGGGCGCGGAGAAGACGTCACAACCTACCGCCGGGTAAGTTATTTTCCCAAAACACTTGCAAAGCTACCCATCAGTAAGTTCAATGATCCTAGTCCCTTTGTAATCCACATCACAGCTTCACCTTGGGTTCGGCCGGATTCCGGCCGCAGCACCCTCCCGCTCCACCGGGCCACGGATCGTGGCGTACCTCTGTGCGCCCAAAATCCCCGCGGCTCCGCTTCCCCACCAATCCCCATCGATCCCCCAGGAGTCCAGTTGAATGCACATATTGCGGCCAAGCGGCACACGCTGCTGCATGCAATCATCACGGTTTTGCTCGGCCTGTTCCTGATCGCCTTCGTGGCCTTCTACGCGATGTTCTCATCCCAGGTGGCAAGCGGCGCCTCGGACCTCAACAACGGGATGGGCAGGGCGAACGACGGAGTCGCCAAGCTGGCCGACGGATCCTCCGGTGCCGCCGCCGGCGCCGCCGAACTGGCCACCGGCACCGGCGCACTGTCCGAGGGCGCGCAGAAACTTGCCAAGGGCGCGGAAAAGGCAGCAACCGGCGCCGGCAAATTAACGGACGGTGCGGGCACGCTGCACGCAGGAACGACCAAGCTTTCGGTCGGCGCCGGGGATGCCGAGGCCGGTGCAACCAGGCTCGGCAACGGGGCAGCGGACCTGTCCACCGGCGCGAAGAAGATCGCCGCCGGCACCGATGCGGTCGACGCCGCCGCGGGCAAGCTCAACGCCGGCGCGGGCAAGCTGGCCGCGGGCGCCAAGGACGCGACAGTGGGTGCAGGTGCACTCAGTGAAGGTTCATCCAAGCTGGCCACCGGTGCCGGTTCCCTCGCCGCGGGCACCGGCACCCTGGACGCCGGGGCGCAGTCGCTCAGGGACGGTTCCCAGGAGCTCTCGGCCGGCATGTCCCAGCTGGGCATTGGCACGGGCAAGGTCAACACCGGAGCCCACGATCTCTCGGCGGGCGCGCAGCAACTCTCCGCGGGAGCCGGGGCCGCCAACGACGGTGCGCAGAAGCTTGCCGCCGGAACGCAGGCGGCAAATGCCGGTGCGCAGAAGCTGGCCGCCGGCACCTCAAGTGCGGCCGCGGGGTCCGATGCCCTGGCGGCCGGCAGCGACAAGTTGCTCGGCGGCGTCGAGGAGCTGGCCAGCAAGGCCCCGGCCCTGCTTGAAGGAGTGGCGGCACTCAAGGACGGCTCGGGACAGCTCGCGGACGGCAGCACCAGGCTGGCGGCGGGCACCCAGAAGCTGGCCGACGCTGCGCCGAAGCTCCGCGGAGGCATCGTGGCCGCCCAGGAGGGTTCCGTGGGCGTCGAAACGGGCGCCAAGGGCCTGGCCGACGGCCTGGTCACCGCCGACGGAAAAGCAGGTGAACTGACGGATGGTTCCGGTCGGCTGTCGAAAGGCCTGGGCGACCTTGCCGCGTTCGTGAAGGCGAATCCCGCGGTGCCCTCGGGCCTTTTGCTGGAGCAGATCAACGCACTTCATGACGGTTCACAGGACCTGAATGCCGGCATGGAGAAGCTGCACGCCGGTACCACCAATCTTTCGGCCGGCGCCAGGAAGCTGGCCACCGGAAGCGGCCAACTGGCCGAGGGCATGGATTCCCTGAAGCTGGGGACCAAGGACCTCGTTGGCCAAACCGGCGCCCTGAACGACGGCGCACAGGCAGTCAAGACCGGAGCCGCCAAGCTCGACGGCGGGCTGGGCCAGCTCAGCGAGGGGTCCAAGGCCCTGGGTGCGGGCATCGGCGCACTGAAGACCGGAGCCACCGCCCTCAATGCCGGGGCGCAGGACCTCAATTCGGGGCTCGGACAGCTCGACGCCGGCTTCAACGACTCCTCCAAGGGCCTGCTGGCCGGACTCGGCACCCTGGGCAACGGGGCCTCCCGGCTGGCCGAGGGCACCGACGCGCTGGCCGCCGGCAGCACCAAGCTCAGCACCGGGGCCGGAACGCTGGCCCAGGGCACCGCCACCCTCCAGGACGGGGCGGGCAGGCTCACGACCGGGGCGGACGCCCTGGCCGCGGGCGGCAGCAAGCTCGCTGACGGCACGTCGGCCCTGGATGCCGGAGCCACCAAGCTCAGCTCGGGTGCCCATGAGCTTGCGGCCGGCGGCAGGAAGCTTGCGGCCGGCACCGACAGGCTGGCAGCGGGCACCGGGGCGCTCAAGGACGGAACCTCCGAGCTGGCGTCCAAGACCCCCGCACTGGCACAGGGAGCTGACTCCGCGGCGGCCGGTGCCGAAAAGCTCGAGGCCGGTGCCACGAAACTGGCTGCCGGCAACGCCAAGATCGCCCGCGGTGCCAAGGAGCTTGACGCCGGGGCGGCCAAGCTCGCCGGCGGCAGCGAAACCCTGGGCATGGGCCTGGAGGCGTTGCGCAAGGGCTCCGGTGATTTGTCCGCCGGTGCCACCAAGCTCGATGACGGTGCCAACCGGCTCGCCGACGGCAACTCGCAACTGGCCACCGGCCTGTCCACCCTCTCCGAGGGTTCGACCCAGCTGGCCAGCGGCACCTCGCGCTTGGAGGCCAGCACGCGGGCGGTCTCGGCATCCAAGATCGGCAGCGGCCCCAGCGCGCTGCTGCTCCTGATCCCGGTGGCCTTGCTGCTGATCCCGGCGCTCATCATGATCCGGAACCGCCGGCACCTGCGCGGCTAGTTTCCACCCTTCGCGGTCCCCGGGCCGTGGACACCACGGGCGCGGCCGGTGCGACCTCCCCTCGGGGCGGGCGCACCGGCCGCGCCTTGTGCCGTTTCAGCCCAAATCGACGGCATGGGGCCGCCGGGCATCGCCGTCTTGGCCCGGACCGCAACCGTCTAGGTGTTCCGGCGTCGCAGGCACTACCGTGGAAGGAATATTAAAAACACTTTGACGTGAGGAAATTCGTGGGAGCAACAATCCGCATTGGCATTGCCGGTTATGGAAACCTGGGGCGAGGAGTGCAGGCGGCCGTCGCCAAGAACCCCGACATGGAGCTCGTGGGCGTCTACACCCGCCGGGACCCCGCGGCCCTGTCGCTTCCCGGCGGCGCCCCCGCCTTCCACATGGACCAGCTGCCCGGGCACACCGAGGACATCGACGTGCTGGTCCTGTGCGGCGGTTCCAAGTCCGACCTCCCAGAACAGGGACCTGCACTGGCAGCCCTGTTCAATACCGTTGACAGCTTCGACACCCATGCACGGATCCCCGAGCACTTCGCCGCCGTCGATGCCCCGGCCGCCGCGGCGGGCAAGACCGCGCTGATCTCGGCCGGCTGGGATCCGGGCATGTTCTCCATCAACCGGGTCTACGGCGAGGCGCTGCTGCCCGACGGCGAAACCTACACCTTTTGGGGACGCGGGCTCAGCCAGGGCCATTCGGATGCCATCCGCCGGGTGCCCGGCGTCGCCGGCGGCGTCCAGTACACGATTCCCAGCACCCAGGCGATCGCCCAGGTCCGTGCGGGCGAGCGCCCGAGCCTGAAGACCCGCGAGAAGCACGTGCGCGAGTGCTTCGTGGTGCTCGAGGACGGCGCTGACGCCGCGGCGGTTCGCGAGTCCATCGTGACCATGGAGCACTACTTCGATGCGTACGACACCTCGGTGAATTTCATCGACGCCGCCACCCTGGCCGCCGAGCACTCCTCGATGCCGCACGGCGGGTTCGTCTTCCGCAGCGGCAACACCAGCGACGAGCATGCCCAGGTCATCGAATACTCGCTGACGCTGCAGTCCAACCCGGAATTCACCTCCAGCGTGCTGGTGGCCTACGCCCGCGCGGTGCACCGGATGAACCAGGCCGGCCAGGTCGGTGCCAAGACCGTGTTCGACGTGGCCCCGGGCCTGCTTTCCCCGAAGTCCGCGGAGCAGCTGCGCGCCGAATTGCTGTAGCCCCTATCGCCGCAACGCCACGGCGTGCGGGAGGGGGCCAACCCGGTCTCCTCCGGCACGCCGTGGCTGCTCGCGGTCGCTACGCCCGGCTTTTCCCGCCGCGCGGCTTCTGCAGCCAGGGCCGCAGCAAACGCGTGGTCACCGGCAGGAAGATGTAGGTCATCAGCGGGGTGAGGATGCAGATGTTCAGCAGCACGGCCAGCACCAGCGGCCAGTCATGCAGCAGCGGCATCAGCAGGAGGTTGGAGAGCAGGCTCAGCGGGAAGAACGGCAGGAAGATGCTCACCGCCTGCTTCCACCGCGGGGGCACCACTGTCTCGGGAATCGTGACGGTGGTGTCCCCGGGCTGCTCGAACCAGCCCTCGATTCCGGTGCGGTGTTCCACCTTGGTGATTTCCACCAGTTCCGCGGCGCTGTCGATCCACCAGCGGCGCTCGGCGGATCCGTCCCAGGCGGCGAGCGCCTTGGCGGAGGCGAACCGGTAGAGCACATGCCATTCGTTGGAGTCAGGGGCGGTGCGGATCCATCCGGATCCGAGGTAGCCGTCCCACTCGCGGGCCAGTTCCTGGCCGGCCTGGACCCAGGCGTTGAAGCGTCGGTGATGTTCGGGAAGTACCGTCCGGGTTATCGATACGGTGATGGGGGTAGCTTGTGGCATTTTCACAATCTAGTGCCCCTGCCCGTCTACGACCAACCCACCACCAGCCGCGCCGCCTGGAGGGGCACCATCGGGTCCACGCCGGTGAGCCCGGCAAAGCGCTTCAGCCGGTTCAGCAGGGTGTTGCGGTGGCAATACAGCCGGTCCGCGGCCTGGGCAATGCTACCGGTTTGCAGGTACGCCTCCACCGCCTCGCGCAGCCGGCGGCGTTCGGTCGTCCCGCAACCGTGCAGGGCCCGCTCGACCTCGCCGAGTCCCGGGGCACCCGCCCGGTCGAGCTCGAGCCTGGCCATGCGCGCCCAGCCCCGCGCCCAGGTCATGGCCCCCTCTTCCGCCGGCTCGAGCAGCTTGGCCAGCGAGGCGGCCACTGCCGCGGCATGCGGAACCCGTTCCAGGGTGCAGCCCTCGCCGAGCAATCCGCAGGTGAGCCGCTCCAGGCTCGCGTAGAGCCGCTGCCCCTCGGAGCCCGCACGGATTCCCAGCGGAAAGAAGACCACCAGGGCATCGGCCCGAGAGTAGGTAAACACCTGCCGGCCGGCCGGCGCATTGGCCAGTGCCAGTCGCAAGGCGGGGATGTGGTCCCACGAGGCCACCGCCACCACATATTCTGTGTCCAGGTCCTGGCCCAGTTCCTCGGCAATCCGTTCCAGTGCGGCAGGGGTGAGGTTCTTCTGGCTGAACAGCGTCGCCAGGTAGCCCTGCCTCATGCTGGCCGCCTCCGCCTGGATCCTGGCCAACTCCGCGACGTAGGCACGCTGCGTTTCCCCGGCGTAGCCGTCAACAACTTCCCAGACCCGGGCGGTGTGCCCGACCAGCAATTGCGCGTCCCCCGGCTCGGCAATGCCGGTGATGGCCTCCCAGATCACCGAGAAGTCCAGGCGGATCGCCGTCATCAGCGCCTCGATCGGGACCCCGGCCCGGGCCCGGGAGACCCCCACGTCCAGCGCGATGGCATCTCGTTCGCGCAGGTAGTCCGGCTCGTCGTCCTCGGCCTTCATCGCCAGGATCAACGCCTCAAACGACGCGCTGCCCGTGCGCCTGATCTCGCTGGCCGGCAGCGGGGACACGGCGTAGCTGGGAACGGTGCCGAGGCGCCGGATGAACTCGTCCGTCAGTTCCCCGACATCCAGGCGGTCCAGCAGCGACTCCCAGCGCAGGGTGTCGTGGTTTTTGTCGCTTTGCGTGATTCCCGGGAAATCTGGCGTTAACATCCCCCCATATTATGTGCATTTGCACCGTTTGTGGCGTGGAACTCGTTGCGAAACGTGCGCCATGTCACCGCGGATCCTTGGCAAGATGAAACATGTCCCCACCATCCGGATGGCGAGCAGAAACGCAACGGCCCTCCCCTTGAGATTCAGGCAGATAATCCCATGACCCACACTGGAACACTCGAAGCGGGTGCAACTCGACAGATCTCCGACAAGGAGGCCACCAAGGTAGCGGTCGGTGCCCTCATTGGCACGGCCATGGAGTGGTACGACTTCTTCCTCTTCAGCGCCGCCGCGGCACTGGTCTTCAACGTCCAGTTCTTCGCCAGCCAGAACGCCACCGCCGCGGCCATGGCGGCCTTCGCCACCTTCGGCGTGGGGCTGGTCGCCCGCCCCCTCGGCGGCATGATCTTCGGGGTGATGGGCGACAAGATCGGGCGCCGCAAGACGCTCATGGTCACCATTGTCGGCATCGGCGTGATCACCGGCCTGATCGGCCTGCTGCCCACCTACGCCGCCATCGGCATCGCGGCCCCGATCCTGCTGGTGCTCCTGCGCATCATGCAGGGCCTGTTCGTCGGCGGCGAGTGGTCCGGCGCCATGACCATCGTCGTGGAGAACGCCCCGCTGCACCGCCGGGCCCGCTACGCGGCGCTGCCGCAGATCGGCTCCCCGATCGGCACCATCCTCTCCTCCGGCGGCTTCTTCCTGATGACCGTGTTCTTCTCCCAGGAAAGCTTCGACGCCTGGGGCTGGCGCATCCCGTTCCTTGCAGCGATCCCGATGCTGCTCGTGGCCCTGTACATCCGCAGCCGCCTCGACGAGTCCCCGGTCTTCAAGGAATTGATGGAGAAGGGCGAGACCGAAAAGGCCCCGATCCGCACCACGCTGAGGGAATCCTGGAAGCAGATCATCATCGGCATGGCCGCGGGCATGCTCGGCATCGGCGGGTTCTACCTGGTCACCGCATTCGTGGTCTGGTACGGCGTCAACGTGCTGGACTACGAGCGTTCGCTGATGCTTGCCGGCGGCATCATTGCCGCGGTCGTGGAAATCCCCGTGCTGATCCTCGGCGGGCGCCTCGGTGAGCGCTTCGGCTCCTCCAAGGTCATCACCTACGGCGGCATCTTCTCCGCCGTCATCGCCTGGCCCGCATTCCTGCTCATTGAATCCGGAAACGACGTGCTGGTCATCACCGGCATGACCCTGGCGGTCGCTGCGCTCTCGCTGCCCTACGCCGCCTCCGGCACGGTGCTCACCGGGCTGTTCCCGGCCAAGACCCGCTACACCGGGGTGGGCTTCGCACAGAACACCGCCGGCATGATCTCCGGGTTCATCCCGCTGGCCGCCACCGCCCTGGTCGCCGCGGCGTCAAACCACTGGTGGCCGGCCGCCGCGATGCTCATCTTCCTTTCACTGTTCACCGCCGTGGCGGGGGTCATCGCCCCGCGCCTCAGCGTCGAGCTGCCCGGATTCAAGCACTAGCCACACCCCCTCCCGCCGTGTGGGCCCCGCATCCGGTGCCGGGCCCACACGGCAACCCGACTTCTTCACGCTCCACCACAAAGGACCAGCACAGCCCATGACCATGTCAGCCGGACACCTCATCGTCAAGACCCTCGAGGCCCACGGCGTCTCGCGCATCTACGCAGTCCCGGGGGAAAGC
Organism: Paeniglutamicibacter sp. GQ140; assembly: GCF_059759235.1. NCBI lineage: Bacteria > Bacillati > Actinomycetota > Actinomycetes > Micrococcales > Micrococcaceae > Paeniglutamicibacter > Paeniglutamicibacter sp. GQ140. The sequence continues at coordinate 56,800 of NZ_JCAXDW010000001.1, forward strand.
TACCTCGACGTCCTCGACGGCCTGCACGACTCCTCCATCCACACCGTGGTCACCCGCCACGAGGGCGGCGCCGGCTTCATGGCCCTGGCCGAGGGACGCCTCGGCACGGTGCCCGGGATCGCCATGGTCACCCGCGGTCCCGGCGCCGCCAACGCCATGATCGCGATCCACACCGCCTGGCAGGACGCCACGGCCATGGTCCTGTTCGTCGGGCTGATCCCGCTGGCCGACCGCGGGCGCGACTCCTTCCAGGAGTTCAGCTTGGAAGGCTGGTTCTCCACCACCGCCAAGGCCGTGTACGTGCTCGACGACGAGCACCAGGCCGGGGACCTCGTGGCGCGCGCCATGCGCCTGGCCTCCACCGGCCGCCCGGGGCCCGTGGTGGTGGGCCTGCCCGAGGACGTGCTGGTGCGCCTGACCGATTCGCCCCTGCCCGCCATCCTCCCGCTGCCCGACGCCGCCCCGGGAGCCTCCGGCATGGGAATGCTTGCCACCATGCTGGGTGCAGCCGAGCGTCCGGCCATCATCGTCGGCGGGGACTGCTGGGATGCCGCCACCTCGGCGGCGCTGGCCGGCTTCGCCGCCGCCGCCCACGTCCCGGTGCTCGCCGACTGGCGGGCCTACGACGCGATCGACCACGACTCCCCCGCCTATGCAGGTTGGCTGGGCTACGGCCGCGCCGAGCGCGCCGTTGCCGCGCTGAACGACGCCGACCTGCTGGTGTTCATCGGCTGCACCCGCTCCGACGTGCTCTCCGAGGGCTACAGGGCGGCATTGGACACCCCGACCATCGTGATCTCCAACGATGCCGAGCTCATTGGCCATGCCGGACGGATCGATGCCCACCTGGGCGCATCCCCCGCCGAGTTCGTCGCCGCCCTGCCGGCGGGCCACACGCTGCGTGGCTCCCGCGGCGCGCAATGGATGGACACGCTGCGCGCCGAGCAGCTCGCCTTCGCTGCCCCCGGCCCGGACGGCGGCACCGGGGTGGACCTGGGGCTGGCCTTCGCGGCCCTCGAGGCGGCCCTGGACGCTGACCGGATCATCACCTACGGCGCGGGCAACGCCACGCTGTGGGGCCACCGCTACCTCTCCCACCACGGGCCGAATTCCCTGGTGGGCCCGCGCAACGGCGCCATGGGACTCTCGGTCCCGGCCGCGGTGGCGGCAAGCATCATGCAACCGGGACGCCACGTCGTGGCCGTCTGCGGGGACGGGGACTTCTTCATGAACGCCCAGGAACTTGCCGTCTCCTTCGCCCACGGCGGGACACCGCTGATCGTCGTGGCCGACAACGGCATCTTCGGCACGATCGCGGCCCACCAGCAGCAGCACTACCCGCAGCGGCCCTCGGGCACGGCGATGGAGAACCCGAACTTCGCCCGGTGGATCGAATCCTTCGGCGGGCACGGGGAATTTGTGGAAAACACCGCAGACTTTGCCCCGGCGCTGGAACGGGCCCTGGCCAGCGGCCTGCCGGCGGTGCTCCACCTGAAGACCGATCCGTCCACCATGGGCCCGGGCACCGTGGCGCACCGCGCGGAGGCCAACGCATGAGGCTCGACCTGTTGGTGCGCGCCGGCACCATCCTGACCATGGACGAGGACCGTCCGACGGCACGCGACATGGGCGTCATCGGCGGGCGCATCGTGGGCTTCGACGAGGAACTGGCCGGATGCACCGCGGATCGCACCGAGGACTTCGGCGACGCGGCCATCACCCCCGGCTTCATCGACGCCCACTGCCACACCACCTGGTGGGGGCTGGGGCTCGCCGCCCTGGACCTCTCGGAGGCCCGCGGGCTGGAGGAGCTCTACGCCCTGCTCGAGGCCGAGATGCAGCGGCTTGCCGCCGCCCCCGGCGTGTGGCTCAACGGCACCGGCTTCAACCACAAGAACCACGGCGGGCACTTCCCCGACATCAAGCGGCTCGACGCGATCACCGGGGACCGCCCGCTGTACCTGCGCCACGTCTCGGGGCACGCCTCGATCACCAACACGGCCACGCTGGCCCTGGCCGGGGCGCTGGAACCCGGCTTCGCCGATCCCGTGGGCGGCGCCGTGGTGCGCGATGCGCAGGGTTCCCCGACCGGGCTGGTCGAGGAATCGGCCCAGGGCATCATCCAGAAGATGCTGCTGCCCTACTCGGTGGACCAGATCGTCGGGGCGCTGGATGCCGCAACCGCCCGCTACGCCGCCGAGGGCATCACCTCCTTCACCGAGGCAGGCATCGGCGGCGGCTGGATCGGCCACTCCCCCGTGGAGGTCACCGCCTACCAGCGAGCGCTGGCCGCCGGAAGGCTGCACGCCCGGGCCCAGCTGATGCCGACGCTCGACGCGCTGCGCGCGCAGGAATCCCATGCCTCCGACGCCCACGGCACCGGCACCGGGCTGGGGGTGGACCTGGGTGTCGTGGCCGGGTTCGGCAACGAGCACCTCTCGCTGGGCCCGGTGAAGGTGTTCATGGACGGCTCGCTTTTGGGCGCCACCGCCGCGGTGACTGAGGACTACTGCGGACACCTGCACAACACCGGCTACCTGCTCGACGACGCCCAGGCCTACCGCGACCGGATCGCCGCCGCCTACCGCTCCGGCTGGCCCGTGGCCCTGCACGCCATCGGGGATGCGGCCATCGACTTGGCGATCGAGATCATCTCCGGGCTGCAGGAGAAGCACGGCCGCAATGCGCTGCCCAACCGCATCGAGCACTTCGGCATCGCCCGCCCCGACCAGGTCGAGGCGGTGGCCAGGCACGGGATCGCGGTGACCCCGCAGGCCTCCTTCATCGGCCCGCTGGGCGACCAGTTCGCCAAGCTCGTGGGCCCCGGGCGCGAGGGCTGGCTCTACCGGGGCGCCTCGCTGCTCGAGGCAGGGGTCCTGGCCGCCGGCAGTTCCGATTTGCCGGTGGCGGACAACAACGTCCGCCGCGCCATGGCCTCGGCCGTGGACCGCAGGACCGAAAACGGCTTGGTCCTGGGAGGGGCGGCCGAGTGCCTCTCGCCGCTGGAGGCGCTGCGGCTCTACACCGTCAACGCGGCCAGGGCCACCGGCCTGTTTGCCGACCGCGGGTCCCTGGCCCGCGGCAAGCTCGCGGACTTCACGGTGCTTTCCGAATCCCCGCTGCAGGCCGCGGACATTTCCGCCCTGCAGGTCCTGGGCACCTTCGTCGGCGGCACGTCCAGCTACGCACGCTCCGCCGCCGCCGTTCCGGCCACCGCCTAATCCCCGCCCCCACCACCTTGCAGGAGACATCATGACCCCGACCGACTTCCCCTTCCTGGCCGACTTCACCTCGATGAGCAGCCACGGCGCGACCGCCGGCGGCGGCGTGGACCGCCAGGCGGCCACCGTGGCCGACGGACAGACCCGCAACTGGTTCCGCGGATTGGTGGAGGGCCACGGCTTCACCGTGCGCTACGACGCCGTCGGCAACCAGTACGCGATGCTCGAGCTGGTCCCCGGCGCCCCGTGGATCGCCGTGGGATCGCACCTGGATTCCCAGCCGCTGGGCGGCCGCTTCGATGGCGCCTACGGGGTGCTGGCCGGGGCGCATGCGGCACTGCGCGTGAGGGAATCGCTGGCCGGGGATTCTGACACGGCCAAGTTCAACATCGTGGTCATCAACTGGTTCAACGAGGAGGGCTGCAGGTTCAAGCCCTCGATGATGGGCAGCTCCGTCTACACCGGCAAGCTGCCGGCCGCGCAGGTGCTGGAAACCACCGACCCGGCCGGCGTCACGGTGCGCGAGGCGCTCGAGGCCATCGGGACCATTGGAGACTTCGAGCTGCCGGTGTCCGCCTACGTGGAGATCCACATCGAGCAGGGCCGCTCGCTGGAGGACCGGGACCTGACCATCGGGCTGGTCGAGTCGACCTGGGGCGCGAACAAGTACGAGTTCACGGTGCACGGCGACCAGGCACACACCGGCGCCACGGTCATCGCCGACCGCCGGGACGCACTGCTGGGTGCCTCCGCGCTGGTCGTCGCCGCCCGCGAGATCGCGCTGGATCACTCCACGGATGAGCACATGGTCATCACCTCCTGCGGCGAGTTCAACGTCTTCCCCAACTCCCCCGTGGTGGTGGCAAGCCGCGTGAACCTGCTGGTGGATGTGCGCTCCACGGATCCCGACGTGCTGGCGGCAGCGGATGCCGACCTGCATGCGAGCGTGGCGAAGATCGAAAAGATGGCCAACGTGCGGATCGAGCGCGGCGCCGAACACGTGTGGGGTGCCAAGGCCTACGACAAGGCCGGGCTGGAACTGGCGGCCCGGGCCGCCGAGTCGCTGGGACTGAGCCACGGGGTGGTGCGCACCCTGGCCGGACACGACTCGACGAACATGAAGGACATCGTCCCGACCATCATGCTCTTCGTCCCCAGCGTCGAGGGCATCAGCCACAACGAGCGGGAACTCACGGGCGATGAGGACATGCTTGCCGGGGTCGACCTCTTGGCAGAGGTGCTGTTGCGCGTGGTGCGCGGCGAATTTGTTTCCGCTTCCGGCGGCGCACGGGATGCAGGGGCCGCGCGGTCGCTGGTTTCCTGACCCCGCGGGGTGCGGCGGCATGGGCTAGGGGCGCAGCAACTGCTCCAGGGACATCGGCGGCTCGCCGGTGATCCGCTCGATGTCGCCGCTGACCCCTTGAAGCGCCCCGGAGGCGATGGCCAGGTAGGTGGAGACCCAGGCATCGAGTTGCCACGGCGGGGCGCCGTAGGAGGCCCGCGACGCGTAGGCCTCCTGCACCGTCTCGTCCACATAGGAGACGCGGCGCGGCCCGATGTCGCTGAGCAGCCGCGCGACCTCGGCCAGCGACAGGGCCTCGGGTCCGGTCAGCTCATAGGTCGCGCCGACATGCAGTTCCGGTGCACGCAAGATGGCCGCGGCCGTCCGGGCCACGTCGGCCCGTGCCACCACCGCCACCCGTCCGTCCCCGGCCGGCCCGCGGATGGCCCCGTCCTGGCCCACCAGGTCCGGCAGGAAGTCGGCATAGAAGTTGTCGCGCAGGAACGTGTACTGGAGTCCGGAAGCACGGATGTACTCCTCGGTGGCGTAGTGGTCCCGGGCCAGGGTGAAAACGGCGTCCTGGGCGGCACCGATGAACGAGACGTAGATCAGGTGCCGAACCCCGGCCTCCACGGCGGCATCGACGAAGTCGCAATGCTGGTCCAGGCGATCCCGGCTTTCCGAGGCGGAAACCATGAACACGGTTTCGGCCCCGGTGAGTGCGGTGCGCGTGGCCGAGGTGTTTTCGTAGGCGGCCTGCAGCACGGTGGCCCCGTCAAGCGGGGGCGCCTTGCGCGGGGTCCTGGCCAGCAGGCGCTGCCTGACGCCGGCGGCGCTGAGCAGCGCGGCGACCCTGCCACCGAGTTCCCCGGTGGACCCGGTCACGGCCAGCGGCGGCGGAATAAGGTTCATGGTTACATTCCACCACCGAACACGGTTCCCGGCATAGGAGCAGGCCCGGCCGCGGGTGGCAACTTCCCCGGCCTGCCGGGCACCTTGCGGGCATTCGGTGTGCTTCCGGGCATGGATTTCCGGGCGCGGCGGGGCGATGCTGGAAGCATGAAACCGCTGAACCACAGCGCCGTGTACGTGGAGGCGGCCCGGGCCGACATCCACGACCTGGTGCGCACCCTCATCGACGCGATCGGCGCACCCCGGGTCCAGGTGCTTTCCGGCACCACCGACCGCACGGCCCCGCATCGCTGGGCCCACCCGGAGGGCACCGAGCTGGACGCTGTGACCGAACAACGCCTGCGCCTGGGCTACCGGGTGTGGCTGACCCTGCAGAGCCTGGAGGATCCCGGCGCGGCCGCCGCGTGGCTGCAGGCCGCCAATCCCTTGCTCGATGATGACCGGCCGCTGGACTTCATCGCGAAGATGCATGCGCAGCAGGTCGTCAACGCGGCCGAGACCCTGGTGACCCACACCCCGAGGCGCTGAGGTCAGGGGAGGATGCCGTCGGGGACGGCCCTAGCCCCACAGGTGCGGGGCCGGCTTGCGCGCACCGGGCAACGCCGTGTCCTCGCGCCAGCGTGCCACCCATTCGGGAAGAACCAGGTCCTCGGGAACGGCAAGTCCCATGCTGGCGAGGATCTCCTCGTTGGCCACCGGCCCCATCTTGGACAGCAGGCGTGTGGCGATGGTGGCCTGCACATAGATTTCGCCGCCGGCGACCATCCGCTGCTCGAAGTAGATGCATTTTTCGTCCATGCCGAGGATCCTGGTTTCCTGGGTGAACTTCTGGTTGAACACCACCGACTTGCGGAAGGTGATGGTCTCGGACTGCACCACGGGTGTCCACTTGTTTCTCTTCATCTCGTCCCAGACCCCGGCACGCACCATCAGGTCGAAGCGCCCCAGGTCGAAGAGGGAAAAGTACATCCCGTTGTTGATGTGGCCGGCAATGTCGATGTCCGTGAGCAGTGCACGCATCGGCACGGAGGAAGTCTCGAACATGGAGAGCTTCGGACGCTTGCGGGCCGTGGCAAGGAGGAGCAGGAGGCGAAAGAGTACATGCATGGAGCTCATCCTACTCGCGAGTAACTTGACTGTCACCCAGCTCACGCCAAACAGTGATTGACATTCTTCAATGGGTTACCCCAAGATTGAACACGGGCACCACCGTGTTTCCACTTTCCGCACCCACTTCCAGGACCCCACCCATGGCCCCGCGCGCACTCCGCCCCTTCGCCCACCGCGACTACCGCATCCTGCTCATCGCGATGGCCATCAGCGTGTTTGCCCATGGCATGTGGGCCGTGGCCATGGTCTACCAGGTCAAGCACCTGGGCGGCGGCCCCGCCCAGCTTTCGGTGGTGGCCACGGCAACATCGTTGGGGCTACTGGGCTTCGTGCTCATTGGCGGCATCACCGCCGACCGGGTCAGCTGCCGGAAGATCATCATCCTTGTTGAGGCCGTCTCGCTGGCGGTCATGACCACCGTGGCGGTCCTGGCCCTCACCGGGGCCATGGAACTCTGGCATCTTGCCGTGGCCGGTTTCATCCAGGGTGCCGGTGCAGCGTTCTTCTTCCCCGCATATTCCGCGCTATTGCCTCGCATCCTGCCGGCAGAGGACCTGCTGGCCGCCAACGGCATGGAAGGCATGTTCCGGCCGGTTCTGCAGCAGGCCGCCGGCCCCGCCATTGCCGGCGTGCTCGTCGCCTCGTTCAATCCGGCCATGGCGGTCATCGGCATCGCGGCCTGCCATCTTGTCGCGTTCCTGGTCCTGAACATGCTGGGGCACCACAAGGCCTACGACGCGCACCTGGAACCCAACCAGAAGCGCCCGAGCGTCCTGGCCGATTTGCGCGAGGCAGTGGGTTACACCGTGGGCACTCCCTGGTTGCTCTGGACCCTGCTCTTTGCCGTGATCTCGGTGCTGAGCTTCATTGGCCCCATTGAGGTGTTGCTGCCCTTCGTCGTGGAGGACCAGCTGGGCGGGGATGCCAAGACCTTCGGGTTCATGCTCGCCGCCTACGGCATCGGCAGCGCCATCGGCTCGATGGTGACCTCCTCCTTCCCGCTCCCGCGGCGCTACCTCACCTTCATGATCATGTTCTGGGGATTCGGCACGCTGCCGCTGGCACTGATCGGGCTGACCAGCACCCCGCTGGCACTGGCCATCATCATGGTCATCCCGGGCATCACCGGCGGACTCGGACAGGTCATCTGGGGCACGCTGCTGCAGCGCCGCGTGCCGCACCACATGCTCGGCCGGATCTCCTCCCTGGACTTCTTCGTCTCCCTGGCGCTCATGCCGGTGTCCATGGCGCTGGCCGGACCGCTTGCCGAGGTCATTCCCCTGTGGATGATCTTCGTGGTGGCGGGCGTGGCATCTCCGGTGATCGGGATCATTGCCTGGTTCGCCGGGCGAATGTACCGGGATGAGATCGAGCATCCCCTCGACCGTGAGGCGGCACCGCAACCGACGGATGCCTGACCTGCATCGGCTTGCCGGGCCCACGGGTGCCGGCAAGCCGAGGGCGCAACGCGGTTTCCCGCCCCTCCAGGGCCTTCACCGGATCCTCCCACCGTTCCGGGCAGCCCGTCGCTACAGGTAGGGGCGGGTGATGAACTCGATGTAGTGGCCCGCCGGGTCAAGGAGGTACACGCCGCGCCCGCCGTGTTCCGTGTTGGTCTGGCTCGGGAGGGTTCGCTGCGGGTCCGCCCAATGCTTGATGCCGCGTTCCTGGATCCGCGCGCAGGCGCGGTCGAAGTGGTCGTCGTCGACCAGGAAGGCGTAGTGCTGCGGAGGGAAGTCGATGGGCGGTTGGGCGAACTGCAGCATGACACCGTCGTCCAGCTGGACGTTGGTGAACGGCCCCCAGCCATTGACGGCGCGGGCCTCTGCTATCTCGATGTAGAACTGCGCCGAGGCCTCGCGGTCCTTGGCGGCAATGATGGTGTGGTTGAAGGAAATGCCCATGATGTTTTCCAACTTCCCGATTCGGTAATTCCGAAGTACTCAGGCAGCCCATGGCCCGGTTGCCAGGCATAGGAACAATAGCGCGTGTGTGCCGGGTGCGGAGGGACCCTGCAATGCGCAAGATTGCCGCCGCGGAACGATCGAGGCAAGGCCTCGAAACACCACATCGTGGCAAGAACGCGGGTTGCCTTGTCCTGCTGGAAGTTCGGCCCGTCTGGGGCACATCACGCATTCTTCCACGCCCGGGATCGGGTGTTCAAGGGCGCCTCCGGCGCGCAAACCCCGAACTGAACGCAAGCATTCGTTGCAACCACGCCCGTCTCGAACCTGGCGGAACCCTGGCGTCACCAGGGCTTAACCATCCGGACACCAAACCTTTCTAAGGTCTTGTTCACGACCTCGAACCATCGCGTTCGATAATCACCTCTGGTCGAAATCCGTTTGAAAGGCGCTCCATGAAAACCTCCTCTTCCGTCCCCCGCCGTGGCATCCTGCTCGGCGGCACGGCCGCAGCCGTCACCGGCATCCTTGCCGTCGGCGCCCGTCCTGCCGCAGCCGTCGCCCCCCAGAAGCAAGGATCCCCGGCGAGCGCAAAGCTGAAGTTCGGCCGGGACGGCAAGTTCAAGATCGTCCAGTTCAACGACACCCAGGACGGGCCGCGGACCGACCGCCGCACCCTCGAGCTCATGGATGCCGTGCTGGACTCCGAGAAGCCGGGCTTCGTGGTGATCAACGGCGATGTCATCAACGGCTCGCCCACCAACGCGACGGAAGTCAAGCAGGCCATCAACAACGTGGTCCAGCCCATGGAATCCCGGAAGATCCCGTGGGCACTGACCTTCGGAAACCATGACGAGGATTCCCTGTCGAACGGCACCAAGATGGATGAGGCGAAAATCCTCGAGTTCCTGCACGGCTATGACTACAACGTCAACACCAAGGACGACGAGACCTTTGGCTCCTCGAATTCCCAGCTGCTGATCAATTCCTCGCAGGGCAACAAGCCGGCCTTCGGGATTTGGCTGCTCGACTCGGGGCGCTACGCTCCGGAAAAGATCGGCGGCCAGGACTTTGAGGGCCTGAAGTCCTACGACTGGATCCGTCCGGAACAGATCGACTGGTACCGCGAGACCTCCCGTGCCACCGAGGTTCGACACGGCAAGGTCCAGTCGCTGATGTTCTTCCACATCCCGCTCTGGGAGCACCACCACATGTGGTACGGATCCCAGTTCACCTCCAACGACGCTGACCATGCCAAGGCCGTGAAGAAGCACGGAATCGTGGGCGTGAAGAACGAGGACGTCTACGTCGGGGCGTTCAACTCGGGCCTGTTCGCCGCCATGCAGGAACGCGGCGACGTGCGCGGTGCCTATTGCGGGCACGACCACATCAACACCTTCATGGGTGACTACTACGGCATCGAGCTGGGCTACGGCCCGGGCACGGGCTTCGGAACCTACGGCCTGGGCGGCACGAAGGAGCACGAGCTGCGCGGCGCCCGGGTCTTCGAACTCGACGAAAAGCACGAGGGCGTCTACACCGGCACCCGCACCCTCTTCGCCAAGGACTACGGAATCGACATGGACCCCAAGCGCCAGCCGCTCGCCGAGCCGCTGCCCCTGCCCGAGCGCTAACGGCGGACGGCCGCGCCGCGATCCTACTTGGGGCCGCGGCGCGGCCGGGCCGGTCGGGCCCCGGCGGCTTCCTCGATGGCATCGGCGGCGCGGATGAGCCCCAGGTGCGAAAGTGCCTGCGGGAAGTTTCCGGCCATGTGGCCGGTTTCCGGGTCGAATTCCTCGGCCACCAGCCCCACGTCGTTGACGATCCCGGCGAGCTTCGCCAGAAGCCGCCGGGCGTCGTCGAGGCGCCCGGAATGGGCGTATTGCTCGATGAGCCAGCAGGTACAGACCATGAACGTGTATTCCCCGGGCGGCAGCCCGTCGGTTCCGACCTCGGTCCGGTAACGCCGGACGAAGCCCTGCCGGCCCAGCAAGTCGCTCTCGATCCGGGCCACGGTGCCGAGCATCCGCGGGTCCGCGTAGTCAACGAACCCGACCTGCGCGAGGACCAGCAAGGACGCATCGACCTCGGTGTTGTCGTAGGTCTGCGTGAACGAACTCAGTTCCTCGTTGTATCCCTTCTCCTGGATCTCGGCGCGCAGTGCATCGCGGGCGGCCTCCCACTTCTTCAGGTCACCGGTTTGCCCGTGATGCCTCACCGCCCGGACCCCGGCTTCCAGGGCGGCCCACATCATGACGCGCGAATGCGTGAAGTACTGGGGTTCCCCGCGCATTTCCCACACGCCGTGGTCCCTGCGCTCGAGCTTGGCGATCACGTCCGCGATCATCGCCTTTTGCAGCGGCCAGGAGAAGTGGTCCTCGCGCCCGCCCATGGTGCGCAACTCATCCAGTGCCACCATGACCTCGCCGACCACGTCCCCCTGGTACTGGCGCACCGCCGCATTTCCGATGCGCACCGGCTTCGCACCGCCGTAGCCGGGAAGGTGCTGCAGGATGCGCTCGGGCAGTTCGCGCTCTCCGCCGACCCCGTACATCACCTGCACGGTGTGGTGGTCACCGGCGATGGCCCGCAGCAGCCAGGCGCGCCATTGCAGGGCCTCCCGCTCGTACCCGTGGGTCATCATCACCTGAAGGGTCAGTGCGGCATCGCGCAACCAGCAGAAGCGGTAGTCCCAGTTCCGCTCGCCGCCGAAGAACTCGGGAAGCGAGGTCGTCGGCGCCGCGACGATGCCACCGGTATCGCGGTGGGTCAGCGCCTTGAGCACCAGCAGCGAGCGGCGCACCAGCGCCTCGTGGTCTCCGTGCGGAGGGATGTCCGCCGCCCAGTCGCGCCACTGGCGCGCCGTCTGCGTCATGGCCATGCCAATGTCGTTCGGCGCGGGAATCTCCACGTGGCCCGCGTAGCAGGCAAATTCGAAATCGTAGGATTCTCCCGCCCGGACCTCGAACTCGTCGCGGTGGGTATGGTGCTTGGGCTTGGGGAGCCGGGTGCCGTGAAGCACCGCGGCATGCGGGCCGGCTACGGCGACCAGCGACTCGGTGCCGCGCTCCGGATCGAAGTTGCGCCGGACCCAGGGCAGGACCTGGCCGTAGTCGTACCTGATGACCAGCTCGTGCTCAAAGGTCATGGACCCCGAGAGCCCCTCCACGCGGCGCATGATGCTTGAACCGCCGTCGCCCATGGGCATGAAGTCGGTGACCAGGACCTGCCCGGTCTTGCTGCCCCACAGGGTCCGCAGGACAAAGGAGGAGTCAAGGTAGTTGCGGCTGAGAACCTCGCCCGCGGTCGGGGCCAGCAGCCAGCGGCCGTTCTCCTTGGTGCCCAGCAAGGCGGCGAAGACCGATCCTGAGTCGAATCGGGGAAAACACAACCAGTCCACCGAACCGCGGAGGGAGACCAACGCCGCGGTGCGCTGGTCCGAGAGCAGGGCGTAGTCTTCGATCAATGTGGCCATGGCCCCACCCAATCGCATTTGTCTCCTCCAGACAAGGGATTCTGGCTGCCACGCCGCATCGGGAGCCCGCGCCGGGCGGGCCATGCGATAGGTTCATGGGTGGGATGATGACCGGCTATGTGCCCCGAGGACGAACCATGAAATTCCTGGCCTTGCGCCAACGCTTCCTGCCCGGCGACTTTCCGCCCGAGGAATTCGAACGCCCCCTGCCTTCCCGCGAGCTGCTGCGGCGCGATGTCTGGGTCACGCTTCTGGTCATGGCAGCCGCGCTGCTCGGCATGGAAATGATGCTCAGCTTTGCCCCGGCCGAGGATGCCCCGGACCGGATTCCCAGCTATCTGGCCATGTGTGCGCTGACGGCCCCCTTGGCGTTTCGCCGGCGTTTTCCGATTGGTTCCATGCTGGTGCTTTCGGCAATGTTCCTGGGGTTCGGGATCTGGATGCCGGCCGTCATGATGCAGCTCGCACCGCAGATCGCCTACTTCGTCGGACTCTATTCGGCCGTCACCTGGGCGCGGGACAGGCGCGCCCTGCGCCTCGCGCTGACCGGGGTCATCCTTGCCATGTTTGTCTGGCTGGTCGTGGGGATCACCAACGCCAAGCTGGTGTTCGGCGAGGAGCTGGACCTGCCGATGGCCATCGAGACCTCGGGCTTCATCGACCCGGTCATTGCCTATGCCGGTTACTCGTTCCTGATCAACCTGTTCTACTTCGGCGGGGCCACGTTCCTGGGACTCATGTCTTGGCGCAGCGCCTGGCAGCACGAGATCGTCGTGGACCAGGCCGCGAAGCTCGAGGAGCAGGCCGTGGAGCTGGCGCGCCGCGCGGTCATCGACGAGCGCCTGCGCATTGCCCGCGAACTTCACGACGTGGTTGCCCACCACATCTCGGCGGTCGGCGTGCAGGCGGCGGCCGCCCGCATGGTCCAGCCCCGGGACCCGGGGCGTGCCGCGGAGCTGATGCATGGCATCGAGGATTCGGCCCGACAGGCGGTGGGCGAAACCCGCTCGCTGCTGCGGGTCTTGCGGCACGGGGAAACGGATCCCGAGGATTCCGCCCAGCGTTCCCCCGAGCCCTCGCTCGCGGAGCTTCCCGTCCTGGCCGAGCAGTCGGCCCGCGCCGGGGTGAAGGTCGAGCTGATCAAGGTCGAGCACCGCGAGGGGTTTTTCGATCAGGCCGGCGCCGGGCTCGGGCTGGCGCTCTACCGGATCGCCGCCGAATCACTGGCCAATGTGCGCGAGCATTCCACGGCCCGCACCGCTGTCCTGTCCCTGCGCAGCGGCCGCGATGACACCGGCGAATGGGCAGAGGTCGAGGTCACCGACGACGGCAGCCCGCGGCCCGGGACCGCCGGCAGCGGCTTTGGCCTGCGCGGCATCAGGGAACGCGCCGAATTGCACCACGGGCAGGTGGACATCGGCCCGCGTTCCCCCACCGGGTGGCGGACCCGCGCGCGGCTCCGATCCCTGAACACCAACACCGTGGCCGAGGCCGCCGAAGGAGCAACACCATGAGCAGGATCCGCATCCTGGTGTGCGACGACCAGCCGCTGATCCGTTCCTCCCTGGAATTGATCCTCGGCACCGACGAGGACCTTGAGGTGGTCGGCACCGCGGCCGACGGACGGGCAGCGGTGGCTGCGGCGCTGGAGCTGCAGCCCGACGTGGTGCTCATGGACATCCAGATGCCGGAGCTCGACGGGGTCGGCGCCACCGCGCAGATCACCGCAGGCACCGACGCCAAGGTCGTCGTCCTGACCACCTTCGACCGCGACGACTACCTCTTTGCCGCGATCGACGCCGGGGCCAGCGGGTTCCTGCTGAAGAACACCGAACCCGAAGTCATCATCAGTGCCGTACACGCGGCGGCCGGCGGGCACGCGCTGCTTTCCCCCGAGGTCACGATGCGCATCATCCGGCGGGGCACCGCGGCGGCGCAACCGCAGTCCGCGCGGACCCCGTCCCCGGCGGGAGTGGCGGACCCCCACGACCAGCGGATCCTCGACGAACTGACCGCGCGGGAACGCGAAGTGCTCGTCAAGTTGGCCGGCGGTCTGTCCAATGCGGAAATCGCGACCTCGCTCTACGTCTCCGAGGCCACGGTCAAGACCCACCTGTCCAACATCCTGGCCAAGGCGGGACTGCGGGACCGGGTCCAGGCCGTGGTCTTTGCCTACCGCGCCGGGCTCATCCCTTCGATGGAGCCCTGGGCCCGGCCCTGACCCACGTCCGGGTCCGAATTTCATTCCTTTGAACGATCCTTGACGCCCATGCCGCGGCATAGATTGGAAGACAGGATCGGGCCCGCCGCGGGCCGGCGCCATGCATACCGGAGGAATCAAGAATCATGTTAGAGGTAAAAGGTCTCACCCGGCGTTTCGGGGACCGGACGGTGCTTGATGAGGTCTCGTTCTCCGTCCCGGCCAACGGCATGACGGGATTCGTCGGGGCCAACGGCGCCGGGAAGACCACCACCATGCGCATCATCATGGGCGTGCTGAAGTCCCACTCCGGGTCGGTGTACTTCAACGGCACGCAGATCGCCGATGCCGACCGGGCGCGCTTCGGCTACATGCCCGAGGAACGCGGGCTCTACCCCAAGCAGCAGGTGCTGGACCAGCTCCAATACCTGGGACAACTGCACGGCATGAGCCGCGGGGATGCCCGCACCGAGGCCCTGGACCTGCTGGACCGCTTTGGCATTGCCGACCGGACCAAGGACAAACTCGAATCCCTCTCGCTGGGCAACCAGCAACGCGTCCAGGTCGCCGCATCGCTGATGCACCACCCCACCGCACTGGTCCTGGACGAACCGTTCTCCGGGCTGGACCCGCTGGCCGTGGATTCCATGACCTCCTTGCTGGCCGAGCGCGCGGCCACCGGGGTGCCAATCCTGTTCTCCAGCCACCAGCTGGATTTGATCGACCAGCTCTGCGACAACCTGGTGGTGCTGGCAGGAGGCAAGATCGTGGCCTCCGGCACGGCTGCGGAACTGAGGGCGCGCGCCAGCGCCAAACACGTCGTGGTGACCCCGCCCGATGCCGGGTGGCTGCGCGAACAGCCAGGAGTGGGCGTCCTTGATGTCGCAGGCCCGCGGGCGCTGGTCGAGTTCGCCGACGACGCGACCGCCCAGCGCGTCCTGCGCGCCGCCGTCCAGCGCGGGGCCGTCACCGAATTCGCACCGCAACGTCCCTCGTTGGCAGAAATCTACCGGGAGGTCATCCGATGAGCACCGATCTAAACACCAAGCCGTTCACCGCCACCGCCATTTCCCCCGTTGCCGAACAGCGGGGCGCTCCGTGGCTGATCGTGACCCTGCGCGAGGTCACGGTGAAGGTCCGCGACAAGTCGTTCATAATCACCACGCTGATCACCGTCGCCCTCATCGTGGGCTCCGTGGTGTTCGCCGGGATCATGGGAGAGCGGACCACCACCGCCACGGTTGCATTCGCCGAAAACGGCAGGACCGCCAACCTTCTGGCCTCGGCCAACGAGTTGGCCGGCTCCAAGGACCAGAAGATCGAGTTGACCGCCCATCCGGTGTCTTCCGGGGACGCGGCCCTCGAAACGCTGCGCGCCAAGGATGCCGATCTGGTGCTCGCGCCCACCCCGGACGGCTACAGCCTCACCGGGATCTCCGATGTACCGGCCGACATCCAGTCGCTGCTCGCCGACGCTGCCGAGGCCCAGGCGTTGGACTTCAATGCAGGCCAACTGGGAGTCACCCCTGACGAACTGAAAGCGGGGTCGGAAGTCAGCCAGGTCCTGCTCGAGGGGAACCAGGAACGCAATTCGATGGCCATGGTCATGGGCTTCATCTTCTCGTTCCTCTTCTACATGTCCGCAATGATCTTCGGAATGCCGATCGCCAACTCCGTGGTCGAGGAAAAGCAGAACCGGGTGGTCGAGATCCTCGCCACGGCAATTCCCATCCGCCAGCTGCTCGCCGGCAAGATCCTCGGCAATTTGGTCCTTGCCATGGGCCAGCTGTGTCTCTTTGTGGGCATCGGTCTGTTGGCACTGACCATGATGCCCACGGAAATCCCGTTCATCTCGGTGGTCATTGCCACCTCCGGCTGGTTCCTGGCCTTCTTCCTGGCAGGCTTCCTGATCCTTGCCGCAGTCTGGGCGGCGCTGGGCGCGATGGCTTCGCGGACCGAGGACCTGCAGCAGTCCACCGGCCCGGTGATCATGGTGTTGGTGGCAGTGTTGTTCACCGGCATGTATGCCAAGGGCTCCCTGCTGGTCGTCGCCTCGTACATTCCAGTGGTTTCCTCGGTGGCCATGCCCATCCGCCTGCTGAGCAGCGACGTGCCGCTCTGGGAGCCCATCGCATCGCTGGCGGTTGCCATCGCGGCGGCCTGGGCCATGGTGTTGCTCGGCGAACGGATCTACCGCCGGGCCATCATGCAAACCGGATCGGCGCTGTCTTGGCGCAAGGCGCTGAAGCTCGAGGACTAAACCGAAGGGTGCACTAGGTGCGCTCGAGGCGTGCGATCCCACGATGGTGTCGCACGCCTCAAGCGTTGGCGACTCGATTCAAAACCTGCTTCTCCAGTACCAGTAGCTCGCCAATCTCGCATTCCAGAGCCCGGCAGATGGCGACGAGTGTGCTGAACCTGATGGCCTTGGCCCGGTCATTCTTCAGCACCGAAAGATTCACGATGCTCACGCCCGCCAGCTCGCCCAGGCGGGTCAACGTCATGGAGCTCTCACGCAACAGCTCGTCAAGCCGGCAATGGACTCCGCTCGTCAAATCAATTTCCTCGTTCTTGCGGCCCATCAAACCAACCCGGCGGTGTCTAGCTGCATACTGCGCCCGCGCCGCAGGACAAGCGACAGCAGGATCAAGACGACGCCGAGCGCCAGCAATGAGTGGTTCGCGTCCTGGAAACTGAACTCCGCCGAGGTCGCCAGCCAATAGCCGTCGCCGGAAGCGCCCGGGATTTCCGATCCTGAACCGGGGAATCCAAGCTCGGTGACAGCCAGGTGCGTCGAGAGCGTTTCGAGCCAGGGGGCAATCAATGCAGTGATGCCGGCCTGGGTCCCCAAGGCAAGCAGGACCCAGTGGGCCATCGTGGTGAACGGTTCGTTCTTCCACAGGCGGCGACAGATCAGGATGACGGCCGCGCAGCCGGCAATGAACAGAATGAAGTACAAGGCCTGGGCAGCAGCCAGTGCCAATCGGGGCCCCAAGAGGCCTTCGTCGCTCTCAACGATTGCAGTACCGTACGTGGCGAAGGATGTCCCGGAGACCCCGCGTAGGTCCGGAACATCACCCGGTGGCGTCGCCAGGGACGCTTCGAAAAAGAATGACCGCGTGAAGGTTTCCTCGGTGAACCACACCAAGTAAAAAACTGCCAGCAAGCCGGCTACGGCCGCAACTCCCGAAACTGTCAGGAGGAATGTCCGTCCGCCGATGTGGCCAAGTCTTTGGGCCGGGGGATCCAGGTCTCTGCTCACAATACCCACCTTAACGATTTGCGATAACAACGATAATCGTTAACCTATCGGCCGGGACGACAGCCGTCAAGCACTGTCCGGGAGCACGCAAGAGGCCCGCGACTTTCCCCCTTGAGGGGAATGCCACGGGCCTCCGTCGTTGGAGCTTGAGGTAACTAGATGACCGAATCGCTCAGGTGGTTCGGGGTGCCGAAGCGGTGCGCGGTAATGGAGACTGCCTGCTCGTGCAGGAAGGTCAGCATTTCCACTCGTCCCGCGGAAACCACGTTGTTGCCGTAGATGGCAACATCGGGCTTGCCACCGGTGGCCTCGGCCACGTCCAGGAGCGAGCCGCCGATCAGGCGGATGCGGGCCGCGGAATCCGGGCCGGTCTTGGCGGCCAGGCGTGCGGCGCGGGCGCCGAAGGCCTGGGCATCCTCAACCACGACGGTGGCGGAGGATTCGGCGAGCACGGTGCGGATTGCCGAGGGAATCTCGACCGCGGAGGACACCGTGACGCGGGATCCTGCGGCGATGCCAGCGGCAACGACGCGCAGCAGTTCGGCGATGCCGTGGCCCGAGGTCTCGTTCTCGAAGCGGACCGTCACCGGCAGGGCGCGGTAGCGGAACACGTTGCGCTCGGCGTGCAGGCCGGAGACGTCCTTGGCGGTGTTGAACTCGTTGGTCCAGGCGGTCGCATCGGAGGCAAGTGCGCCCTCGAGCCAGGAAAGGTCGGCCTCGGCGATGTCGGTTCCGCGTGCGGCGTTCAGCAGTGCGGTCGAGGTGGCCGAAAGCTGGCCGGCCTGTGCCACCGGGGCGTCTTCCCAGGAGCCCATGCCCACCAGGTAGTTCGGTCCGCCGGCCTTGGTGCCCGCACCGATGGCCGACTTCTTCCAGCCGCCGAAGGGCTGGCGCTGCACGATGGCACCGGTGATGCCGCGGTTGATGTAGAGGTTGCCGGCCTGGATGTTCTCCAGCCAGTAGGCCATCTCGCCCGAATCCAGCGAGTGCAGGCCACTGGTCAGGCCGTAGTCGATGTCGTTGACGATGGAGACGGCCTCTTCGAGGGTCTCGGCCGTCATGACGCCGAGGATCGGGCCAAAGTACTCGGTCAGGTGGTACTCGGAACCGCGCTTGACGCCGGAGCGCACGCCCGGGCTCCACAGCTTTCCCGAGTTGTCCAGCTTCCGGGGCTCGAGGACCCACTTCTCGCCCTCGCCCAGGGTGGTCAGGCCGCGCAGCAGCTTGCCCTGGGCCGGCTCGATGACCGGGCCCATCTGCGTCTGCGGGTCCTGCGGGTAGCCGACCTTCAGCGAGCGGATGTCATCGATCAGCTGGTTGTGGAAGCGCTTGGAGTCCGCTGCCGAACCCACCAGGATCACCAGCGATGCGGCCGAGCACTTCTGGCCGGCGTGGCCGAAGGCCGAGGCGGCGACGTCCTTGGCCGCCAGGTCCAGGTCGGCGTTCGGGGTGACGATCACGGCGTTCTTGCCGCTGGTCTCGGCCAGCAGCGGCAGGTCCTTGCGGAAGGAGCGGAAGAGCTGGGCGGTCTCGTAGCCGCCGGTGAGGATCAGGCGGTCAACGGCCGGGTGCGAGACGAGCTCGGTGCCCAGGTCGCGCTCGGAGAGCTGGACCAGCTGCAGGACATCGCGCGGCACGCCGGCTTCCCACAGGGCCTCGACCATGACGGCGCCGGAGCGTGCCGCCTGGCCCGCGGGCTTGATGATGACCGAGGAACCGGCTGCCAGCGCCGACAGGGTGGAGCCTGCCGGGATGGCAACGGGGAAGTTCCACGGCGGGGTGACAACGGTCAGCTTCGAGGGAACGAAGGTGGCGCCGTCGACGTTTTCCAGGTCCAGGCCGCGCTGGGCGTAGTAGTGGGCGAAGTCGATGGCCTCGGAGACCTCGGGGTCGCCCTGGTCCAGGGTCTTGCCGCATTCGGAACCCATGACCTCGAGGAGGTCCGCGCGGCGGGCCTCGAGGGCGGCACCGGCGCGGTGCAGAATGGCGGCGCGGGCCTTGGCACCCATTGCAACCCACGAGTCGGAGGCGGCGACCGCGGTCTGGACGACCTTCTCCAGCTCGTCCTCGGTGTGGATCATGGACTGGGCGACGGAGTCGTTTCCGAGGGTCGAGCCGACCATCTTGTTCACGATCTCCCGGCCCCAGGCGCGGTTGCCCGGCAGGTCGGGGTCGGTGTCGGGGGTGTTCTCGAAGTCGAGCGTGCCGTCGGCCAGGCCGGCCAGCTTGGCCTCGATGGCGGCGGCGTCGACCACGTTGCGGTCCTGGATGCGGTGCGGGGCCGGGATGCTGTCATCCAGGTCAGCCAGGGAAGCCAGGAAGCGGTTCTTTTCGCGTTCGAACAGGGCCTCGTTCTTGTCCAGCTCGAAGACGGCGGACATGAAGTTTTCCTGGCTGGCGCCTTCTTCGAGGCGGCGGATCAGGTAGGCGATGGCCACGTCGAATTCACCCGGGTGCACGACCGGCGTGTAGAGCAGCAGGCGTCCGACGTCCTTGCGCACGGCCTCGGCCTGGCCGGTGGCCATGCCCAGCAGCATCTCGAATTCGATGCCGGCGGTGACGCCGCGGCCCTGGGCCAGCAGCCAGGCCAGGGCGACGTCGAAGAGGTTGTGGCCGGCGATGCCGATGCGCACGTTCTCCACGTGTCCCGGGCGCAGCGCGTAGTCCAGCACCGACTTGTAGGAGGTGTCCGAGTCCTGCTTGGTGTTCCAGGTGGCGACCGGCCAGCCGTGCAGGTTCGCTTCGACCTGCTCCATCGGCAGGTTGGCGCCCTTCACGACGCGCACCTTGATCGGGGCCCCGCCGGCGCCCACGCGCTTGGCGGACCATTCCTGCAGGTGGATCATCGCCGAGAGGGCGTCGGGCAGGTAGGCCTGCAGCACGATGCCGGCCTCGAGGTCGCGGAATTCTTCGCGGTCAAGGATCTGGGTGAAGACCGCGATGGTCAGGTCCAGGTCCTTGTACTCCTCCATGTCCAGGTTGATGAACTTCTTCTTGGGCGCGGAGGTGGCGGCCAGGCGGTACAGCGGGACGAGCTTCTCGATGATGTGCCCGACGGCCTCGTCGAAGGCCCAGTGGTTGTGCGGGGCCACGGTGGAGGACACCTTGATGGACACGTAGTCGACATCGTCGCGGGCCAGCAGCTTGTGGGTGCCTTCGAGGCGGCGGGCGGCCTCGCCCTCGCCGAGGATGGCCTCGCCCAGGAGGTTGACGTTGAGGTCGATGCCTTCCTTGCGGATCTTGGAGATCGAGGCACCGAGCTTCGCGTCGGTCGCGTCGATGATCAGGTGGCCGACCATCTCGCGCAGCACCTTGCGGGCGATCGGCACGACGATGCCGGGCAGGATCGGGGCCATGGTGCCGCCGAGTGCCACCGCGGACTTCATGTACCAGGGCAGGAAGGAGGGAACCTTCGGGGCCAGCGACTTGAGGTTGCGGGCCGCGACCTTCAGGTCCTCGGGGCGGATCACGCCGTCGACGAAGCCAACGGTGAAGTCCAGGCCGTTGGGGTCCTTCAACACGCCGGCGAGCTGTGCGGCGGAGGCGTCAACCGGGACCTTCGAGCCCTCGGTGAGCCAATGGCGCACCAGCTTGATGGTCTCGTCGGCCAGGTCCTGGGGGCGGACCAGGGGGGTGCCATCGGCGGCTTGGGCCGGTGGGACTACACGCACGTGCGAAGTCGATTGGGACACGGCTGCTTCTCCTAGGAAGAAAGGGTGGCTGGGGAGCTACCACTACCCATCTTGCACACGTATGGTGTCGCATTGATAGGCGGGGTTCACCAGACAGTATGACCCTTTTCATCCCTTCAGCAAAAGTGAACAAAGCCGAATGTTTTCCTTCGGTTTTCCCAATGTATCCTGGGGTGTCACCAACCACCGTGATCCGCAGGGATCACCCGGCCCACCAGGGAGCCGACCATGCTGGAAATCCGACGCCTGCGGCTGCTGCGCGAACTGAGCATCCGCGGCACCATCGCCGAGGTCTCCGACGCGCTTAGCTACAGCCCCTCCTCGATCTCCCAGCAGCTTTCGCTGCTCGAAAAGGAGACCGGCGTGAAACTGCTGCGCAAGGTCGGGCGGCGCCTGCAACTGACCCCGCAGGCCGAGGTGCTGGTGGCACACACCGACGAATTGCTTGATTCCATGGAACGGGCCGAGGCGGACCTCGCCTCCACCCAGCAGGCCGTGGCCGGCACGGTGCGCCTGGCAGTGTTCCAGACCGCGGTGCTTTCACTGATCCCCTCGGTGCTGCGCGAGCTGCGCCAGGACTTCCCCCACCTGCGCGTGGAAATGGTGCAGCACGAACCGGAAACCGCGCTTCATGAGACGTGGGCGCGGGATTTCGACCTGGTCGTGGCGGAGCAGTACCCCGGCCATGCGGCCCCGCACTATGCCACCCTGGACCGCAAGATCCTGGCCCACGACGCGATCCGCCTGGCGCTGCCGGCCCGGGACGAGGCGATGCCGGCCGAGTTCCACCATGTCACTGCCATCGAGGCCGCCGCCGGCCTGCCCTGGGTCATGGAACCGCGTGGCGCGGCCTCGCGGCACTGGGCCGAACAGGCCTGCCGCATGGCCGGGTTCGAACCCGATGTGCGCTACGAAACAGCCGACCTGCAGGCCCACGTCAGGCTGGTCGAATCCGGCAACGCCGTGGCCCTGCTGCCGGACCTGGTCTGGGCCGCCCGCAAGCGCGAGCTGCGCATCGTCGATCTGCCCGGGGCGCCGCGGCGCACCATCTTCACCTCCGTGCGCCACTCCTCGACCCAACACCCCGGGCTGGTCGCGGTCCGCAGCGCCCTGCACGCGCAGGCTGCCACTCTTCCGGCGCCGACGGACGTCGACCCGGAGGCTGTAAGTTAGGTCACAAACAGGTAACGCCGTGGTGAGAGCGGCCACACGGCATCGAATTTTCCTGTCATACTCGAGGTCGGTTGCGAACGAACGGCACGTGCCACGGGGCAGTGCAACCATGCCCCTGGCAGCAAAATACGCCGAGGATCACCCTTCCCCGGCTCGCCCAACCTTCATGAGGTCCACACCATGTCCGACTCAACATTCCAGCTGATAGCCATTGCGGTGTATCTCGCAGCAATGCTGGCCATCGGCTACTTTGCCTTCAAGCGAACCAACGACATCGACGATTACATGCTCGCCGGCCGCGGGCTCAAGCCGGGGGTCGCGGCATTGTCTGCCGGTGCCTCGGACATGTCCGGCTGGCTCCTGATGGGCCTGCCCGGCGCGATCTACCTCAACGGGCTCATCGAGGCCTGGATCGCCATCGGCCTGACCATCGGCGCGTGGTTGAACTGGAAGTTCGTCGCCCCGCGGCTGCGCTCCTACACGGCCGTGGCGCAGAACGCGATCACCATCCCGAGCTTCTTTGAGAAGCGGCTGAAGGACAACAGCCACTTCCTGCGCATCGCCGCATCGGTCATCATCCTGGCGTTCTTCACCTTCTACGTCTCCTCCGGCATGGTGGCGGCGGGCAAGTTCTTCGAGTCCTCCTTCGGCTGGAACTACTTCACCGGCCTGTTCGTGGTCGCCGGCGTCACCCTGCTCTACACGCTCTTCGGCGGATTCCTCGGCGCAACCCTCACCGACGTCGCCCAGGGCCTGCTGATGTTCGCGGCACTGATTGCCGTCCCGATTGTCGCGATCTTCCAGATGGGCAACATCGGGGACCTCGGCTCCAAGATCAAGGACGTGAACCCCGAGGCGCTGAACCTGTTCTCCAGCTTCAACACCACCAACGGGTTCCTGGCGGCAGTGGCCATCTTCTCCACCGCGGCCTGGGGCCTGGGCTACTTCGGCCAGCCGCACATCATCGTGCGCTTCATGGCCCTGCGCTCCCCGTCCGAGGCCAAGACCGCCCGCCGCATCGGCATCGGCTGGATGGTGCTCACCGCGATCGGCGCCATCGTCACCGCACTGGTCGGCATCGCCTACTTCGCAGACAGCCCGGAGAAGGAAATCACCGACCCGGAGACCGTCTTCCTGCTGCTGAGCCAGATCTTCTTCCACCCCTTCGTCGCCGGCCTGGTGCTGGCGGCGGTGCTCGCTGCCATCATGTCCACCATGTCCTCGCAGCTGATCGTGTGCTCCTCGGCCCTGGTCGAGGACCTGTACAACATTGCGGGCAAGAAGCTGAGCCCCCAGCGCGAGGTCATGCTCGGCCGTTCCGGCGTGCTCGTCGTGGCAATCGTCGCCGCGGCGCTGGCCCTGAACCGGGACTCCAGCATCCTGGATCTGGTGTCCTTCGCCTGGGCAGGCTTCGGCGCCGCCTTCGGCCCGATCGTGCTGCTGAGCCTCTACTGGCGCAAGCTCACCTCCACCGGCGCGCTTGCGGGCATGCTCACCGGTGCCGTCACGGTCTTCGTCTGGGGCAACATCGATGTGCTCTCCTCGGCAATGTACGAAATCGTTCCGGGCTTCGTGCTGAACCTCGTCGTCGCCGTGCTGGTTTCGCGTGCCACCTACAAGCACAATGCGACCATCGAGGAAGAGTTCACCGCAATGGAAAATGAAATTGAGGAAAACGCTCCCTACGTCGTTTCCTAGCCGTCGCCAAACTGCGACACGGACCCCCTTCACCTGTTTCGGTGTGGGGGGTTCCTTGTGTTTGACTGGGAACGACAGATCATCAATCGCATGTACAAAGAGAGGGAGCCTCAACCCGTGAAGGCACTTTTTGATTTCAACTTCAACAGCTTTGTCACCCCGAAGCTCGTCAAGATCGTCTACATCCTGATCACCATCGGCCTGGGCATCATGTACCTGGGCTTCGTGATCGCCGCCTTCGCCACCGAGCAGCTTGCCGCGGGCTTCTTCGTGATGATCATCGTGGGCCCGCTGGTGGTCCTGATCTACCTGGCCCTGGCACGCATGGGCCTGGAATCGCTGATCGCCACGATCCGCACCGCCGAAAACACCGGTGAACTGGTCCGCCTCTCCGGCGGCAACGCACCGGGGGCCGCACCGCAGGCCGGCGGCGCCTACCCGGGCGGCCCGGCCGCTCCCCCGGCAAACCCGTACGGGAACGGCCCGCAGGCCTAGATTCGGGCAAACCACCTCGCCCAGGGGCGGTGGATCGGGAGGGCGCTCAGGCGCCGGCCGATCCACCGCCCTTGTCTTGCCCCGTGCACCAACGCCGATCCCGGCCACGGCCGCCCGGGACACACTGCAAAACGACGGTCCTTCGGCGGTAGGATCTTGGCATGCCTGAAGCTTCCGCAACCTCCCCTGCCGCGCCCGAAACCACGCCCAAGCCCGAGGTGGTGGACGACTTTGTCACCCGGAGCCACCGCACCGCCTCCGGCCTGCGCTACACCAGCACCACCGGCCGCATGGTGCTGCGCCGGGAAGAGGACGCCGAGGGGAAGACCAACGGATTCAACGCCAAGGCCGAGATCTTCCTGGTCTCCTACACCGCCGACACCGAGGAGGCCCCCGCCGCCGGGCAGGTCGCCAAGCCGCGTGCCAAGAAGCCTGCCGGCCCCGTCGCGGCCAACCGCCGCCCGGTGGTGTTCGCCTTCAACGGCGGCCCCGGCTCCGCCAGCCTGTGGCTGCACATGGGGTTGCTCGGTCCGCGCATTGTCGATTCCGGGGACGTGGGAAACATGGCCGCGGCGCCCTACGGCGTCATCGACAACCCCGAGTCGCTGCTCGAACACGCGGACGTCGTGATGATCGACCCGGTGAACACCGGGTTCTCCCGCGTGGTGGCAGGCGGCACCACCGACGAGTTCCACGCCTTCGAGGCCGACCGCGACCTGGTCGCCGAGGTCATCCGGCTCTGGATCACCCGCAACCAGCGCTGGCTCTCCCCCAAGTACCTCGTCGGCGAGTCCTACGGGACCATGCGCGCGGTGGCGGTGGCCAGGCGCCTGCAGGAGGCACACGGGCTGGCCGTGAACGGGCTGGGCCTGATTTCCACGGTGCTGAACCTCTCCACCCTGGATTTCGCCCCGGGCAACGACACCCCCTACGCGCTGCACCTGCCCACCTATGCGGCGATCGCGCACTACCACGGGCGCCACGGCAACCGCCCGCTTGAGGAGGTCGTGCGCGACGCCGAGGACTACGCCTCGGGCGACTACGTGGTGGCGCTGCACCTGGGCAACCGGCTCTCCAAGCGCAAGTTCGACTCCGTGGTCAAGCACCTGGCCGAGCTCACCACGCTCTCCGAGTCCTTCATCCGGCGCACCAACCTGCGCTGGGAGTACATGGAATTCGCCACCGAGCTGCTGCGCGAAAACGGCCTGATGGTCGGGCGCATCGACGGGCGCTTCACCGGCGTCCCGCCGCGCCTGCAGGAATCGCACACCTGGGACGATCCGTCGCTGCGCGCCATCACCCCGGCCTACGCCGCGGCCATCAACCACTATGTGCGCGCGGAGCTGGGCTACGAATCCGACCTGCCCTACGAGGTGCTCACCGGCCGGGTGCACCCCTGGAGCTACGGCGGGTTCGAGGGCAGGCCGATCGACGTGACCCGGGACCTGGAGCGCCTGCTCATCGACATCCCCGACCTGCGCGTGCACGTCGACTACGGCTACCACGACGGGGCCACCCCGCACTTCGCCGCCGAGTACGTGTGGGCGCACCTGGAGGTCCCGGCCGCGGCCCGGACCCGCTTCACGCACCACTACCACGCGGCCGGGCACATGATGTACCTGGATCCGGCCGTGCGTTCCACCCAGCTCGCGGCCCTGGCCGAGTTCGTCGCCAAGGCCTAGCCGAGCGGCCCGCGGCCCCGCAAGGGGGCCTCGGGCCGCGCCGACCTTCTAGGACAGGACTGCCTGCTGCTGCACGATCTGCGGCACGTGGCGCACCGCGCCCTTGTCCGCCGACTGCGCGAAGGCCGCGTAGGCCCGCAGCGCCGGGGAGACCACGCGGTCGCGGTCCCGCGGCTGGTAGCCGATGGTGGATTCCAGCACCGCGCGGCGCCGGGCCAGCTCGTCCTCGGTGACCTCCAGGGTGATGGAGCGGGCCGGGATGTCGATGGAGATGGTGTCGCCGTTCTCCACCAGCGCGATCGCGCCGCCCGCGGCGGCCTCGGGCGAAACGTGCCCGATCGAGAGTCCCGAGGTGCCGCCGGAGAAGCGCCCGTCGGTGATCAGCGCGCACTTGGCGCCGAGGCCCAGGCCCTTGAGGAACGAGGTGGGGTAGAGCATTTCCTGCATGCCCGGTCCCCCGCGCGGACCCTCGTAGCGGATCACCACGACATCGCCGGCGACCACGGTCTTGCTCAGGATCGCGGTGACGGCATCGTCCTGGGATTCGAAGACCACCGCGGGGCCGGTGAACTTGAAGATCGACTCGTCCACGCCGGCGGTCTTCACCACGCACCCGTCCAGCGAGATGTTCCCGCGCAGCACGGCCAGGCCGCCCTCGACGGAGTGGGCGTGCTCCATCGAGTGGATGCAGCCGTTCTTGGCGTCCAGGTCAAGGGTGTCCCAGCGCTCGGACTGGGAGAAGGCCTCGGCGGAGCGCACGCAGCCGGGGGCCGCGTGGAAGAGCTCGGTGGCGGTCTCGGTGGCCTTGCCTCCGCGGATGTCCCAGTCGTCGAGCCAGGAGCGCAGGTCGGTGCTGTGCACGGAGCGGACGTTGTGGTTCAGCCGCCCGCCGCGGTCCAGCTCGCCCAGGATGGCGGGGATGCCGCCGGCGCGGTGGACGTCCTCCACCAGGTATTCGCCGTTGGGAGCGACCTTGGTCAGGCAGGGGGTGCGGCGGGAGATCTCGTCGATGTCATCGAGGGTGAAGTCCAGCTCCGCCTCCTGCGCAGCGGCCAGCAGGTGCAGGATCGTGTTGGAGGACCCGCCCATGGCGATGTCCATGGTCATGGCGTTCTCGAACGCCTCGCGGCCGGCGATGGCGCGCGGCAGCACCGACTCGTCGCCGTCGAAGTAGTAGGCCTTCGTGATCTCCACGATGGCGCGGCCGGCGTCCTCGTACAGGTCCTTGCGGGCGGTGTGCGTGGCCAGCGTGGTGCCGTTGCCCGGCAGCGCCAGGCCCAGGGCCTCGGTGAGGCAGTTCATCGAGTTGGCGGTGAACATCCCCGAGCAGGAACCGCAGGTGGGGCACGCGGCCTCCTCGATGCTCAGCAGGTCCTCGTCGGAGACCGAGTCGTTCACGGCGTCCGCGATGGCGGAGATCAGGTTCAGGCGCTTGCGCACGGTGCCGTCGACCAGCACCGCGGTGCCGCCCTCCATGGGCCCGCCGGAAACAAACACGACGGGGATGTTCAGGCGCATCGCGGCCATCATCATGCCGGGGGTGATCTTGTCGCAGTTGGAGATGCAGATCAGCGCGTCGGCGCAGTGCGCGTTGACCATGTATTCGACGGAGTCGGCGATGAGGTCGCGCGAGGGCAGCGAGTAGAGCATGCCGCCGTGGCCCATGGCGATCCCGTCGTCCACGGCGATGGTGTTGAACTCGCGCGGGATTCCGCCGGCCTCGATGATCGCGTCGGAGACGATGCGCCCCACCGGCTGCAGGTGGGTGTGGCCGGGGACGAATTCGGTGAAGCTGTTGGCGACGGCAATGATCGGCTTGCCGAAGTCGGAGCCCTTGACTCCGGCGGCGCGGAGCAGGGCGCGGGCGCCGACCATGTTGCGGCCGTGGGTGACTGTTCGTGAACGTAATTCAGGCATTGGACCAGTCAACCAGCAACCCGGGCGGGGAGGAAGACGGTGCCAATACTAGTAGTGGCAGTGATAGATTTATGACAATGAGCGATGAACGCAGACGGGAATTGGGGCAGTTCCTGCGCGATCGGCGCGGCAACCTGGTCCGCGCGGAACTTGGGCTGCCGCCGATCGGACGCAACCGAACGCTGGGACTGCGCCGGGAGGAGATCGCGGCCTTCGCCGCGGTGAGCATCACCTGGTACACCTGGCTTGAGCAGGGCAGGGACATCAACGCCTCCCGGCAGGTGCTTGAATCTATCGCCCGCGTGCTCGGCCTGACCACGGCGGAGAAGTCCTACCTGCTGGCCATGGGCGGCTACACCCCCGTGCCGGCGACCGAGGTCACCCGCATCGAACAGGCTCCGGACCACCTGCAGCGCCTGCTCGACACCTTCGACTTCCCGGCCTTCGCCGTCGCCCCCGACTGGGGCATCGCGGGCTGGAACCGCGCCTACGCGGGCCTCTACGCGCGGATCGCGGACGTCGACCCGGCCGAGCGGAACCTGCTCTGGCTGATCTTCACCGACCCCCACCTGCGCCAGATGCTGCCCGACTGGGAAGAGACCTCGCGGCACTTCGTGGCCGAGTTCCGCGCCGAGGCCGGCGCCCGGCTGGGCTCCGCCGCCCACACGACGCTCCTGCAGCGGCTGGGCGAGGCCAGCGGGCAATTCGCCAAGCTCTGGGCGGACCGCGGCGTGGAGCGGTTCGCCTCCCGGCAGCGCGTCTTCCTGCACCCGCTCGCCGGCGAACTGGTCTTTGAGCAGCACCGGCTCGTGCCCTCGGATGCCCCGGAGCTTCACCTGGTGATGTACGCGCCGGTGGCCGACACCCCGACCCGGGAACGGATGCGCAAGCTGATGGCCGGGGCGCCGCCGGGCGCATAGCTTCCCGCCCCGCCCGGGCGCAGCACCCCGGTGGCCACGTGGCGTGCGTGGCGGGACAATGGGCCGCACTGCGCGGGGTGGCTAAGCTGGGACCATGGCATGGCAGCGCACGCAAACCCATTTCCTCGCTCTTCCCCCCGCGACCGTGTGGGAGGTGTTGCGCGATCCGGCCCGGGCTCCCGAGTGGCACGGTTCCATCGCACGCCTGCGCCCCCACGCGGTGCCCGCGCGAGCAGGGACCTTGCTGGACCTGCTGCCCGCCGGGAACATCATGGGCAGGATCCACGGTGCCACCGCGCCTCCCGCCGTGCTCACAGAAGTCGAGGAAGGCACCGCCATTGGCTGGCGCCAGCCCCAGCCCGGCGGCCACCTGGAGGTTCGCTGGTCGCTGCGCGAGGTGGCGGGCGGAACCGAGCTCACCCAACGGGTGTCTGTCGCCGGATCCGCATCCGCGGTTTTCGCGCGCTTCGGCGGCCGGCCGATCGCCGAGAACTTCGCCGAAAATTGCGCCCGGTTCTATGCGCTGGCGGGCGGCGGCGTCACCCGGCAGTTGCGCGTCGTGATTGCCGGGGGCCACGGGTTCGTGGGCTCCCGGGCAGCGGCGGACCTGGTGTGCCGCGGGCACGAGGTCGTGGTCCTCACCCGGGGCATTCGCGCCGGCAGCCCGTTCACCCAGGTCCTGTGGGACGGGAAGAACCAGGGCCCCTGGTCCACGACCCTGTACCGCGCCGGGCGCGAGACCGCGGTGCTGAACCTGGC
Source organism: Paeniglutamicibacter sp. GQ140 (assembly GCF_059759235.1). Taxonomy (NCBI): domain Bacteria; kingdom Bacillati; phylum Actinomycetota; class Actinomycetes; order Micrococcales; family Micrococcaceae; genus Paeniglutamicibacter; species Paeniglutamicibacter sp. GQ140. The sequence continues at coordinate 86,502 of NZ_JCAXDW010000001.1, forward strand.
CGGGGAATTGGTGGACCTGCCTCCCACCGCGGCCAACATCGCCCGCCTGCGCAGTTCCCGCGTCGATTCCACACGCGCGCTGGTGGATGCCTCCCGTGCCGCGCCCGCCCCGCTGGCGGCATTTCTGCAGGCCAGCACCACCGCGATTTTCGCCGACGCCGGGGAACACCGGATCACCGAGGATTCCGCGCTGCCAACCGGCCCCGCGGCACTGCCCCAGATGACGGGCGTGGCCAAGCCGTGGGAAGAGGCCGCCGCGGGCGCCAACACCGAACGACTGAACATCCTGCGCACCTCACTGGTCTTCGAACAGGAAAGCCCCCTGGTTGACCGGCTGTCGCTGCTGGCCGGCGTCGGCCTGGGCGGCCCTGTGGCCGGCGGGGAACAGTGGGTCAGCTGGATCCACCTCGCAGACTGGCTGCGCATCATCCGCGCGGCCCTGGGCCTGGAGGGGGAATTGTCCCTCCCCGGCGGCGTGATCCACCTGGCGGCACCGCACCCGGTGCGCAACCGGGAGATGATGGCGGCATTGCGGGAGAAGATCGCACCGGGTCCCCTGCGCAGATTTTCCTTGCCGACACCCAGGCCCGTGCTGGCCGCCGGTGCCGTGGTGCTGCACACCGACCCGGCGCTGGGCACCTCCGGCCGGCACGTGACCTCCAAGGTGCTGGCGGAGGCCGGGTTCGAGTTCGAGTTCCCCGACTTCGAGGACGCATTGGGGCGGATCCTTGGCTAGCGGGCGCGTGTTGCGCCATGCAGTGATGGACTCCCCCGTCGGCCAGCTGCGAATCGTGGCCTCAGGGCACGGGATCGCCGGGATCTACATGGAAAACCACGCCCACCCGCTGGCCCCCGAGGTCCTGGGAGAGCTTCTGGCCGCGGTGGAGGACGACCCGTTCATTGCCCAATGCGCCGCCGAGCTTGCCGAGTACTTTGCCGGGACCAGGACGTCATTTGGCGTGCCGTGCGACGCGCTGGGAACCGCGTTCCAGCAGCGGGTGTGGGCCCAACTGGCCCGGATCCCCTTTGGTGAATCCCGCAGCTACGGCCAGCTGGCCCTGGAGCTGGGAGACGAAAAGCTGACCCGGGCCGTGGGCACCGCCAACGGGCGCAACCCGATTGCGATCGTGGTTCCGTGCCACCGGGTCATCGGCGCGGACGGCGCCCTGACCGGCTACGCCGGGGGGCTGGGAGCCAAGGAATTCCTGCTGCGCCACGAGGGCATCCGGCCAGAAGCCGAGGCAACCCTCTTCTAAGGAGGACCCGCAGGCCCGGCTCAGGCGAGGATCAGCGTGTCCAGGGACTGGCGCAGGATCTCCTGGGCCTCGGCATCCAGCCGGGGTCCGGTGATCAGCGCATCGACCTGGGAGAGCGGGACGATCTGGCACAGCCCCGTCACGCCCCACTTGGTGTGGTCGGCCACGATGACCTGCCGTGCCGCAGCCTTGATGAAGGCCTGGTTGGTTTGCGCCTCGAGCATGTTCGGCGTGGTGAACCCGTCCTCGACGGTCATGCCGTGAACGCCCAGAAAGAGCAGGTCCACGTGCAGCTGGCCCAGGGCAGAGAGTGCCAGCGGTCCCACCAGGGCATCGGAAACTGTCCTGGTCCCGCCGGTCAGGATGATGTTTTGGGTCGGGTTCGCCGCTGCGTGGAAGACCTCGGCGATCCGCGGCGAGTTGGTCACCACGGTCAGGTCCTTGATGCCGGTGCATTGGGCGGCCAGCGCAAAGGTGGTGGTGCCGGAGTTCAGCGCAATGGACATGCCGGGCTTGATGAGGCCGGCAGCGGCGCGGGCAATGGCCTGTTTTTCCCCTGACTCCAGCGACAACTTGTGCGTGAATCCCGGCTCGTTGCTCGTCGGGGCGGCATCCAGCGTGGCACCTCCGTGCACCTTGACCAGCGCGCCGCGGGCGGCCAGGGCATTGAGGTCGCGGCGCACCGTCATTTCCGAGACGCCCAGCTCCGATGCCAGGGAGGTGACGCGAACCTGCTCGCGTTCGCGCAGGGCATCAAGGATGCGCTGCTGCCGGGCACCGGCCAGCATCTCTGTCATGGCGATCCGTTCGTTCGGGCGTCTGTTCGCCCTCCATGGTAGCGAAAAACGAACACAATTCGGGGAGATTTGTTCGAAGTTGCGCGAAATATGTCCCGTCGACCTTCCGCGGGCCTCCCTGGCGACCGACGGTTGAGTTGAAGGCTGACCAGCACGGATCGCCAACGGCGGAACGCTCGGGCCTTTCGCCCGACGCCACTCTCCGATAGAATGTGATCGAATTTGTTTGAATTTGACTCTTTTCGCACATCACCCAGGAGACGCCGTGGAACAGAAGACAAGTCCTGCGAGCCCCGTACGCGCCGAGCTTGCCGACGGACGTGAGCTCCTCTACTTCTTCGACGGCGGCCACGCTCCCGCCGACTTCCTGGCCCCCCTGGACACCCGTGAGCTGCCGGACCGCCCGGCGACATCGCAGCTGCGCTACGACGCCCTGAGCGGTGAATGGATTTCCTTTGCCGCACACCGCCAAACCCGCACTCACCTGCCCGCGGCGAGCCAATGCCCGCTGTGTCCCACGCGCCCGGAAATGGCCAGTGAAATCCCGGCCGGCTCCTACGACGTCGTGGTCTTTGAAAACCGCTTCCCGTCCTTCGGGCCCGAACAGCATGCAGTGGACGCCCCGGTCGAGCTCGGCGCGGCGCGCCCCTCCCACGGCCGCTGCGAGGTCATCTCCTTCGGCCCCGGGCACACCGATTCGCTGGCTTCGCTCGGAGCCCAGCGCATCCGCACCGTGATCGAGGCATGGGCCCACCGCACGCGGGAGCTGGGCCGGCTCGAGGGTGTCGCGCAGGTCTTCCCCTTTGAAAACCGCGGTGCCGACATCGGCGTGACCCTGCACCATCCGCACGGGCAGCTCTACGCCTACCCCTACGTCACCCCGCGCACCGAAAACCACCTGGCGCGGGCTGCCGCACACCGAACACGCACGGGGCGCAACCTCATGGCCGACGTCCTGGACTTCGAGGTCGCCGACGGGCGTCGCGTCCTTGAACGCGGCACCCATTTCACCACTTTCGTCCCCTATGCCTCCCGTATGCCGGTCGAGATCCATCTGGTGCCGCACCGCCAGGTTGCCGACCTCGGAGAGCTCACCGTGGCCGAACGCGACGAACTCGCATCGATGTACCACCGACTGCTCTCCGCCGTGGATGCGCTCTACCCCACACCCACGCCCTACATCGCCGGCTGGTTCCAGGCACCGAGGCACCACGAGCACCGGGCCGAGGCGTGGCTGCACCTGCAGTTGACCTCCCCGCGGCGGGCCGAAAACAAGCTCAAGTACCTGGCCGGGTCCGAGGCCGCCATGGGGGCCTTCATCGGGGACGTCACCCCCGAAGCCACCGCCGAGTCCCTGCGCGCGGCCGCCGCCCGCCTCGAATCCCACGCCCCGGCCCTGTGAAGGACCGCGCAATGACCACCTTGGCCGACGCATTCACCACCCTTTACGGAAACGCCCCCGAGGCCTGCTTCGCCGCGCCGGGACGGGTGAACCTCATTGGCGAGCACACCGACTACAACGAGGGGTTCGTGTTGCCCTTCGCCATCGACAAGGTGGCGGGCATCGGGCTGAGGATCCGTCCCAGGGAGTCCGGGCGGCTGCTGCGCATCGCCTCGACCCGCGGCGGACAGATGGTCGAGGCCCAGGCCAACGGGTTGGTTCCCTCGATGGTGGCCCCCTGGGCCCGCTACGTCGCCGGGGTCTTCTGGGCGATGGAACAGCGCGGCTTCGCGCTGCCCGGCGCCGACATCCTGCTGGATTCGACGGTGCCGGTCGGTGCCGGCCTCTCATCCTCGGCCGCCATCGAATGCGCCATGGCGTTGGGCCTGAACGAACACCTGGGATTGGGCCTGTCGCGCGAGGAACTCGTGCTGATCTGCCAGCTGGCGGAAAACGAGTTCGTCGGGGCGCCCACCGGCATCCTTGACCAGTCGGCGTCGCTGCTGAGCACCCCCGACCATGCCCTGTTCCTGGACTGTCGCACCCGGGATGCCCGCCAGGTCGATCTGCCGCTGGCGGCCAGCGGCCTCCAGGTCTTGGTCATTAACACCAGGGTCAGCCATTCACACGATTCGGGCGGCTACCGGGAACTGGTGCTCGCCTGCACGCGGGGTGCCCGGGAACTGGGCGTCGCCGCCCTGCGCGATGTGGGGACCGAGCGCCTGGACGAGGCCAGGGAAACGCTGGCACCGGAGATCTACCGCAGGGTCAAGCACATCGTCACCGAGAACCAGCGGGTGCTGGACACCGTCGAACTGCTCGAGAGCCGCGGACCTGCCGCCATCGGCGGGCTCCTGCTGGCCAGCCACGCCTCGATGCGTGACGACTTCGGAATCTCCTGCGTCGAATTGGACCTGGCCGTTGACACGTCCATGGCCGCGGGCGCCATCGGCGCACGCATGACCGGCGGCGGATTCGGCGGATCCGCGATCGCGCTGATCGAGGCATCGCATGCGGAGGGCGTTTCGGCAGCGGTGCGGCGCGCCTTTGCCGAGGCCGGATACATCACCCCGGAAATCTTCTCCGTGGTCCCCGGCCCCGGGGCACGGCGCCTGTGATGCCGCACCCCGCATCCGGCTCCGGGCGCCCGCTCTAGCAAGGCAGCGAGGAGGGCAGCAGGACCGGGGTTCTGGCCACCGCCCCGGCTCCGTCGGACCCGTGGTAGGCGCGGCAGACCCCGACGCCGCGGTTGGCCAGGTTGGCCTTGATCTGCCGGAGCGAGTCCGGCGCAAAGCCCTGCCACTGCATGTGCATCAGGACGGTGTCCCCCGGCCTGGCCGCCGATGCGCGGGCCACCGTGATGGACTTGGACTTCGTGCTCCAGTCCAGGGTGTCCCGCGACCAGGTCCAGATCGCCATGCCGACCCGGTCGTAGGCGCACCGCACACTCGCATCAATGGCGCCATAGGGCGGGCGTCCGAAGTTGGTGTGCACCCCGGAGCCGCCAAGTTCGGCGGCGGCGGCCGAGCAGCTCAGCGGACGCAGGTCGGGATGGCTCACCGAATGGTTGATGACCCATTGCCCCTTGGCGCGGGCCAGCGAAGCCAGATCCACGCCATAACGTGACCGGAAGGATGAGAGGCAATTGCCCGTGGGGGCGAGCACCAGGCCCATGTTGTGGTCCGCGGCGTACTTGATCGTGGAGGTGAAGGAGCTGAGCGTGCGCGGACAGTCGTCAAAGGTCAATACCACCCGCGAGGTGCGGTTTGGGCCCGTGGACTGCGGTGCCGAGGGTGCCGATGTACCGGTACTGGTGGTGACGTAGGCGTTGCTGACCCATCCGGTGAGTCCCGCATAGCCGACTTTGTACCAGCCATTGGCTGCGCGGGCCAACACCTTCACGGTGGTGCCCTGCGGAATGGTCGCCAGGATCCTGTAGGCGGTGCTTGGGCCCGTGCGCAGGTTGAGGTTGGCGGTTGTTCTCACCGTGGCAGGCAGCGTGCTCGGTGTCGATGAACTCACGATGCTCACGTAGCTGTTGCTGACCCAGCCGATGTATCCGGCGTAGCTGACCTTGTACCAACCGGTGGACGCCTGGGCCAATACGTTGACCGTGGTCCCCTGCGGGATGGTCACCAGGATCCGATACGCCGTGCTCGGCCCCGTCCGCAGGTTCAGGTTCGCGGTGGTCTTGACCTTGGACGGCAACGCGGTAGCCACCATCACCGAAGTCGAAGCTGCGCCCTGTACCTGAATCACGCCCGGGGATCCGGGCGCATGAGGCGCTCCGGTTTCCGCTATCGACGCCGCTGAAATGACCAGTCCTGCTGCAACGAAAATTCCGCAGGCGCCCCAAGCAAGATTGCTTTGTCCCCAATGCCACAGCATCTCTATTCACCCTCAATTTGCTTCCCCAAGAAGACTCTTGCGGCAAGTATGCGGCCAGCGGGCCGCCCGCGCAATCGATGTGCCAATTCGTTCCCAAATCGTGCAGAACGCCGCGTCTGCACCGACGAACGGTTACGGCTTGGCCATGCGTGCAGGCAATGGTTTCCCAGCCATTTCACGGCTTTTGGGCCTAGCGTGAAGTCGGATGGTCCGCGGGCATTCGACCCGGAGCATGCATTTGTCGCAGGGATGAGGGATTCACATGGATCGCGTTGCAATCGTCTATTACCAGCGTGATGCACTGGCCAGGCAGCGGGCCGCCGAACTGGCGGAAAAACTGCACACCCACGAGCTGCGCAGCGAAATTCTCGAGGTCGCCAGCTCCTCTGCCCACGAGCTGGTGTACTTTGACGCAACGGTCCTGGTCGGTCCGCTGCGCTTTTCCCGCATGCATGGGCTGGCGTTGGCCAATGCCGTCTTCGGATTCCGGCCCGTTGCACTGCTTCTGACCGGAACCGGCGACACCGACCGCATTCTTCGCCAGCTGCCCAGGCGCATGCGCGGCGAGGTCCCGGTCTTTACCGTCGGGGATGATGGCCGTCCGCACACCGGGATCGATCCCCTGGTGACGTGGCTCCGGGCCATGATTGGCTACTCCGGATACCGGGCGGTCGGCTGAGCCGCCCGACTCGGACAACGCAAAAAGTCCCAGACGCAATGTCTGGGACCTTTTGTATTTCGTGGAGGTAAGGGGATTCGAACCCCTGACCTTCTGCATGCCATGCAGACGCGCTACCAACTGCGCCATACCCCCGAAAAGGATTGGTTTCAGGCTTTCCCGAAGGGCTGCCGAACCGAGATAATAATCTACAGCACGATGGCACCCCAACGCCAATCGATCGCGGGCCGCTGGCATTTCTCACGGCCGAAATCCCATCCGGGAACGTACCCGAAGGGCTAAAACGCGCGGAAAAATCACCCGCCCGCCATCGTAACATGACGTCAATCACAGCCCGCCGCGCAGTGCCTGGAGCCGCGGATATGCCGACATCTCGGTGAGGCGAGGGCGGCGGGGCGATGCCTGCCGCGTCGTCCTGTGCCTCCGGAACGAGGACGATTTCCGGGTGCCCCACCCCGAGTGCCGGGGAATGGATTTCGCCGAGTCTTTACAGGTCAGGCCCCGCACCAAATACCGACGCATGACAGGTTAGTAAGAAATGGCCCAGAATCTCGCTACTCTAGCAACATGGCAATACGTGGATCATACGCAAAGGGCATCGCTAAGCGCGCCGAGATTCTAGACGTCGCACTGGAGGTGTTCGCCGTCGAGGGTTACCGGGGAACATCGCTGCGCAAGGTCGCAAGCCTTTGCGACCTGTCCCTGGCCGGGGTGATGCACTACTTCGAATCCAAGGAAGACCTTCTCGTACAGATCCTGCGCGAGCGCGACGCCCGCAACGAGATCGACGGCACCATCGAGGAGCAGGAGGGGCGCCTGGCCGATGTCCTGGGGCAGGGGCACAGCGAGCCCGGCCTGATTGCACTCTTTGTCACCATGGCCGCCGCCGCCGCGGACCCGGAGCATCCCGCCGCTGCATACTTCCAGGAGCGAAATGCCCGGCTGATGCAGATTTCCGAGGAGTCCTACTACCGCGACAAGCCGCGGCCCTCGGAAGAAGAGCTCGAGTACTTCCGTGCGATGACCCGGATGGTCCTGGCGACGGCGGACGGGCTGCAGCAGCAGTGGCTGGTGGATCGATCCCTCGATGTCGTTGGCACCATGAAGCTGCTGATGGAACAGACCCACGAAGCGATGGATCGCAAGCTGGCGTCCATCCGGGCCACGCCGGGCAACGCATAGCCCGGCAACTACTGCGAGGCTACTTCCCTGCCGCCGCAAGTCGCTTGGCACGCCAGCCCGTGGCCAGGGCCAGCAGCAGGCCGACCAAGGCGAGGCCGGCGCCCAGGAACGAGGGTGCCCGATACCCCAAGCCGGCGGTGATCACGGCGGCACCCAGCCCGGCACCCAGGGCGTTTGCCACGTTCAGTGCAGAGTGGTTCAGCGACGCGGCCAGGGATTGGGCGTGCGGCGCGGAGTCCATGAGCAGCGCCTGGAGGGCGGGCACCAGAAGCGACCCGGTGCCACCGAGGATGAAGACCAGGATGAGAGCGGGGACCGCGTGGGTGGAGACCAGGCCGAACAAGGTCATGAAGACGACCATGGCGGTGGTCGCAACGTAAATGGCACCGAGGACCGACCAGTCGGCCAGGCGCCCGCCGATCAATGAACCGACGACCATGCCGATTCCATAAAGTCCCAACACCAGCGGCACGGCCGAGATCGGCAGCCCCGTGACGTCGGTCAGGATTGGGCTGATGTAGGAATACACGGCGAAGAACCCGCCAAAGCCGACAATGCCGGTCAGCATGGCCATCCAGACCTGTCCGCTGCGCAGGGCCGAGAGTTCCCTGCGGATGCTTGCGCCGGCGTGAGCAGGCGAAAACGGCACAAACACGCGGATGGCAACCCAGGTCAACGCACCCACTATCCCGACCACCGCGAACATCCAGCGCCAGCCAAGGCTCTGGCCCAGGAAGGTCACCAGTGGTACGCCAATGACGTTGGCGACTGCGAGGCCCAGCATCACCCACGCGATGGCACGGCCGCGCATCGATGCCGGCACCAGGGTGCCCGCCAGGATGGCTGCGATGCCGAAGTACGCTCCGTGCGGGAGACCGGCCAGGAACCGGGAGACGAGCATCCACTCATAGTTCGCGGCAAAGAGCGAACTGAGGTTGGCAAGCGTGAAGAACGCCATGAGCCACAGGACCATGGTCTTGCGGGCGACCTTGGCACCCAACGCGGTCAGGATCGGGGCGCCGACGACCACGCCAAGCGCGTAGGCGGAGATCAGCAGGCCCATCCGGGCATTGCTGACGCCCAGGTCCGCGGCACCTTCCTGGAGCAGTCCCATGATGGAGAATTCCGTGGTGCCAATCCCGAACCCGCCCATGGCAAGTGCCACCACCGCCAGGAACAGTGCCCTTCCGGATAGTTGGGTGCTGTGGGCCTGCTTGCTGTTGCCCAGGACAGTTGCGTCGGAATTCACGGGTACCTTTTCAATGGTTCAGCGGTGGGTAGGCGGCAGGGTGAAGTGCATCTGGCCTCGTCGCCGCCACCTCAAGCCTACGTGGCCACCGGTGTTGGCAGGAACGATCGTGAGCACGCCCACGGCCCCGACCGTCACTACGAATCCGGCACTGGCCATGCGGAGCGGGCCGGCTTCGTGAATGCCGGACCCGGCACGCCCTCGCATGGCGCTACAGCGCCGTCAATTCGTTGTCAGTGTCCTGCAGCGTGGAGACAGGGATGTTCTTGCCGATCATGCTGCGCAGGTGGTCGTTGACGTCCCAGATGTTCACGTTCATGGCTGCGGTGATCACGCCATGGCGCAGCCAGAAGATGATGAACTCCCCCGCGGACATGTCGCCGCGCACGACCACTTCGTCGTCTGCAGCCCGGTCACCCACGTATTCCATGCCCAAATCAAATTGGTCGGTAAAGAAGTATGGCAACCAGTCGTAGGATTCGTCGCGTCCCAGGATGGTGGCCGCGGCGAGCTTGCCCTGTCGGATGGCGTTGTCCCAGTGCTCGACGCGCATGGCCCGGCCCAAGGTGGTGTTGTATGCCTCTGCGATGTCGCCGATGGCCAGGATATTCGGGTCGCTGCTGCGCAGGTGTTCATCGACAACGACGCCGGTGCCGATTTCAAGTCCGGCGGCTTCGGCCAGTTCGTTGTTGGGCACCGCACCGATGGCCAGCAAGACGAAATCCGCGGGGACGTCCCCGGTTGGCGTCTGCACCACCAACCCCTTCCGGGGGTCCGAGCCGATCCCGCTGACTGCGGTCCCGAAGCGGCACTTGACTCCGTTGGCAACGTGCAGCTGCGCTACGTGGGCACCGAATTCGGAGCCCATGGCAGTCGCGAGTGGGACCCCGTCGGGGGTGACAACGGTGACTTCCACTCCGGCCGCGCGCGCCGAGGCGGCGACCTCCATGCCAATCCACCCTGCGCCGATGATGACCAGGTTCTTGCCGGAAACCAATTGCTCCTTGAGCTTCCTGGAGTCCTCCAGCGACCTCAACGTGTAGACGCCGGGCAGGTCCCACCCGTCCATGTTTGCGTTGCGACCGCCCAGCCGTGAACGGCAACCGGTGGCGATGACGAGGTTTTCGTAGCCCACGGTTGCCGAGCCGCGCAGCGTGACCTGCTTGGCGGCGACGTCGATGGATTCGGCCGTTGTGCCCAAGCGCAGGTCGATACCGGCGTCGGCATACCAGCCGGCGGGGAAGGGTTCGAGTTCCTGCGCGGGCTTGTTGCCCTGGAGGAATTCCTTGGACAACGGGGGCCGCTCATAGGGGACTTCGTTCTCGGAGGCGATGAGCGTAATGGGCTTGGCGTAGCCGCCCTCACGCAGTGCGTGGACGCAGTGGGCCGCGGCAAGTCCGCCGCCAATCACCACGGTCCCCAAATCGTCTTGCGTTGCCGGTTCCTTCGTCGCCGATTCGCTCATGGTGTTCGTTTCCCGTCAGAATGGTGCCACCGAACAATCCGGCCAGGTCCGGAGAGTCCTTGTAGCGGTTAATATTCCTAGTTTTAGAATCTCACCTTGCACCGCCAGAGTCGAGGGAAGATCGGCAGCCGCCCACCGGCACGCGCCGGCCGCTTCCAAACCCTTCCGGGTTGCACACTGGCAATCCATGGCGGAATCACAGCCGCGGTTCATGTGCCGCTCAGGACAGTGTGCGACCCTAGGTAGCGATGTCTGTATATTCTGCCCGGTCTCACGCTGCGAAAAATCCGCCGCGCCGGCGAGCGCGCGCCCACCGCTTCCTGCGTTTCCTGGTGCTTATCGGGTCTCTGGCCGGTGCCCTTCTGATGGCATTCCACTCAAGGGTTCCCGATGCCCTGGGTCTTGGCTTGCTCCTGGACAATGCCGCGCCGTGGCTGGGTTTGGTGGTTCCGGCGCTGCTCCTGCTGGCCTTGGCGTCGCGGAGCCGAACCTCCTTGGTGGTGCTGCTGGTCCCGACGTTGACGTGGCTTTTCATCTTCGGCCCGGCCATTGTCCCGTTGTCTTGGTCGGCGCCCCAACCCAGTGCCCACACGATGGTGCTCAGCAGCCAGAACATCAAGGCGGGTACCGGGGCCGCCGCGCAATCGGCGCTTGAGCTGGCCGCCGGCGGAAGCGACGTCATTGCCCTGCAGGAACTCGACGCCGGCAGCGCCCAGCGCGTCACCGCCGCCCTGGAGGAGCGTTATCCCCATCATTTCGTGGTGGGCACGGTGGGGGTTTGGAGCAAGTATCCACTCACGAATTCCCAGCCGCTCGAGCTCGGACTCGGCTGGAAGCGTGCCCTGTCCACGGACGTCGACACAGACTCCGGACGTGTCCGGCTTTATGTCATCCATGCTGCCTCGGCCCGTCCGAACGACCACGTCGATCGTGACGAAATGCTGACACAGTTGGCAGCCGCGGTGCGAACCGATCCCCATGAAAACATGGTTGCCGTGGGTGACTTCAATGCAACCAGCACCGACCGCGCCTTCAAGAAGATCTCAACGATCCTTGAAGAACCCAACCAGGATGACGGCTTACTTGGCTTCACCTGGCCGCGGTCACCTTTTACCATGATGCGCCTTGACCATGTTTTGGTGCGCGGCCTGGAGGTCACCTCGAACACCAATGTCGAAGCCGGGATCAGCGACCATTTCGCCGTTCGGGCAGAGTTGAACCTTCCCGGAAAATAGGCAGGATGTGGACGGGCCCGCTCAGTCGGCCAGGCCCGTAACACGCATGGTGATGTTGATTCGTCCCGTTTCGAGCCCGCAATCGGCGGGTGCCGTTCCGGGCAGGACCTTGGTGACCCCGTGGAAGGCAAGACGAGCAGGTCCCCCGAACACGAACAGATCCCCCGAGGCCAGCAGGATGTCCTCGTAGGGCTTGTTGCGGTTCTGCGTATTGCCGAACCGGAATTGGCAGGTGTCCCCGATGGAGATCGAGACCACCGGGGCGACCGACCGTTCGTCGCGGTCTTGGTGCATGCCCATCCTGGATTCCGCCCCGTAGTAGTTCACCAGGGCCGTGTCCGGGGTGTAGCTTTCGGCGGCTGCCGCGTCCTGGGTGGCGGCGAAGATTGCCTTGCGGCCAAGCCGCACCATCCACTCGGGGAAGTCCATGACCCGGTTGCCGTTGACATCGATGGCCTCGCGCGAATAGGCGTAGGGACGCCAGTGCCACCCCAGGCAGACGGTCTGGACCGACATTTCGTGGCCGCCAATCGTCGCCGCACGTGGTGGCACCGGGCCCCGTCCCCATTCTCGGAACCGCGCAACCAACCAGCGTTGTTCCTCCAGGTCCAGCCAGTCGGGAACCCAATGGGCACCGGGCGCAAGCTCCCGTCTGCGCCGGCCCAGAAAGCTCTCGGAGAAGAGGGTACCCATGTCATCGCCTCCCGTTCCCATGGCGGCGGTGCGGGAACTTCCCGCCGCATGGTTACCGCTGCTGCCGCGTTCCCGAACCTGCTCCGGGAATCAGCCCTATGCCATCTTATGCGGGTATTCCGCAGATCTGTTTTGGAACTCCAGGATGGCCGGGTTCTGGATGACGCCGTCACGAATCTCGATGGCCCGGGCAATCGTTTCGTTTTCTTCCCAGGCCGTCGGTCCGTCCATGACCGAATTCAGGAACGGCAACAGGCCTTCGCTTATTTCCCAGCTTGCGGAATTCCACAAATAAGAGGGGCTGTGATCAACCGCGTAGTAGTTGATGTTCCGGCCAACGGTGAACATCGGCTGGGCGAAGGTCGTGGGCTTGGCCCATTCAAAACCCATTCCCTCGTCACACGAAACATCGATGATCAGGCTGCCCGGATAAAACGCCGCAAGGTCCTCGGTCTGCAGATACATCAACGGGGCGTTCGGGTCCTGCAGCGTGCAGTTCACCACGATGTCGCTTTCGGCCAGGAACGGCGCCAGCGGCAATCGTCCCTCGTCAGTGATGACCTCGCTCAGATTCGGTCCGCCGTCGTGGTCGAACTGCACCATCTGGACCGAGTGGATGGGTGAAGCGACCGCGGCGACGGAGCGACCCGTGAGGACACGCACGTCGTGGATCCCGTGGGCGCGCAAGGCCGTGACCGCTCCACGGGCGGTGGCTCCAAACCCAATGACGGTTGCCGATAGCCTGCGCCCATAGTCACCCGTCATGCCGCAGAGCTGTAGGGCGTGGATGACGGACGAGTAGCCTGCCAGCTCATTGTTCTTGTGGAACACATGAAGCCCGAAGCTGCCGTCCGTGCCCCAGTGGTTCATGGCCTCGAAGGCAATCACGTTCAGTTTCTTGTCAATGGCCAGCTGCGTCAGCGCAGTGTCCTGGACACAGTGCGGCCAGCCCCACAGCGTCTGCCCCTCATGCATTTCCATCAGATCCGAGACCTGGGGCTTGGGCAAAAGTACGATGTCACTACCGGCGATTACTTCCTGGCGGGTGGCAAATTTTGAGACGAAGGGCGCAAGCTCTTCATCGTCAATTCCGCAGGCACGCCCATAGCCGGATTCGACCGTGATACGGCTGCGGAAGCGCTCGTCAATACGTTCAAAGTGCGAAGGATGGATCGGCAAACGCCGCTCGTCAACCTTGTTGGAAGTGGCAATGACACCAAGTGTAAGTTCGTTCGTAAAGCCCATGCGTCTTGTTCTCTTCCTAGGTGGAGCAGGCCAAAATGGCCCGCCCCATAGGGCTCACGGTACACGGGATGGCTTCTCCGCAGTCCGAAAAGTCCTTGCACCGGGCCCCTGCGCCTCCGCATCGTTGGGCGTCGTCTCCATCGATGAGGGGGAAATTCCCGCGGCCGACATGGCCGTGAGTGGACTGCCGGGTTCCTGCCGTCGGCGCCCCGCCACGTCCCTATGTGACTCGGCAAGGCGCGTGGCCATGTCCGGCGACATGAAGCCCGTCGGCGCCAGTCGAGGTCGAAGATGATGGGCTCCGCCTGCCCGCACGTCGCACGAGTATCCTTCGGCAGATCGGTAGTTCATTGGTGACAGATCCACACGTGTCAGCGTCGAGGGGGCATCCGAACCGCGAGTCGGCTCGGATAGGCTCCATGGCATGGGACGATACGAAAAAACAACGATCGGCACCGCTTGGATCGTCGCCGGGGCAGGAATTGGCTGGCTGTTCAGCGGCGCGCTGAGCGGCTTGACGCTCGCCCATCAGGTCCGCCTCCCGACCCAATTCACCCGCATGTTGTTTCCCGAGACAATTTCAATGCGAACCTGGCAATCGGCCCAGCCGTGGCCGATCCTGCTTTCCCTCTTTTCAGTCCTGGCAGTGATGGCGTTTACGCTCCTGCTGCTGCGGGGAGCTGGCTTGCGTGCCGGTCGGCAACCTCTCGGATTCCTTGCCACGTGGATGGCCATCGTCCTTGCCGGCTTCGCCACGGCGACCGTGTCCTCCCTTGGCTACGTCGTTGCCTCTTGGCCTCCGGCGCGCCTTGCCTGGTTGCTGGACGGTATCCAGCCCGCTTTGCTGGCGGCCGGTTACTGGGGAATCGTCTGGGGCTGGCTGCCGGCTTTGGCGGGAGCCCTCGCCATGAAATCCGCCAAGCCGCTAGCCGACCCGAAGACCGTGCGGCGACCCGCCGATGCCATGCCGCTGCTGATCGCAGGGCTCCTCGCGGTGATACTGGTCGTCACGATCCCCGCCGCCTACACCTACACCGAAGAAACCCAGGCCCCGCAGGCTGCGCCGCCGCCGCAGGCCACTCCCTCGCCGACACCATACGGCTGGTCGAACCGGTCGGACGCCTTTCAGCCGGCCAAGGACAACTGGTGCCGGGGCGAAGACGTGTCGATCTCTTGGCACGAACCCGAGGGTGCGACGGGGCACCGAGGCATGGGTTTTGACCTGACGAATACCGGGACCGGGCCTTGCGTCGTGGAGTCCTACCCCGACATCGCCTTCAACAACGCCGACGGATGGGCCATAGAGGTGTTGGTGGTCCATGGCGGATCCTTCATGACCGACGACCCCGGGGTCTCGGCCATCACCCTACCGCCCGGCAAGAGCGCACGGGCATATCTGGGCTGGAACGCGATGGCGGCGGCCGGGGATATGCGCACCGGAACCATGCTGGTGGCACCCTATGCGGGATCGTTGCGCCACAGTTCGCCGGTGGACCTGGACATCATTGACGGCGGTGCCGTATCAGTCACCGCATGGGAGCCGGTCCCGGAACCAGCCGGTCCATACAAGAGCACCCGCCCGAAACCCTAAGGTTCCTGCGGGTGCAATGTGTGGAGCATAGCGGAATCGAACCGCTGACCTCTTCGATGCGAACGAAGCGCTCTACCAACTGAGCTAATGCCCCGTTTTGCGGCTTGGAGCCGCAATGTTGTTAGCCTAAACCCGTGGTGGGCCGCACGCAAAATCGGCGAACCACCGAGTATCTAGTCTTCGTCGCCGTCGGCGGCCCCGGCTTCGATGGATTCCCGCGCCACCGTGTATTGGCGCTGGATGTAAGCCTCAAGTTCGCTGCGCTCCACGCGCCAGACGCCGCGTCCACCGATCTTGATTGCCGGCAAGTCCCCGCTGCGCACCAGGGACCGCACCTGCGGCAGGTTTACGTTCAACTCGTCGGCGACATCTTCTAGGCGCATGAACCTCATGCATTGAAGGCTACCCGTTTCCCGATCCGGCGAAACTCTCCGAAGCACTTTTGTGGATAACTGCTACGCGTCACGAGAGCAGCGAAGCGGGGAGGAACGGCGAAAACAAGAGTGGCCCGCGATGACTCCAGATGCTTGGAATCTTTGCGGACCACTCTTAATGTTCGACCTGCGGCCTGGTGGGCCGGCCCGTAGCGCGGCCTGGATCCGGTCCCGCTACGGGGGTCTGCTCGCCGTAGCTTGTGACCTTGGATGAGCTTCTAACAACTACTAAAGCAACAACCGGGCATACCGTGCAACACAGTTGGGAATCACTGATCATTTTGACTAACATGGAGCGGTAGCTACCGAACAACTTGGTCAGTCTGACCGAACCTAGGCGAAGGAGCCGGAATGACGCCGGAATCGTACCAACTGGATGATACGGATAGGCGCATTCTCTTGGCCCTGGACGAGGATCCCCGGGTTCCCACCATGATGCTGGCGCAACGCTTGGGCCTGGCCCGCGGCACCGTCCAGACCCGCATGGAGCGGCTCGCGAACTCCGGTGCCTTGCGCCCGAACTCCAGCCGCGTGAAGCCTGCATCGGTTGGCCGCGGGGTCTCGGCCGTTGTCAGCGCGGAGCTCGACCAGTCACATTTGGAAGAAGCCATCGCGGCGTTGAGTCTCATTCCGGAGGTCCTCGAATGTGTCGCCCCGGCCGGAGACACCGACCTGCTGATTCGCGCCGTCGCCAAGGACCCGGATGACCTGTACCGGGTCAGCGAGGAGATCCGCCTCTGCCCGGGCATCACCCGGACCTCCACGTCGATGATCCTGCGCGACGTGATCCCGTACCGCACCACGGCCCTGCTCAATCACCTGGGCTAAGAGTCCCGCACCCGTGCCCCATGTCCCGGTGCTTGCCCGCCAGATGCCCTAGTCTGTTCTGGGCGGCGACTTGCCACCGGACCACTTCCACTTGAGGAGCACCATGGGCACCACAGGACTTACCAATATCGACATTGCGGGCATCACCACCGAGGCAAGCCCGTTCCCCAGCGCCACCCGCGCCGGCGACTTCGTCTTCGTTTCGGGCATGGTCTCCAAGGACGAAAACAAGGTCCTGGTCGGCGAGGGCGACATCTACGCGCAAACTGTCCAGACCCTCAAGAACCTGCAGACCGTCCTGGCCGGCTTCGATCTGGGGCTCGATGCCGTGGCCACCACCACCGTTTACATCAACGACGCTTCCATGGCCGGCGAATACAACCGCGCCTGGGTCGACACCTTCGGTGGCCACCGCCCCTCGCGTGCAACCATCGTCGCACCACTGCTGGCGCCAGAGCTTCTGGTTGAGGTCCAGGCCACCGCCTGGGCCGGAAACTAGCCGATCCGGCGGTGCCCCGCCACGGGGCAACCCGGCATTAGCGCTCCACGGCCAAGCGGCCGATGACCAGGCGCATGATTTCGTTGCTGCCTTCCAGGATCTGGTGCACCCGCAGGTCACGCACGATCTTCTCGATCCCGTATTCGGAGAGGTAGCCGTAGCCGCCGTGCAGCTGTAATGCCGTGTTGGCGGCGTTGAACCCGGCATCCGTGGCCACGCGCTTGGCCATGGCGCACAGGCGCACGGCGTCCGCCGTCCCCCGTTCCAGGGCGTCGGCGGCACGCCAGATCATGGTCCGCGCCGTTTCCAGTTCGGTCTCCATGTCGGCGATCTCGAAGAGCAGGGCCTGCTGGCCGATGAGCGGCTTTCCGAAGGCCTCGCGTTCCTTCAGGTAGGCAATGGACTTCTCCAGCGCCGCCTGGCCGCCACCGACCGAGCAGGCGCCGATGTTCACGCGGCCGCCGTTCAGGCCCTTCATGGCGATCCCGAACCCTGTCCCCTCCTCCCCCAGGCGGTTGCCCGCGGGAATCCTGACGTTGTCCATGACCACCTGGCGGGTGGGCTGGGCGTTCCAGCCCATCTTCGCCTCCAGCGCCCCGAAGGACAGTCCCGGGGTCCCGTCCGGCACAAGGAAGGCGGTGATGCCGGCGCTGCCGGTGTCAGCGGTCCGGGCCATCACGAGGTAGACGCCCGAGGACCCGGCGCCGGAAATGAATTGCTTGGTCCCGTTGAGCACGTAGGAGTCCCCGTCCAGCACCGCCCGGGTGCTCAGCGCAGCGGCGTCGGATCCGACTCCGGGCTCGGTGAGGCAATAGCTGCCCAGCATCTCCATGGTGCACAGCTGCGGAACCCAGGCCGCGCGCTGCTCGTCGTTGCCGAACTTGTCGATCATCCACACCACCATGTTGTGGATGGAGATGTAGGCGGCGATGGTCGGGTCGGCCTTGGCCAGCTCCTCGAAGATCAGGGCAGCATCCAGCCGGCTCATCCCCGAGCCCCCGAAGTCCTCCCGCACGTAGATCCCGCCCATGCCCAGGGCCCCTGCCTCGGCCAGGACGTCGACGGGGAAATGGTGGTCCCGGTCCCAGGCCGCCGCATGGGGCGCGATTTGTTCGGTGGCGAAGTCGGCCACCATCTCGATGATGGCATTCTGGTCTTCGGTGGGTTCAAACATGCTCGGCTCCTGGGTCTGTGCGGTGGGCGGATGTCGGGTTCACGCAGTAGGGGGCCGGACCGGGGGCTCGGCTACTTGCCGACCTTGCCGGTCAGCGAGGCCAGGGGGCGCAGGAAGACCGGCTGGGCCAGGAACCATACCCCCACGATCACGACGATGGACACCGCGAAGATGATGAGCCCGGCGGGACCGGTCGAATCGTTGGCCGCGTACATGTGGTTCAGGTTGCGCAGCACCCCGGTGGCCAGCACCAGGGCCACGTGCACCACGGTGAAGGCGACAAAGTAGATCATGACCGGGAAGTGCAGCGCCCGGGCGAGTTCCATGGGGTAGGCCTTGTTGAGCGCAACAGCCTTCTTGGGCCAGGCCCCGGACATCCGCAGGCCGGTGATGATCGCCAGCGGGGCCGCGATGAATACGGTCACGAAGTAGGTCAGCACCTGCAGGGCGTTGTAGTTGACCCAACCGTGCTCGGTCGGCCAGTTCAGCGAGAGGTACTGGAGCCCTGCGGACAGGGCGTTGGGGATGATGTCCCAGCTGGTGGGCACGATGCGCGCCCACTGGCCGGTGGCAAAGAGCACGACGACGAAGATGATGCCGTTGAGCACCCACAGGGCGTCGAGGGTGAGGTGGAACCAGAGGTCCAGGCTGATGCGGTTGGGGGCGCCCTTGGTGCGGATCAGGCCCTTGTTGTTGCGCACC
This sequence comes from Paeniglutamicibacter sp. GQ140, assembly GCF_059759235.1. Lineage (NCBI taxonomy): Bacteria > Bacillati > Actinomycetota > Actinomycetes > Micrococcales > Micrococcaceae > Paeniglutamicibacter > Paeniglutamicibacter sp. GQ140. The sequence continues at coordinate 105,360 of NZ_JCAXDW010000001.1, forward strand.
CAGTGTGCTGCCGGGCGGGTGACGGTGCGCACCTGCCAGCCGGTGCGCACGATCAGCACCAGGAAGAACACGTTCAGGAAGTGCTGCCAGCCCAGCCAGGCGGGGAATCCGACGGGTGTGCCGGCTGGCAGCTCGGAGTGCCCGGGGTAGGTCGCCATCCAGGTCTTGACGCCCTCAAGGGTGACCATCCAGCGGGCGACGAAGACCGCGATGAGCAGCAGGACGATCAGCGATCCCGCGATGATGCCGGCGCGCACCCACTTGTTGGCGGAGAGTTTCTTGGGGGTGGACCGTGCGGTCATCTTTGGTACCTCGTGCTAGTGGTTGGTTGGTGCATGGGGGGTGGCTCAGGAGCGGGACTTGAGCAGTTCGACCACCTGCGGAACCACCGTGAACACATCCCCCACGATACCCAAGTCGGCGATCTCGAAGATCGGTGCGTCCTCGTCACGGTTGATCGCCACGATGGTCTTGGCCGTTTGCATGCCGGCGCGGTGCTGGATGGCACCGGAGATGCCCAGGGCGAGGTAGAGCTGCGGGGAGACGCTCACGCCGGTTTGCCCGACCTGCGCCCCCTGGGCAATGTATCCGGCGTCGACCGCGGCGCGGGAGGCGCCGACGGCCCCGCCGAGGGCGTCGGCCAGCTGCTCGACCAACTCAAAGTTCTCGGCGGAGCCCAGTCCGCGGCCGCCGGAGACCACGGTGGCGGCCCCGCGCAGTTCGGGCCGGGACGAGGTTTCCGGAACGTCGGCATGGGAGGTGATGCTCGCCGTGCGGGCGGTTCCCGGCTCGAGCTTCACCGCAATGAGCTCGGGGGTGGCGGGCGCGGCCTGCTCGTCGATGGCGCCCGAGCGCAGGGTGATGATCGGCAGGGAGTCGGGCACCGCCGCGTGCACGGTGTAGTTGCCGCCAAAGACCGAGTGCTCGGTGACGATCCCGGAGTCGGACAAGGTGGCGTCAACGACATCCACCAGCACTCCCCCTCCGGTGCGCACGGCCAGGCGCGCCGCCGCTTCCCGGCCATCGACGGATGCAGCGGCAAGCACTGCCGCCGGTGCATGGGCGGCCACGGCGTCGGCAAGCGCGTCGACCAGCGGGGTGAGCAGGGTGGTGTCAGCGTCGGCCATTTCCACGGCGTGGATCTTCGCGGCGCCGAGCTCGCCGAGCCTGGCCACGGTTTCCGGCGGCAGCGCGGTCGCGGAAACAGTGACGGCGACGGGGGTGCCAAGCCGGGCGGCGACTGCCAGCAGGCCGCGCGCCGAGGCGGTGGCGTGTCCGGCGTGGGTCAGTTCAATGAGGGCAAGGATGCTGGGCATGGTGGGAACCTTTGCTAGATCAGGCGCCGGGCGGCGAGGAAGTCGACGAGTTCGGCGGCGGCATTCCCGTCATCGACGATCTTGCGGCCGGCGTTGCGCGGGGGTCGCTGCGCAAGGTCCAGCACGGTGCTGCGCACCTCGGCGGCGATGCCGAGCTCGGAGGCGGAGATCGTTGCCACGGGCTTGCGCTTGGCGCCCATGATGCCCTTGAAGTTGGGGAAGCGCGCCTCCTCGAAGCGTTCGGTGACGGTGAGGATCGCGGGATAGGACGCGACGACCTCCTGGGTGCCGAGCTCGGAGACCCGCACCCCGGTGACGGCGTCGCTTCCGATGTCGGCGGATACCAGTGAACCGAGCAACGGCAGGTCCAGGTGTTCGGCGATCATCGCCGGGATCATTCCGGCGCGGCCGTCGGTGGACTCGTTGCCGGCGATGACCAGGTCTGCCCCGGTCCCGCGCAGCGCCGCTGCCAGAGCCGCGGCGGTGAGGACCGTGTCGGCCCCGGCCAGCGAGTCGTCCAGGATGTGGATGCCGGAATCGGCGCCCATGGACAGTGCCTTGCGGATGGACTTGGAGGCTTCTGCCGGTCCCATGGTGGCGACCACGACCTCGGTGGATTTGTCCCCGTCCTTGACCGTGAGGGCAAGTTCCAGGGCGCGTTCGGTGATTTCGTCAATGACCGGGTCGGCGGCTTCGCGGTCGACCTTCCCGGTGTCGGGAGACAGCCTGCGTTCCTCCGCGGTGTCCGGAACCTGCTTGATCAAAACCACGATCTTCATCCGAGTTCTCCTTGTGATGCTGGGCTTTGCGCTCATTCGCGAGACTACTAGGAAGCATCGAAATTTACTAGGTCTTCCTACTAAATTTTGCCCATGAAACACCCGTGTGGGATCCCGCTTCTGCCATCGTGCAAGGCTGTGCCCACCCCAAGGGCGCCGGGAATGCCGAAGCCTCCCTGCCCGTGAACCGGGCAGGGAGGCTTCGGCCCGCAACCCGTCCTATGGCAGAGGTACGTCCAGCGAGCCCTGGGCGATTTGTTCGAGCAGCCACGGGGAGAAGGCGAAGGGCGTTGCCCTGGCTGCCGCCAACAGGTCAGCGGGGGCAACCCACGCGTATTCGGCAACCTCCTCCGGATTGGGCTCGAGGTCCCCGACTATCCGGGCCGCGAAAACGGGGCAGACCTCGTTTTCCACAATGCCCGAGGCGTCAACTGCCCGGTAGGCAAAGTCAGGGAGCAGCGGTCGGATCCCGCCGATGGCGGTGCCCAGTTCCTGACCGGCACGGCGGACCATTGCATCCTCGAAGGATTCGTCCGCACCGGGGTGCCCGCAAAACGAATTGGTCCACACACCCGGCCAGGTCTTCTTGCCCAGGGCGCGCCGGGTCATCAGGATCCTGCCCTCCGGGTCATAGAGGTAGCAGGAAAACGCCAGGTGCAACGGGGTGTTCGCGGTGTGCACGCTCGCCTTGGGCTCGGTGCCGATGCGGGTGCCGTCGGCCGCCAACAGCACCACAAGTTCCTCGCTCATGACTCTCTTTCATCAAAGAATGGGTTCGGGGCGGGAGACTTCCCTGCCGCCACCCCCAATTCTCCCATGCCGTTGGGGGGGCGGGTGAGGGGATTCCTTGGGGGCTTAATGAAGGCGGCTGCCCGCCCGCGACGTGAAGTCGCGATCCGGCGGGCAGCCGTCTTGCCTGGTCCCGGGGGTCACGGTTCACCTCAGGCGCTTGAGCGTTTCCCCCCTGAAGAATCCGGGGCTGCGCACGCGCATCCAGAACATGATTGCCACGCCCAGCAGCAGCACGCCCACCCCCAGGATGAACACCATGCCCAAGCCGCCGATGTTGGAGCCCGAACCGTAGTCCGGGTCCATCGAGTCGCGCGCGGTGCTCACGAACATCACCAACAGGATCACCCCGCCCAGCAGGGGGGCCAGGAACCTGAAGAAAAAGTTGCGCACCGAGTCGAAGGCCTCGCGGCGGAAGTACCAGACGCAGGCAAGCGCCGTGACGCCGTAGTAGAAGCAGATCATCAGGCCCAGGGCGGTGATGGTGTCCCACAACGCGTTTTCGCTGAGCAGTCGGGTGATGACGTAGAAGCCCGCGGCGGCCGCGCCGGCGGTGATCGTCGCCACCGACGGGGACATGAAGCGCGGAGAGATCCTGCCGAAGGTCTCCGGCAGTGCCTTGTAGTAGCCCATGGCCAGCAAGGTGCGGGCCGGGGACACCAGGGTCGATTGCAGGGAGGCGGCCGAGGAGGAAAGGATGGCCAGGGACATCAGGATCGCAAACGGGCCCATGACGGGTCCGGCCAGGACGGCGAAGATCGATTCCTGGTTCTCCGGGTTGCCGGCGCCGAGCCCGGTCTCGCCGACCCCCGCATAGGCGATCACCGCAAGGGAAATGACCATGTAGATGCCCATGATGACAAGCACCGTGATCGTCGCGGCGCGGCCCGGCACCTTGGCCGGATTCTTGGTCTCCTCGTTCATGGTCAGGGTGACGTCCCAGCCCCAGAAGATGAAGATCGACAGGGAGATGCCCGCGGCGAAGGCGCCGAAGGATTCCACCGCGAGGGGGTTGAACCAGTCCAGCGAGATGGGTGTCGGGTCGAAGGCCGTGCCGTTTTTCACGTGGCCGAAGGCCGCGATTGCGAACCAGGCCAACACGATGAGCTGGAAGGCGACGAGCCAGTACTGGAAGGCCTTGGTGGTCTGCATGCCGCGATAGGAAATCCAGCACGCGGCGGCGATGAACACCAGGGTCGTGGGGATGTTGACCCATAGGTTCGTCGTCAGCTCGGCGATGGCGTCGTTGCCGGTGAGCTGGGCGAGCAGAATGTAGAAGAAGTCGACCGCGACCGCCGCCAGGTTGGAGAGCACGATGATGGTGGCGGCGACCAGGCCCCAGCCACCCATCCAGCCGATCCAGGGCCCGAACGCGCGGGTCGCCCAGGTGAACGAGGTGCCGGAGTCGGGCATGGCGCTGTTGAGCTCGCGGTACCCCAGGGCCACCAGGAGCATGGGCAGGAACCCGGCGATGAAGATCGCCGGGAGCTGGGTGCCCACCTCTGCGACCGTTGGCCCCAGCGCCGCGGTCAACGTGTAGGCGGGGGCAATGGACGAAATCCCGATGACGACGGCGCCGAGCACCCCGACGGTGCCCTTTGACAGTCCCTTGGCGCCCAGGCCCGATGCGGCATCCTGCGCGGGGCGGGTTTCGGTCGTTGTTTCACGACTCATGATTGGTTTCCTTCATCCAGGCGGTGCGGCAAACGACCCCGAAGGGGAACGCGCCGCACCATCATGCGGTGATTGGTGCTAGGACCGTGCCGGCCCCGTTTTGTAGTTCTTGGGAACCACCACCAGCGGAACCGGCAGGGTCCGCAACATGCGTTGGGCAGTGGAGCCCAGGAAGAGCCGGCGCTTGCGCGCCAGCCGGCTCGAACCGACGACGGCAATTTCCCCGTCTTCCCATCCCAATTCGGCAATGGCATCGTCGATGCCGGTGCCGGAGGCAATGGAGATCTCGGCTGCGACGCCCAGTTCCGCCACGACCTCGGCGACGCTTGCCCGGGCCCGGGAGATGGACTCGTCCAGGTCCGCGCCGCGTTCGTTATTGTCGTCCTGGGCCACAAGGGACACGACCCGAAGCTGCAGGTCCTGGTGGTGCGCGGCGGCAGCGGCCGCCTGCACCACCCCCTTGGCCCCGGGGCGGGTGCCCACCAGGGCGGTGACCCGGCGCAGCTGGCCGTTGGCCCTCTCCAACGAGTCAACGGCCTCGGGGGAACCCATGGCCACGGGGATCGGCGAGGCGTGCAGCAGCGCGCTGGCCACCGATCCCGGGGCAAAGAACCCTGCCATGTGGCGCTTGCGGCCGCCCAGCACGATGGCCCGTGCGCCGGTCTCCGTGGCCATGGAAATCAGGCCCTGGGCTGGGGAGCCTACCGCCCGGGCAATCACGCGGGCGCTGATGCCCGGAGGGACCAGGGCGAGCGCTTCCTTCGCCCACAGGTCGACCTTCTCGGCCAGGATGGAGCAATACCCGTGGTCGCCGCCCGGGTACACCGCGGAGAACGGGGTGCTTTCGGGCAGGACGATGGCAAGGTCAAGGTGGGCAGCGGGGCCGCCCAGCGCGGCGGCCAGGGCAATCGCCTCGGCGCCTCGGGCATCCGCGGTGTATCCAACAAGGAGGCGCATGGTGCTTAGGCGTCCAATGCCGCGAGGGTGCCGAACTTGGAGACGACACCGTCGTAGTCCTTGTCGCACTCCGTGCCGTCCACCGCGGCGACGATGCGCGCGGCAGTTCGCCGCCCCATGCGCACCGCGCCGTCGACGTGTTGGTAGCCCTCGCCGGCCAAATCCGAGGAGGAGAAGTAGATCGGGCCGACGTTCTTGTTCTGGTCCGGTCCGAAGCGGAACAGGCCGCCCAGGTCGTAGCTGGTGGCGTACGCCCCGCGGGTCCATTCCTCGGCAGCGAAGTCGGAAAGGTAGAACACTTCCGGATCCAGCGCCTTGTCCCCCAGGAACCCGGCGATGCCCTGGAGAATGGCTTCCCTGCGCGCGGCCTCGTCCAGGGCAAACATGGCGTCGGCCTGGGTGTCGGAGATGAACCCGACCAGGGTGCCGGTGGATTCCCCGTGGTAGGTGTTGTCGTAGACCTCCTGCACGATCGAGGACGGACCGAAGCAGGTGCCCGAGAGCCCCTCCTCGCGCCAAAACGGAGTCTCATATACGGCATGGACCTTGATGACCAGGCCCATGGACTGGTGCTGGTGGGTCACGTGCTGGCGGCGCGGCAGCGGCGGGTTGTAGGAAATGCGCGAGTACAGGTTCGGCGGAACCGCAACGATGACCTTCTTGGCGTTGACGCTCACGTCCGCGCCGTGGGCGGTCACGCCCGAATCGGACCAGTCGAGCTTGAGCACCGGGTTGTTCAGGAAGACGTCTTCGCCCAGCCGTTCGGCCACGGCGATCGAGACGCCCTGCATGGTGCCGACGATGCGGCGGTCGAGGATGAAGTCCTCGTCGACGAGGTTGGAGAAGGATCCGGCGGAGGCGGACATCAGCAACGCCTGCAGCGCGGAGAAGGTGTGGGCGGGCTTGGTGAGCATGCCGCCGGCGATGAACAGCCCGACGTTGTTGCAGGCAACCTCGTCGCCGGAAATGTTGCGCAGCCAGTGGTGGAAGGAGATCTTGTCGAGTTCCTCGGCCTGCGGGTGTTCCCACGGGGCGTCCGGGTCGACCTCGGTGGTGAGGCGATCCATTTCGGCAATGAGCCTGTTCATCTCGGCCACGGTGGACTCGGCCACCGGAAAGTCTTCCCCGGAATAGACGGTGCGGGTGCCGTCTTCGGCCAGGTAGACGGAGGCGCCTTCCTTGTGGCGTTCGAAGGTCTCGATGCCCAGTTCCTCGATCAGCGAGTACAGGCCGGTCTGGTCCGGGGAGATCCACTGGCCGCCGATCTCGATGGTGGCACCGTCCATGTTCTGGCTCCAGGTGCGGCCGCCGACGCGGTCGCGTGCCTCAAGCACTGCGACGGTCTTGCCGGCCTTGCGCAGTTCGTAGGCTGCGGTCAGGCCTGAGGGACCCGCTCCGATGATGACGACGTCGCGATCCAGGGTTGTCATGGCTTCCACTTCTTTCGGTTTTTAAATGAATGGCATTCATTTACTAGACTGGTTCCATGGTAGGCCATAAAGTGCAGTATTGTGAAGTAGGCCACGTCAGGAGCGGACTTTGAACCAGGAAGCAGCAGCACAGGCCGGGGCGCCCCGTCGCCGCGCCGGCCGTCCGCGGTCGGTGGTGCTCGACCGGGACCTCATTGCCCGGGCCGCCCTGAAGCTCGTTGTGGCGGGGGGCTATTCCACCCTGACCATGTCCGCGGTGGCAAAGTCGCTGGGCGTCTCCCCGTCAGCCTTGTACAACCACGTGGAATCCAAGCAGGAACTCATGCAGTGGATCCAGGAAATCGTGATGGACGGGGTCGATTCCTCGGTCTTTGAAACACTGCCATTGGACGAGGCCCTGGCGGAATGGGCGGTGACCTACCGGGACATCTTCGCCGGACACGCGCCGCTGATTCCGCTGATCGCGGTCCTGCCGGTCTCCGGCTCCCCGCGTACGCAGGAAATGTACGAAAAGGTCGCCGCGGGATTCACCCGTGCCGGCTGGAAGCAGGCCGAGATTGTCCCGGCCATCGTGGCGCTCGAATCGTTTATTTTCGGATCGGCCCTCGACGCCACCGCGCCCCTGGACATCTTCGACCCGGGCGAAAATGCCGGAAAAATGCCAAGCTTCGAAAGCGCCCTGGAGGCGCAACGGGCGACGGGCCGAAACAGCGCCGACACCGCCTTCATGACCGGACTCAGGGCCATCATCGCCGGGCTCATGGACCAGGCGGAGCTCGCCTAGAACCACGGCCAGGGCCCGACAGTTTCTCGCTCTTGACTTAATAAATGAGTGCACTCATAATTGAGTATGATCGTATTGTCCGATTTCGGGTAACACAAGGTGTGAGGAAACATGGCGGCCAGCTCGATCAACGGCAATCCCCGGGGCACTCCCCCGCACAACTGCCCGAGGCTCGACGGCAAGGCCCGCTGGCCGTCGCCTCCCAGATGAGCCAAGGATCGCTCCTGGAGAGAATGACGTTAGGGCCCCTACCTCCGTTATCGACGCAGCGGCAAGACATTTGCGAACTTGCTCGGTGCGAATGCTTCCCGGCTCCGGGCACGGCGCCGTGGTTCAAAAGCACATGATCCTCACGCACGGGGTCCTCACGTTCCCCGAACGCCGAACAACATCAACACCATCCAAAGACCCAACCCAGACAGGAGCCCATGCGCCATGAAAGCGTTCGTGTTCAGCCAGTACAAGCAACCTCTCCAGCAAGTAGATGTCCCAGAACCCGCCGTGGGTGACCACGATGTTCTGGTGCGGGTAGCCGCCGCCGGCGTGAACCAGCTCGATGCGAAGATCATAGAGGGCGAGTTCAAGGCGATCCTGCCCTACTCGTTGCCTCATGGGATCGGGCACGACATGGCGGGTAGCGTCATCGGCATCGGCGCGAATGTCACCGGATTCAAGATTGGCGACGAAGTCTACGCCCGGGTGGCCAAGGACCAGGTGGGGACGTTCGCCGAACGGGTGGCAGTCGCCGAGGCGGATCTGGCGTTGCGACCCACCTCCATTACCGTGGCGGAAGCAGCGTCCCTCCCGCTGGTGGCGTTGACCGCCTGGCAGGCCCTGGTGGTCAAGGGGAAGCTAAAGGCTGGCCAGAAGGTGCTGATTCACGCAGGCGCCGGAGGTGTCGGGTCATTGACGATCCAGCTGGCCAAGCACCTCGGCGCCCATGTTGCCACCACGGCCTCGGCCGCCAATGCAGACTTCGTTCGCTCCCTGGGTGCCGACGAAGTGATTGATTACCGCAGCCAGGACTTCGAGAAGGAGCTTTCCGGCTACGATCTGGTCCTTGATTCCCTGGGTGGCGAGAACCTGGAAAAGTCGCTGCGGATCCTGAGGCCCGGAGGAAAGGCGATCGGGATTTCCGGTCCACCGGATCCGGCGTTTGCGAAGGAGGCGGGACTAAACCCCCTGCTGCGACTGGTCACCACGGGACTGAGCAGCAAGATCCGCCGACAGGCCAGGAAGCTCGGCGTATCCTATGAATTCTTGTTCATGCACCCCAGCGGTGAACAGCTGCGCAAGATTTCCGCGCTCATCGATGACGGCGCCCTGCGCCCAATCGTGGGTGCGACCTTCCCCTTCACCCAGACGCCGCAGGCGGTTCAGTCGCTGTCCAAGGGCGGAATGCGCGGAAAAGTCGTCGTCGTCAACGACTGAGTGCCACCGGCCCGGATCCGGTACCGGCAACCATCTCCACCTCCATCAGCATCTTCAACAAGGAGAACCACCATGACCACCAGCAACGAGGTGGAACCGGTCATCGAGTCCTATGCCATGGCGCCGACCAAGAGCATCACCGTTGGCCGGGAAACATTCGCCTACCGGGAGCTGGGCCCCAAGGGCGGGATCCCGGTCGTCTTCTTCGTGCATTTGGCCGCCAACTTGGATAACTGGGATCCACGCATCGTTGATCCCATTGCTCGGAGTCGGCATGTAATCACTTTCGACCAGCTCGGCGTCGGCGCGTCCTCCGGGCGAGTGCGCAAAACACTCGAGGAAGCCGCCGACGACGCCTATGAATTCATCACCGCCCTCGGGTTCGAGACGATCGATGTCTTTTCCTTCTCGATGGGTGGATTCATCGCCCAGGACCTGATCGTCAAGCACCCCGATCTGGTGCGCAGGCTGGTGCTGACCGGCACCGGACCACGCGGCGGCAAGGACATCGACAAGGTCGCGGGGGTGACCTACCGCGACATCCTGCGCGCTGCACTCGCGCGTTCGGACCCGAAGGAGTTCCTTTTCTTCAACCGCGACGCTGCAGGGAAACGGGCAGGGAAGGCGTTCATTGGTCGTCTCAAGGAACGCACAGGCAACCGCGATGCCGCCATCTCCACCAAGGCACTCCAAACCCAGTTGAAGGCCATCCAAAAGTACGGGCGTTCAGAGCCATCGGATCTCTCGGTGATCACCCGGCCCACGCTGATCGCCAACGGCGACAACGACCGGATGGTCCCCACGGTTCTGTCCGAGGAACTAAACCGTGGCATCGCCGGAAGCGAGCTGATCATTTATCCGAACTCCGGGCACGGCGGCATCTTCCAGTTTCACCAGGATTTCGCTCCCATCGCCGCGAAATTCTTGGCCGCCTAAATGGCGGTGCTTCCCCTCGAAACGGATGGGCCGCACCGCAAACTTCTTCTGCAGTGCGGCCCATCCGGCGATGCGTAGACGCTATTGAATCGCCGGACCGGGCCGGGAGTCCGGGACGGCACCGTCCGGGTAGATGATCAGGCAGGTGCTCGAGGCGGTGGCCAGCACCCGGCCTTCCGCGTCCCGAATCTCGGCATCGGCGAAGGCGACCGCCTGACCGCGTCGGGTGACCCAGCCATGCGCGGTGACGGCGCCTGTTTCGGCAGTGATCGGACGCAGGAAAGAGACCTTGATTTCCAGGCTGGTGTATCCCACTCCGGCCGGAAGGGTGCTGTGCACGGCACATCCGCACACGGAGTCCAGCACCGTGGCGAAGAAACCGCCGTGAACCGATCCGATCGGGTTGTAGTGCGATTCGTCCGGCTGCGCTGTCATCACGACGTCCCCGTCGGTGACGTCCACGAACTCCAAACCGATGTGGCTGCTGATCGGCGGTGCCGCGATGCGCCCTTCGGCCATGGCGCGCAGCTGCTCGAGCCCGGTCCGCTCGAACAGCCTTGTCTTATCCGCTTCGGGGACCTGGTAATGGATCGTCCGCGAACGGTTCGCCGGTGGCGTGGGCCTTGCTGACATCGTTGGATCTCCACATGCTCGATACGGGTAATGGTTGCTCGGGCTCGGCGACTCGGCTACCGCCTAGCGCGGAAGTATGGCAGAAACCTGCGTCCTGATGGCATCGATGACCTCAACGGTGCTCCGTTGCGCATTCATGCTCGCGGCCATCGTGAGGAACATGACCGCGGAGACAACACCTGCAAGTGTTGTCGCTTCGCTTTCACCGATGCGCTCATGCCGGCCAAGGACCGCTGCGAGTGCCTCCTGGGTTTGGGCGACAATTTCCAGGGCCTCGGCATGGCGCGGTTCGGCGGGGTCACCGAAGACCATCTCACGCAGGTACGTGCGCCCGTTCTCGACCTGCACGCGGTTGCATTCAACTACTGGCGTCAATATTGCCAGCACCGCCTCAAGCACATCTGGCGTTTTCGCGGCCGCTGCCTGCCCGCGCTCCAGCGCGAGGGCATAGTGCGCGTTCTGGACAAGCAGCAGCAATTCGCCCTTGGACTTCGCGTACAGGAACAACGTTCCGGTGCCGATGTCTGCCCTCTCGGCAATCTGCTGGGTAGTGACGTCCTCGATCCCGTGCTTGGCGAACAATTCACTGGCTGCGGCGGTGATGCGCTCGAGCTTTTCCAGCTTGTTGCGTTCGCGCCGACCGAGCTGTTGGGACGGCGATGACATGTGGTGATCCTCTCGAAATAAATTATGACCGCACTCAGTTATGAGTATAGTCGTTAGTGATCGGGATCGGCATCCCGATCAGGCAATCATTATCCCACGATGAATCGGTTCTATCGGATGGCAACCAGGCACGACCGCCGCATCCGGCCCTCCCCAGCAAAGGAAACACCTACCCCATGACAACTTCATCCTTGTGGCAGCCCTTCTCCCTGGGCCGCATCCAGTTGCATCACCGCCTTGCTCTGGCCCCCATGACCCGAAATCGCGCAAATGCCGACGGCACCCCGGGTGATCTGGCTGCCGAGTACTACGGACAGCGCGCCTCCCTGGGACTGCTGATCACCGAGGGAACCCAGCCGTCGGAGGACGGACAAGGGTATTTCAACACTCCGGGCATCCACACCCCCGCGCAGGTTGAAGGGTGGCGCAAGGTCACCGATGAGGTGCACGGACGCGGCGGGCACATCTTCATCCAGCTGATGCACGTGGGGCGGATATCGCATCCGGACAACACCGCGCACCGTCGGAAGGCTGTGGCTCCGTCGGCGATTGCCCCGGACGATGAGATCTTCACTCCCACCGGCCGCCAGCAGGTCCCGGTCCCGCGCGAGCTGGGCAGCGGGGAGATCGGCGGGGTCATCGAGGAGTTCCGCCACGCGGCGGCCTCGGCGATCGCAGCCGGGGCAGACGGCGTGGAGATCCATGGCGCCAATGGCTATCTCCTGCACCAATTCCTCTCCCCGAACGCCAACCAGCGCACCGACGCCTACGGCGGATCGGTGGAAAACCGCGCTCGCTTTGTCATCGAGGTTGCCGCCGCCGTGGCCCAGGAGATCGGAGCCGACCGCACGGGCATTCGCATCTCCCCCGCCTTCCCGCTGGGCGGGCTCAACGAGGGTGGCACCGAGGCGGTGCGCGCCCAGTACCGGTACCTCGTCGGTGAACTCGCGAAGCTGAACCTGGCGTATCTGCACGTGCATCATCTCGGCGACGACGAATTGCTGCGCTCGTTCCGCGAGCTGTGGCCAAGCGCCCTGCTGGTCCTCCGCTACGGGCGCGAGCGGGAACAGATCGCTTCCGACATCGACGCAGGTCTCTCCGATGTCGCCCCGCTGGGCCGCTTCGCCCTGGCCAACCCCGACATCGTTGAGCGCCTGCGCTCCGACGCAACGCTGAACGAGATCGTGCCAACGACCATTTATGGCGGTGGCGCCGCCGGGAACACCGACTATCCAGCACTCAGCCAATCCTGACCCCACCACCCCTGGGAAAGCGCGACTGCGCAATCCTGACGCAACAAGAGAAGGAACCTCCCCATGACCTCATTGAACGGAGCCGTGGTCCTCGTCACCGGGGCGAACGGCGGTATCGGCACCCACTTCGTACGCGAGGCCCTCGCCCGTGGAGCGGCGAAGGTCTACGCCACCGCCCGCACCCCACGGCAATGGGACGACGATCGGATTGTGCCGCTCACCCTGGATGTCACCGATCCTTCATCGATCCGGGCCGCACTGGCGGCCGCCGGGGACGTGACGGTACTGATCAACAACGCCGGCACCTCGATCTCCACCCCGGGCATCCTTGCCCACACCGACGAGGAGATTCGCCGGAACGTTGAGACCAACTTCCTGGGCCCGCTCTTCCTCTCCCGCGCCTTCGCCCCGGTCTTGTCAGCCAAGGACAACGCGGCGATCATCGACATCCACTCGGCCTTGGCCTGGTGGGCAGTGGCGGGAATCTACTCCGCGACGAAGGCTGCCCTGTGGTCGGCCACGAACTCCCTGCGCCTGGAGCTTGCTCCGGCGGGAGTCCAGGTCCTGGGCGTGCACGTCGGATACGTGGACACCGCAATGGCCGCACACGCCACCGATCCGAAGGTGGACCCGGCAGACCTGGTGGCTACGGTCTTTGATGCACTCGAAGGCGGCGAGCACGAGGTCCTCGCGGACCAGACGTCGGTTCAGCTCAAGGCGGCCCTCAGTGCCCCCTTGGAATCGGTCTACCCACAGCTGGCCGTCAAGAATTAGCAGGAACCAGCTGTAGGTGCCCCAGGCGACGGCCGGATGGTGGGAAAGCAGGATCCCTCGTCATCCGGCCGTCGATTCCTGGCAGGTGAAGGGCACCTAGGCATCACGTTCCCGCACCGGAATGAATTTCCAGCCGGCTGCAGCACCGTCGAATCACTCCGGCGGCTGCAAGGAGCCAACGCAATGGCCCACGTGTCGGGCCGCGGGATTCGACTACCCTGTTGACATGAGCGAAACCCCCGGCAGCACCAAGAACCCCGTCCTTCAATTCTTCGCGCGGCTCTCGGCCAAGAACTGGATCGCCATCCTCGGCGCGGCCCTGGCGGTCATCTTCATCCTGCAAAACCGCCAGCGGGTCCGCATAGAATTCTTGTTCCTCGAGATGAACGCCCCGCTGTGGATCTCCCTTGGCGCGGTGCTGCTCATTGGCTGGGTCGTGGGACGCTTCTCGTTCCGCAAGCGCTGAGCCTGCGTGCCCCGCAGAGCGCAAAACCGCCCCGCCGGAAGCACCCAAGAGTGGGGTGCGGCCCGACGGGGCGGCATGGGAAAAGTTGGAGTGGCCCTAGAGCGAGGTGCCCATGACCTGCATGAGCATCTCCGGATCGCCGTAGTTGTAGACGACCCAGCTCATTCCGCCGATGAAGGCGAGGGAAGCGACGCCCCATGCGGCCGAGAGCTTGGCCATGAAGCGGATTTCCGAACGGCTGACGGGCAGGCGGTCGGCCGAGTAGTCGCCGGCGACCTTGCTGAAGCGCTCGGCCGGGGTGATCGCCGCCATGGCGTTCAGGCTCACCAGGAAGTTGGAGGCGGTGTCGATGCTGCCGTCGATCAGGCGGGCGCGGGTCAGGTTGTTCTTGCGGTCCTGGGTCATTTCAGCAATGTTGGACCCATGGCGGGCCAACAGGATGTCTTCGCCAAGTGGCATTGTTCGACGCGCCAACCGCATTGCCTACCCCTTTATAATCTTCCAGCGGGGAAGCCGACACCCGCAATCATCTCAATCGTTACAACATTGAGATTACGTGCGAATTATCGACGAAAGCGCTAATAAGCACTTTCGGTTGGCAAGCTCACAGGGGTCTGTGGCCTGGGCCGCCCCATTCCCGTGGCGCCGCGCACATCCGCCGCTCAGCGCGTGGCGAAGTGCACGATCACGCCGATCATCCAGACCGACGAGGCCATGGCCGCGCAGCCGAATTCGACGAGGACGCCCAGCCCCATGGCCTTGAGTGCGGAACCGGAGGAGCGCAGCGCCGCCCGGAAATCCTTGCGACGCCCATATTCCCCCAGCACCAACCCCACGGCAAAGCCGATGAAGAGCCCGAGCACGGGGATCAGGAACATGCCCACGACCGCCAGCGCGATGGCAAGGGCAATGGAGCCGCGCGGGATCTTCTGCTGCTTGAGGTTCCTGCCGGTCAGCACCGTGGAGGCGCCCCAGCCGGCAAGCGCAAGGGCCATGCCGATGCCGGCGCACCACCAGGCGGCAGGGCCGCCCAGGATCCAGCCCCAGGCCAGCAGCGTGCCGATGGCAAGCAGGCTTCCAGGGAGCACGGGGACGATGGTTCCCACGACGGCAACGGCCAACAGCAGGCCGGCGACGACGGTGGTGATGATTTGGATATCCACGAGTGCAAGTCTGACATCCGTTTGGCCCCGTCGGGCGGGGCGCGCCGGTCAAGCGTGCGCGGCCGGCTCAGTCGTCGACGATGGCCCAGCTGCCGGCGGGTTTGTATTCGCTGTCGAAGATGTCTTCCCCGGCGCCGGGTTCCATGGGGTAGTTCTTGAGGTTTCCGGCCCAGTAGCGCAACGCCCGTCCGAGCTCGGCCTCGGGGTCCAGCTTCATCGCCTCGGTGTTCATGTCGACTTCGAAAATGAATCTCATGTCCCACATCCCTTGCTCAGTGCGACGCCATCCCGTGGCGTCACGCCCTGTAGTTTTCCCATCCTAGGCTCGCGGCGATCCGATGTGCCACGGCGAACCGCGCGGCCGGGAAACAACGCTCGGGAAAACCCGTTGCGAAAGATTGTTGAACAATCTGCGTTCATAGTGCATTCTTAAGGGACAACAACACGAGACGGGGGTCACAAATGCCTTACATCGACCTGAATTCCGACGTCGGGGAATCCTTCGGCAACTGGGTGATGGGCGACGACGCCGCAATCTTCACCTCCGTATCCTCGGCAAACGTTGCCTGCGGATTCCACGCGGGGGACCCCAGCGTCATAGCCCAGACCTGCCGCGACGCCGTCGCCGCGAACGTCACCATCGGTGCGCACGTGGGCTACCGGGACCTGGCCGGCTTTGGCCGCCGCTTCCTGGACTGCTCCCCCACCGAACTGGCCGACGACGTGCTCTACCAGCTCGGTGCCCTCGAGGCCCTGGCCCGCGCCGCAGGCTCGGGCATCAAATACGTCAAGCCGCACGGCGCCCTCTACAACACCATCGTGCACCACGAGGCCCACGCCCAGGCAGTCGTCGACGCCATCCGCGCCTTCGGCTCGGACCTGCCCGTGCTGCTGCTGCCCGGTTCCGTCGCCCTGGCCAAGGCGCAGGCCGCGGGCCTGCGCCCGGTTGCCGAGGCCTTTGCCGACAGGAACTACAACCCCGACGGGACCCTGGTTTCGCGCCGCGAGGCGAACGCCGTGCTGCACGACCCCGCACAGGTCACCGCGAACATGATCCGCCTGGCCACCGAAGGCACCATCGTTGCGGTCGACGGCTCCGTGATCCCGATGGACGCCGAGAGCATCTGCGTGCACGGCGACACCGCCGGTGCGGTTGCCATGGCCGCGGCAGTGCGTGCAGGGCTGGAATCCGCCGGCGTGTCGATCAAGAGCTTCGCATGAGCGTGACAGCGACGCGCTTTGCCGGAACCCGGTCGGTGCTTGTCGAGCTCTCCGACCTCGACTCCGTGCTGGCCCTCGACGCCCTGCTGGAGGCCTCTCCGCTGCCCGGACAACTTGACGTGCTTGCAGCGGCCTCCACCGTCTTCATCAAGGCCGATTCCTGGGCCAGCGCCCGGAGGATCGCCGCCGCCATTCCCGCCCTCGAGCTGGGCACGGCGCCGGAAAACGCCGGTTCCCTGGTCACCGTCGACGTGCACTACGACGGCGAGGACCTGGCAGAGGTCGCCAAGCTCACCGGCCTGAGCATCGAGTCGGTCATCAATGCCCACACCTCGCAGACCTGGCGCGCGGCCTTTGGCGGCTTCGCCCCTGGCTTCGCCTACCTGCTCGGCGAGAACCGCGCCCTGAACGTGCCGCGCCGCGACACCCCGCGCAAGGTCGTGCCCTCGGGCGCCGTGGCCCTGGCCGGGGACTATTCGGCCGTCTACCCCCGCCAATCCCCCGGCGGCTGGCAGCTGATCGGGCACACCGACGCGGTGCTCTGGGACCTGGATCGGGAGAACCCCGCGCTGATCCGCCCGCAGGACCGCGTGCAATTCACCGCCTCGCACACCTCGCTGAAGCTTTCCCCCCGCACCGCCGCCGCCCCCGCGCACGCGGCACCCAAGGCCGCTGCCGGGCACCTGGAAGTCCTTGATCCCGGGCTGCAATCCCTCATCCAGGACCTGGGCCGCCCGGGCCTGGGCAACCTCGGGGTCTCCGCCGCCGGGGTCGCCGACAGCTCCTCCGCCCGGGCCGCCAACCGCCTGGTGGGCAACGCCGCGGAAGCGGCGGTCATCGAAAACCTCCTGGGCTCGCTGGTCCTGCGCGCCCGCGGCGACGCGGTCCTGTCCGTCACCGGCGCGCACGCGCAGCTGCTGATCACCCCCGCGGAGGAGGACGACTTCCACGACGAGGAGCGCGCGCCTCAGATGAACGCGCCCTTCGCCCTGCTCGACGGGGAAACGCTCACGCTTCTCCCCTCGGGCTCCGGGCTGCGCAGCTACCTGGGCGTGCGCGGCGGCATCGACGTCGACCCCGTGCTCGGCTCGCGCTCCACCGACTCCATGTCGGGCATCGGCCCCGCCCCGCTCGCACCCGGGACCCTGTTGCCGGTCGGCACCGTCACCGGATCCCACGTGGTCGGAAACCCCGAGCCCTCCACGCTGCCGGTTCCCGACGCAGACGGCATCTACACGCTGCGCATCAGCTCCGGCCCCCGCGACGACTGGTTCGGCGAGGCCGGGCTGCGGCAGCTGACCGGCCAAACCTGGAGCGTCTCGGCCGAGTCCAACCGCGTAGGCGTCCGCCTGGCCCTGCCCGAGGGCTCCTCGCCGCTGAAACGCATCCGCACCGGGGAACTGTCTTCCGAAGGGGTTGCGATCGGCGCGCTGCAGGTTCCCCCCTCCGGCCTGCCCGTGCTCTTCCTGGCCGACCACCCGGTCACCGGCGGATACCCGGTCATTGCCGGGGTCATCGCCGAGGACCTGCCGGCCGCGGCCCAGCTGCCCCCGGGCTCGCAGCTTCGCTTTGAACTGGTCGACCCGCTCACCCAAAACCCACATGCTCCCCGGGCCGCCGGCGCCCCAAGCCACGAAGGAAACACCCCATGAAGAAAGTCCTGATCGCCAACCGCGGGGAAATCGCCGTCCGCATCGCCCGCGCCTGCGCGGATGCCTCGATGGTGTCCGTGGCCGTGTACTCCGACCCGGACGCGGATGCGCTGCACGTGCGCCGCGCCGACGAGGCATGGGCCCTGCACGGATCCAGCGGTTCCGAGACCTACCTGGACATGGCCAAGATCCTTGACATCGCCGCCCGCTCCGGCGCCGATGCGGTGCACCCCGGCTATGGCTTCCTTTCCGAGAACGCCAACTTCGCCCAGGCCGTCATGGACGCCGGGCTCACCTGGATCGGCCCTTCCCCCGAGTCCATCCGCGCGCTGGGCAACAAGGTCACCGCCCGCGAAATCGCGGTGCGGGCCAACGCCCCGCTGGTGCCGGGCACCGACGGCCCGGTTGCCTCGGGTGCCGAGGTACGCGCCTTCGCCCAGGAATTCGGCCTGCCGGTGGCCATCAAGGCGGCCTTCGGCGGCGGCGGGCGCGGCATCAAGATCGTGCGCAACTTCGAGGAAATCGACGACGCCTTCGAATCGGCCGTGCGCGAGGCCACCGTGGCCTTCGGCCGCGGCGAATGCTTCGTCGAGCGCTTCCTGGACAAGCCCCGCCACGTCGAGGCCCAGGTCCTCGCCGACACCCACGGCAACGTCGTGGTGGTGGGCACCCGCGACTGCTCGCTGCAGCGCCGCCACCAGAAGCTGGTCGAGGAGGCCCCTGCCCCGTTCCTGACCGATGCGCAACGCGCCTCCATCCATGCCTCGGCCAAGGCCATCTGCCGCGAGGCCGGCTACCATGGCGCCGGAACCGTCGAATACCTCGTCGCCCCCGACGGACTGATCTCCTTCCTCGAGGTCAACACCCGGCTGCAGGTCGAGCACCCCATCACCGAGGAAACCACCGGCGTGGACCTGGTCGCCGAACAGTTCCGGATCGCCGCCGGGGAGCCCATCAGCCTCACCGAGGATCCTGCCCCGATTGGCCACTCCTTCGAGTTCCGGCTCAACGCCGAGGACCCCGCCCGGGGTTTCCTGCCCGGCCCCGGCCGCATCACCGCCTTCGAGGCCCCGACCGGTGCCGGCATCCGCGTGGACTCGGGGGTGCGCACCAACTCGGTGATCCCCTCGCACTACGACTCCCTCATGGCCAAGCTGATCGTCACCGGCGCCACCCGCGCCCAGGCGCTGCGCCGCGCCAAGGTGGCCCTGGACGAAATGGTCATCGCCGGGGTGCCGTCCGTGCTGCCGTTCCACCGCGCGGTGGTGCGCAACGCCGACTTCACCAACAACGAGCGCTACGGGGTGTACACCACCTGGATCGAATCCGAGTTCGCCGAGGCACTTGCCTCCAGCCCGGAGATCGCCGCGGCCGAGCCAAACGCCGAGCGTGAGACCCTGACCATCGAGGTCGACGGCAAGGCCATGGACATCGGCCTGCCGGCATCCCTGGTCGAGGCCATCCGACACGGCGGAAACGGCGTGGCCATGGATGTTGCTGCCGAAAACGTGGCGGCAGCCTCGGACGCCGCTTCGCTGTTGGCGCCGATGAACGGAAACCTGGTCAAGTGGGTGCTCGACGACGGTGCCGCCGTGGCCGAGGGCGACACCGTGGCGGTGCTGGAGGCCATGAAGATGGAATCGAACATCACCGCCCACCGTGCCGGGACATTCACCCGCGGCTCCCAGGAGCCGGGAACCGCCATTGGCCGCGGCGAAGCACTCGGGGCCATCGCTTAATGCTTGGGGCTGTCGGGACGGCCTTGGATTAGATTGAAAGGATGCCAGTGAACGCCATGATGTCCGCACTTCCCCTGGCCGAGGGGTCAACCCACGCACACACCGGCGCGTGGGTTGCCGCAGTGCTCCGCTCACGCATTGCCGAGGGGCAGTTGCTCCCCGGCGCGAAGCTCTCCGAGCAGGCCCTCTCCGATGCGCTGGGGGTTTCGCGCAACACCCTGCGCGAGGCCTTCGCGGTCCTTGACCACGAGCTGGTCATCACCCGGATCCCCAACCGCGGCGTCTTCGTCACCTCCCCCGGGCCCGAGGGCGTGCGGGAGATTTACGGGGTGCGGCGCATGATCGAGCCCGCGGCCGTCCTGTGGGGCCCCGATCTGGACGTCGAGGCCCTGGCCGCGGTCATCGTGGACGCGCGCAAGGCCCTGGCGGCCGGCGACATTGCCCGGATGGCGGATGCCAACCAGTGCTTCCATGAGCAACTGGTCCGCGCCACCGGCAGCCAGCACCTGCAGGAACTCATGACCAAGGTCCTGGCGCAGATGCGCCTGGTCTTCCATGCCATGGGCGATGCGCCGGATTTCCACTCGCACTATGTGGAACTGAATGCCGGGCTGGTCCGGCTCCTGGCCGAGGGCAAGCGCGAGGAGGCTGCGGAGTCCCTGCGCGGCTACCTTGACCGGGCCGAGGCCGAATTGCTGGCCCACCTGGCCGACGACGAGTAGAGCCAAGCCATTCCGCCGGCCGGGCGGAGCTACATGTTCGTGGTGACCTTGGCGTCCTTGCGCAGCACCGCGACGTAGTCCTTCACGGCGGCGCCTTCCTTTTGGAGCTTGAGCTGCTGTTCGAGCTCGGGCTTGATCTTCTTGAAGGTGGGAGCCTCCGGTGCCTTGGCTTCGGCGGTTCCCTGGCCCTTGTACTGCTCAAGAACGACCTGGTAGGCGTCCTTGAGTTCCTTGTCTGTGGGCTTGAAGTCCCCGACTTCCCGGGAGATCAGCCGCCCCACCTCAAGCTGGGTCTTCAGTTGGATGCGGACCGCATCCTCGTTCAGGCCCTGCTTGTCCATGGAGGCCAGGAATTCCTTGGAATTCATGCCATTGGTCTTGGCCACGTCGGCCAGTGCCTGGTCGAGGTCCTTGGCCGTGGCGAAGATCTTTTTCTTCTTCGCCTGCTGAATCAGCAGCTCGGTGTTCACCAGGCCTTCGGCCGTCTGCGCGCGCAGCTGCGCCTGGTCCAGTTCCTGGCCGGAAAGTTGCGCCTGCTGCACCATCTGGGGGAACTGGCCCTCATAGATCCGGATGAAATCGGCCTTGGTGATCTTCTCGCCGTTGACCTCGGCAATGATCTCCGGGATCCCGGAGACATCCGGCGTCGGGTCCGCGGCTTCCGAAGGTGCCCCTTCGGCGGCAGGGGCGCTGGCTTCGGCAAGGGCCCCGGGTTCGTCCGCTGCACTACAGCCGGTCATGAGCGCCAGCGAGGCGATCAGGGACATGGAAACGATCCACTTCTTCTGCAACATAAACTCCCAGCGATTGAAACAACCCTTGGAACCCTAACAGGCGAAACCGGGCGGCCGCTGGACATCCCCTTGGGGTGCGTGCGGCGATATGGCCGGCACACGCACCCCAAGGGACGGCTGGGCTAGATAACGTTTTCCAGGAAGGCACGGGTGCGTTCATGGCTGGGGTTGCCCAGGACTTCTGCGGGTGCGCCGGATTCGACCACGACGCCGCCGTCCATGAACACCACCTCATCCGCCACGTTGCGGGCGAACCCGATCTCGTGGGTCACCACGATCATGGTCATGCCGCTGGCGGCAAGCTTCTGCATCACGTCCAGGACATCGCCCACCAGCTCCGGATCCAGGGCGGAGGTAGGCTCGTCAAAGAGCATCAGCTTCGGTTCCATGGCCAGGGCCCGGGCAATGGCCACGCGCTGCTGTTGCCCTCCGGAGAGCTTGGCCGGGTGCAGCCCCGCCTTGTCGCCCAGCCCGACCTGCTCCAGGAGTCCGTGGGCCTGGGCGATCGCCTGGGGCCTGGGGATCTTCCTGATTCCTATGGGTGCGGCGATGATGTTTTCCAGCGCGGTGAGGTGTGGGAAGAGGTTGAAGCGCTGGAACACCATTCCGATGCCCCGGCGTTGCCGTGCCACCTCGCGCGGCTTCATTTCGTGGAGCTTGCCGTTGCGCTGGGCGTAGCCGATGAGCTCGCCGTCAAAGTTGATCCGGCCGCCGTCGATGCGTTCGAGGTGGTTGATGCAGCGCAGGAAAGTGGATTTTCCGGAGCCCGAGGGCCCGAGCAGGCACATCACCTGACCGGCATCCACTTGCAGGTCGATGCCCTTGAGCACCTGGATCGGTCCGTAGCTCTTGCGCACCCCCTGGGCCTGGACCAGCGGCAGGCGGTTCTCGTCGGTGCGGATCAGGGACGGGGACTCAAGGATCGAGCTCATGTTCTGCTTCCTTTCTGGCTGCGGCGTGCGCGTCCTGCCAGGGCGAGTGCCCGGCCGATGGGCGTTGGCCCCAGTGCGCGGCTGCCCCTGCCGTAATGGCGTTCGAGGTAGTACTGGGGAACCGACAGGATGGAGGTCAGTGCCAGGTACCAGATGCTGACAACGATCAGCAGTTCCACCTGGTGCAGGTTCTGCGAGGATATGCGCGCGGCCACGGTGTAGAGCTCGGCCACTGCAATCAGGGAGAGCAGTGCAGTGTCCTTGAGCATGGAAATCGTCTCATTGCCCATGGGCGGGATGATGACCCTCATCGCCTGTGGCAGTTCCACTTTGAGAAGCGTGAACAGCGGGGTCATGCCCAGCGAATAACATGCCTCCTTTTGCCCGTGGTCGACGGAGAGCATGCCGGCGCGGACGATTTCCGCCGTGTAGGCGGCCTGGTTGGTGGTCAGGGCGATGACGCCGGCCACGAAGGCGGGAATCAACGCGTTGGTGTCGATGGTGAAGACGGTGAAGTCGGTGAAAGGAACCCCCAGCGACAGCTGCTTGTACAGGAGTCCCAGGTAACCCCAGAACACGATCTGCACCAGCAGCGGCGTTCCCCGGAACACCCAGACGTACAACCAAGCCACGGAATTGAGCACCGGGTTGGCCGAGAGCCTCATGAGTGCCAGCACGATCCCGAGGATGGTGGACAGGACCATGGTGATGATCGTCAGGGCCACGGTGAGCACCGCGCCGGCCACGATCCGGTCGCTGAAGAGGTACTTGGCGATCGTGGCGTGGTCTATGTTGGGGTTGCGCCACAGCGAGGTCGCCACCCCGATGACCGCCAGCAGGATGAGGCCGGCAAGGACCCACCGGCCGGGATGGCGCAGCGGGACGGCCACGATGTCGTGATCGCCTGGTTGCGCCGCGGCAGGCAGGGCGGGGGCGGGTTGCCGCTGCACGGTGCTATTTCCCGCCATTGTTCACACCTGCCTCGGCCACAGCAAAGTCACCCAGGTCGTACTTTTCCATGAGCTTGGCGTAGGTGCCGTCCTCGATCAGTGACTGCAGCGCCAGGTGCAGCGCCTCGGTGAGTTCCTCGTTTTCCTTCAGCAACCCGATGCCGGTGTAGACCGGGTTGTACCCGTTGGGGAACTCGGGGTCCTTGACCAGTTCGAAGAGCTTGCCGTCTCCGGCGGTGGCGGCGGCATAGGCGGCAACCGAGGCATCGACAACGTCGGCGACTGCCTTGCCCGAACGCACCGCCGTCTGGGCATCGAGCTCGGTGGGCAGCTGCACCAGCTCGATCGGCGCCTTCCCGGCGTCTTGGCACTCGCCCGCGTAGGAAACCAGGTACTCAACCTGCACCGTTGCCTTCTGGACCGCGACGGGCCTGCCGCACAGGTCGATGATGGACCCGATCCCTTCGGGATTTGAGGCATTGACCAGGATTTTGAACCCGGCATGGAAGTAATCCACGAAGTTCAACACCTTCTGGCGTTCGGCGGTGTCGTTCATCCCGGCGAAGATGATGTCGTTCTTCCCCGCTTGCAGTGACGGGATCGCGGTGTCGAAGGCCTGTTGCCGGAAGTCGAACTTCACACCCAGCTTTCCTCCCATGGCCTGGGACAGGTCGTAGTCAAGGCCGGTGGGGTTGTTGTTTTCGTCCAGCATTTCCATGGGCGGGTTGGGGATGTCGGCCGCCACGTTGATGGCCCCGGCGTCCTTGTACTTCGCCGGCAGTGCGGCCGCCGCGGCTGCGTCCACTTCGACGCTTACCTCGGGTGCCGGCGATTCGGCGGCAACTGGTTCGTCCGTGGCACAGCCGGTCAGGGCCAGGCCCATGGCAAATGCGGCGGTGGAAAGTATTGTCAGCCCGGAACGGCGGCTGTGGGCGGTGATGTTCATGGCGATGCGGTTTCCTTTGGGAGTGGAGTGCGAGAGGGAAGGAATGGACGGCGGCCCGGGGGCCGGCTTACCAGCGACGCTGCAAGGCCGGTTGCTGGGTGCGCAGCAGGTCTTCGTAGGTTTCCCTGGCGACCGCGAGCGTGGAGGACCCGTTGGCGCAGAAAATGACAGGCGGCTTGCAGGCCCCGTTGTAGTTGTTGGCCAGGGTGTAGGCGTAGGCCCCGGTCGCCGGCATGGCCACCAGGTCCCCGACTTGGGGGTCGGCCAACGGCACGTCCGCACACATCAGGTCGCCGGATTCGCATTGACGTCCCACGACGTCTGCGACCACGGTGGGCTCGGAGCCGATCTTGGAGGCCATCACGGCCTCGTAGCGTTGTCCGGTAAGGGCGATGTCGATGTTGTCGGCCATGCCTCCGTTGACTGCGACGAATGTCTTGCCCGTGTTTTTGACGGTGTTGACCGAATACAGGGTGATGCCGGCGCGGGCCACGAGCGAGCGCCCGGGCTCGATGATGAGCCTTGCCTCGGCGGGCAATAGCCGGGCTGCGGCCTCGGTCAGTGTGTCCAGGTAGTCTTCGACGCTCGGGGCGATCTCGTCGTAGGTGTATTTCACGCCCAGTCCCCCGCCCACGTCATAGGTGTCGAAGCTTCCGAATTCGGCAACGGATTTCACGGCCTGGGCAAATGGCTCGGTTTCCAGCACCTGCGAGCCGATATGGACGTGGATGCCATCGAAGTGCAGCAGGGGGTGCTGGGCGATGCGTTCGATGGCGCGGGTGATGTCGGCGGGGGGAAGGCCGAATTTCGAATCGCTGCCGCCGGTGACCTGCGAGGCATGTGTGGCCGGGGTAATGCCCGGGATCATCCGAAGCAGGACGTGTTGCTTTTTCGTCGCCATGGCCTCGAGCCGGTCCAGGTCGTTGAAGTTGTCCACGATGATCGCCCGGATGCCCGCCGCCAGTGCCATCTGGATTTCAGCATCGGACTTGGCATTGCCGTGCAGGTAGATGTTCCCGGGGTTGACGCCGGCGGTCAGGGCCATCATGAGTTCCCCGCCACCTGCAACGTCGACGCTGAGCCCCTCGGCCTGCGCGATCGCATACATGGCAACGCACGGCAGCGACTTGGAGGCGAAGAGCACCTCGGAGTTGGGGCGCCTGGACTTCATGCCTTGGACGAAGCGGCGGATCTGCCGACGCAGGCCGGTCTCGTCCATGATGTAGGCGGGGGTCCCGTATTGCCGGGCAAGTTCGCCGACCGGTACCCCGCCGATGGACAATTCGCCGGTGTCGGATACATCGGATTCCTCGGGGAGGATGTCCATCAACAAGTTGAGGTCCGGATGGCGCATTTGCTGGGTGACTGTCATGGTGGTGTGCCGTATTCCTTTGTGCCTGGTGGTTGGTTGCCTAAGCAATACCCGGGGGCGAATGTGATCTGCGTCAACTGTAGGATTGAGCTCACCAAAATAATTCGTAGATCAAACCAAGCTTGAAATCGATTTATTGTCTGATCCGCTAAAGACGTGGACGGCACAGAAGGAACGGACCTCGTTGAACAGCACCGGTCGACCGCTCACCTTGGCCGGGCTCCTGGAAAGCCTGGGCGCCCCGCTGCTGACCCCGCTGACCGGAAGCCGGGGCCTGGGCTCCTCGATTTCCGTCCCGGTCATCCATGACCGCCTGGATCCACTGCCGGAAACTCCCGGCGGGATCCTGCTGCTGGTGGGCATGGCACCAAACCACGAGGACCTGGACGACCTGATTGAGCGGGCGGCCGAGCATGGGTTTGGCGCGGTGGTCGTCAAGAGCCGCGGGAAGGAACTGGATGCGGCGCACCTGGCCAATGCCGCTCTGCCTGTGCTCGTCGTGGATGACCAGGTCCCGTGGCTGCATCTGGACAACCTCATCACTGCGGTGACCAGCGGCCGTCCCTCGGGTAGCAACGCCGCGAATTCGCACGGTGAGGACCTGTTCGTGCTGGCCAACGCGTTGGCCACGGCGACCGACGGCGCAGTTGCCATAGAGGACCTGGACCAGAACATCCTCGCGTACTCGAACCTAGAGCGGCATACGGTCGACCCGCTGCGCCGCAGCGGCATCCTGGCCAGGCAGGTTCCTCAAATGGATAAGAACGCCGACCAGTACCGGTCCGTCATGCTCACCGATTCCGTGGTCCATTTCCCCTATGATGCCGACGATGGCGAATTGCCCCGCTGCGCGGCGCCCGTGCGTGCCGGCCGGCAAATGCTGGGTTCGATTTGGGTAATCGAGGACAAGGCCACGCTGGGTCCCGACGGGGAGGCCGCCATTCTGGAAGTCGCACGTCTTGCAGCCATTCACATCCTGCGTTCACAAAACGCGGTGGACCTGGAACGCCAGGTGCGCACCGAATGGCTGCGATCGGCGTTGGAAGGCCACGGTTCCGATCCGGCGACCTCTGCCCGTTTCGGACTCATGGAGGGAGTGTCCCCGGTCCTGCTGGGATTCAAGTTTGCCCCGTTGCCCGCTGGGAAGGCGCCCGGAAGTGCATTTCCGCTGACCCGCCAGCTGGCGCTTGCCGCCGAACAATACTGCTCGATTTTCCATCCCAATGTCTCCGCGATGGAATCCGGGAGCATGGTCTACGTCCTGGTCCCGGCCATTGGTTCCGAACAAGCCGCCATGCGACTGGCCGGCGGCGCGGCCGCCGCCCTGGCCGCCCGTCTGGGATGCCACGTGGATGTCGCCGTAAGCTCAGTGGAAGGCAGTTTGCTGGGCCTGGTCGAATTGCGCAGGGAACTCGAGGATGTGGTGCGGGTGCTCGAAACCCCCGGCCCCCACCGAGGTGCCGGCCGTGTGGTGGGAACCAAGGAAGTGAATGCGGCCTTGCTCCTGGACCAGCTGGAGCGCGTGTTGCGTTCGCGGCCGCGGCTGGTGCATCCAGGGGTGCGGGAATTGTTGGAGAACGACGCCGCTTCGGGAACCGAGTACCGGGCAAGCCTGTGCGCCTACTTTGCCGCCACGGGCGACGTGGCGTCGGCGGCCCGGGCACTGAACGTGCATCCCAACACCCTGCGTTACCGGATCAAGCGTGCCACCGAATTGTTCGGATTGGACTTTTCAACCGGGGACGAGCAGCTGGCGTTGTGGGTGCAATTGCGTGTGGCGACAGGCCCTACGGCATGAATCGCCACGCCGGGTGTCGGCGCCGACGCTGCCTTGGGCCGCGCCCCACAACGATGACGCAACGTTGTTCCCCGACCCCTGTCCCGCGGCGTCCCGCGGGCGCAGACTGGGTTCCATGACATGGATGGGGTCACCGGTTCCTGGATTGGCCGTTTGCACACGGGTCCTGTTGGCGGCCACCCTGGGGGCGGGTGCCCTGCTGGGACTGCCGGGGTGTTCGTTGATTCTGCATTCCTCCGGTCCCTGCATGCCGCCCGGCTACACGTTGGATTCCCTCGTCGTTGCCCCGGGTGCAACCTTGCGGGTTTCGGCTCCGGCGGCCACCTGCAATCCGCGCTACGGCGAGGCAGCAAAAGTACGCATCGATCTGGTCGACGCCCGCCAGAAGGTCCTGCTCAGCGAGCTGGCCCCGATGTCGGACGACGGAGCCTTCAGCCATGTGCTGGACATCCCCGCCACCCTGAAACCAGGCACCTACGGCATCTCGGCGGCCCCCGATTCCGTGGACTGGTGCGACGACACCGGACACAACAATCGGGTGGAGAACCCCGGTTTCGGCGACACCGGGTTGGGCGTGGTGCGTGCCGCCTGTGCCATGCCCCATGTGGCCTTCCGCGTGACCGGCTGACCTGTGGCCGGAGCTGCCCGCCGAGGCTAGCTGGTCTTGTGCCCGCGGACCTTCACGGCCGGATCCGATTCGACCCGCTCGAGCAACGGCGGCAGGTACTTGCGTGAGTTCACCACAATGAAGGCCAGCGACGCCAGGCACAAGGCCAGCATCCCTGCCATGATCCAGGCGGTTTGGATCCACTGCGCGGCGACGGCCACCACCGTGGGGGCCAGGAATCCCACGTAGGCCAGGGTGTAGAAGAACCCCGTGAGCTTGCCCAGTTCGTGTGCCGCGGCCAGGCGCTGGATTTCCAGGAGCCCTCCGACCATGAGCAATCCGTTGGCCGAGCCCAGGATTGCGGAGGCGACCAGGCCCAGCGCGGGGCTGGCCGCGAGGATCGCAACGAGCACGGTCGCCAGCCCGGAGAACGCGGTGATCGTTCCGGTCAGCAGCGAGCGCGCATTGCGGACGGTGTCCAGCCTGCGGGCCAGCGGCTGGATCAGCACGCTGCAGCCCAGGGTGATGGCCACGGCCGCGGTGGCGTACGCGAGCCGCCCCTCCCCCAAGCCGGGGATGACCGCCGGGACGACGGCAAAGCCGGTGGTGCCCGCGGCAAAGACCCACAGGGCTGCCGGGGCTACCACCCTCCGGAAGCGCTTTCCTGCCTCCGGACGCGGAGGCGGTGAGGCAACGGGCATACCCTGTGCAGGGGCCCCGGGGCGGGTCTCGGGCAGTCTGGACACCACGACGAGCAGCGGGATGCACAGGACAATATGCAGCGCGTAGGGCAGGATCGCGGGGGCGGGGGCATGTCCGGCCAGCAACCCGCCGGCGACGGGTCCAAGCCAGAAGCCGGCGCTGGTGAGCAGCGAGGCGCGTCGGGCACCCGATCCCGCAGCGGAGTGCAGGTCCCACGGCGCCTGGGAAAGTTCCTTGACCCAGCTGGTGGCCGCCGCCATGGCCAGCCCCGTGGCAATGCCTGCCATGAACCTTCCGGCGAACAGAGGCGCGGTGCCGATGACCGACCCCATCATGGCCACGTTGGCGGTCATGGACAGGGCGACGGCAAAGAGCGTGACGGGCTTGCGGCCGATCCTGTCCGAGTGCCGGCCGCCCCAGAGCAGCGCCGGAACCAGTCCCACGACATAGATGCCGAGCATCGAGGTGACCATGACCTCGGAGAAGCCGTGTTCCTGACGGTAGAACACCAGCAGGGAAACGAATTGGTTGGCGCCCCAGCCCACCATCATCAGGCTCAGGGCAGCGGGGAACCAATGCTTCCGCTGGTCGGTTGTGACGCTCACGTTCCTGTCCTTCTGATCATTCACTGGCTGCGTCTCGCGCGGGCCTCCAGCACTCGATCGCGAGCGCTTCAACGACCAGTCTGCCACGGCACCGGAGGCGGTGGCCGATCCGTGACTTGCCACTCAAAGCGGCAACCGCCCCGGCGTGCACGCGGGGAGGCAGGGACCCGGGAGACTATTCTTGATCGACCACCGACAGGAGCCAAGACCATGAAGTTGCCCGTTGCCGAATTGCACATCCACCTCGAAGGGACGCTGGAGCCCGAGGCCATCCTGCGCCTGGCCGCGCAGAACAGCGTCACGCTGCCGTGGCCGTCCCTGGAACAGCTGAGGGAGCAGTACAACTTCAGCAATCTCCAGTCGTTCCTCGACCTGTTCTACACCAACCTTGCGGTGCTGCGGACCTGGGCCGATTTCCACGAGATCACGCTCGCCTACCTGCGCCGGGCCGAGGCCGCCGGAGTGCGGCATGTCGAGTTGTTCTTCGACCCGCAGGCACACCTGGAACGCGGGATCGGGCTGGGCGAGGTCGTCGGTGGCATCCGCGAGGCACTGCACGAGGGCGAGAAACGCTTCGGCATCACGCACAAGCTCATCGCCTGCTTCTGGCGGCACGCGCCGGCCGCCTCGGCCATGGAGATCCTGCGCACGCTTATCGCCGAGGGACACGATGTCGACGGCATCGGGCTGGATTCCTCGGAACTGGGCTATCCGCCCGCCCTGTTCCGGGAGGTCTTTGACTATGCGCGCGACCACGGACTGCATGTGGTGGCCCACGCCGGGGAGGAGGGACCGCCGGAATACATCGTCCAGGCCCTTGACCTGCTCAAGGTTGAACGCATCGACCACGGAATCCGCTGCCTGGAGGACCCGACCCTGGTCGAACGGCTGGTGGCGGAGCAGATGCCCCTGACCGTCTGCCCGCTCTCAAATGTGCGGCTGCGAACCGTGGACACCATGGCCGACCATCCGCTGCGGCGGATGCTGGAGGCGGGCCTGAAGGTATCGATCCACTCGGATGACCCCGCCTACTTCGGCGGGTACCTGGACGCGAATTTCGCCGCCGTCAACGGGCAGTTCAAGCTGAGCCGAGAGGAGCAGGCGGTGCTGGCGCGGAACTCGATCGAGTCATCCTTCCTGGAGGAGCCGGCGAAGTCGCGCTTGTGCGCCGAGGTGGACCTCTGGCTGTCGGCCGGGGGACGGGACCTGTAGGCAACCATTAAAGGAGCCAAGGAAGCGCCCGTTTTGGGGGGAACGGGCGCTTCCTTGGCGGAGGATCACGCCGGGGTTCGGGGGGCGAACCAGGACGCGATTCTCACGGGCGTCGACGATGGGATGGTACTCCCGGCGACGGCCCTTTGGGGGCGCCAGGGAAGTCCCTGCATGGGGGAGCAGGAAATTCCCAGGCGGATCGAGGTCCACGAACCGGTCCCGCGGGACCAGGCTCGTGGAGGGCATGGGGACGGTCCTAGGGAACCAAGTAGTTGCTGTCGCGGGCGTCGGTGATGAGCATGTGCCCCGGCGCGTGGCCGATGGCCAGCGCGGGCCTGGACTCCATGACCGCCGCCTGCGGCGTGACCCCGCAGGCCCAGAACACCGGGATGTGCCCGGCCGGGATTTCCACGGCGTCGCCGAAGTCCGGTGCGGAGAGGTCGGTGATGCCCAGCTCCCCGGGGTTGCCGATGTGCACCGGTGCCCCGTGCACCGCCGGGTAGCGCGAGGTGATGCGCACGGCGTCGGCGACCTGCGAGGCGGGGATGGGGCGCATCGACACCACCATGGGCCCTGACATGGAGCCGGCCGAGGCGCTGCGGATGTTGGTCTTGAACATCGGCACATTCACGCCCTGGTCGATGTGGGCGATCTTGATGCCGCCCTCCATCAGTGCGGTCTCGAAGGTGAACGAGCAGCCGACGATGAACGTCACCAGGTCATCGCGCCAGTACTCGGAAAGGTCCGTGGGTTCGGCGATCTTCACGCCGTTTTCGTAGACCATGTACTTCGGCACGTCGGTGCGGATGTCCCCGCCCTTCAGCAGCTCCCCGCTGGTCTCCCCCGCGTCCAGCACGCCCAGGATCGGGCAGGACTTGGGGTTGCGCTGGGCGAAGAGCAACACGTCAAAGGCCTGGTCCCTGGGCACGATGATCAGGTTGGCCTGGGCGTAGCCGAGGGAGAAGCCGGCGGTCGGAACCGCCAATCCGTTGCGGAACAGTTCACGTGCCTGGGCCGGTGACAGCGTTGCGCGCTCCCCTGCCCCGGTCGATGGCGAATTGGCGGGTGTCATGGCTGCTGGCGTCCTTTCGAAGGGCGGATTGAAGGGCAAGGTGTTGCCGGGGAGGGTGGGGTACGCGGGTCAGGCCCAGAGCTTGGACAGGCCGGCCAGGGAGTTCCAGCCGAGGAAGAGCGTCAGCAGCCAGGTCACGACACCGATGATCAGCAGCCACTTGGGGTACACGTAGCCCTGCAGCAGGTCGCGGCGGCGCCAGGCGGCATAGAGCAGGACCGCGAAGCCGACGGGCAGGATCAGGCCGTTGAAGGCGCCGGCGAAGATCAGCAGCGTCTGCGGCGCCTGGCCCAGGAACATGTAGATGACCGCGCATACGCCGATGAACGCGACGGTGAGCAGGTTGCGGGTGCGCTCCGGGGTGGTGGACTTGGTGATGAAGGAAACCGAGGTGTAAGCGGCACCGATGACGCTGGTCAGGGCTGCGGCCCAGAGGATCACGCCGAAGGACCGCATGCCGATGTCGCCGGCCGCGATGCCGAAGGCCTCGGCCGCCTTGTTGTTGGTGGTCAGCACGGCTCCGCCGGCGACGACGCCGAGGATGGCCAGGAAGAGGAGAACGCGCATGATGCCGGTGACGATGATGCTCAAGATGGAGGTCTTGGTGATGTCGCCGACGTTCTCGATGCCGGCGGCGCCGGAGTCGAGCATGCGGTGGGCACCGGCATACGTGATGTAGCCGCCGACGGTGCCGCCGATCAGCGTGGTGATGATCAGGAAGTTGATGTTCTCCGGAAGCACCGCATTCTTCAGGGCCTCGCCCACCGGCGGCGCGGCGACGATGGCCACGTAGAGCATCAGCAGGATCATGATCGCTCCGAGCAGGACCACGATCTTGTCCAGGGCCATGCCCGCGCGCTTGGAGAGGAAGATCAGGATCGCCACGACGGCGGAAATGATGCCGCCTACCTTCGGGTCGAGCCCCATCATGGCATTGAAGCCCAGGCCGGTACCGGCGATGTTGCCGATGTTGAAGACCATGCCGCCGATGAAGACCAGCCCCGCCAGGACCCAGCCGATGCCTGGGAGCACCTTGTTGCCGAGCTCCTGGGCACGCAGGCCCGAAACGCCGATGATGCGCCACACGTTCAGCTGGACGGCGATGTCCACCAGGATGGAGACGACGATCGCAAAGGCGAACGAGGCGCCGATCTGGACCGTGAATTCGGTGGTCTGGGTGATGAAGCCGGGCCCGATGGCGCTGGTTGCCATGAGGAACATGGCGCCCAGCATTGCGGTGCGCCTGGCTGAAGTGCTGAGCTTCGGTTTCGTGCTAGGAGTGGCCATGATTCCATCCATCGGGTTGCGGGTGACTGCTGTCACAAGTGGGAGCGATGAGAAGTACACTACAGGTTGTTGAACAATCTTGACAAGAGGTTGTTCAACAATTTATTTCGGGCGCCTCCTCCCCCGACGCCGAAGGAAACCCGCGGATTGCCCCCGGACCCGGGCACGACAAGGCCCTCCCCGGCGCCGTGGTTCGCCAGCGCCGGGAAGGGCCCAAACAGTCGCGGCTCAGGCGCCGTGTTCGTACGTGAGACAGTCCGCATTGTCTGCGCCGGGCCCCACGCGCACCGAGTCCGCGGCACACATCAGGTGGTCATTGTGGGTGCATTCCATGCGCTGGCAGGCACCCACCGAGGCCAGGATCTTGGGCAGGCCGCCGTGCACGCCGGTGTCGATGAACGTCGCGCATTGCGCGTGGTCGGCATTTCCGCCAATGGTGATGCCGGAGGCCCCGCAATGGGTGTGGTCATTGAATGAGCAATTGGATACGGAACATTCGGTAACGGGCACGGTGACTGTCATGATGCACTCCTCGAACCGGCGGTCTCGCGGATTTCGAACCGCTCTGGGTACCACGGTAACCCCAAACCCCGCCCGGAAATTAGTGCTGTTTATGGGCCCTAATCGGGAGGCTTGCTACCCACGGGTACACGATTGCGGGGGCGCAATTCCGTGCGCTGAACATGCCCGAATCCCGGTCGCGCACCCCGCCCGCGGTGACGTGCCTCACGCGCGCGATGTCCGCGCGGCTGTAGCCTGACAGGGTGAAGTTTCTCAATGATCTGCAGCCCGCACACGACCTGACCTACAACGACATCTTCATGGTTCCCTCGCGCTCGGCGGTGGTGTCCCGGTCCGGGGTGGACCTCACCACGCCCGATTCCGTGGGCACCTCCATCCCGCTGGTCATCTCCAACATGACAGCTGTGGCCGGCAAGCGCATGGCCGAAACGGTGGCCCGCCGCGGCGGGATCACGATCCTGCCCCAGGACATCTCCCTGGCCGCCCTGCAGGACATGGTCGAGAAGGTCAAGCGCGCCCACCCGGTCTTCGAGACCCCCATTGTCGTGGACGTCAACGACTCGGTCTCCACCGCCCTGGCGCTGCTGGGCAAGCGCTCGCACGGTGCGGCGGTGGTGCTAGAGGGACACCGCCCGGTGGGCATCGTCGCGGAAAAGGACTGCCTGGAAGTCGACCGCTTCACCCCGATCCACCAGGTCATGACCTCCGAAATCGTCACCGTGGACAAGGACACGCACCTTGACTCGGTGTTCGAGACGCTCAGCACCCGGCACCTGGGCATGGTCCCTGTGCTCGACGGCGAACACCTCGCCGGGGTGCTGACCCGCAAGGGCGTGCTGCGCTCGGGACTCTACACCCCGGCGGTTGACCCCGCCGGCAAACTGATGGTCGGGGCCGCCGTGGGCATCAACGGCGACGTCGGAACCAAGACCCGCGAACTGCTCGAGGCGGGCGTGGACGTGATCGTGCTGGACACCGCCCACGGCCACCAGGAGCGGATGATCGAGGCGCTGCCGCTGGCGGTCGCGGCCCGCGACGATTTTGCCCAGCGCACCGGACGGCGGATCCAGATCGCCGCGGGAAACGTGGTCTCGGCCGCCGGCACCCTCGACCTGGCCGCAGCCGGGGCCGACATCCTCAAGGTCGGGGTGGGGCCGGGGGCCATGTGCACCACCCGGATGATGACCGGGGTGGGACGCCCGCAATTCTCCGCCGTCCTGGAATGCGCGGCCGCGGCGCGCGAGGCCGGCGTCGAGGTGTGGGCCGACGGCGGGGTCAAGTACCCGCGCGACGTGGCCCTGGCACTGGCCGCCGGCGCCGCCAGCGTGATGGTTGGATCCTGGTTCGCCGGGACCTACGAATCGGCCGGGGACCTGGCATCCGACGGCGAGGGCCGGCTCTACAAGGAAAGCTTCGGCATGGCCTCGGCCCGCGCGGTGCAGCAGCGCACCCGGCACCAGTCGGCCTTCGAACGCGCCCGCGCCGCACTCTTCGAGGAGGGGATCTCGCACTCCCGCATGTACCTGGATCCGCATCGGCCGGGCGTGGAGGACCTGATCGATTCGATCGTCTCCGGGGTCCGCTCGGCCTTCAGCTACGCCGGGGCCGACTCGATTGCCGAATTCCGCGATCGCGCCATCGTCGGGGTGCAGTCCGCCGCCGGCTACGAGGAGGGGCGTCCGCGCGAGGTCTCCTGGTAAATCCGGGCTACAGCCAGGGCACCGCGCCCTGGCTGTGCTCGAAGACCAGCGACGTCTGGGTGGTGGCCACCGCGGGGTTTGCCGAGAGGTTGTCGAGCACGAACTGGCGCACGTCCTTGGAGTCGCGCACCGCGACGTGGATCAGGAAGTCGTCGGCGCCGCCCAGGAAGAAGAGCTGGGTGACCCCGGGCTTGGCGCGCATTTCCTCGGCAAAGCTCGACATGAGGTGGCGGGCGCCCGGGCGGATCTTCACGAAGATCAGGGCCTCGAGTGCATGGCCCAGGACCTCGGGGTCGATTTCCAGGGTGAAGCGGCGGATGACCCCGGCCGAGCGCAGGGCGTTGAGCCGCGCCAGGCAGGTCGAGGGGGCGATGCCCAGTTCCTCGGCCAGCGAGTTGTTGGTGCGGCGGGCGTTCTCCGTGAGCATGCGCAGCAACCCGCGGTCGATGTCATCGAGCTCCACGGGGCCGCCCTGGCGAGGAGTCCTGGTCGTGATGGCCACGTCGATACCCGTCTTTCGCAATAATTCATTGGTTTCCTGAATCCTACCGATGAATATTTGCCCCGCTTCCCGACGCGCTGCAGGAAGGGCAGAGTCGAAGCCCGGAGCCCCGTCGGAATTGCCAGCGGCACGGCGGTCCCGCTGCCCGGGGCCGGTTTTCAGGAGTCCTTGCGGCGGTGGCGGATCCACGCCAGGGTCGCGACGAGAAGCAGCAGTGCCCCGGCGGCAATCCATTGCCAGCCCAGGGCCAGCCAGGCATAGATCACGGCCATGCCCACGGTGGAATAGATGGTCGCCCAGATCAGGCACCCGGCCACCACCGCCGGAAGGTAGCGCAGCAGCGGCATCCGGGCGACGCCGGCGCTGGCGTTGACGGCCGTCTGGATGCCCACGGTCATGAACGAGAGCGGAACGGCAAACACGCCCCAGCGCTGGATGAAGCGCTCGGCGCGTTGGTAGATCGGGCCCCTGAGTAGGTGCTGGAAGCGGGTGTGTTCCACCCCGGCGGCAATGCCCCGCCCGATCCAGTAGGTGATGTTTGCCCGTGCCATGGCCAGCAGGAAAAGGAACGCAAAGGCCCATCCAAACGAAGCGTCGCGTAACCAATCCATGGGAAACAGCCTAGCCGCGCGGGCCCGGCCGCCAGGGCATTGGTGAGCCAGCAGACAGGACCCGGCACCGTCACAGATTTTCGGCTAGGGCACGGAGCGGATGTTCCGCACGAGCATCGCCCCGAAGATGCCGATGATCGCGGCAACGACGAACAGTGCCGTGTAGCCGCCGAGCACCTTCACCGCGAAGAAGGCCAGCGCCGGGGCGATGACCTGCGGCAGCGAGTTGGCCACGTTGATCACGCCCATGTCCTTGCCGCGGGACTTGGCCGAGGGCAGCACCTGGGTCAACAGCGCGAAGTCCACTGCCAGGTAGGCGCCGAAGCCCAGCCCCAGCACACCGGCGCCAATGATCGCGCCGGTGAAGTTTTGCGACACCGCGATGATCAATGCGGAGCAGGCGACGACGATGGAGGAGACGATCACGAAGATCTTCCGCTTCCCGGACCTGTCGCTGATCGGCCCCAGGATGACGGCGCTGATGATGACCATGACCGCGTAGATGCCGGTCAGCACCAACACCCCGCCGGCGGGGTCGGGGTGCTTGACCACGTCGGTAAGGAAGAAGAGCAGATACACGATCGTCATCTGGTTGCCGGTGTTCATCATGAACCGGGTCAGCCAGGCCCACCCGAAGTCGCGGTGGGTCAGCGGGTTGATCCAGAACCCCTTCGCGAACTCCAGCAGGTTGAAGGCGGGGCGGAACTCGCGCGGCAACTGCGGGTCGTTGGACCGCAGCAGGTAGGGGATCACGGAAACCAGCAGGGCCGCGGCGCAGATGATGTAGCCGACGGCGATGTTGCCGGTGATGGCGAAGCCGACCACCGCGCCCAGCAGGATGCCCACGGTCTGGCCCATGGCGGCCAGCCCGCCGATGCCCCCGCGCCGGCGCTCCGGCACGCGGTCCGGGATGGTGGCGGTGACGGCCGAATAGGCGGCGTTGGCGCCGGCCTGCAGGCCGCACCAGCCCAGCAGCATCAGCGCGACGGTCGTGGCCCCGGAGAGCATCAGCAGCGAGGCGGCGCCCAGGATGGCCCCGGCCAGGATCCACGGCGAGCGGCGCCCCATCTT
This sequence comes from Paeniglutamicibacter sp. GQ140, assembly GCF_059759235.1. Taxonomy (NCBI): domain Bacteria; kingdom Bacillati; phylum Actinomycetota; class Actinomycetes; order Micrococcales; family Micrococcaceae; genus Paeniglutamicibacter; species Paeniglutamicibacter sp. GQ140. The sequence goes on from NZ_JCAXDW010000001.1 coordinate 142,428, forward strand.
CGAGACAGTGCGGTCGGAGAGCGCCCCGAAGAGCGGGTTGGCCACCAGCGCCACCGACGCGCCGCAGGCGGTGACCAGCGACAGGATGGCTTCCTTCGACCCGGGGTCGATGGACGTTGCCTGCAGCCCGAGCAGCACGTTGATGGGGGCAAAGAAGACAATGTTGATGCCGATGTTGATGGCGACAACCGAGGCGACCCAGCCGCGCTTGACGTCGACGCTCGGCGCGCGCAGGGCCTCGGGAAGCCCGGCCTCGCCGCCGCCGGCCACGGCCGTGGGGTCCTGTGAGTCGGCGGCCATCTAGAGCACGCCCGACAGCATGCCGGCACCGGTGCCGACGACCAGGGAGGCAATAAGCAGCCAGGTGATCAGTTTTACACGTTTGCGAATCGATTCCATGATGCGTTTATCGTAGGCCAGAATTGGCCGCGGTGCCCCCTTGAAGAAGGCGGCTTGCCGCGGTGTGTAGCGGCTTTCACCCTGCGCGCGGCTTAGGCTGGGAGCATGAGCGAAACCGGTTCCAGGGCAGCACTGTGGGCGCCGCGCCACAGCGGCTGGAAGCTGGCGCACCACCTCCTGCCGTCATTTGTGTTGTTTGCCTTCCTGGCCGGCACGGGGGTCTATGCGGCGCTGCATGCCAGCCCGGTGCTGGCCACCGCCCTGGTGGCCAGCGCACTGGCGGTGCTGCTGGGAGTCGCCGCGGCCTTCCGCCGCCCCGCGGCGGATCGTGCCGCGGCCACCGAGGCGGTGCTGACCTCCACGGGGCAGCGCGCCGCGACCCTGTTCCCGATATTCCGGACCTCGGCGCAGTGGGCTGCGGTGGTGATGGGGCTGGCGGTGGTGATCCTGGTGGCCACCGTGGCGCTGGGCGCCAGGCTGCTGATCATGCACAACTACGACCCGATGGTGCTCATCGTCCTGCTGACGATCTTCCTGCTGGGCGTGGGCGTCTACGTGCTCAACCGCGGGATCCGGCTGGCGCGCATTGCCGCGACCGCCCAGGAACCCGGCGTCTACCTCACCCGCAGCCGCATTGTGCTCCACTCCTCGCGCGGCCCGCGGGAGATCTACTGGAACGATGTCGCGGGCATCGAGGCGACCGATCCGGCGCGGCGCCGGCCCCTGGGCAGGCGCGGACCGGCCTGGATCGTGGTGCACCCCCGGACGGCCCCGAACCCCGGGCGGGAAAAGGCCGGGCGGATGGTGATCCTGGTCCACGAGCTCACGGCCAACCCGGATCTGCTGCTGCACACCCTCGAACACTATTGGACCCACGCCGCGGACCGGGCCGAGCTGGGCACCGATGAGGCCCTGGTGCGCGTGGCGAAGTTCCGTCCGGGTTCCTGACCGCGGGATGGCGGCGGCGGGCATTCCGCGGTCGCGGATTCCTCAGGCAGGGGTTCCCGGGTAGAGGAGCACCCGGCCGTTTGCCACCTCGACCCGGTGGGTGCGGGCGTCACTGGTCGCCGGCAGGCACAGCACCTTGCCGTCGCGTAGTCCAAAGCGGGAGGAATGCAGCGGGCACTCGATCTCCTCCCCCTCGATCCACCCCTCGGACAGCGAAGCAACCTCGTGCGGGCATTCGTCGTCAAGCGCGAAGTAGTCCCCGTTCTCGGTGCGAAAGAGGCCGATGTCATCGGGGTGCCCGCTGGTTTCGCTCCCGATAAGCAGCGCGGTGCCCGGTTCGAGCATCTCCGTGTCCCCCAGGTCCACCGCGCGCCGGCCCGTTGCAGCTGCGCCGCCCGTGGAATCCATGCCTTCCCCCGCCCTGTCCGGTTGCGTGCTTCTCCAGTCTGGCCCTGCCCGGGGCGGCGGGGCAAGGGGCAGAGGCCGCTAGCGGGCGAGCTTGCGCAGCGGCACCCCGGGATCGGCGAGCGCCTCGGCCGGGACGATGATGCCCCGGTCGATGATGCGCCGCGCCGCCTTGATGGTCAGCCCGCCGTCGAGGGCCGCGGCCCCCAGCATCGTCCCGTCGGCGGCCACGCGGAAGGCGGCCACCGGCTCGCCGTCGTGGATCCGCAGGATCGTGGTGCCGTCCGCGTTCATGTCCCCCACGCCCTCGACGTGGGTGCCGTGCCGATCCGACCAGAACCAGGAGGCGCCGTGCACCGGCGGCTCCTGGGCGAGTATCGCGGCAGCCGCGGTTGCCCCGGTGTTCATGGCGTGTTCCCAGTGCTCGCCGCGCCGGGCCAGCGTCCCGTCGGGCCTTCGGGTGCGGGCCATGTCCCCCACCGCGTAGACGCCGGGGCGGGAGGTGCGCTGGTTTTCATCCACCAGCACCCCGTTGTCGGTCTGCAGCCCTGCCGCCTCGGCCAGGGCGGTGTTGGGGGTGATGCCGATGCCCACCAGCACCTCGTCGCACTCGATCACCCGGCCATCGGCCAGCTCGATCCGGTGGCCCGTCCCGGTCCGCGTGATGCCCGCGGGCGTGCCGTGGATGACGGTGATGCCGGCGCCGGCGTGCATGGCGTGCAGGCGCCGGGCCAGCTCCGGGCCCACGGCGGGGACCAGCGGCGTCTCGACGGGGTCGATCAGCGTGACCTCGGCACCCAGCGCGAGCGCCGAGGAGGCGACCTCCGCGCCGATGAGACCCGCCCCGACGATGGCCAACCGCGTCCCCGGGGCGATGCTTGCCCGCAGCCGGTCCGCGTCCTGGCGGTCGCGCAGCACCAGCACCGAGTCAAGCTCACCGCCCGGGATCGGCAGCGGGCGTGCGGAGCCGCCGGTGGCCAGCACCAGGCGGTCCGCTTGCAACACTGCGCCGTCCTCCAGCTCCACCCCCAGGGGCTCGAGCGCCAGGGCACGGACCGTGGCCGGGACGAGCCCAATGCGGTGTTCGGCGAACCAGGAAGCGGGGGCCAACTCGATGGCCGCGGCGTCCTTGTCCCCCAGCAGGTAGCCCTTGCTCAGCGGCGGGCGGTCATACGGGATCCCGGCCGGGTCGATGATCTGCAGGCTCCCCGCGTAGCCGCGGGCGCGCAGGTTCTGTGCCACGGTGAACCCGGCCAGGCCGCCTCCAACGATCAGGATGGATTCAATGCTCATGGGTGCTGCCGTTCGGTCGGAGGTCAGTGGCCAGGGAAGCCGCAGGTCTCCCGGAGCGCCGCTTCACCCTCCCATCATCCCGCGCGGGCACCGCGGGACACAAAGCCACACCGCGGCGCGGGGCCAGCGATTCGGCCGCCCGCTAAGACCGGCCAACGGGTACTGGCTCCACGCAATGGGCGGCAATGTCTGGGACCGGTGCAACGGCTGGCTTCCTGCCGAAGTACCAGCGCAATTCTCCGGCGGAGAATCCGCCATCCGACGTGGGCGGGTGATGCGCGGAGTTTCCTCGTAATCTGCCACGATTGGTCCGGCAACCGAAACAGCGTAGCCGCCCGACGCTCCACCACCCCGGAGTCCTCCCGCGGCCCTTGCGGCATTCGCACCGTTTCCCACGCGCTTTCGCCGCGGGGAAGCCCCACCGGCCAGTGGAAAATAGTTGCACCAATGCAAGTCTTGGTGGACGATGGTCAAGTTTTGTGGAGACTACGGTTCCCGCGACCTCCGATTTCGTGCCGCTGGTCGGCACAGGCCATCCCGCGGCCCCCGGGCCCGCGTCTAGGGTGGAGCTAAACCGCCTTAAGGCTCACCGACTGACTCAGGAGTTCCACGATGACCGTCACCCAGATCCCCGACTACACGACCGACGCCTTCTTCGGCCTCGAAGACAAGTGGCTGGAAACGGCCCCGGGCGAAATCACCCACTACCACGAGCTCGGCGAGGGCACCCCGATCCTCTTCCTCCACGGCTCCGGCACCGGCGTCACCGCCGCCGCCAACTGGTGGCTGAACCTCCCCGAACTGGCCGAGTCCGGCCGCTGCATCGCCATCGACTCCGTCGGCTACGGCCAGACCGTCGTGCCCGAGGGCATCGTATACGGCATCAAGGAATGGGTCCGCCACTCCGTCCGTGTCCTGGACGCCCTGGGCATCGACAAGACCTGGATCGTCGGCAACTCGATCGGCGGCTGGGTCGCCATGCAATTTGCCATCGACTTCCCCGAGCGCCTGCTCGGCATCGTCTCGATGGGCACCGGCGGAGCCAAGAAGACCGCGGCGCTCTCCGGCCACGCAAAGCCCGAGCTCTCCGAGGCCGGCATCCGCCGCACCCTGGAGCAGTTCGTCGTGGACAAGTCCCTGGTCACCGACGAACTCGTCTCCCTGCGCTACGCCTCGGCGCTGAACGACACCGCCTCCGACCGCCTCGTCGAGGTCGTCACCGCCCGCGACCGCGACCGCGACGCCCTGCCGCTGGACTTCGAGGTCCTGGGCAAGCTCGAGATCCCGGTGCTCCTGGTCCACGGCATGCAGGACGTCGTCATCCCCGTGAGCCGCACCCACGAACTGCAGGCCGTCATCCCCACCGCCGATGCCCACATCTTCAACCAGTGCGGCCACTGGTCACAGGTCGAGCGCGCCCACGAATTCAACCAGGTCATCAAGCAGTACCTCGCACTGCACATGGCCAAGTAGTTTCCCCAGGCAGCCGCCCGCAAGCCCCGCCCGTCCACAACAGGACCGGCGGGGCTTCGGCCTGCCCGGCACCCGCCCGAAACGGGGCCCACATCGCGGCGCCCCTGGGGAAGCTGACCCGCCAGGGTGCGCATCCCCGGTGTTTGACCCACCCGGACTTCCCCGGGACACTTGTAACACGCCCAAAACTCGTGGCAATTCATCCGGGCGGAAACGTTGGAGGTTCCCAAGCATGTCATTGAGCACAGCACCGCAGCGAGATGAACGCACCGCCGTGGACAAGGCCATGTCACTGCTCAATGCCTTCGGGTCGGATTCGGTGAGCGGTGTTGGTGTCAGCGAGCTCGCCCGGCGTGCAGATCTTTCCAAGTCCACGGCGTTCCGCCTGCTGGGGATGCTTCAGCGCAACGGCGCCGTGGAGCGGGCGGGCAACGCCTACCGCCTGGGCAAGATGATCCTAAGCCTCGGCGATACCCAGGAATCGGCCACGCACGGACGGATGCGCGACGTGCTGACGCCCTATCTCGCCGATCTGTATGAATTGACCAAGCAAACCGTGCACCTGGCGGTGTTGCAGGGCACCGACGTCATTTACCTGAACAAGCTCTACGGGCACCTCCAAGTCCGCAGCCCCTCCCGGATCGGCGGGAAGGCGCCTGCCTACTGCACCGCGGTGGGCAAGGTCCTGCTCGCCTTCGACCCCACGAGCGCCGACGAGGTGCTACGCGGCGAACTGCCGGCGTGGACACCGCACACCATCACCGACCCGGAGGTGCTCCGCCGGGAACTGTCCACGATCCGCCAGGAGCATGTGGGCTTTGACAGGGAAGAAATACTGACCGGCCTGAACTGCATCGCCGCGCCCGTGATGGGCCCGGCAGGCAAACCGGTGGCGGCGCTGTCGATCTCCGGCCCCACCGGAAAGTTCGTGCCCGATTCCCAATCCGAGGTCTTGCGCAAGGTTTGCTACGCGGCCTCGCGTGCCGTCGCCGCCGTCAGTGCGCGCCAGCGCCAGCAACTGCGCCACGCGCAAACGGCCTAGACGGTCGACTCCGGCTCCTGCCGTTCCCCGCGAACGAATCGCTTCCACCGCCAGCCTTCGATTGCATGTGTTCTGAATAACGTTCCGCCTGACGGAACGCCGTTTTGGTGCGCCCGATCACAGCGGCCATGGTTGTGTCATCCCCCTCAGCAATTTTTCTTTTTTCGGAGACACGTTGACCCAGACCACGCATCCCGTTCATTCACCGGCCGCAGCAGGCACTTCCGGCAAGGACTCCCGCCGTGCCCTGGTCTCCAGTTTCCTGGGCTCGTCAGTGGAGTACTACGACTTCCTCCTCTACGGCTCGGCCGCCGGACTGGTATTCCCCTACCTGTTCTTCCCCGAGACCATGGACCCCGCCGTGGGAACCGCCCTTTCCTTCGTGATCCTGCTGGCCGGCTACGTCGCCAGGCCAGTGGGCGGCATCATTTTTGGTCATTTCGGTGACCGCTTCGGTCGGAAGAACATCCTTTTCATCACGCTGATGATGATGGGCCTGGTGTCCGTCTGCATCGGGTTGATGCCCACCTACCAGACCATCGGCATGGCCGCCCCGGTCGCCCTGGTGCTGCTGCGCATCATCCAGGGCCTGGCCGTGGGCGGTGAATGGGCCGGCGCGACCCTGATGGCAGCCGAGCACGTCGGGGAAAAGAACCGCGGCATTGCCGCCTCCGTCGCCGTCTCTGGCGGTCCGGCCGGCGCGGTGCTCGCCACCCTCGTGCTTGGACTTTTTGCCGGTTTGCCGCGCGAGGAGTTCCTGGCCTGGGGCTGGAGGATCCCGTTCCTCTTCTCCGTGGTGCTGGTCATCATCGGCCTGTACATGCGCTACCGCGTGACAGAGTCCCCGGACTTCCTCAAGGCCCAGGGCGAGAACGCCGCGCCCACCGGCGCCCCGATCCTCCGCGTGCTGCGCGAGTACCCGCGGGAAACGGTCCTGGGGATTCTCGGCATCGCCGGTCCGCTGTTCATGCAGGCCTTGATGGGTGTCTTCATGGTCCCGCACGTGGTTGCCACCGGTGCCATGACCCAGCAACAGGCCCTGATGATGTTGACCGCCTCGAACTTCCTGCACATCTTCGCCATCCCGTTCTTCGCCTGGCTCTCGGACCGGTTCGGCCGCCGCCCGGTGATGCTCGCCGGGGCCGTGATCTCGGTGGTCTTGGTATTCCCGATGTTTGCCCTGTTCAATTCGGGCAGCTTCTGGCTGATCGCCCTGGGCTTCATGGTCGGCAACCCGATCATCCAGGCCTCGATGTATGGACCGGTCGGCGCGTTCCTGGCGGAGAAGTTCGACACCAACGCCCGCTATACCGGCGTCTCCCTGACCTACCAGGTCGGATCGGTCCTCGGGGCGGGCACCGCGCCTCTGATGGCCCAGTGGCTGATCGCCCTGGACAACGGCGGAGGCACCAACAACATCGCGTGGTACTTCATCTTCCTGATCGTTGTTGCCGCAGTGTGCGTTTACCTGTCCAAGGAGACCCGAAGCAGGGCCGCGAGCGACTAGGCGCTCCAGGCTCCAGGCGGCGGCATCCCGACACGACGATTCGTTCTCGGGGGGCCGCCGCTTCTGCACATGGACTCATTTCCGGCGGATTAGCGCGATACAGGATGCAGCAAGGCGCCGAAAATCGCACTGGCCCGGATCACTGCCGATTGCCAGTCGCGCGCGAATTCCTCCGGGTCCTCGGTGAACGCATAGCGGGTGATGGTCCCGGCCAGCAGCACCAGGGCGTGCTGCGCGCCGGGATCGTTCGGCAGTTCGTGGGCCAGCAGCGCCGCCTGGTGGGGCTTGAGCCGCTCGATCAGCGCGGTGGAAACCAGCTGCTCGGCCGCCTGCACGTGGACGTGGGTGCGCCGGCGCAGCTCGGGAAAGGCGCGCACCATTTCGCGCCGGCGCCTAAATCCCTCCCCCGCCTGCGTGCTGGTGTTCAGCACGGCCGCCAGCAGTTTGGCGGTGCGCGGCAACACCGCCAAACTCGAGGAAACAAAATCCTCCCAGTCGGCCTCCGGGAGCCACGGATCGCGGGTGCCCAGCACCGCATCCTCCTTGGTGGGGAAGTAGTTGAAGAAGCTGCGCCGCGAAACACCGGCCGCCGCGGCCACGGCATCAATGGTCGTCGCCGCCAGGCCCTTTTCCAGCACCAATGCCACCGCCGCCTCGTGGATTTGCGTCCACTGACGGCCGCGCCGGGCGGAGCGGACGCCCTCGTTGATCTGTTCCATGCCTAAATTATGCACTAGTGCACGCTTTTGCTCGATGAACCAGAGCGCAATTTTCGCGGGATTCAATGGCGCTGCCCGCAAGACAACAAATGTTTCGTGCCGCTGAATGGAACATCGGCGTGCCTTCGTGCGGCGCATGGGATGGAATGAATGCAAGCAAGATCTTCTAGCCGCCGATCGAATGGAGCGCCAGGAATGCAACAAGCACTGATCGCCATGTCGCACTCGCCCCTGCTGGGGCACACGAATCCGCCCGAAGACGTCAAGGCAGCGGTCAACGCGGCCTTCGAGCAGGTCCGTGCCTTTGCCAAGGACTTCAACCCGGATCTGGTCGTCAATTTCGGCCCGGACCACTACAACGGCTTCTTCTACGACCTGATGCCGCCGTTCTGCGTGGGCTACGAAGCGCTGGGCACCGGCGACTACGACTCCTGGGCCGGGCCGATCAACGTCCCGACGAACGAGGCCGAGAAGCTGGCCCAGTACATCATCGACCAGGACATCGACACCGCAATCTCCCGCAAGATGGAGGTCGACCACGGGGCCGTGCAGCCCATGGAAATCATCTTCGGCGGGCTGGACACCGTCCCGGTGATCCCGATCTTCGTCAATTCCGTGGCCCGCCCCTTCACCAAGGTCTCCCGCGTGCGCAAGTTCGGGCAGGCCGTGGGCGAATACTTCAAGGACTCCGACAAGAAGGTCCTGTTCATCGGTTCCGGCGGCCTGTCCCACGACCCGCCGGTCCCGCAGATCGCCACCGCCACCGAGGCACAGCGCGCCATGCTGACCAACGGCCGCAACCCCACCCCGGAGGCCCGCGCCGCCCGCCAGGCCAACACCATCAACACGGCCATCAAGTTCGCCGCTGGCGAGGCAGACATCATGGATCTGAACCCCGAATGGGACCGCGCCTTCCTCGAGGTCTGCAAGTCGGGGAACGTCGAGGGCTTCGACGCCTACACCGCCGACGAGATGGACGCGGTCGCCGGGCACTCCTCGCACGAGGTCCGCACCTGGGTCGCCGCCTACTCGGCGCTGCGCGCCTGCGGCGAATACGAGGTCAACTACGAGTTCTACAAGCCGATCAAGGAATACATTGCCGGCTTTGGCGTCACCACCGCGGTACTGAAGAAATGAGCGAAACCACCATGGGCACCGAACGCACCCAACTCCTCGAATCCCTGGCCGCGGACCTGCTGACCGCCACCCAAACGCTTGAACCCATCGCCCCGCTGCGCGACCGCGTGGAAAACATGGACGTCACCGATGCCTACCGCATCCAGGACTCCCAGCTGCGCGCCCACCTCGCCGCCGGCCGCGTGCTGGCAGGGCGCAAGGTCGGGCTGACCTCGCTGGCCATGCAGAAGCAGCTCGGCGTGGACTCCCCGGACTTCGGCTTCTTCTTCACCGACATGGTGCACCACGAGGGCGCGCAGATCGCCGCCAACACCTTCATCTCCCCCAAGGTTGAACCCGAATTCGGCTTCGTCCTGAAGGAAACCCTGACCGGCCCGGGCGTGACCCGCGAGCAGGCGGCCGCCGCGATCGGCGAGGTCTACGCGGCCATCGAGATCATCGATTCGCGCGTCGCCAACTGGGACATCCGATTGGTCGACACCGTCGCGGACAACGCCTCCTGCGGCGCAATCGCCGTGGGCACCACCCCGTTGGATGTGAAGGTCGAGGACCTCGGCTCGATCGAGTGCTCGCTGCTCATCGACGGCGAAGTGCGTTCCACCGGCACCGGCACCGACGTCATGGGCGATCCGGTGGCCCCGCTGGCGTGGCTGGCCAACGTGCTGGGAGAGCAGGGCGTCTCCCTGGAAGCCGGACAGCTCGTCCTACCCGGTTCCTTCACCGGCGCCCTGCCGGTGATCGCCGGACAGTCGGCCACCGCCGATTTCGGGCCCCTGGGCTCGCTGAGCATCAACTTCGTCTAACCCCCACCCTTTTTTCTTCGATACCTTTTCTCAGGAAGTAGCAACCCCATGGCCAAGAAAACAGCCGCCATCGTCGGCTCCGGCAACATCGGCTCCGACTTGATGTTCAAGATCATGCGCCGCTCCACCAACGTCGAGGTCAAGTACATGATCGGCGTCGACCCCAACTCCGACGGGCTGGCCCGCGCCAAGCGCCTGGGCATCACCACCTCCGCCGAGGGCGTGGACTGGCTGCTGGCCCAGGACGAGCTGCCCGACTTCGTCTTCGAATGCACCTCCGCCAAGGCCCACGAGGCCAACGCCCCGAAATACAAGGCCGCCGGCATCCACGCCATCGACCTGACCCCCGCCGCAGTGGGTCCGTACCTCGCCCCGGTGGTGAACCTGGAAACGCTCACCGACACCATGAACGTGAACATGATTACCTGTGCCGGCCAGGCCACCACCCCGATCGTCGCCGCCGTTTCCTCCGTGGTTCCCGTTGAGTACGCCGAGATCGTCGCGTCCATCGCCTCGAAGTCGGCAGGCCCGGGCACCCGCGCCAACGTGGACGAATTCACCGAGACCACCGCCAAGGCCCTGGAGGTCGTGGGAGGTGCCAAGCGCGGCAAGGCCATCATCATCATCAACCCGGTGGAACCACCGATGATGATGCGCAACACCATCTACTGCATGATCCCCGCCGAAGCAGCAGCACCCGGCGCCACGCAGGACGCCATCCGCGCGGCCATCGATGAGGCAGCCGCCTCCATCCGCGACTACGTCCCCGGCTACGAGCTGCGCCTGGAACCGCAATTCGACGAAGCCCGCGAGGACTGGGGCGGCTTTGGCCGCGTCGGCATCTGGGTCCAGGTGGCGGGCGCCGCCGACTACCTGCCCGAATACGCCGGCAACCTGGACATCATCACCGCAGCAGCCACGCGCACCGCGGACCTGCTCTCCGACAAAATCGACGCCGCGCGCACCAACGCGCTGGCCAACTAGTAGGAACGGGGAAGCACATCATGACTGCACCCATGAACACCACCTTCGACATCCGCCTCACCGACACCACGCTGCGCGACGGTTCGCACGCCATGAGCCACCAGTTCACCGAGGAACACGTCCGCTCCGTGGTCCGCGCGCTGGACGACTCCCGCGTCGAGGTCATCGAGGTCACCCACGGCGACGGCCTGGGCGGATCCTCCTTCAACTACGGATTCTCCAAGACCCCGGAACTTGACCTGATCAAGGCAGCGGTTGACGAGGCCAAGCAGGCCAAGATCGCCGTGCTGATGCTCCCGGGCCTGGGCACCATCCACGACCTCAACCAGGCGTACGACGCCGGAGCCTCCGTGGCCCGCATCGCCACCCACTGCACCGAGGCGGATGTCTCCATCCAGCACTTCCAGCACGCCCGCAAGCTCGGCATGGAAACCGTCGGCTTCCTGATGCTCAGCCACCGGGTCACCCCGGCGGAGCTCGCCAAGCAGGCACGCATCATGGCCGACGCCGGCTGCCAGTGCGTCTACGTGGTCGACTCCGCCGGCGCACTGATCCTTGACGATGTCTCGGACCGCGTTGCAGCATTGGTCGCCGAGCTCGGCGACGACGCGCAGGTCGGCTTCCACGGCCACCAGAACATGAGCTTCGGCGTGGCCAACTCGGTGTTCGCCGTACGTGCAGGTGCCAAGCAGATCGACGGCACCCTGATGGCGCTGGGCGCCGGTGCGGGCAACTCCCCCACCGAGGTCCTCGCCGCAGCGTTCGACCGCCTGGACATCAAGACCGGCGTCGACATCCAGGGCGTCATGGCCGCGGCCGAGGACGTCGTCAAGCCGTTCATCACCCGCATGCCGGTCATGGACCGCGCCTCCATCATGCAGGGCTATGCAGGGGTCTACTCCTCCTTCCTGATCCACGCCGAGCGCGCGGCAGAACGCTATGGCGTCCCGGCCTACCGCATCCTCGAGGAAATCGGCAAGGCCGGCTACGTCGGCGGCCAGGAAGACATGATCGTGGACGTCGCCGTGCAGCTGGCCGGCGCCCGCTAAGCACCACCGACACGCACGGGTCCGCCCTGTGGGATGCCATCATTGGTGGCACCCCGCAGGGCGGACCTTTTTGCTGCCCGACTCTCGCCGGGCCTCTGCCCGGCAAGGGGCCGGCAAGGGGCCGGCCTCCCGCAATGCCGGCAACGAGGTCTTTCCCCGCCGGTTCACCGGCGCAAGGTGCCCGGATCGGGCGTAGGATTCGACCATGTTGGAATGGCGCCGAGATGTTCCCTTCCACCATGGATGTATCACCGCCGAGCCAAGCCCCTCCTAAGTCTCAGGAACACGATCTTGAGAGGACCACCATGACCGAGCCCATGGCTGTCGCCAGCAATCCCTTCCCGCAGATCGACCCGCTGGTCGCAGCGGCCTGGAACCTTCGCGCGGTGGTCCCGCCCGGAGGTGGGGCGAGCGCTTACGTGGCGGATTCCCTGTTGATCTCCGCGGAGCCGGGCGAGCTCGCCGGCCGTCTCGACACCATCAACAAGGTGGCAGGGGAGCTGGGGATCAAGGTGGAGGCCACGCCGCTGGGCATCGCGCCCGGGGATGAGCGGGCCCCGGTGAAGCTCGCGCCGCCGATCGGCCGGCTCGTCCTGCACGGCGAACCGGAGGACGTCGACGCCTGGCAGGTGCTCGGGAGGCTGCGCCGGGCAGGGGCAGAGGCCGGCGTGGCCCTGGACCACGCGATGGTCGCCACCCCGTACTACGCAGGGGTGCCCTACTACGCGGGCGTTCCCTACTACGCAGGCGTCGCCGGTGCCCCGGCCACCAGCTACGGATCGCCCGGCATGGGCGGCCGGACCCCGGTGTCGGTGGTGCTGCCGGACCCGCTCGTGGGCCGCCCGCGCACCAAACGGGCGCCCGTGGTGGTCGTGCCCGACACCGGCCTGGAGCAGCACCCGTGGTTCCAGGACCCGGCGACCGCGACCGCCGAGGTCCACGTCGACGGGCACCTGCTCGGGCGCCACGGGACGGTCCCCGGATCCGCGGTCCCCGAACCGGTGCGCAACCCGCTGGACGGCACGCTGCCGCCCTTCGCCGGCCACGGGACGTTCATCGCCGGGATCATCCGCCAACGCTGCCCCGAGGCCCGCATCCTCGGCATCCCCGTCATGGCAGACGACGGCGTGGTTTCCGAATCGTGCCTGATTGCAACGCTCCAGTCGCTGCGCACGCGCCAGCTCTCCGCCCTTGCAACAGGCGACCAGGAAAGCCCCATCGACGTGCTCAGCCTCTCGCTCGGCTACTACCACGAGACCCCGGCCGACCGGCTCGCCGACGCCCCGCTGCGCGCGCTGCTCGAGGACTTTGGCCGCCTCGGCGTCCTGGTCGTCGCCTCGGCCGGCAACAACTCCACGACCGCCCCGATGTACCCTGCCGGGTTCGCCGCCGGACCTGCGGCCGCCGGGCTGCTGCCGATCGCCGGCGTCGGTGCGCTGAACCCGGACGGCACTGTCGCCTACTTCAGCAATGCCGGGCCGTGGGTGAGCTGCCACCGGCCAGGAGCGGCACTGGTCTCCACGATGCCCACGCACTTGCGCGGGGACAGGCAGATGATCGCCGCGCTGGAGAATTCCGGGCTGCCGCGTGCCACGCTTGACCCCGACGACTTCTCCGGCGGCTTCGGGGTCTGGAGCGGCACGTCCTTCTCGGCCCCGGTCCTCGCGGCCGAACTCGCACGCGCCCTGGCCGGATCCGCCGCACCGGATCTTGCCGAACGCCTCGAGAGCGCCTGGGCGGCGCTGGGGAGCACGCTGGGATGGAAGCGGCCATGACCGGGGCCACGGGCCTCGTCGAGGAGGCCGCAACGCTGTTCGAGGAGTTCCGCAACGGCGGGCGCGGCCGGATTGAACCCCTCGTGAGGCTGCTGAACCCCACCCTGTGGCACCTGGCCCGCGCCTGCCGGCTCGAGCCCACCGATGCCGAGGACGTCGTCCAGACCGCCTGGCTGAGGCTGGTGGACCGGGCGGACACGATCCGGGACCCGCAGACGGTGCTCGCCTGGCTGGGCACCACCGTCAGGCGCGAGGCATGGCGCGTGGCCCGCGAGCGCGGGCGCACCCTGCCGTGGGAGGAGCCGGACCCCGGAACCGGACCCCGCGATCCCGGACCCGGACCGGCCGAGGCCCTGCTGCGCGACGAGGCCCAGCGCACGCTCTGGAACCACGTTTCCCGGCTAAACCCCCGCTGCCAGGCCATCCTGCGCGTCGTCAGCCGCGGCGGACCGCCCGACTACGCCGCCCTCTCCGCGGCGCTGGGCATCCCGGTCGGGTCCATCGGCCCCACCCGCGGCCGCTGCCTGGACGCGCTGCGCACTTTCCTCGCCTCCGACCCCACCTGGAGCACACCATGAACGAGAACCACGAGCAACCCCTGGACGGGCTGGACGCCGCCATCCTGGAGAGTGTCGCCGAGCTCTTTGACGCGATGGACCCGCCGCCGCCCACGCTGGACGACGGCGTCCTGTTCGCGCTCTCCCTCGCCGCCCTGGATGCGGAGCTCGCCACGGCGCTGGAGGAAAACCTGCCGGCGCTGCGCGCCGTGGATGCCAGCCCCACCGACTCGATCACCTTCACCAGCTCGGCCCTGCAGCTGATGGTGCGCAGCACTGAGGACCAGGACGGCGGGCTGCGCGTGGACGGCTGGGTCACCGGCGGCGGCCTCCGTGTCGCCCTCTACGCGGACAGGACCGCCCACTGGGCCACCTCGGATGCGCACGGGCGCCTGCTCTGGCGCTCGATCCCCCACGGCCCGATCCGTTTCCTGCTCCAGCCCGACGACCCGGAGGCCAAGCCCGTCCTGACTCCGGTGGTCGAGTTCTAGGGATGCCCGCACCGGACCATCTCACGGCAGCAGCCGGCGCGTACAGCGACGCCCGGGCGGCCATCGCCGCGTACCGGCTGGCCGAGGCACGCCGGAAGATCGAGACGGCCCGGCACCACCTGGGCCAGCTGCCCCGGGATGAGGGGTTCGAGCTCGGCCTGAGGATCCGGCTCACCGAGTCGTGGTTGACCTGCGATGACCACGGGTTGCCCGCGGCCCTGGCCCAGATCGACGCGGTGCTGCGCGAAGCCGTCGCGGCGGGACGGGATGACATCCGGGCGCTCGCCCACATCCAGGCCGGGGTGCTCGGCGCCCGCGCCGGGAACTTCGACGAGGCGCTGGAACAGCTGCGGCCCGCCGTGAAGTACTCGGCTGCGTTCCCGCTCGATGACCGCGTCCGGCTGCTGCTGAACAAGGGCACGATCGGTTCACGGACCGGATCACTGGACGAGGCCGCCGGGGACCTGCGGGCCGCGGCGCACCTGGGGAGCGGACTGCCCGCGTACCGGTTCATGGCGCTGCACAACCTCGGATTCGTCCAGTACCTGCGCGGGGACCTGCCGGCGGCCCTGCGCCTCATGGCGCAGGCCGACGAGCTCGAGGCCGACGTGGACCGCTCCGTCGCCCGGCACGACCGCGCCCGCGTGCTGCTGGAGGCGGGCCTGATCGAGGAGGCCGCCGAGCTCTTCGACACGGCCGTGAAGGAACTGCGCCTGGCTGGCCTGGCCGAGGAATGGGCCGAGGCCCGGCTGGACCAGGCCCGCTGCGCCGCGCTCACCGGCCACACGCCCGACGCGGTCCGCCTGGCCACGGAGGTCATGGGCGACGCCACGGCACGCGGGGAGCCGGCACGCGCGCACGAGGCCCGGTCGATGCGGCTCGAGGCGCTGCTCCTGGGTCCCGGGATGCCGGATGTCCGGCTCGGAGCGGAGGCCGCGGAGCTCGCCTCCGCGGCGCGTGCGGCACGCAGGCCCTGGCTCGCGGACCGGGCCACCGCCCTGCACCTGATCGCCGCCGCCGGGCACGGAACGGCGGTTCCCGACGTCGAGGCCGTGCGCTGCCTGCGGCGGATGCGCGCGTCCCCCTATCTGTCCACGCGGATGCTGGCCATCCTCGCGCAGCTGTCCACGACCACGGACCAGCAGGGCCGCGGCAGGCTGCTGCGCGCCGCGGCGCGGGACACGGCCGCCGCCCGGTCCGGCATGGCCAGCCTGGACCTGCGCACCGCCGTGGCCATCCATCTGGCCCCCATCGTGCGCTCGGACCTGGAACGGGTGGCCGGGAGCGGGGACGGCTGGGCGGCGCTGCTGGCGACCGAACGCTGGCGGGCGGCGCTCGCCGAGGTGCCCTCGGTCGTCCCGCCGGCCGATGCATGGGCGGCCACACGTTTTTCCACCCTGCGCCGGCACCACGAGGAGCTGCGCACGGCCGACCCCGGGCGCGCGGGTGCGTTGCGGGTGGAGATCGGCGGGATCGAGAGGGAGCTGCGCGAACACCACTGGGCCCAGCGCGAGCGCGGCCCGGTGCGCTTGCCCGGGCGGCTGCTCCGCGCCGATCTCGGGGCGGCAAGCGTGCTGAGCTACTTCTGGTCCGGGGACACGCTGCACCTGGTGCACGTCGAGCCGGGATTTCCCGCGCGGCTGCTGCGCGTGGGAGACAGGGCGGAGGTGTCCGACCTGGTCGCCGGCGCGCTCGCCGACGCGTCGGCAGCCAGCCACGCGCCGCCCGGCCCGCTGGCCGCGGCGGTGCTCTCCTCCCTGGCCGCATCGCTGGAACGGCTCGAGGAGTTGATCCTGTCCGTCGAGCTCGGCACCGGGCCGCTGGTGGTCATCCCCAGCGGCGAACTGGCCAGGCTACCCTGGGGCATGCTGCCTAGGCTGCGGCACCGCGGACTCGCGCTCAGCCGCTCGGTGGGCGCCTGGGCTGCCGGCGCCGTGCGGCTGGCGGGACCGCCCCGCGTGGCGGTGGCCTCCGGTCCGGGGCTGGCCCTGGCCGAGGCGGAATGCACCGCGGTGGCCGGGTGCTGGCCCGGCGCCCGGCAGATCCCCGCCGAACCTGCCGCCGTCAAGGAGGCGCTGGCCGCGTACGACGTCGTCCACATCGCCGCCCACGGGCAGCACCGGGAGGACAGCCCGCTCTTCTCCTCCCTGCGGCTGCACGGCGGCTCGCTGTTCGCCCACGAGCTGGAACATGTCCCGATCCGCGCCTCGCTGGTGGTGCTCTCCGCCTGCGGCGCCGGGCGGGGGCGGCTGAGGCCCGGGGACGAGGCGCTGGGCCTGACCTCGAGCCTGCTCGCCATGGGCGTGGGTGCCGTGGTGGCGCCGCTGACCGACGTCCCCGACGCCCTCGCGTCGCGGACCATGGGCGAGATGCACCGGCGGCTCGCGGCCGGACAGGACGGGCCGGACGCCCTCGCCGCGGCCGGCGACGGGCTGCTGGAGCGCAGCTTCGCCTGGTTCGGCTCAGACTGGCGGGCGGGTCCGAACCGCTGAGGGGAAACTTTTTTGGCCGGATGTGTATCACCGGCCACCGCGGGCGCTCCTAGGGTGTGCGGCGCAAAGGGGCGCCGCACCCATCCCCGCTAGAGGAGCAGTCCCATGTCAGAGACCACCGAGGCCACGGCCTACTACTACGCCGACGGCGAGCGCGTCCCGCTGGCCCCATCGACCCACTTCGTCGCCGTCCGGGCGACCCCCGAGGAGGCCGAAGAGCTGTCATCGCGATCCGCGGCGGCCTCACCCGACCCGCAGCACCCGGTCCAAGTGCTCAGGGTCACCGACCAGGACCTCGTGGTCTTCCGGGTCGATGACGCGGCAGCGGCAACCGCCCTGCCCGCCGGGGCACGGGCCGCCGGGGACGCCGGGGGCCCCGACGTCTACGAGCCCACGGCCGGGGAGGGCGAGGACGTGCCGAGCGCACTCATTGACCAGGGCGAGCTCATCGTCAAGTTCGAACCCGGCACCGACGCCGCGGCGCGGCTGCTCAAGAAGCACCACCTCGAGACCGTCCAGGAGGACTACCCGGAGCCGGGAGCGAGCCTTGTCCGCACCGCGCGCGGGCAGGACTCCGCGCTGGCCATCGCCAACGAACTGCACGAGCAGGCAGGCGTCGAGTACGCGGTGCCGAACTTCGTGCGCATCTCCCCGCGCCTCACCAGCACCCTCGAGGAGCTCGTTGAAACGGCAGCGCCGGACGGCACCGGACCGGCGTTCACGCCCAACGACCCGCTGCTGTCCGCGCAGTGGGGAATCGCCAAGATCCGCTGCCCCGAGGCCTGGGACATCTCCCGCGGCAGCTCCGCGATCTCGGTTGCGGTCATCGACGAGGGCGGCAACGCCCACGAGGACTATGTCCTGGCCCCCGGCTTCGACGCCCGCTTCAACGACCCGGACCCGACCCCCAACCCGGCCGACGGCCACGGCGTTGCCTGCGCCGGGATCGTCGCGGCGACGGCCCACAACGGGCGGGGCGTTGCGGGGGTCGCACCGAACAGCCGGGTGCGGCACATCCGCATCGCCTACGGCATCGGCGGCGGCTACTGGTCAACCACCGACGCCATCATCGCCGCAGGCGTGCGCAAGGCCGTCGACCTCGGGGCCGACGTGCTCTCCAATTCGTGGGGCAGTGGCGCCAGCACCGTGGTGGCCAACGCGTTCCGCTACGCCCAGACCAACGGGCGCGGCGGGAGGGGCACCCCGATCGCGGCGGCCACGGGCAACGGCGACAGCCTCGGTGTCGGCTACCCCGCCCGCCTCTCCCCCTCGATCCCGGGATTCCTCGCGGTCGGTGCCAGCAACCAATGGGACCAGCGCAAGAGCAGGACCAGCCTCGACGGCGAGACCTGGTGGGGCTCGAACTACGGCCCGGAGGTCGACGTGGTGGCGCCGGGGGTCAAGATCCCGACCACCGACATGATGGGTTCGGGCGGCTACTCCGGCGGCAACTACGTCAACACGTTCAACGGCACGTCCTCGGCGACTCCGCATGTCGCTGGCCTCATGGCGTTGGTCCTTGCCGTCGATCCGGGGCTGCGCTCGTGGGAGGTCGAGGACATCATCAAGCTGACGGCGCGGGATCTGGGTGCCGGGGGCAGGGACCAGCACTTCGGGTTCGGCCGGATCGACGCCCGGGCGGCGCTCGAGGCGGCTTCCCGGATCTGGTACTCGATCCAGGTCTCCCCGGTCTTCCTCGGATCCGGCGGCGACACGTTCATCCGCGCCAATATCCGGATCTACAACTCCGGCATCAACACGGTGCGGCTCAACGGGTTGGTGTTCCGCTCGCATGCACCGGACGGATCCGTGCTTGACCAGTTCACCTTCGCGGGAAACCCGGGTCCGGTGATGCTGGCCCGCAGCGGTCACGACGTGCGCTTCACGAACGTGCTGTTGAGGGCGAACGGGAACCGGTCGCGTTGGTCGTACAACTGGTCCGTGAACTGGGGCTATACGTTCTGGCGGCCGGGCACTCCCGTGCATCCGCTCGGGGCCGAAGAGCCGGCAAACGCCGGAGCGCTCGACGAGGCCCGCGGACTCAACGAGACTGCACAGATGATCGAAGGCGCGGACTCCGGAGGCGACGCCTCACCGGAGGCCGGGCCGGGCACAGGCACCACGCCGATGGATGCCCCCAACGGCGCCGACGGGGACCGGATCACCGTCGATAGGGCAAGCAAGGCGATCACGATCGTCGTGCGCTGACCCGGCACCCCCGGGCCGGACGGGGACCCGCCACACAGTCCTTGGGGGATGTGTGGCGGGTCCCCGACCCTGTGTCCGGCCCGCCGAGTCCCGCAACGGCTCCGGGGACCTGGCGCAAACGGCTCCCGATTCCACGGAAGGGAGCGGTCGTTGACGCGAAAAGCAGGTGTCCGCGGCACACGCTTGTGGCGTGTGCCGCGGACACCTGTCCTACTTCGGTGGCGAAAGGGCTATGCGGCGTTTGCCGCTTCGGATCCCGCCGGCAGTGCCGCGGGCTCCGGCCGGTCCCCGTCCAAGTCGAGCTTGTGCGATTCCTTGGTGAGGAAGATGGCCAGCGCGCTGATCATGCAGATCGAGGCGACCATGACGGAGACCCACACGGGGTTCCCGTTACCCACGGTCAACAGCGTCGCGGCCAGCAGCGGGGCCAGTCCTGCGCCCAGCGTCGAGGCCAGCTGGTAGCCCAGCGAGGCGCCGGTGTAGCGGGAGGTCGTTCCGAACATCTCGGAAATGAAGGCCGCCAGCGGCCCGTACATCGAGGCCTGGATCAGCGGGTTGCCGATCAGGAAGGCGGCAAGGACCCATCCCATGTCCCCGGTGGCCAGCATCTGGAAGAGCGGGTAGGCCATCAGCGCGGCGGCCAGTGCACCGCTGATCATGACGGGGCGGCGGCCCACCCGGTCCGAGAGAGCGGCGAAGAACGGGATGGTGAAGATGTGCAGGAACGAGCCAATGCCGTGGACCATGAGGACGGAGGTGCGGTCGGCGCCGCCGCCCACCGCGAGGGTGATGGCGAAGGTGGCAAGCAGGCCCTGGATGACGAATGCCCCGGCCCCGCCGAAGGCGGCCAACAGGACGTTCTTGGGGTAGTGGCGCAGCACCTCGAAGAGCGGCACCGATGGCTTCTTGGCCCCGGTTGCCGACTTCCGCTCCGCGGCAGCGGCGGCCTGGGCCGCGGCGAAGACCGGGGATTCCTGGATGCGCAGGCGGATGAACATTCCCAGCCCGACCAGGACGGCGCTGAGCAGGAACGGGATGCGCCAACCCCACGCCAGGAAGCTTTCCTCCGGCATGGTGGAGCAGGCGGTCATGATGAGCGTGGCCAACAGCGCGCCGGAGGGGCCGCCCATGTTGGTGACGCTGGCGGAGAATCCGCGGCGGCGCTTGGTGGAGTGCTCCAGGCTCATCAGCGCGGCGCCGCCCCATTCGCCGCCCACGGCAATGCCTTGAATCACGCGCAGGAAGACCAGGATGATCGGCGCGGCGACGCCGATCTGGTTGTAGGTGGGAATCAGGCCAATGAGGGTGGAGGCCACGCCCATGAGCGTCATGGTGATCACCAGCATGGACTTGCGGCCCACCCGGTCCCCGAAGTGGCCGAAGATGACTCCGCCCAGCGGTCGGGCGATGTAGCCCGCGGCCAGGGTTCCGAAGGATGCGATGGTGCCCACCATCGGGTCAAGGTTGGCAAAGAACACCTGGCCGAAGACCAGCGATGCTGCAATGCCATAGAGCAGGAAGTCGTAGAACTCGACGACGCTGCCGAGGTAGCTGGAAAACAGGACGCGGCGCATTTGCCGCGGATCATGGGACGCGGGCTGGGAGACCGATGAATGCTTGGTCATGATTGCTGCTTCTCTCAGGAGGAGGGGTTGAGAACGCCTAGCGGCTCAGGGGTTGTAGTGAGTTTTTTTCCATCACCGGGGGAACTTCGGTGGACGGACGTTGGAACGGGATGATGTCCAGGTCGTCGGGGACGAACAGTTCCCCGGCGAAGGTTTCCCTCGCCCGGTGCCAGACATCCGGGTCCGTGGTGCCTGGCACCAGGTGGTGCAGTGCCAGGCGGGCGGCTCCGGCGCGCGTGGCCAGTTCTCCTGCTTGCCGGGCCGAGGTGTGGGACTTGCGATGGTGTTCCATCCCGGCCTCGGCCGCCTGCTCGGTTTCGTGGGCGTAGCCCCGGCGCACCCAGTCGAAGTCGATGGCCTCGTGCATGAGCAGGTCGGTGCCCCTCGCGAGGCGAACCAGGTTCCGGGTGGGCGCAGTGTCACCGGAAATCGTGACCGAGCCCTCGGCGGTGTCGAAGCGGAATGCGAAGGCGGGAGCCACCGGGGGATGCTCGACGAGGATGGCCGTGACCGTCACGTTTTCGTCTTCGTGGACGAGGAACGGTTCCATGTCGGGAGTCGGGTTGGAGTTCGGGTGGTAGCCGACATCCGCGGGCAGTTCGATGTCCTGCACGGTGTACTTCTCGTGCGGAGGTGGACGCAGCGTGTCGAATATCCGGTCGTTCAGGTCGGTGGCGTAGGCACTGACCAGGTACCTGAACATGCCTTCCACCCCGGGGGTCGGATCGTTCCCGCCCACGGCCTGGGGTTCACGGCCCGAAACATGGGTGGAGACCGGCGGCAACATGCCGCGGTCGCCAGGTCCAAAGACCTTGACCGGCTCCGCGTCCTGCGCAGCCAGGGCCAGCGTCCCGAATACGGTCATGGATGCGAGATCCACGGTGTGGTCGGAGTGCATGTGGGTGATGAAGATGCCCTTGAGCGAACCGAGTTCGATGCCGGCAAGCATGAGTTGTCTGCCCACCCCGTGGCCGCAATCGACCAGGTAAGCGGATCCATTGACCACCACGGCGGTTGCGATGCCCTGGCGCTCACCGGCGCCCGCCCCGGTCCACCAGCGGGGTCCGCCCGCCGTGCCGAGGGCCACCACGTAGGGGCCCGAATGCTTGCTCATGTCTTGAAGTCCTTTGGAATAAATCATGCGTGAGGGTGCTCACTTACTTCCCTCAACTGTGCGCCGCGCCATATCCTTTGTAAAACACATGTGTCGTGCAAACTACCCAAGGAAAACTTGTGAATGATGTGACCCTCAAACAATTGCGGTACTTGGTCTCCGTTGCCGAAACCGGATCGCTCGCCGCCGCGGCCGACGAGCTATTCGTCTCACAAACGGCGGTCTCCCTTGCGTTGACCCAGCTCGAGGCCGCGCTCGGCGTCCAGCTGGCCATCCGGCGCAAGTCGAAGGGTTCGGTCCTCACCCCCGCCGGAGCGACGGTGGCGGCCCGGGCCCGCGGGATCTTGCGCGAGGCCTCCGAACTGGGCAGTGTTGCCGGTGATCTTCAGGGCGAGCTGAGCGGCACCTTCCGCGTGGGCTGTTACCGCGCCTACTCATCGCGCATCATTCCGGAAATGGTCCAGTTTTTTGCCGAGAACCACCCAAACGTGGATCTCGCCTTCGAGGAGGGCTCCTCCACGGAACTGCAGGCGCAGATGGTGGACGGGACCCTGGATGCCTGCTTCATTCTCCGCGGACATGTCCTGTCACACAGCTCCTTCGAACCGATCGCCGCCGTCGTTCCCAAGGTCCTGCTCTCCGCGCATCATCCGCTGGCCTCCCAGGGGACGGTGTCCTTCAAGGATCTGGCAGGGTTGCCGGCCGTGCTCTCCGACGTCAAGCCTGCCGGGACATTGGTCGAGGCAATGATCCGTTCCATGGGTTTTCAGCCGGACGTGCGCTGGCGTTCCTCAAGCACCGAAACCATCCGCTCCATGGTCGGCCGGGGCTTGGCCTACTCGGTCCTGTTGAGCATCTGGCCCGGACCGACCAGCCAGGAAGGACTCCCCCTCGTGCTCAAGGACATTGCCGAACCCGTGCCGGAAAATGCCTTCGGCCTGGCCTACCCGGCGGGCCTCGGACCCACCCGAAAAATCAACGAACTACTGGCCTTCGGCCGGGAGAATTTCAGCGCTTTCTAACCGGGGCGGCAATGATGGCCAGCCCAATACCCCGGGCCTTGCCCCGGATACACGCCCCGAAACCCGCCCCGGTGCCGCCCAGGGGATTGCCTTGGGCCCCGCGCGGCCGTCCGGTCCGGGACAGTCTCTCGGGAGGGCACATGAACGATCCTTGATGCCGCAGTCCCCCGTCCCCGGGACCCGTCATCGGACGGTGCCGAGACGGTGACTGTGCCATGATCAAGAGCGTGAACGAGCCAACAACCACCGCCTCCCCCTCCACGTCCCGGACCGCAGGGTCCCAGACCTTGGCCCGCGGGCTCGAAGTGTTGCGCCTGGTGGCGGGCACCCCGGCGGGGCTGGGCATCAACGAGGTGGCAGAGCATGCCGGCATCCACCGCACCGGTGCCTACCGGCTGCTCAACACGCTCTGCGACGCCCAGCTGCTGCATCGCGGGGCGGACGGGCGCTACCGCGGTGCCGCGGGGCTGCTCGCCCTCTCGGCCTCGGCCTACCACTCGCTGCTTGCCGCCGCCGAGCCGGTGCTGCGCCGCTACGCCGACGAACTGGGCGCCACCCTGGCCCTGATCGTGCGCGAGGGCGGCGAGGCCATCGCCCTGCGGGTCACCGCACCGACCTCCGGCACCTACCACGTGTCGTTCGCCGAGGCCTCGCGGCATCCGCTGGATCTCGGCGCCGCGGGCCACGCGATCCTGGCCAGCGAGGCGGCACGCATCGGGGAGGACCCCCGCGTCACCACCGCCCGCGCCAAGGGATTCGCGCAGACCTTCGGCGAGGTCGAACCGGGCATGCATGGCCTGGCCGTGCCGCTTGACCGCGGCATCTGCGGCGTCCCCGCCTGCCTGAACCTGATCACCGTGCGCCGGGAACAGGCCACCTCCGCCATCACGGTGTTGCAGCAGGCCGCCCGAGCCCTCGAGGCATCGCTTGCCTGATCCCCCTTTCCACGTGAACGCAGGATGGAATTCGTGCCAACAGATGGCACACCGACTTTGACGTGCATCACAACGACTGGTGAACTAGTTCTCACTAGTTGTGCAGATACCGAATAGGTTGTGCACTATTTACACAAGGAAAGTTTGATGTGGCCATGAACAGCATCCCCAGCAGTGAAGTCCTGATCATCGGAGCCGGTCCCGCCGGCCTCATGCTCGCCAATATCCTGGGGATGTACGGCCGCAGCGTCACGGTGCTCGAGGCCCGCGACGAACTCATCGACTACCCGCGCGGCGTGGGCCTCGACGACGAGTCGCTGCGCACCATCCAGACCGTCGGCCTGGTGGACACCGTGCTGCCGCACACCGCACCGCAGCACATCATGCGCCTGGTCAACGGCTCGGGCAAGACCATCATGATCAACAACCCGCAGACCCAGGAATTCGGCTGGGACCGCAAGCACGCCTTCATCCAGCCCGAGGTCGACAAGGCGCTCTACGAGGGCCTGGCCCAGTATCCCAACATCAACGTGCACTTCGGCCACCTGGTGGAGGACGTCACCGAGGACGCCAACGGCGTCACAGCCATCGCCCGCGTCACCAACGCCGACGGCACCGAAACCGAGACCCGCTTTTCGGCGCAGTACCTGGTGGGCTGCGAGGGCGGCAAGTCGCCGACCCGCAAGCGCATGGGCGTGAGCTTCGAGGGCGACTCCCCCTCCACCCGCTGGCTGGTCGTCGACGTCGACAACGACCCGCTGGGCACCCCCAACGTCTTTTTGGGAGCGGACCCCAAGCGCCCGTACGTCTCCATCGGCCTGCCCCACGCGGTGCGCCGCTGGGAGTTCATGCTCCACGACCACGAGGACGAATCGGTGGTCACCTCCAAGGAGTGGGTCGCCGAGATGCTCAAGGACCACGTCCCGGACCCGCACAACCTTTCCTACATCCGCCGCCGCGTCTTCACCCACCACGGCCGCGTGGCGGGATCCTTCCGCAAGGGCCGCCAGCTGATCGCCGGGGACGCCGCGCACCTGATGCCGGTGTGGATGGGCCAGGGCTGGAACTCGGGCATGCGGGATGCCACCAACCTGGGCTGGAAGCTGACCAGCGTGCTGACCGGCACCGCCGGCGAGGACATCCTGGACACCTACACCTCCGAGCGCAAGGACCACGCCAAGGCCATGGTCGATTTGTCCATGACGCTGGGCTCGGTCATCAAGCTCACCAACCCGCTGGCCGTCGCCGCCCGCGACGCCGCCTCCTCGGTGCTCAACCTCTTCCCCTCGGCCAAGAGCTACTTCTCCGACATGCGCTTCAAGCCGATGCCGCGCTACACCTCCGGCGTGCTGGCCGACCCGACCACGCAGGCATCCGGCAACGCCGCCGCGAAGCTCACCAGCAAGTTGATCCCGGTGCTCACCGCCAACAACAAGGTCTCGCCGGTGGGCGTGCAGTTCCCGCAGCCACGGGTGAACTCGCAGCTCGGGGAGAACCGGCTGCTCGATGACGTGATCGGCAACTGGTGGACGGTGCTGGTCTGGGGCAACGACCCCAAGGACGTGCTCCCCGCCCACTCCATCAAGGCGCTCGAGGCCCTCGGTGCCAAGCTCGTGGCCATCGTTCCCGAAACCCAGCGCGCCTGGGCCACCGAACACATGGACAAGGACGTCTTGGTGCTCGGCGACCACACCGGCACGGTGAAGAAGTGGTTCAACGAGCGCCCGACGCCGATGATCTTCCTGCGCCCCGACCGCTTCGTGGCAGGGGCCTGCCTGCACCAGCACGGGCCGGCCACGCTGCAGGCGATCCTTGATTCCATGGGCAGCGCCGCCGACCATTCCCCGGCCAAGCCGCAGGACTCGGCCCTGGCAGTGTAGCTGCGGCGCCCAAGCAAACACCCACGACAGGCACGGTCCCTGCACCCGGCAATCCGGATGCGGGGACCGTGCCTGCTTTCATCTCGCCCCGCCCCGCCCCGCGTGCCGAACCTAACCCGCTGTGCCCGGGCTGGATGCAGCTGGGGCAGGAACCGGCTGGTCGTAGAACACCGGGGCCAGCTGCCGGCCCGCCGCGTGCAGGATCCGCCGGGTTGTGGCTACGTCCGCCGCGACGGCTGCCGCCGGCGGGCCGGGCACCCAGGTCCACCCGTTCCGCTCCGCCAGTTCGCGCAGGTTGCCCCGGTTCCGTTCATTCAGGGCGGTGGGCTCGGCCGGGAAGCTGCCGAGCACCAAGACGCCGTCGGCAAAGCCGCGGGAGACGGCGGCTTCCAGGGTCAGCGCCGTGTGGTTCAGCGTGCCCAGGTCCGGACGGGTGACCACCACCAACCGGCCATCGAGCGCGCGGGCCATGTCGGCGATGGTTTCCCCGGCAAGCGTCAGGGACACCAACAGGCCGCCGGCGCCCTCGACGATGACAGCCCCGTGGTCCAGTGCAAGTTCCCGCACGCGCATCACGTGGTCCGCCAGGGTGGGCAGTGCCTCGGCCGCGGCGATCCCGCCGGCGTGCAGGGCAGCGTCCACCGGCGCCATGGGATCGGCCAGCCGGGCGCCTTCTTCCAGGGTCAGTGCCGGCGGATTCCCGAGCCAGTCGCCGATCGAGTGCACGTCCCCGCCCTGCCCGGGACCCACTCCGGTTTGCGTCGGCTTGTACACGGCAACCCGCGCGCCGGTCCCCAGGGCGCAGGCGGCCAGGGCCGCGGTGACAACGGTCTTGCCGACGTCCGTGTCGGTCCCGGTGACCACCAGGATCATGCCGCTTCCCCCGCCATGGACAGGGAGGCCCACACCGTCCGGGGTGCCTGGAATGACAAGAGGTGCATCCAGTCAGGTTCCGCGCCGGCCGGTTCGAGGCCCGGCAGGGCGCGGGCCGCAGCGGCCAGGACCACCTCGGTTTCCATCCGCGCCAACCCCGCGCCCAGGCAGCGGTGGATCCCGAAGCCGAAGGCCAGCGAGTCGTCGCCCTCCTCCCCCAGGACCCCGCCGGAGAGCATGAGCACCAATTGCTCCCCCTTGGCAAAGTGTTCCCCGTCCAGCTCGATGTCCGCGGCGACCTCTCGGCGCCAGGTCGGCACCGAGGAGGCCTGCGCCAGCACCTGGCGCACCAGCTCCGCCGTGGATTCACCGTCGGCGCACTTCTCCCAGCTGCCTTCGCGCAGGGCGGTGCGCAGCGCGGTGGCGATGAGCATGGCGGTGGTTTCCTGCCCGGCAATCATCAGGAAGTAACCCAGCGAGCGGATCCTCGCCGAGTCCACCCCGGAGTGGTGCAACGCGGCATAGAGGTTCGAATCGTCGCGGGCCACGGCCTCGGCCACGCTGCCATCGAGCCAGGCATGGAACTGCGCGGCGCTTGCAGCAAGTTCCACCTGGCGCTGTGCGTCGGGCCAGCCCCAGAAGAGTTCCAGCGAGTCCTGGCTCCAGCGCTTGAGCTCCGCGGCCGGCGGAATCGGGACCCCGGTGAGCCGCTGCATGACCTCAGGCGGGATCACCGCAGCCAGATGGTGTGCCAGATCGATGTGCTCTCCGCTGCGGTATTGCTCCGCAAGCTCCGCGCAGATCCCTTCCACCCGCGCCCGGATGGGCCCGGCCTGCGCTGCCACCTTCGCGGGGCTGAAGAACCTGGCCACCACCCGGCGCACCGCCAGGTGCTCGGATCCACTGGCGCTTGCAAGCACCGGAGGAAGGGAGAACCGCCCGGCGGCCAGGATGCGCAGGGCGGCAGGTTCCAGGTCGACGGCGGTGTCCAGGGCGTTGGCCGGGGTGAAGTCCTCGGGGCGCAGCAGGATCGCGCGCACCAAGCCGGGATCCTCGATGTTGCGGTAGCGGCGGTTGACCGCTTCGGGATAGGCCTCGGGCAGCGGCCCGGACAGCGGCGCCAGCTCGGCGAGCGGTGCGCGCGTGGCGCCAAAGGGACAACTCAAGATTCTTCCTCCAGGATGATCCGGGCAATGGCGTGCAGGGCGGCAAGCAAGTCAGCGGGGTCGTGGTCGGCGTGCGCGGTGATCCGCAACCGCGACACCCCGTCGGGCACGCTCGGCGGCCGGAAACATGCAACGGCAATGCCGCGGGCGCGCAGGGATGCGGCCGCCCGGACTGCCGAGGCCGCGTCCGGCATCATGACCGAATGCACCGCGCCTGCCCCTTGCTCGATGCGCGGGAGCAGCCGCGGTTCGGCGGCCAGGGTGTCGTGGACCAGCGTCGCGTTGCGCCCCAGCCTGGCCAGGCGCTCGGCGTCGGCCAGTCCCAGCGCGGCCAGGGCGGCTCCCGCGGCGGCAGGGGCAAGCGCGGTGTCAAAGAGGAAGGTCCGCGAGGTGTTGACCAGGTGCTCGCGCAGCGCGCCCGCCTGCCCGCCGCCCAGCAGCACCGCGCCGCCCTGGGCACCCAGGGCCTTGGAGAGCGTGGCGGTGGCCACCACGTGGGAGCAGTCCGCCAGCCCCGCGGCACGCAGCGCCGAGCCTTGTGCCGTCGCAGCCAGCGAGTGGGCCTCGTCGATGACCAGCAATGCCCGGTGGCGGGCGCAAAGTTCGGCTGCGGCGGCCAGATCGGCGGCATCGCCAAGCACCGAATAGACCGATTCGAGGACCACCGCCGCGCGCGGGGCCGGGGTGGCCGAATCTCGGTTTTCCTCCAGCAGCCGCTGGAGATCCGCGAGGTCGTTGTGCGCGGCGGTGGCAACCTTGGCCCCGGAGAGGCGGGCGCCGTCGATCAGGCTGGCGTGCGCGTGGGCGTCGAGGATGAAGAGGCTGCCCGGTCCGCCAAGCGCCTGCAGCAGACCCAGGTTCGCGGTGTATCCGCTGGAATAAACCAGGGCAGCGCTTCGACCGGTGTAGCGGCACAGCGCGGCTTCGAGCTCGCGATGCACCTCAAGGGTGCCGGTTGCCACGCGGCTGGCAGCGGCCCCTGCCCCGTACCGGTGCACGGCGTCAGCGGCCGCCGCCCGCACCTCCGGGTGGCCGCTGAGCCCCAGGTAGTCGTTGGAGGCCAGGTCCATGAGCTTCTCGCGGGAGCTCTCCACGCGGTGCAGTCCGCGGGCGGCGCGCACCCGGGCCCGATCCCCCAGCCACCGTTCCCACGGTGCCGCCGCAGCCGCGCCCGGCGTTGGGGCGGCGAGCCTCTGGCTAGTCTCCATGGACTTCACCCACCGCCGCGACCAGGGCAGCGCCCAGGACCGACAGGTCCCCGGCCGTGGCAATATAGGGCGGCATGACGTAGACCAGGTCGCGGAAGGGCCGCACCCAGGCCCCGCGGCGCACCGCGGCCTGGGTCAGCTCGGCCACGCGCACGGGTTCGGAAAGCTGGATGACGCCGACGCCTCCGAGAACGCGGATCTCCCTCACGCACGACAGGGCACGCGCCGGCGCCAGGGCTTCGCGCAGCCCGGATTCCAGCGCCGAAACCTGGACGCGCCAGGGTGCGGAGGCCGAGCGCGGGTCACCACCACCGGTGAGCAGCTCCAGCGATGCATTGGCCACGGCGCAGGCCAGCGGGTTGCCCATGAAGGTGGGCCCGTGCAGCAAGGCCTCGCCTGCATCGCCCAGCACTTCGGCCACCTCGGCGGTGCACAGCATGGCCGCCAGGGAGAGGTAGCCGCCGGTCAACGCCTTGCCCACGCACATCACGTCGGGTTCGACCTGTGCCCATTCGGTGGCAAAGAGCGCGCCGGTGCGCCCGAATCCGGTGGCGATCTCGTCAACTATCAGCAACAGCCCGTGTTCATCCGCGATCTCGCGGAGGATCGCCAGCGCGCGCGGCGCGTAGACGTACATGCCTCCTGCACCCTGCAGGACGGGTTCGCAGATGATGCCCGCAAGCTCCGGGGCGTGGGCGGCGGCGATGTTTCTGGCCGCTGCTTCCCACGCGGCCAGCTCCGTGGCGTCGGACTCCCACTGCCCCTTCGCGGTGAGCCGGGCCGCCGGCGGGCGCGGCAGGAAAACCTGTTCGCGGCCCGGCGGGGCGAAGGCCGCGTGCATGCCGTCCACCGGATCGCACACGCCCATCGCCGCAAAGGTGTCCCCGTGGTAGCCGCCGCGCAGGGCCAGGAAGCGCTGCCGCGTGCCGTGCCCGCGGGCGTGCTGGTATTGCAGTGCGAGCTTGAGCGCCACCTCCACGGAGATGGAACCGGAGTCGGCCAGGAACACGTGTTGCAGGTCCCCGGGGGCCATGGCCACCAGGCGTTCGGCCAATTCCACCGCCGGCGAGTGAGTCAGCCCGCCGAACATCACGTGGCTAAACGTGTCGATCTGCTCGTGCGCTGCGGCATCCAGCACCGGGTGGCGGTACCCGTGCACCATTGACCACCAGGAGGACATTCCGTCGATGACCCCGTGGGTGCCCGCTTCATTCCTCAGCGATAGCCGGACACCCTGGGCCGCTTCCACCGCATAGTGCGCCCCGGCATCCAGCGTCGCGTAGGGGTGCCAGAGCAGGCCCGAGTCCCGGGCGAGCAGGCCGAGGGGTGCGGAACTCATGCGTTGGGGCTTTCCGGGGTGCCGGCGCCGCGGCGGCGCAGCACCGGTTCGCCCTGCCCGCCGGCCGGCCCGCAGCCCTGGGTGGCGCTGCCGCAGGCACTGCCGCACGCACTGCCGCACCCCGTGGCCCCGGGCTGCGCCGGGGCCTCGTCGGCCCGGTGCCGCAGCCGTGCCGCCAATTCCGCGGGGTCGATGTCCTCTTGGCCCAGCACCACGTACCCGGCATCCGAAATCATCTCCAGGTCCCGCCGCGCGTCCTGGCCCTCACTGGTGAGGTAGTCGCCAAGGAACAGGGAATTGGCCACGGCGAGCGCCGTGGACTGCAGGGAGCGCAGGTGCATTTCCCGGCCGCCGGCCATGCGCAGCTCGGTGGCTGGGCAGGCCAGGCGGACCAGCGCGAGGATGCGCAGGCATGCCATCGGGGTCAGATGCCAGGTTCCGGCCAGCGGGGTCCCGTCGAAGGGCATCAGGAAATTCACGGGGATCGAGTCGGCGGCCAGGTCGCGCAGGGCGAAAACAGCCTCGACGAGCTGTTCGGGGGTTTCCCCCATGCCCACGATGAGTCCGGAGCACGGTGAGAGCCCGGCACCCTTGGCCTTCCCGACGGTGTCAACGCGCTCGGCGAAGGTGTGGGTCGAGCAAATCTCCGGGTAGAGCGACTCGGCGGTGTTCAGGTTGTGGTTGTAGGCATCGGCTCCGGCGGCCTTGAGCCGGTCCGCCTGCCCGTCCTTGAGGATGCCCAGGCAGGCGCAGACCTCGACGTGCGGATGCTCGTCCTTGAGCTGCTCGACCATCGTGGCCACCCGGTCCACGTCCCGGTCCGTGGGACCCTTGCCAGATGCGACCATGCACACGCGCGACGCACCACCGGCGACTCCCAGCCCCGCCTGGCGCACGGCTTCCTCCGGTTTCAGCCACGTGTACTTGAGGATCTCTGCCTTGGATCCCAGCCGCTGGGAGCAGTAGGTGCAGTCCTCGGGGCAGAGCCCCGACTTGAGGTTCACCAGGTAGTTGACCTTGACCGTGTTGCCGAAGTGCTTGCGGCGCAGCGTTCCGGCCGCGGCGACCAGCGCCAGGGTCGCCTCATCCTCGGTGCCGAGAACCGCGAGGGCCTCGGCGGCGGTGAGACGGTGGCCGGAATCGATGCGCGCCGCAAGGTTTGCGGCATCCGGGATCCCGGCGGGTGAAACGTGCCTGCCCGGAGAAGTCGCAACTGTAGGAACGGTGTTGATCGTGGTCATGGGTATCGATGGCCTTCCGAGGTGGAGCGGTGCCAGGCGCCTCACAACGAGAAACTGAACACCGTTCAATAGATTCTGGATTCACCGTACACCCAATCTTGAACACCGTTCAACGCGCTGCCTGAAGGCATGGGCCATAAACGCCCGGCTCGGGTGCGCCCGATGCGGGGAGAAAAGACTGATGCAGGCCGTGTTCCTTCGGAACTGCCTCTTCACTCCCGGCTGCGTGGCGGGCCGACCGGCATACGCCTAATTCGCCCGCCACTCCGCCTCAACCTTTCGCGCCGCGGGCCCATCGAAACTGTGAGCCGATTCCGCGCCCGGCCACCGTGAGGCCGCTTTGCACAGTGCATTCGGCCGGACACATCGAAGCGGGGCGGAATCGGCCCTCGATTCCGCCCCGCTCCCACACCGATTGCCGACTACCCCGGCTGACCCACGCCAATGACGTCCAGATCATGTCCGATGACCAGCCGCCCGTCAAAGCCGTCGCCGCAGGGCACCCAGACTTCGTCCGGACGATTGCCGGGAACCATGTGCGAAAGCACCAAGGTCCCCACTCCTGCCTCCTGGGCGACCCTTCCCACGTCCTCGATCAGGGTGTGGGATCGGATCAAGTGCTGGTACAGGCCTTCCTGCGCGTCGGTTCGTGGCTGCGGGAAGAGGGATTCAGGCCAGGACTTGTCGATGACCTCGTGCACCAGCACGTCTGCACCCTTGGCCAGGGTAATGATGTTCGGTGTCAGTCCCGTGTCGCCGGAGAAGACCACGGAACCGTCTTCGGTGTCGAACCGGTAGGCCAGGGCTGGGAACACCGGCGCGTGGTTGACGAGAATGGCCGAGACCTTGACCCGGTCGTCCTCGAAGAACACGAATGGCTCCATGACCGGGCACGGATCGGTGTTCGGATTCTTCATGTACTTCTTGGGCACTGGAACATCGAAAGCCTCCCAAAGTTCCTCCGGGCGCGGTTTGCGGTTGTCAAAGAGGCGGTCGTTGAAGTCCGTGGCGAAGGCCTGAACTAGCAGGTCGGTCATTTCCTTCGTGCCCGGGGTGGGGTTTTTGGGACTAACCGGCTTCGGCGCTTTCCCATCACCAAAGAGCTCGGGCAACTCGCCGCGGTTGCCGGGCCCCCAGATCGGCACCTTCCCTTGCACATGCTGCAGTCCGTTGAAAATTCCCTCGCTGAGGATGTTGTTCAGGTCCACCACGTGATCGGAGTGTAGGTGGGTCAGGAAGATCCCGGCCAGCACATCCAAGGGGCCGTCCATATCGGACTCGAAATTGGGACCGAGCCTTGCCTTTCTTAGTTGGCCCATGACCCCGTGGCCGGCATCGATCAAGTAGTATCTGTCGCCCACGACGAGTGCTGAGGAAATCCCCTCGCGCGTACCGCCCGGCCAGTACGGAGGTCCGCCGGAGGTCCCCAGCAACACCAATCGTGTCCGGTGGTTTCCCAGTGGTGCCGGCCCAAAATCTCGGACCTGATCGGGGCGAGGCCCGGCGGCCTGCGCCTTGCCTGAAAACGCGCCCACTCCCAAGGCGGCGGCCCCGAGACCAAAACTTGCCAGCATCGTTCGTCGGGCAACTCCCGCAGCAGCAGCCCGGCCCATAATCTCGCACATGGCGATCCTTCCAATCGATGTCGCCGCCTGTGAAAAGGTTTCACATCACGCGGCTGGGTCATGGAATGCTTGCGCATTCCGATGGTTGCAACCACAGATCTCCGGGCGGGATGAATATCTGGATGATTTCCATCCCGCCCGGAGATCTTCATTCCTCGAGCCGGTCGACCACGTGGTGGTGCCGATCGGCTGCCCCTGCTAGCGTCCGCGCTTCATATATGCGTTGACATCGTCGCTGTTGAAAAGGTCCGGCACGGTCCAGCCGTCCAGGTTGTACTCGCCCATGCACTGTTCGACCATGCCGTTCATCATGCCTGCGGTGCCGGTCTGCTTGGCGTGCATCAACATTTCGACGCGCACGTTCTCGTGGTTGCCCGAATAGTTGCGTTCGTACAACTCATGACGGCCGCCGAACTCGGAGCCGATCGCGTCCCACAGCAGCTTCATCAATTTGACGCGGTCCACGGCCTGCACGCCGTTCGAACCCCGCACGTACTTGTCCAGGTACGGGCGGATTTCCATGTTCTGGAAATCCAAGGCGCCGCTGGGTAGATAGATGAGGCCCGAGGCCACGTCCTGCTCGATGATCTCCTTGATGCGCGAGTAGCCCTGGGCCATGAACATGCGGTAGGCCAGGCCATATTCCATCTTCGGCAGCACCGAGCCGTTCGGTCCCTTGTCCGGGTTGAGCATCATCCCGTCCACTAGGCCCCAGAACAGATTGCGCCAGCCGATGACCTCGCCGGCCCGGGCCTGCACGCCGCGGAAGTCCTGGGTGCCGGTGATTTCCAGGGCCTTGAGCAGCAGCCCGGCAATGAAGTCCAGCTTCACGGCCAGGCGGATGCAGCCCTGGAAGGTGAAGCGCTGGATAAAGCCGGTCTGTGGCATGAAACCGTTGATCTGGTCGGGGTCCCCATAGGCGAAGATGTTCTCCCACGGCACCAGCACCTTGTCGAAGACGAACACCGCGTCGTTCTCGTCCATGCGTGAGGAAAGCGGGTAGTCAAACGGGGTACCGGTCACCGCGGCGTTCTGCGCGTAGGAGGTGCGGGAAATCAGCTTCACTCCCGGGGCGTCCATCGGCACGGTGCAGATCAGCGCGTATTCCTTCTTCTTGATCGGCAATCCGTAGTGGGAGATGAAGTTGAAGTTGGTGATCGCCGAACCGGTGGCCACGACCTTGGCGCCCGAGACGATCACTCCGTTGTCGGTCTCCTTTTCCACCTTCATGAAAACGTCCGACACTTCGTCCGGCGGCAGATGGCGGTCCACAGGCGGGTTGATGATCGCGTGGTTCCAGTACAGGACCTTCTCCTGCGATTCCTTGTACCAGCGCAACGCGTTCTCCTGGTATGGCGAGTAGAACTCCGGCATGGATCCGAGGGTTCCCAGGAATGCAGCCTTGTAGTCCGGTGAGCGGCCCAGCCAGCCATAGCTCATCCGGGCCCAGGTCTCGATGGCGGTGCGGGATTCCTTCAGGTCCTCAACGGATTTGGGGACCTTGAAGAACGGGTGGGTCATGCCGCCGGAACCGGTGTCGGTCGGGGAAAGTAGCTTGCCTGAGGTGGCCGGGTCGTGGAAACCGTCGTACAGGCGTGCGGCCATCCGAACCGAGTTGCGGAATGCAGGGTGGGTGGTCACGTCCTCGACGCGCTCGCCATGTATGTAGACCTCGCGGCCGTCGCGCAGCGATTCGATGTATTCGTCGCCGGTCATCGGCAGCTTGGGATTGGCAGGCGTGGTCCGTTCGGACATGTCCGCAAGGTTCTTTTCGGCTTCTGGTGCTTGTGTCATGGTGTTCAGCTCCTTTGCTGGGGGTGGAAATGGTGGTGGGATGAAATTCTCAGAAGGCGTTGAAGTCGGTGCTGCCCTCGAACCATCCGGTGGCCATGCTGTCACCGCACGAGGCCCAGGGAGCACCTCCCACGTGGTCGCCGATCTCCCGGAATTTGCCCGCGAAGAAGCACAGGGGGTCCAGTTCGTCATTGCTGTGCAGTGCGATGACCCTGCCGACGACGATAAGGTGGTCTCCGCCGTCATAGATGGCCCAGGGCTCGCATTCCAGAGTTGCGCTATTGCCTTGAAGCACCGGGATGCCCTCGGCATCCGGGCGCCACGCCACCTCGCCTTTCATCGGCTTGCCGGCGAAGTTCAGGCAGGTATCCATTTGTCCGGAGGACATGATGTTGATGGCGAACGGGGAGTCCTCGAGGAGCCCGGAGATCTTGTTGCCGCGGATCAGGGTGACCTGGGCCAGCGGCGGATCCAGGGACACCGCAGTGAATGCGTTGACCGTGGCTCCGTGCGGCACGCCGTCCGGGGTGCGGCAGGTGACCACGGTGACACCGGTGGCAAACTTGCCGAAGGCATTACGCAGCTGGCGCGGATCGATATCCGGCAGCTGGCCGGTCGGGGCTGGTTGCTGGCTCATGGTTCGCTCTCTGGTTCCGTGGTCTCGGTTTGGTGGATGCACACCAGCTTGGACCGAACTTCTCCCGGCCACATGCGTAGAACCACCCCCTCAGCTACCTGCTTTGTGGCCTGCGCCATAAAACGTCCAGCCCCGGGTGAGAGACTTGGATCCGAACTATAGGGTTTCGGGCGTGCACGGCACCGCCCCAGGACCCACCGCGCACGGCAGAAGTCCGCGGCAGCAGACTGGAGAAAAACAACCGATGACTAGGCAACCAATCGATCATCAATTCACCGCGGGCCGACTTTCAATGACTTCCTTCATCGGTCGGCGGCACGAAATGGCGGAGGCCAAGGCCTTGATGTCCACTTCCCGGCTGGTCACACTGACGGGCGCGGGAGGCGTGGGCAAGACCCGGATGGCGGGGGAGATTACCCAGCAGGCGCGCCGGGCCTACCGCGACGGGGTCAGGATCGTCGAGTTGGCACCACTGACCAAGACAGCGTCTGTCGCCGCGGTCGTGGCAGCGGCGTTGGAAGTCTCGGACCAGTCGCAGCGCCCTGCCCTTGACCGACTGGCCGATTTCCTGCAGGACAAGGAGCTGTTGCTGGTTCTGGACAACTGCGAGCACCTGCTCGACGAGGTCAGCGTGCTGGTGCACAGGATACTTGGCCAGGCTCCCGACGTGCGCATTCTAGCCACCAGCCGCGAACCGGTGGGCATTACGGGAGAAACCCTTTATGCCATTCCCCCGATGTCGACCCCTCCAATCGATGATCCCGTGCGGGTCGAGCAGCTGGAAAGTTTCGAGGCCGTCGCGTTGTTTGTGGCCCGGGCGCGCAATGTGGTGCCGGGCTTTGCCCTGGACGTGGACAACGCCCCGGTCGTGGCGCAGTTGTGCACCCAATTGGATGGCATGCCCCTGGCCATCGAGCTAGCCACCACCCGCCTGCGCTCCTTGTCGGCAACCCAGCTGCTCGATCGCCTGGATCGACGTTTCCAGTTGCTTAACCGTGGTGACCGCTCAGCCCTGCCTCGGCAGCAGACGCTGCGGGCCCTCATCGACTGGAGCTACGAGTTATGCTCCGATTCCGAGCAGATGCTTTGGCGGAGGCTGTCGGTGTTCCCCGGCAGCTTCGACATGGAGGCGGCAGAAGCGGTCTGCGGGTTTGGCGAACTGCCATCGGACGACATTGTCGACCTCCTGGATTCCCTCGTCGCAAAGTCAATTCTCTCGGTTCGCCGCGACGGCGAAGTGCTGCGCTACCACCAGCTCGTGACCATCCGCGAATACGGCCAGGAGCTGCTGGCCAATCCGGACGAGGTGAAGACCTTGCGCACCAGACACTTGCACCACTATGTGGAACGATGCGACACCATGGTTCGAAACTGGTGCAGTCCGCACCAAAGCCGATTCCTTCAAGCTGCACGAGTCGACAGGGCAAATCTGACCTCGGCCATGGAATGGGCTCTGGAAGCTCCAGGCGAGCACGCAACTGCTGCCCGGCTGGCTTCTCTGCTGCGCTACCAATGGGTCTCCGGGAATTTCATCACCGAAGGCCGTGCGCTGCTCGACAGGGTCTTGTCGAAGCCCTCGGAAGCCGATCCACTCAGCTATGCCTCGGCCATGTGGGTCGCCGCCTGGGTCAGCCTCATCCAGGGAGATCACGACACCGGAGCAGACTACGCCCGCCGGTGCCTCACAAGCGCCCAGAAACTTGAGGATCCCGCGCTAGAGGCACATGCCGAACATTGGCTTGCCCTGCATCGAATGTTCAGCGGCGATTTGGTTGGAGCCAT
The DNA here is from genome assembly GCF_059759235.1 of Paeniglutamicibacter sp. GQ140. Taxonomy (NCBI): domain Bacteria; kingdom Bacillati; phylum Actinomycetota; class Actinomycetes; order Micrococcales; family Micrococcaceae; genus Paeniglutamicibacter; species Paeniglutamicibacter sp. GQ140. The sequence goes on from NZ_JCAXDW010000001.1 coordinate 179,951, forward strand.
CGAGCTGTACCGGAAGGTCAGCAAGGCACATGACGCCCATGGTGATACAGCGGCCAAGCTGACAGCTCTCTTCCAGCTTGGCATGGCCCAGGCGTTGGACAACCGTCTCGAGGCGGCGCTGGAAACGTGCCGCCAGGTCATCGAAATCGCCACCTCCCACGGTGAGCTATGGAACCGGGCATATGCATACTGGATCCGCGGGATCAGCTACTGGCAGCTTGGCGAGTATGCCTCGGCCGTCACCGCCGTCACCGAGGCGCTACGCATTCAGCAATACACTTTCCAAGACGGCGTATGCGTGGCGCTAAGCCTTGAGACGTTGCACTGGATCACAGTGTCGATGGGCGACTACGATCGGGCCGCAGAACTGGCACATGCCGTAGCCTCGGTCTGGTCCGAATTGGGCATCACGGTCGCGGCCTTTGGTCCGCACATGCATAAAGCTTCGTTGACTAGCAACCGTCGCATGCGCGAGGCCCTTGGCCGTCGCTATGTCTCGAAAACCAAGGACGAACACAGGATGTCCAAGACCCAAGCAATCGACTGTGCCCTGGGCGTGACCACTAGCCCAGCGAAGCACTCCTCCGGGAATAACCCGCTAACCAAGAAAGAGATGCAAGTCGCCGGTCTTGTTGCCCAAGGATTGACCAACCGGCTCATCGCCCAGCAGTTGGTAATTTCCCCGCGCACGGTGGACGGCCACGTCGAGCGCATCCTGGCCAAGCTTAGTTTTAGAACCCGCTCCCAAATCGCGTCGTGGGCAACTGCAATGGGCCGGTCGGACTAGAAGACAAGGCTTCAGCATCAGGCATTGGCTCCCATGTGGCGCGACGGTCCACCCACGGGCGAATCAAACCCGACCTCGGCGTCACTTCGGATGTCAGACCGGTCTCGACGTCGAACAGCAGCGGCATCACCTAGATCCAACGGCCGTTCTCAGGGAACGAATGTCGCGTGATCCTCTGGTGCACCGCTCGATCAGCGGGGTTGCAGCATCAGTCAGACTGCAGGGGTTTCGGGGTAGAGCAACAGCTCCCCGTCCTTGACCTCGATTTTGTGGGTCCGGGCTCCCACGGTGGCCGGCAGGCAGAGGGCCTCCCCGGACTTGAGGCAGAACTTGGCCGCGTGGACCGGGCACTCCACCTCGGTGCCTTCGATCCAGCCGTCGGCCAGTGAGGCGGTCTCATGCGTGCATTCGTCGTTGATGGCGTAGAAGTTGCCGTCCTCGGCATGGAACACGGCTATGTCTTCCTTGGTCCCGTTGTCCTCGGACGGAATGACGATGGCTTCTCCTTCGTCGATGCTGTCGACGGAACCGATGTTGATGGCCTCGCTCATGAGTGTGCCTCCTGGGGTTTCACCGCCGCCGCACCTTTGGCGTCGGAGGTGGAAGTAAAAGAATCGTGTAATCCCATCATCGCGTGCTTTCCGCTTCCGACCCAACCGGTGAACATTCCAAGGTCCAGACACTCCCCCCGTTCCACACCCTGGACCGACGTGATTAATTCTGTAAATATCATCGAATAGCATCCAAATAATATTTACAAAACACAGGATTCATCGATCGATGATGGCTGGAGCATCCGGCGCAAAACGATCCGAAATTGATTTTTGTCCGGTCACCAATATAACGATGTCGCAACTCCGATTCTGAGGCTAAATCACGGGCCAAACGCACCGAGAAAGCGTCCAGGATCAACCGGTAATCACCGAGGAATTGTTGCCTTTCGTCGCCGGGCTGTTAGCGTGGATGGCCTAGGTCTCATCCGTTTGCACGAGGCTCACCAGCCGAATGCAACGGCAAAGTGAAACAAGAATGCACAAATCGTGTTGCCGGATATCCCGCGCAGCACGTGGATGGAATGACGCATGAATTCAATAACAGGACCGCCTTCGCCGGCCCTGCGTGTCACCAATGCCTTCAAGGTATTTGGGCGCAAACCGCAGGAAGCCGTGAGGGCCCTCAAGGACGGGAAATCCCGCAAGGATGTCGCCCCCATGGGCACCGCCGCCGTCATTGATGCCTCGTTTGAGGTCAAGCCGGGCGAGATCTTCGTTGTCATGGGCTTGTCGGGTTCCGGCAAGTCGACATTGATCCGCATGCTCAACGGGTTGCTGCCCATGACCAGCGGATCGGTCCATGTCGGGGACACCGACATCAGCAAGATCTCCGGCAAGCGCCTGCGCCAGGTACGGCAGAAGAGTGTTTCGATGGTCTTCCAGCACTTTGCCCTGCTGCCGCACCGCACCGTGCTGGAAAACGCCGCCTACGCCCTGGAGATCCAGGGCGTGGGCAAGAAGAAGCGCACCGAGCAGGCCACAAAAATGCTCGAAACCGTCGGGTTGACCGGATGGGGTGACAAGTACCCCGGGCAGCTCTCCGGCGGCATGCAGCAGCGAGTCGGGCTGGCCCGGGCATTGTGCTCGGAAACAGACATCTTGCTCATGGACGAGGCCTTCTCTGCACTTGACCCGTTGATCCGCCGCGATATGCAGGAACAGCTCGCCTCCCTGCAAGCGGATCTGGGCAAGACGATCATCTTCATCACCCACGACCTCAACGAGGCCATGTTCCTCGGGGACCGCATTGCGGTGATGCGTGACGGCGAAATCGTTCAGATCGGGACCCCGGATGAAATCCTCACGAATCCGGCCACCGAGTACGTGGCATCATTCGTACGCGACGTGGACCGCACCCGCGTGCTGACCGCAGGCAGCGTCATGGAGAACCCTCGTGCGGTGGTCAGCATCAGCGGAGGCGCGCGAGCCGCCCTGCTGACGATGCGCCAGCAGCAAACCTCCGGGGCCTTCGTCATCGACAGGCACCGCAACTTCCGCGGCATCGTCACCGACCGCGAGGTCATGGCCCTGGTCGACGGCGCAGGGTCCGACCTGACCGAGATCCTGACACGGGCGGACGACGCGGTTTCCACCGAAACCGCGCTCAACGACTTGTTCGGCCGTTCCGTGGAAAGCAACACGCCCTTGCCGGTCGTCGATGAGAAGGGCAGGCTGGTCGGCGCGGTCGCGCGTGCGACGCTGCTGGCCGCGCTGGGCAATGTTCCCTCTTCGACCGACGCGATCCAGATCGTCGTCCCGGGCCAAACCGCCGGAAGCGACGATGGCAGCCAACGACCAGAAATTTTCACCCAGGAGCCATCCGGTGAAGCGGGAGGCACTCTCTAATGGCCAACGACTTATTCAGGATTCCCGTCGGCAAATGGGCCGAAAGCGCCCTTGACTGGGTCATTGACAACCTTGGAGTTTTCTTCGACGGCGTCAAGGCCTTTTTCGCACAGTTTTACCAAGGACTCGACTGGGTCCTGACGGCACCGCCGTTCTGGGCAGTCATCGTCGTGCTCGCGGCTTTGGCGTTCTGGCTCAAGGGCTGGAAGCTGGCACTGGGCAGCATCGTCGGGTTCCTGCTGATCTACGGCATGAACCAATGGGAAAACGCCATGCACTCCCTGGCCTTGGTGCTCGTGGCCTCCGTGGTCGCGGTGATCATCAGCGTCCCGCTGGGCATCGCTGCGGCAAAGTCCGGCGCTGTCTCGGGCGTCGTGAAACCCGTCATGGACTTCCTGCAGACCATGCCCGCATTCGTGTACCTGATCCCGGTGCTGCTTTTGCTGGGCATTGGACCGGTCCCGGGCATCGTGGCGACCATCATCTTTGCCCTGGCACCGGGTGCCCGCTTCACCGAACTGGGCATCCGCTCCGTGGACAGCGAAGTCGTCGAGGCAGGCCAGGCCTTCGGTGCCTCACCGATGCGCATCCTGCGCCAGATCCAGATCCCCCTGGCCATGCCCACCATCATGGCCGGCATCAACCAGATCATCATGCTCTCGCTATCCATGGTTGTCATTGCCGGAATGGTCGGCGCCGGAGGGCTCGGCGGCGCCGTCTACGCGGCGTTGACCGGCCTCAACACCCCATTGGGTGTGGAATCGGGTCTCTCCGTCGTCATCCTCGCGATCTTCCTTGATCGCGTCACCGCTTCGCTGAGCAGGTCCAAGCAACACGTTGCAGCGTAATCACCCCCCATTAGCGGCCCCGCAACACCGGGGCCGTCGAGAAAGGCACGAATCATGAGGAAGAAACTCGCATCTTTGATAGCAGTGGCCGCGGCCTCGACCCTGGCGCTGACCGCGTGCGGTTCCGGCAGCGGCGCGGCCGCCGGCCCGGAAAACGGTGACAAGAAGGACGTCACCATCGGTGTCTTCGCCGGATGGGACGAAGGCCTTGCCGTGTCCCACCTGTGGGAGCGCATCCTGGCCAAGAAGGGCTACGACGTCACGCTGACCAGCGCCGACGTGGCCCCGGTCTTCTCCGGCATTTCCACCGGCGACTTCGACATGGCCATGGACGTCTGGCTTCCGGAAACCCACGCGACCCAGGCCGAAAAGTATGGTGACAAGATCCAGGAGCTGGGCACCTGGTACGAGGACGCCAAGCTCACCGTGGCCGTGAACAAGGACGCGGACATCGAGTCCCTGGATGAGCTCGCCGGCAAGGCCGACATGTTCGGCAATCGAATCGTGGGCATCGACCCGGGAGCCGGGCTGACCAAGGCCACGAAGGAGCGAGTGATCCCGCAGTACGGTCTGGAGAAGATGGACTACGTGACCTCCTCCACCCCCGCCATGCTGACCGAGTTGAAGAAGGCCACGGATGCCGGCGACGACGTCCTGGTGACACTGTGGCGTCCGCACTGGGCCTATGATGCGTTCCCGATCAAGGATCTCAAGGATCCCAAGGGCACGCTGGGCACCGCCGAGCACATCAGCACCTACGGCAGCCTGACCTTCAAGGAAGACTTCCCGACCCTCACCGGTTGGATGAAGGACTTCAAGATCGATGACGAGAAGCTCTTCTCCCTTGAAAACGCGATGTTCAACGGTGCCGACACCCAGGACTACGCCCCGATCGTGGACCAGTGGATCTCCGAAAACCAGGAATGGGTCGATTCCTTGACCGCCGCGAAGTAGTCGCACACCATCATCAAGCGGCCCGGTTCTTCCGGGGTCACCGGCATCTCCTGCGGTGTCCCCGAAGAAACGGGCCGCTTTTGTGGTCTTGGGCCGGCGCGGACCACGCGCGTGCCGTAAAGATGCACCGGCGCACGGCGGGCCTCGACGGGAAGCTCCTGCGGGTCAGCCGAGACGTCGACATCCCGGAATCCAAAACCCCTTTGTCGGTTCGCCGGCGTATTCCTGCGCGCAACGGAACCTCCATGCGCCGGTGGTGGGAATCGACCTGTGGATGGCGGCCAATGAGGAATCCGGTTCCCGGATCATCGCGCTTTGGCGTGAATTCCCGGGCTGGCTAGTCCCAGTGGGCAATAATGCCCAGGACCTTGCTGAGTGCAAAGACGGCCGCCAGGGCCGCCGCCGTCCAATACAGGAAGCGCACGTTTGAGCGCGGCTTTTCCAGTTGCCAGGATCCGGACTTGTCTTCCCGGTAGTACACCAGCGCCTTGCCCTCGGGAGCGCGGGGGTGTTCGAGCACCAGAAGCTCGCTGCGGATGGTGCCGTCCGCGGTGTGGAAAACCAGGCATTCCTGCCCCTCGAGCACGGCGATCTCATAATCGGCGGTCTTCCATTCCGCATCCCGGCGACGTTCGGCCACGGCAAAGGCATAGAATCCGGCCGCGGCAATGAGCGCCACCCACCCTATGAGGTCGAGTGCGGGGCCCAGGCTGGTCAGCAGGTCTTGCACGCTTTTATCTTATGGTCTGCGGCTTTCAGTCACCGCATCCGGGTCCCCGCGTGACCGAGGAGGAATCAGCGGGCGAACGAACCGAGCACCTCGTTCAACGCCTCCGTCGACGAGGGGTGGGTGAAGATCGAATCGCGCAGCGTGGATGAAGTGACTCCCTGGCGCATGGCCAGCGCGACAAGGTTGATGACTTCCTGGGAATCCACGTGCATCAGGGCCGCGCCGAGGATCCGGTCGGAGTCGGCATCGACCACGATTTTGACGATGCCGCGTGCATCTCCCACGATCTTGGGTCGGGGCATCGCGGCAATCTCGGCTACCTTCTTGACGGCGACCTTGATCTCCAGGCCCTGCGCCCGAGCTTGGTCCTCGCTGAGCCCGACGCGGGCCAATGGCGGGGTGGTGAAGATCGTGTGGGGAACCGCAACGCGGTCGGCCGTGGTGCGCTTGCCGGTTCCCAGGATTGCATCGGCGACGACGCGGTTGTCGTCAAGGGACACGTAGGTGAATTGGGGCCCGCCGTTCACATCCCCCAGCGCGTATACGCCCTCGGCCGTCGTGGCCATGCGTCCATCGACCTTGATGGCCCCCGATGCGGTGAGCTCGATGCCTGCGGATTCCAGGTTCAGCCCGCCGGTGGCCGGGGTTCGCCCGAGTGCAATGAGCACCGCGTCGGCCTCGATTGATCGCACTTGGCCGTCTTGATCGTAGTGCACCAGGGCGGAGTCGGTGTCTTGGCCGATGCGCTTCACGCTGGCTCCCACCCGCACCTCCACCCCCACGTCGTTCAGCGCCTCGAGGACCTCGGCGGCAACGTCTTCGTCCTCCTTCTTCAGTGCCCGTGCCCCGCGGTCCAGCACGGTGACCTTCGAGCCGAAGTGCGCGAACATGGAGGCGAACTCGGTCCCGACGTATCCGCCGCCGACCACCACCAGGGTCTTGGGCAGCGGCGCGTGTTGCAGCGTGGTGGAGTCGTGGATGCGCCCGCCGATGCGCGCGCCGTCAAGGTCCGGGATCGTGGGCACGGCGCCGGTGTTGATGATGATCCGCTTGGCCTCAAGTTCGAGGGTTTCTTCCCCGGCCTCGACCCTGATGCGGCGCGGCGAGATGAAGCTGGCCCTGCCCGTGATGGTGATGACCGAATCCAGCCCGTCCAGCATGGAAAAGTTCTTGGCACGCATCGCGGCGGTCAGCTTGTCCCGGCGCAGCACCGCCGCATCGAAGTAGTCGGGGTCGAATCCGTTACCGGGGCGGATGTCCGCGTCATGGATCAGCGCCTTGGTGGGAACACAGCCGATGTTGATGCAGGTGCCGCCATACATATCAGGCGATGCCTCGATGATTGCCACCCGCTGCCCGGCACGGGCCATGGTTCCGGCAAGCGTCTTTCCGCCCTTGCCCCAGCCGATGACTATGAGATCGAGTTCGTGTTCCATCGGGGCATCCTCTGTTCCTGGAAATACGGTGTTGACTACGGTTGAGTCTGGTTCGCTGCGGATTGGAGGTCAAGGAAGCCCGCGCCGAACGGGCCGAAGGCCGCACATCCTTGACCGGATTGAACACCCATTTCGTGCAGCCTTCGGCAACGACTACGACATGGAAACATATGGGCAGCGCCGTCGAAGGGCCAAGGAAACCGGATCCTGACAAAGGCAGGGTGGGCGTGGTCCAGGCGAAGCGGCCGCAGCCAGGACGCACCCGTGCTCGCTGGCTGTCGCCCTCACGCCATCGACGCAAAAATGCGTGGGTTGGACCGCCCAGGGTCTAACCCACGCATTTTTCATGCTGGCTTGGTGACGTTGGCCCCCTCGCCTGCGGAACGGGCGTTTACTGCCCCGCGTTCCCGGGCCCGGCAATGTTGACCATCCAGTCAACCCCGAACTTGTCCGTGAGCATGCCGAACGAGTCTCCCCACGGGGCCTCGGCCAGCTCCTCGCCGATCGTGGCACCCTCGCTGAGCTTCTTCCAATACGCGGTCATTTCGTCCTTGTCGTCGCCGCTGAGCGTGACGGAGATGGCGGTGCCGCCCTTCCACTCCATGGAGGCAGGGGTGTCGGCCGCCATCAGGTTCAGGCCGTTGGGTGCACGCAGGTGACCGTGCATGATCTTGTTGTCATCCTCCGGATTGCCGGTCTTGGCGAAGTCGTAGTCCGCGAAGGGGCGCAAATCCAGTTCACCGCCAAATACCGACTGGTAGAACTCGAGCGCGGGACGCGCCGTATCGCGGAAGCTGATGTAGGGGTTGAGAATCGTGCCCATGGTGTTCTCCATCGTTTGGCGGTGTTCAACAATTAGCAATTGTGCCCGCCGCAACCGGATCCGTGAAGCCTTCGGACCGATAGTTTGCCGTGAATTCGCTGGGGGTCCAACCCGGCGGGAACTGCCGCATCGGGTTCGTGGGCAACAGCCGAGGTCAACACCGCGGACAGGCCCGGGCCGGCGCGGCGCCACGCAGGCAAAACGCCGGCGCGCGGAAATGGCAAACGCGCCGTCGCGAAGGATTCGAATCGGCGGATCGCCACTAAAATGATTCCCATGACTTCACCGTTCTCCGAATCCCGACCCGACCCGGGATCGGCAACTGATCACGAAACCCTTGATCCATTGATCGAGGACGTGGAAAAAGAGTTTTCAATCATGGTCGTCAAGGCGCGCCAGGCCATCCGCAAGCGCGCCGCCGCGATCCATCCTGAACTTCAGCCGCTGGGCTACAAGGTGCTCTCCATCCTGGCGCGCGAGCACGCCCAGCAGCAGATCATCCTTGCCGAGGAACTCCAGGTGGACAAGGCGACCATGAGCCGGATGATCAAATGGCTCGAGGCCAAGGACCTGGTCACCCGCGTTCCGGATCCGCGCGACGGCAGGGCCATGCTGGTCAGCATCACCGAACCCGCGCGTGCGGGCTATCTTGCCTCCAGCGCGGCGTCGCGCCAATTGCTGAGGAACCGGCTCGTTTCCTGGGACCCCGAGGAAATCAAGCGCTTCGCCGACCTGCTCTCCAAGCTCAACGCCAACGACGCCCCGGCACGCGAAAGCTGACTGGCGCGAAACCGTTCCCCGGCCCCGGCCCTCCACCTGGAAGGGTCGGGGCCGACGGCGTCGGCGAGTCTGGGCGCATCCATGTCGCCTGTTCGCCCCCGGGACGACCGCCCGTTCCGAACCCGGCCGATTGCCGGATAGCACGGGCTCCCATGGCGTTTCCCGGCAGTGAAATCGGCCCCGGCACGCGGCGTGGTTTCTTCGCCATGCTGCCTCCAACGCCTTGATCCATTCGCCGCATTGGCCCGAATCGGCAAAAGAACGGGCACTTGTTCGACGAAAGAGCGTTTCATCGTGAAGATTTGTTAAGGCTGCGCTTTGCGCGGGCGCCACGGAATCGGCAACACTCGTAGACAGAATCACGAGCTCCAATCATTCACGGCCCTGGTCGATTGGACCGCAACCCTCTTCGTCATAGCGGGGTGCGCCAGGTGAAGATTCGACGCCACCCAACCGGATCGGCGTAAGTATGGCGTTGTGCAAGGCATGCGCCAACCACGAAAGGATCGAACTTCCATGTCCGAAACCCTGATCGACAGCACCCTTGATGAGATTCGCGCAGAAAAGCTCACCGCGGCAGGCACCGCCTGGGGCGAGCGCATTGCCGCCAACACGGCCAGCGCGGCGCTGACCTTCAAGGCCAGCGGAGTGTCCACCGGTTCGGTGTCCAGCGAAATCACCGCGGGAAAGCACCGCTTCATCGTCGACGAACCGGAGGCACTGGCCGGGGACGACGTGGCGGCCAGCCCGGTGGAATTTGCCCTCGGCGCCCTCATTTCCTGCCAGGTCGTGGTCTACCGCCTGTACGCACACCAGCTGGGTCTCAAGATCGACTCACTGGAAATCAGCGCGGAGGCCGACCTGGATGTCCGCGGTCTCTTCGGCATCGAGGAAACCATCCGCCCGGGCTTCGGCGAGGTGCGCCTGACGGTCAAGATCGATGGCCCGGAGACGCGCGAGCGCTACGAGGAGCTGCAGGCAACCGTCGATGCACGCTGCCCGGTGCTGGACATCTTCAGCAACCCGACCCCTGTCAGCGTCGAGCTGGTTACCGCCGGCTAGCGCCACCATGAACCGATCGTGGGTCGGTGCCGTTCGAGGGGAACGGCACCGACCCACGATTTTTTTGTTTCCCTTGGGGCGCGGGTTCCCGCTATCCCTTGATCGAGGTGATCTCGTTGGGAACTTCCGGCAGGGTCACGCTCCGTGAGACCTTGCCGGTCTTCAGGTCCACGAAGTGCAACTCCTTGGTGGCCGGTTCGGTGACATAGGCGGTACCCCCGGAGACGTGCACAGTCGGGCGCGGCTGCTGCCAATCGATCGGTTCTTCCCATGCGCCGACCACGGCAATGGCCTTCTTTTCCTTCCCGTTCTTCACGTCGTAGACATGCAGCTTGCCGTCGGTTCCCAGCAGCAGCGCGTCCCCTCCGGCACTGCGGGCCAGGGAGCGGAACGAATAGCTGTAGTTGATGTCGATGAGCTTGAGGGTGTTGGTCGCGGTATCCGTCAACGAAAAGGTTTGCGGGCGTTCGAGCTCGGCGTCCTTGTCCTTCTTATAGTCCCCGAGCACCACGGACGAGACCTCGGATCCTGCCTGGTTTCCGATCCGTCCGTAAGCATCAGGCGCCTCGAGCTTGGCGATCTTCTTGTCCTTGATGACCAGGATGCCGTCCTCGCAGCCGACCACCATGGCCTCGTCCTTGGCGACCGCCTCGCCGTGGACGCCGGGGCACTGCCGGGATTCGGCCACGGTGGTTCGCCGGTGCTCGGCATCCGGCGCGGAGAGCAGCTTCACCGCGTTGACGGCCTCGGCATTGCCGTCGGTGACCAGCAGGGTCCCGTCCGCGAGCCGCACGGCCACCCCGTGGTGCGCTTCGGGCAGTGCCACGTCCTCGGTGCGGGGCAGGGCCCTGTTGTCCAGCTGGGTGGATTCGAAGATGTTGATTTTGCCGGTGGCGTCGTCGAAGAGGGCGGTGTGCCCGGCGTGGACCACTGCGTGCCCGGGCTTGGCGGCCGGGAACACCAGCTCGGTCAGCGAGGGATCTGAGGTGTAGTGATGGGCATGTTCACCATGCTTTTCGGACCAGACACCGGAGTCCAGGACCTGGAATCCCCCGGCGGTGGAGACGAGCACCCGGCGGCCATCGCCCGCTGGGTTGACGCGGTTGAAGCCCGCAAGCTTGTGGTTCGAGAGGACTGCGCCGTCACGCGCGTCCGCCACCAGCAGTCCCCCGTCATAGGTGAGCACGAGCCGCGGAGTGGCGGATCCGGCCTCGGCGATCTTCGCGCTCGGGCTCGCCGCCTGAGCTCCCGAGATCGGTGCGGCCTGGCCTGGCGCGCTGGCGGCGCAGCCCGCCAGCAGGGCTCCGGCGGCCATGAGCCCCAGGGCTCCGGCGCCCATGCGCAACCGGCGGGTGGCGTCGGCTTGGCCATGGCGCTTGGTGAGTGATTTTTCGTGTGACATGGGAATCACCGTAAATTAAATGAGAATCATTCACAACAATGACCAAGGCGCGTAACGCTAGCCCTGCTATTGAGAACATTTCTCATCTAGATTGGATGGTTGGTGTCGCAGTGGAGCAGGTGCCCGGCAACGGCATCCGCAAGATCGGGGCCCGCGGAACGGCCGCCCGCCAACATTTACTCGCCGTAGTCGGTGTCCTTGTACGGGATCCCGGATTTGTCATAGGTGGTCCAGGTTCCCACCTGCCGCCCGCGGTCCAGGCGACCGGAGCGCATGATCGTGCCGTCGATCCTGAACCATTCCCAGTCCCCGTGGATCTCCCCGCCCAGGGTGAACCCGCGCGCCCACAAGCTGCCGTCATTGTGGAGCTTCTCGAAGGGTTCCAGGCCGGAGGCCTTTTCTGCATCGCGACTGGCCATGGACCCATGGTGCCACAGGCATGCCGCGGGCCAGGCTGCCCCGCTTGCGCCCGCGGGATGCCGGCGCCCCAACAACCCTTGGACTCTGCCGTGGCGCTGGGTAGGATCAGCCGCATGTGTCCCCACCGGTTCACAGGGATGGGACCACATCAACTCGTCACCTTTCATGAGGGAGAAGAACCAACGTGTCCGAGAAACATCCCTTGCGGCGCCATGCATTGGCCGCCGCCGCAGCATTCACGCTCCTTGCATCCGCTGCCGTCGCCGCCCCCGCGCAGGCCCGGCCCGCCGACCCGAATTCGCAGGGCCAGGCCAACAAGGAGGAGAACACGCCCACCACGACCATTGGGCTGGTGGGCATCAACGACTTCCACGGCCGCATCGAGGCCAACGGTGCCGAGGCCGGGGCCGCGGTGCTGGCAGGTGCCGTCAAGGACTACAAGAGCAGGAACCGCAACACGCTCTTCGTCTCGGCCGGGGACAACATCGGCGCCTCCACGTTTACCTCGTTCTCACAGCAGGACAACCCCACCATCGACGCGCTGGTCGCCGCCGGCCTGGACGTCTCCGCGGTGGGAAACCACGAATTCGACCAGGGCTTCACCGACCTGGTTGAACGCGTGATCCCGCGCTACGGCGCCGGGGATTCCGCCGCGGGCGCCGACTACGCGCTGGGCGCCAACGTCTATGAAAAAGGGACCAAGAAGCCGGCCCTGAAGGAATACGCGCTGCGGACCCTCAACGGTGTCACCGTGGGCATCATTGGCACCGTCACCGACCAGACGGGCACCCTCGTGACCCCCGCGGGCGTCGCCGGACTCGACTTCGGCAACCAGCTGGAGGCCGCCAACCGGGTGGCCGCGCAATTGAGCGACGGAAAGCGCTCCAACGGCGAGGCCGATGTGCTGGTGCTGTTGACCCACGAGGGGTCGGCGAGTACCGATTGCGCCGCCATCGGCTCCGAGGAAACCTCCTACGGGGAGCTGGTTCGCGGCGCGTCGCCGGAAATCGACGCCATCTTCTCCGGCCACACCCACGGGGGCTACTCCTGTTCCTACCCGGTGGACGGCTGGGCCAAGGGGCTGCAGCGCCCCGTGCTGCAGGCGCACCAATACGGCACCACCCTGGACAACCTGCAGATCACGGTGTCGAAGCAGCAAAAACAGGTCGTGGGACTCGACGCGGGACTGGTCTCGCTGACCACCATCGCCGAGAACGGACAGGTCATCCCGCGCTTCGAGGCGGTGCCAAAGGTCGCCGAGATCGTCGCGGCCGCGACCGCCCAGGCGGAGGTCATCGGCGCCCAGAAGATCGGGGCGATCAGCGCGAGCGTCACGCGCGGCGGAACCGCGGGCTCGGACCGGGGCGTCGAATCCTCGTTGGGCAACCTGGTGGCCGACATGCACCTGTGGGCCACTTCCAACGACTCTTTCGGCGGCATTCCCGCCCAGATCGCCTTCATGAATCCCGGCGGGCTGCGCGCCGACCTCATCTATGGGGCCGACGGAACGGTCACTTACAAGGACGCCGCGTCGGTCCAGCCCTTCGGCAACACGCTGTTCACGATGGACCTCACCGGCGCCCAGATCAAGGCGGTGCTCGAGGAACAGTGGCAGCCCGAAGGGTCCAGCCGGCCCAAGCTGCACCTGGGGATTTCCGACGGCTTCGGCTATGCCTATGACCCCAACGCCGCCCGGGGCCAGCACATCCTGTCGATGACCTACCAGGGAGAGCCGGTCGCCAACGACCAGGTTTTCCGCATCGTCACCAACTCGTTCCTGGCCGCGGGCGGAGACAACTTCTCCACTTTTGCCCAGGGAAGCAACGTGGCGGATTCCGGCCAAATCGACCTGGTGGCCTGCATCGGCTATTTCCAGGCCCACCCGTTGGTGGATCCGGCCCCCTTGGGCCGGGCCCAAATAGCGCAGTAGTCGGCACGGCGACAGCGAGCTTCCGCCCCCAAGGCGGAAGTTCGCTGTCGCAGCTTGCGATCAAGCATCCGCAATCCGCACGTCATGCGAGCCCCTGGAACAACGAGCCACGAGAGAGGACCGAACCCGCTTTCCCTGTCCCCGGGTCGTCCGGGTCCGATCGCGGGGTATCGTTGCCGCGGCCAGACGATGCAGCTTCCCCGCGGGCCAGGATTCATTCTTTGTGACATTTTCACGTCATAATAAGCTGTGTTGTTCTGGGAACCGGGGCCTTCAAGCCGGGGCCAGATCCGACGCCCGGGGGTCCACCAGACCCCGGACCAACGACCGCGGCAGGGTCTTGATCCAGCCAGCTCATCAACCGGGAAGCAATCCGTGCATCAGAAACGCTGTGTCTTGGGACACGCAAGGGTAAGGTCACACATTCAATTCCCTACGGCTCACGACGGCGAATTCGGAGCACGGAACGACCTGGGGTACGGTGAGCCGCCCCTGGAAGCGCCGCGTCGGGTCCACCCTGCACCCGAACGCGGGGGCGCCGCAGCGTCGACCCCGTGCCAGGGACGTTCGGGGCGCCGCCCGGCGAATGTGAGCCAGCTCGCATCAAGGCCCCTTGGTGGTGTTGCATGACACCCATGAGCAGAATTTCTGTAGCACTCGAACCCGAAGCGGCGGCACCGCGGGAAACCGCGAACACGTCCGGCACCGGTCCTGCCAGCCATCACAACGAACTCAAGCGCGGGCTGAGCAGCCGGCACCTGCAGATGATCGCCATCGGTGGCGCGATCGGCACGGGACTCTTCGTCGCCTCGGGCGGCACGATTTCACAGGCCGGCCCCGGCGGCGCACTGGTTGCCTACGCCCTGGTTGGCCTGATGGTGTTCCTGCTGATGCAGTCCCTGGGCGAGATGGCGGCCAAGATCCCCGTCGCCGGTTCCTTCCAAACCTTCGCCACGCGCTTCGTCTCTCCTTCCTTCGGGTTCGCGATCGGCTGGAACTACTGGTTCAACTGGGCCATCACCGTGGCCGCGGAGCTGGTCGCCGCCGGGATCATCATGGACTTCTGGCTGCCGGGCGTCCCCGGCTGGATCTGGGCCGGGATCTTCCTCGTCGTGTTGACGGGGCTCAATGCGCTCTCGGCCAGGTCATTTGGCGAAAGCGAATTCTGGCTTTCGCTGATCAAGGTGTCCGCCGTGGTGCTGTTCCTGATCGCCGGTGTCCTGATGATCGTCGGCATTCTTGGTGACAGCTCCCCCGGGCTCAGCAACTGGCAAAACCGCGAGGACGTCTTCCACGGTGGATGGGTATCGATCATTTCAGTCTTCATGATCGCCGGCTTCTCCTTCCAGGGCACCGAACTGGTCGGCGTGGCCGCCGGTGAGGCAAGGAATCCCCGGCGCGAGGTGCCCCGGGCAATCCGCAACGTCTTTTGGCGGATCATGATTTTCTATATTGGCGCCATTTTCATCATCGGTTGCCTGATCCCCTTCGCCGATCCGAGCCTGCTGGCATCCGGCGAGGCCGACGTCGCAGCCTCCCCGTTCACCATGGTCTTTGAGCGTGCGGGCATCGCCTTTGCAGCGTCGCTCATGAACGCGGTCATCCTCACCGCGATCCTGTCGGCGGGCAACTCCGGGCTGTATGCCTCGACCCGCATGCTTTACTCCATGGCCCATGACGGCAAGGCCCCCAAGGTCTTTGGCCGCACCAACTCGCGCGGCGTGCCCATTCCGGCGCTGCTGGCCACCGCCGCGGTTGGACTCTTTGGGTTCCTGTCCGCGATCGTCGGCCAGGGTGCCGCCTACGCTTGGCTCCTGAATGTTTCGGGCCTGTGCGGATTCATCGTGTGGGCGGGCATCGCAATTTCGCACTACCGGTTCAGGCGCGGCTTCCTGGCCCAGGGCAACAAGGTCAGCGACCTGCCCTACCGGGCGTCGTTCTTCCCCATCGGGCCGCTGCTGGCATTCGCCGTGTTGATCCTGGTGATCGCCGGGCAGAACTACGAGGCGGTGGTGGCGGGGCGCGGCATGGAGGTGCTCTCCTCCTACATCGGCCTGCCGATCTTCCTGGGACTGTGGCTCGTCCACCGTCTTGTCACCAAGTCCAAGGTGGTGCCATTGCTCGAAATGGACCTGGCCGCGCCGCAGGATGTCGAAGACGAGCTAGCCTCCAAGGCGTAACCGGTCCCGTCGGCCGGGGAACCTACTGCACGCGTTGCGGGGTTCCCCGGCGATAGCCGCTGGCCACGACACCGAGCCAGAGCTGGATTCCGGCAACGAGAATCAGCAGCAGCAACGGCAGGGTCCAGTCGCCGCTGAGCGAGTACAACAGGCCCATGCCGAACGGTCCGCTGGTGGCCACCAGATACCCGACCGACTGGGCCAGGGTGCTCATCGCGGTGGTTTCCTCGGAGGTGTCCCCGCTATGGGAGATCACCAGCAGCACCAGCGGGAACACGGAGAACCCGATTCCCATGGCGACCGCGCATAGCCAGGCGAGCGAAAGTGGCAGCCACACGAGGCCAGCCAGTCCTGCGGCGACCATGACCGAACACATGATGAAGGCGCCGCGCAGCTTGCCGTGCTTGTTGACGAGCCAGAGGGAAAGCATGGTTGCGGGGATCGTCATGGCCTGCAGCGCCCCCAGGATGATCCCGGCATCGGCGGGCGACATGGACCGCGAGATCAGGATGCTGGGCAGCCAGCTCATCATGGCGTAGGCCATGAGTGCCTGGACGGTGAAGAGCCCGGTGATGACCATTCCGCGCCGGGTGCGGATGAGCGAGAGCGGGCTGACGCCCGACGGCGACGGCGTGGCGGCGCGGTCCGAGCGGGCCATGACCATGAACGGCAGGAACGCCAGCACGGCGACTACCGCCAGGAAGCTCCAGGTGGCAAGCCCCATGGTCGGCGAGCCGGCGGCCAACGCCAGGGGGACGCTCAGGGCCGAGGCGGCGGTGGCGCCCACCGACATGGTGATCGTGTACAGACCGGTCATCATCGAGGTCTTCTGGGCAAAGTTCTCGCGGATAAACGACGGCATGGCAACATTGCACAGCGCGATGCCGCACATGGCCGCCACCGTTCCGGCCAGCAATGCCCACGTGGTCGGCAATGCCCTGAACGCCAGCCCGGCGGCCAGCACGCCCAGTGCGAGCAGCATTGTTCCGGAGAGGCCAAGGCGCCGGGCCAGCCACGCCGTCGCCATGCCGGCCACGGCAAAAACCAGGGTGGGGATCGAGGGCAGCAGCGCCGTGACGAACGGGCCATAGCCCAGGAATTCCTGCAGGTCCAGGAATAGCGGTGAAGCACTGGTGATGCCCGCACGCAGGTTCAGCCCGACGAGAATCACGGCGAGTAGCGACAGCAACATGAATCCACGGGACGCCGGCCGCGGAACCGTGTGCGAATTGTCGGCTGCCGGGTTTTCCATCTTGGACATGCTCACAGATTACTGGGCAAGCCCTTGCGGGAGACGGCGAACCGGGGGCAAGGTTGCTCACATCGGCCCGGCGCTCCCTACTTTGGGTTTCGACCCGAAGGGAAATCGCGCGGAAACAGGCCCGTGGAGCTGGCCTACCGGGCTTGCGATCCCGCCGGAAGCCACAGCCGCGCCTGTTCCCCGGCCGCTTCGAGGGTGGACAGTGCCTCGTCCAAATTCACGCGCGCCATGAGCAGTGCGCCCATGGTCAGCCCCGCTAGGATACGGGCCCGGGCGAGAACCACCGCGTCGGTTTGCGTTGGGTCGGCTGCGCGCAGGGCGCCGGCAACGCCGTCCCGCAATTCGACCTGGTACCCATCGACCAACAGCCTCAGCGCCTCGTCGTTTCCCGCGATGCCCGCCGCAGTGTTCAGCAATAGGCATCCTCGGTTTGTGGTCTGGTCCGCCGTCTTCACCAAGGCATCGGACAACGAGGTCAGGTAGGTCGAGATGCCCTCGGCAGGGTGTGCCGGGTTGTGCAACAGGGTCAGGCGAGGTCGCAGGATCGTATCCATGTAGTCCTGGATCACTGCATCAAAGAGTCCCCGCTTGGAGCCAAAGCCGTGATAGATGCTTGAACGGCCCAGTCCCGTGGCGGCCTCAAGATCCGCGATCGATGTGGCATCGAATCCTTTGTCCCAAAAGACGCGCCGGGCATCGCCAAGCGCCTTGCCGGTATCGAATTCTTGCGTTCTGGCCATGAGACCCGGATCCCCCTGTTTTGTGTAACGGTCATTCCAGTATATATTGGAACGAGCGTTACACAATCACTCGTTCAATCTAGGGGCGCACCAGATGCTGCTGACAACCATGATTTTCTCCGGACTGGCCGCGGCAATCCATGTGTACATATTTGTGCTGGAGTCGCTGCGCTGGGACCTCCCCTCCACCCGCAAGGCGTTCGGCATCAAGACTGACGCCGAGGCAAGCGCGACCAAGCCGCTGGCCTTCAACCAGGGGTTCTACAACTTGTTCCTGGCCGTTCTCACGGTTCTGGGCATGGTCCTGGCGCTTGCTTCGTCCACGACTGCCGGAGCAACGTTGATCTTTGCAGGCACCGGCTCGATGGCGGCGGCGGGGATGGTCCTGCTCTTGTCCTCGCCCAAGCTTGCCCGCGCGGCCATCCTCCAGCTCACGGCTCCGGCCCTGGCCATCATTTTTGGCCTGTTTGCCTTCACCCGCTAAAGCCCCCCAAATTTCCTCTCTGAAAAGGAGCCTCGACTTCATGTCCACTTTCACCAGCACCCAGATCCACCTCGCCAGCCGCCCCACCGGGTGGCCAACGGACGCGATTTTTTCCACCGTCGCGGTGGAACTGCCCGACCTCGCCGAGGGCGAGATCCGGGTGGCCAACGAGTTCATTTCCGTTGACCCCTATATGCGCGGGCGCATGAACGACACCAAGTCCTACGCTGCGCCGTATGCCCTCGACGAGGTCATGACGGGTGGAGCGGTGGGCCGCGTGGTTGAATCACGCGCCGAGGGATTTAGCGTCGGCGATCCGGTGCTTCACCAACTGGGATGGCGGGACCGCTCCCAGGCCGCGGCAGGCAACTTCCGCGTGGTCCAGGACATTCCAGGCCTGCCGCTGTCGGCCTACCTCGGCATTTTGGGCATGACGGCCTTCACCGCCTATGTCGGGTTGACCGAAATTGCCGGCCTCAAGGGCGGCGACACCGTCTTCATTTCCGGCGCGGCCGGGGCCGTCGGCAGCGCGGCAGGCCAGATTGCCCGCCTCAAGGGCGCCAAGCGTGTCATCGGCTCCGCCGGCAGCGCGGCCAAGGTCGATCTGCTGACCGAAAAGTACGGCTACGACGCCGCCTTCAACTACAAGAACGGGCCGGTCCGCGGGCAGTTGCACGAAGCGGCGCCCGAAGGCATCGACGTGTATTTCGACAACGTGGGTGGTGAACACCTGGAGGCTGCACTGGATGCATTCAACCCCGGTGGCCGGGGCGCCTTGTGCGGGGCCATCTCCGTCTACAACTCGACAGAGGCCCCCGTGGGTCCGCGAAACATGAGCAACATGGTCACCCGGGGGCTAACCCTCAAGGGGTTCACCGTGGGGAACTACGCCGAACACTACCCGGCGTTCATGGCCGACATGTCCGAATGGATTGCGCAGGGGAAGATCGTCTTCGACGAGACCGTCGTCGAGGGCCTGGACAACGCGGTGCAGGGGTTCCTGGACCTGATGCGCGGCGCCAACACCGGCAAAATGGTCATCAAACTCTAAACGCCCCC
This sequence comes from Paeniglutamicibacter sp. GQ140, assembly GCF_059759235.1. Classification (NCBI taxonomy): domain Bacteria; kingdom Bacillati; phylum Actinomycetota; class Actinomycetes; order Micrococcales; family Micrococcaceae; genus Paeniglutamicibacter; species Paeniglutamicibacter sp. GQ140. The sequence continues at coordinate 199,246 of NZ_JCAXDW010000001.1, forward strand.
GGCGCCGCTCAGAGCTGCCTGGATTCCGTGTAGAACCACTCGATGTGCTCGCGCAGGAGCCTGGCGGCCAGCGGGCCGTCACCGTCCGCAACCGCCTGGTGGATGCCGTGGTGTTGGGCCCGAAGGACCTTGGCGATCTTCTGCCAGGCAGCGTCGCTGGCCACGGACTCACTGACGTAGTCGCTGATCGACAGGCGCAGCGATTCCATCATGGCCTCGATGACGGCGTTGCCGGCAAGCGATGAGAGCAGGACATGGAATTGGGAGTCGAGGTCGTGGAATTCCTCGCGGTCAAGGCCCGGCTCGTCCATGGCCTCGAGCAGCTCGGCCGTCCGCCGCAACACCGCGGCGCTGCGCTCGGGGTCGCTGCCCAGGTCGGCGGACTCGGCGGCCCAGGTTTCCAGCAGGATTCGGGATTCGACGATGTCGGCAACGGAAAGCTGGCGCGAGGCAACGTGAAGCCGCAGCGTCGCCGACAGTCCCACCGCGGGATCGGAAATGACGACGGCGCCGGAGTTTGGCCCGGACCCGGTGGAGGTGCGCACCATGCCCATGGCATCGAGGATGCGGATGGCGTCCCTGACCGATGCCCGGGAGATCCCGTGGGTCTCGGCCAAGGATCGCTCGCCGGGCAACTGGTCGCCAATCTTGAGCTTTCCCGCGCGAAGGTCGGCCTCGATGGTGGTCAGGACCGTCTCGTAGGCCCGGGCCGGCTGCGGCGAATTCCTGGCTGTGCTTTTCACTGCTTTCTTGCCCCCATGGTCATTGCTCATGTTTGGTCCCTTGACCACACAAAGAATCATTCAAGCCTAATGGGTTGCGGAGCCGGCGACGGCCCCGTGGATCGGCGATACGCCTCGCCGATGCACAGGGCCGCTTGTCGGCCGTCGCGGCCGGTGTTGCCGGGCCCGCCTTACGGGGTCGGCAGCATCCAGCCCAGGATCGGCGTGGACTGCAGGTACACCAGCACGCACAGCACCAGAAGCATGCCCACCGACCAGCCGGCGACCTTCTTCAGGATGACCGATTCCTTGCCTTCCATGCCCACCGCGGTGGCGGCGATGGCCAGGTTCTGCGGGGAAATCAGCTTGCCGACGACACCGCCCGAGGTGTTGGCCGCGACCAGCAGGTTCGGATCGATTCCGGCGTTGATGCCGGCGGTCTGCTGCAGCTTCGCGAACAGGGCGTTTGCCGAGGTGTCGGAACCGGTGACAGCCGTGCCGATCCAGCCCAGGATCGGGGACAGGAACGCGAAGAAGGCGCCGGTTCCCGCGAGCCAGGTGCCGATGGTGATCGTCTGCCCCGAGAGGTTCATGACGTAGGCCAGGGCCAGGACCGAGAGGATCGTGGTGGCGGCCCACCGCATGTTGTAGATCGTGCGCCCGATTTCCAGGACGGCATCCGACACCTTGATCTTGTACTTGCCGCCTGCGTCGTTCAGCGAATAGACGATCGCGACGATCAGGCCGGTGAAGAGCAGTAGGGTGCCGGGATTGGAAAGCCACTGGAAATTGTAGATCGTCGACGAAACCGGGTTTCCTTCGCCGTCAAGCACGTGGCCGTAGAGCATGGGCCACTTGATCTTGACGTCGGTCGCGGCCAGCGCTCCCGGGACGTTCACGCCCAGCTTCCAGAGCTTTGCAATGCCGAAGACGACGATGACCAGCAGGTAGGGGAAGAGCGCAAGGAAGGTCGGGCCGGCCTCCAGCTTCTGTTCGTGCCCGCGGTAGGCGGCGGCCGAACCGGTGCGGGCGTTGCCGCCCTGGCCGGCATGTGCGCCCTGCGCTGCCTCGCCCACCAGGACGCGGGCGCGTGCCTCGTCGCGGCCCTTCGGGGTCCAGAACCGCAGGAAGATCACTGCGGCGCCCAAGCCGGCGAGCGAGGCGACGATGTCGGTGAGCTCGTAGGAGAAGTAGGTGGCACAGAGGAACTGGGCCACGGCGAAGGAACCGCCGATGACCAGCGCCGCGGGCCAGACTTCCTTGACGCCGCGCTTGCCGTCAAGGATGAACAGCAGCAGGGTCGGGACGAAGATGGCCAGCAGCGGTGCCTGGTGGCCGACGACGGCGCCGATGTGGTTGGCGTCCAATCCGGTCAGGCCGGCGGCGGTGGTGATGGGGATGGCCACGGCGCCGAAGGCCACCGGGGCGGTGTTGGCGACCAGTACCGCGGCGGCCGCACGCAGTGGGGCCATGCCGAGGGCCAGCAGCATTGTCGCGGTGATGGCCACCGGTGCGCCGAATCCTGCCAGCGCCTCAAGCAGGCCGCCGAAGCAGAAGGCGATCAGGATGGACTGGATGCGGATATCGCCGCCGCCGATCACGTCGAAGACGCGACGCAGGTCCTCGAACCGGCCCGAGACGACGGTGACCTGGTAGAGCCAGATCGCCATGATGACGATCCAGACCACCGGGAAGGCCCCGAAGACCGCGCCAAGCACCCCCGACATCAAGGCCATGCCCAGAGGCATCTTGAAGACAAAGATTGCGACCAGGATGGCAACAAGCAGGGAGGTAAGGCCCGAGACGTACGCCTTGGCCTTGACGACCGCCAGCATGACGAAGAACGTCAGCAGGGGCAGCAGGGAAATGATGGCGGAAAGCGCAATGCTTCCTGCCAGCGGATCGGTGGTGGGTGTAAAGGTGTCCACTGGGCGTCCTTCGCGTTGGGAGTGGAGCGCGGATAAGGGGTGGGTCTTGGTGGACGCCGGTAGACATCCGTGGTCGGACCACTATGGTCCGACCACACCAGCATAACCCAAAATTCAACTCCATGGTGAGTGGGGTCACAGAATTTTTTTACTTCGCCCGCCGGGTGGACGTGGGCCCGATCACGTCCTAGTATGGTCAGACCACATCAATTCCTCGGCTGAGCACGCCGGAAGGATCACTGAATGAAAATCGCACTCTTCGCCACCTGCATCGTTGACGCCATGTACCCGCAGACCGCTCGCGCCACGGTCAAGATCCTCGAACGACTGGGCCACGAGGTGGTCTTCCCCTCGGGGCAGGCATGCTGCGGCCAGATGCACATCAACTCCGGCTACATGGACGAGGCACTCCCCGTGGTGACCAACCACGTGAAGGCCTTCGAGGCGGAGAGCTACGACGTGGCCGTTGCGCCGTCGGGATCCTGCGTCGCCTCCGTCAAGCACCAGCACCCGGTCCTGGCCGAACGCTGCGGGGACGCCGCGCTCAAGGCGCGGGCCGAGGCCGTGGGCGCCAAGACCTACGAGCTGTCCCAGCTTCTGGTCGACGTCCTGGGTGTCACCAACGCCGCCGAACAGCTTGGCTCGCACTTCCCGCACAAGGTCACCTATCACCCCTCCTGCCACGGCATGCGCTCGCTGAAACTCGGCGACCGGCAGTTTGACCTGCTCAAGTCCGTGGCCGGCATCCAGGTCGCCGACCTGCCCGAGGCCGACCAGTGCTGCGGCTTCGGCGGCACCTTCTCCCTGAAGAACGCGGACGTTTCCTCCGCCATGCTCCAGGACAAGACCAAGAACATCGAGTCCACCGGCGCCTCGCTGTGCGCGGGCGGCGACGCCTCCTGCCTCATGCACATCGGCGGCGGCCTCTCGCGCACCAAGTCGGATGCGACGACGCTGCACTTTGCCGAGATCCTGGCCAGCACCCTTGACGAGCCGGTCTCGGTGACCGGCGAAATCCTCGTAGGAAAGGCGGGCGTGCGATGAGCAACGTCTTCATGGGGATGCCGACCCTCCCGGTCTTCGGCGACGGCAACCTCCACATCGAAGAACCCTTCCCGGCCGCGGCACACCGGGAACTGGGCAACACCCAGATGCGCGCCAACCTGCGCCATGCCACCCACACCATCCGCGACAAGCGCCTGAAGGTCGTGGCCGAGCTTCCCGACTGGGAACAGCTACGCGATGCGGGTTCGGCCACCAAGAACCACGTCATGGCCAATCTCCCGGCACTGCTGGAGGAGTTCGAAACGAACTTCACCGCCCGCGGCGGCATCATCCACTGGGCCCGCGACGCCCAGGAGGCAAACCAAATCGTCGCGGACCTGATCCGCGAGCAGGACACCACCGAGGTCGTCAAGGTCAAGTCCATGGCCACCCAGGAAATCGGGCTCAACGAGTACCTCGAGGAACAGGGCATCTCCGCCTTCGAGACCGACCTGGCCGAGCTGATCGTCCAGCTGGGACACGACAAGCCCAGCCACATCCTGGTCCCGGCCATCCACAAGAACCGCACCGAGGTGCGCGACATCTTCCTGGCCGAAATGCCGAACGTCGACCCGAACCTCACCGACGAACCCCGACTGTTGGCCATGGCCGCCCGCGAGCACCTGCGCCGCAAGTTCCTCTCCGCCAAGGTCGCCGTCTCCGGGGCCAACTTTGCGCTGGCCGACTCCGGCACGTTGGCCGTAGTCGAGTCCGAGGGCAACGGCCGGATGTGCCTGACCCTGCCCGAAACCCTGATCACCGTCATGGGCATCGAAAAGCTGCTCCCCACCAAGGACGACCTCGAGGTCTTCATGCAGCTGCTGCCGCGTTCCTCCACCGGCGAGCGCATGAATCCCTACACCTCCCTGTGGACCGGGGTCACCGAGGGCGACGGACCGCAGAACGTGCACCTGGTGCTGTTGGACAACGGACGGACCGCGGCACTGGCCGACAAATACGGGCGCACCGCACTGAACTGCATCCGCTGCTCGGCTTGCATGAACGTGTGCCCGGTCTACGAACGCACCGGCGGCCACGCCTACGGCTCCACCTACCCGGGCCCGATCGGGGCGATCCTCACCCCGCTGCTCACCGGCATCAAGTCCGAGGAAAACAGCACCCTGCCCTACGCCTCCTCGCTCTGCGGCGCCTGCTACGACGCCTGCCCGGTGAAGATCAACATCCCCGAGATCCTCGTGCACCTGCGCGGGGAGGACGTGGACTCCAAGCGCGGGGAAAAGAAGCTGCCCAGCCAAATGGACCTGATGATGAAGGGCGGGGCCTGGGCGTTCTCCTCGGGCAAGCACCTGGGGCTGCTGGAGAAGGGCCTGCCGCTGGGCAAGCTCGCTGGCGGGCGCGACAAGAAGATCAAGCGCCTTCCGGGCATCGCGGCCGGCTGGACACAGTCCCGCGACATCCCCGCTCCCCCGTCGCAGTCCTTCCGCGACTGGTGGAAGAAGGACCACGAGCCGGTTGCACCCATCAATGAGCAGGAGAAGCTGACCAAATGAGCGCCAAGGAAGAAATCCTCTCCCGCATCACCTCCGCCCTGCGCGATGCCCCGACACCGGGGCCGGTTCCCCGCGAGTACCGCACCGTCTCGGACATGCCGGAGGCCGAACTCATCGAACTGCTGGTGGACCGCCTCGAGGACTACAAGGCCCACGTCGACGTCGTGGAAGCCGCGGATCTTTCGGCAACGATTGCCGAGCGCCTCAAGGACGCCTCCAGCTTTGTGGTGCCGCACGGCATCGACGGGACCTGGTTGGCCGATGCCGCGCCGGCCGGCGATGCACGCCGACGCATCGATGCCCCCGGCGCCGTGCTGGGCGTGGCCGAGCTGGACGGCACCGACGCGGTGCTGACCTCCTCGGCCGTCTCCATCGCCGAGTCCGGCACCATCGTGCTCGACGGCAGCGGCGATCAGGGCCGCCGCGCGATTTCCCTGGTGCCCGACCACCACGTGTGCGTGGTCCCGGTCTCCAGCATTGTGCGCCTGCTGCCCGAGGCGATGCAGCGGATGGACATCACCCGCCCGCTGACCTGGATCTCCGGGCCCAGCGCCACGAGTGACATCGAGCTCGAGCGCGTCGAGGGCGTGCATGGCCCGCGCCAGCTGGACGTCATCATCGCCAAGGGGCTCTAGGCGCCCAACCACGAAAGCGGTTCCGCGGCCCGCACGCATTCGTGCACCGCGGAACCGCTACCTGCGTTAAGGCCGCTGGATTGCGATCCCGTGACAGTATGCCGACCATAAGTCACGTTCTTCCTGCACCGCTTATGAGGTTCATCCCGCGATTCGCACCGGCCCCGAGAATCGAACCGCTGGCCGGCTCGTTCCTCGGGGAATCCGACAGGCAGAGGGCTATCGCTTGCCGTTGACCATCTGCGGCACGTTCAGCGGATTGGCATCCTGCAACGCCTCGGGAAGCAGTCCCTGCGGAAAGCCCTGATATGCCACAGGACGCAGGAAGCGGGAGATCGCTGCGGTGCCCACGGAAGTGCTGCCCACGGAGGTGGTTGCCGGGTACGGGCCGCCATGCTGCTGCGCATAGGTCACCGAGACGCCGGTCGGCCACTGGTTCCACAACACGCGGCCCGCCTTGCGGGAGAGCACCTCGATCAGGTCGGCGACCTCGCAGTTTTCGGTGCCCACAAGGGTGGCGGTCAGCTGGCCCTCGAAGCTTTCAGCCAGGGCAACGAGTTCCGACTCGTCGGTGTACTCGACGACCAGTGCGGTCGGGCCGAAGCACTCGGTCTGCAGGGACTCCGGGTGTGCCAACAGGTCCTCGGCGCTGGTGAGCAGCAGGGTCGGGCTCGGCGGATCGGCCAGCGGGTCCGAGCCCTGGGCCAGGACCTGGACCTTTTCGTGGCCCTGCAGGGCCCCAAGCACCTCGACGTAGCCAGCCTGGATGCGGCCGTTGAGCAGGGCAGCTGCGGCGGGCATTTGCGTGGCGCGCAGGGTTGAGACGATGCCCGAACCGCGCGGGACGAAGAGCGTTCCCGGCTTGGTGCAGAACTGTCCGGCGCCCATGGTGAAGGATGCGACGAATTCGTCGGCGATCGCGACGCCGCGCTCGGCCGCAGCGGCGGCGGTGACGAAGACGGGGTTGTTGGAACCGAGCTCGCCGTAGAACGGGATCGGTTCCGGGCGGGCGTTGGCCATGTCGAAGAGGGCGCGGCCGCCGGGGATGGATCCGGTGAAGCCAGCCGCCTTGACGCGTGGATCCTTCAACGCGGTGGCGCCCGCCTCGGTGCCCATGACCAGGGCGAAGACGCCGGCCGGAACGCCGGCCGCCCCCAATGCCTCGGCGATGGTGTTGGCCGTGGCCTTCGAGAGTTCCGGGTGGCCCGAGTGGGCCTTGAGGATGACGGGGTTGCCGGCGGCCCACGCGGAGGCGGTGTCGCCGCCTGCCACGGAGAAGGCGAACGGGAAGTTGCTGGCGGCGAAGACAACGACCGGGCCCATCGGCTCGAGCACGCGGCGCAGGTCGGGGCGCGGTGCGCCCATCGGCCACTGAGCATCGGCGTGGTCGATGCGTGCGTCGAGGTAGGCGCCGTCGCGCAGCACCTCTCCAAAGAGGCGCAGCTGGAAGGTGGTGCGCTTGAGCTCTCCCGTCAGGCGGGCCTGCGGCAGGTTGGTCTCCGCCATGGCTATCGGGACGAGGGTGCCTGCCGCGGCATCGAGGGCGTCTGCAACCGCATCCAGTACGGCGGCGCGCTCGGAGGGGCGCAGTGCGGCCCAAGGGGCCGCCGCCTGCTGGGCGGCAACGAGGATTTCCTCGAGCTCGGTGGCTGTCGTCGGGGTGACGGTGATGGTGGTCGTCATGATTGGCGTGGTCCTTTCACGGGGAAGTAGATGGAGATGCGGAGGCAATCCGCGGGTCGAAAACTTGGGTGGGCGGTCATGCGTCCCGGGGTTGCCGGGAGTCCATGGTGCTGATCTCGCCCAGGGTCAGCGGGGCGGCGACGGGGCGCTTGGCGATGGCCGCCAGCGATGCGGCTTCGGCCCCTGCATCCTCGGTGCCCTTGGCGGAAAGGCAGGAGACAGCGAAGCCGCAGACCCTGCCCTGGCACCAGCCCATCCCGGCGCGGGTGAAGGACTTCATGGTGCGTGCATCCGTGGCGCCAAGTGTGTCGCGGGCGTGTGCGACCTCGGCATGGCGTACCTCCTCGCACCTGCACACCAGGGTGTCGTCGGTCAGCATCTCGTCCCACTTTTCGGGGACCGGGTGCGCCCGGTGCATGGCCCCGGCGAACCGGCGGTGGCGCCGGATCTGCCGCGCGGTGCCGGCTCCCGGTGCCTCGCCGTTGGCTGCCGCGGCCCCGGCAACGAGCCCCTCGGCCACGGCCAGCACGGCACCGCCAACGCCCGTCACCTCGCCGGCGAGGTAAAGACCGGGCACGTTGGATGCCTGCCGGCCGTCGACCACGCAGACCAGCGAGCCGTCGGCATCGATGCGCGTCGCTGCCCCCAAGGCGACGGTAAGTTCGATCTGAGGGGTGAACCCCCAGCCGAAACCAACGACGTCCACGTCCTCAAGCAGCAGGTCAGTTCCCGCAATCACGGCCCCCTCGGCGTCGACTTTGGCGATGCGCACCGAGGATGCGCTGGACTCCCCCAGCACCTCGGTGACCACCGTGCGCGTGCGGTAGCGGATGCGGTGCCTGGCAAAGGCGGCAGCGTACTCCGCACCCTCGAGGGCCTTGCCCGGTACGCCGCTTGCGGCGCCCAGGTGCGGGAGCCAGTTGGCCAGCGAGGCGGATTCGCACACTGCCACGACCTTGCCGCCGGCCTCGGCAATGTTTGCGGCCACCGGCAGCAGGAAGGGCCCGGTCCCGGCCACCACAAAGCGCTTGCCCGGCAGGGCGCCGTTGGCCTTGATGAACGCCTGGATCCCGCCGGCGGCCATGACCCCGGGCAGGTCCCATCCGGGTACCGGCAGCTGGCGGTCGTAGCCGCCGCTGCAGGAAACCAGTTTGTCGGCGCGCACCGTTGCAGTGTCGATTGCGGTGCCGGTGGCCGGGGTCAGCCGCAACACAAAGCGGCCGGCATCCTCGCGTTCGATCATCCACACCTGGGTGTTGGGCAAGTAGCGCAGCAAGCCGCGGGAGATGGCCGCGTCGAAGCGTGCGCGCAAATCCAGGTAGGTCTTCCAGCCGTGGTGGCCGTGGCCATCGGATTCGGTAACGACGGACTCGGGGCGGTGGCGCCAAAACTGGCCGCCGGGCTGGGCGCCGGCGTCGAGGACGACGACCCTGGCGCCTCGTTCGGCCGCGGCAACCGCGGCGGCCAGGCCCGCCGGGCCTGCACCAATGACTGCTACGGAGAAGGCAATTTCCTCGTGGGGGCTCATGCGTTGAAGTCCCCTTCAATGGTCATGGATTCGGTCGCTTCGACCAGGCAGGCCCGCTGGTTGGCTTGTCCGTCGATGGTGACCAGGCAGTCGTAGCAAGCGCCGATGCCGCAGAACAGGCCGCGCGGCTTGCCCTCGTTGCGGGTGGTGCGCCAGGCCTTGATTCCTTGGCCCATCAGGACGGCGCCGACGCTCTGGCCGGCATCGGCCGTCACCCGGGCGTCGTTGAGTGTCACGGTGATCCGCCGCGGTGTGGTGCTCATGCTGCTGACTCCTGTGGGACGTTGCCGGTCGGGGTGAATGCGCCGAAGCGTTCGGGGGCGAAGGGCGCCAGTGACATGTCGGGGACCAATCCGGCCAGGGCCTGGGCCACGAGCTTTCCTGTGCCGGCGGACAGGCCGATGCCCGCGCCTTCGTAGCCGCTGGCGTGCCAGAGGCCAGGCGCGCGCGGGTCGTGGCCGATGACCGGCAGGTGGTCCGGGCAGTAGGGGCGGAAGCCGTGGTAGTGGCGGATGATCCGCGTCTTCTCCAGGAACGGGAAGAGCGCGATGGCGTTGGCGGCCATCTGGCGCAGGGCGTCGGTGTTGACGCTGCGGTCGAATCCGACGCGCTCTCGGGAGGAGCCGATCAAGATTGACCCGGCTGGGGTTCCCTCGACCACCGGCGAGGACTGCAGTCCGGCGTCGGAGCTGCCAACGTTGTCCACGTACTCGGCCGCGTACACCTTGTGGTGCACCATCGGCGGCAACGGTTCGGTGACCATGACAAAGCCCTTGCGGGGCTTGACCGGCACGTTGACCCCTGCCAGTGCCGCGATGTCCTCGGACCAGCTGCCCGCGGCGTTGACGACTGCCGGGGCGTGGAATTGCCCGCGGTCGGTCTTCACCCCGGTGACGGTGTCGCCGTTGCGCACAAACCCGGTGACCATGGTGTTGGTGATGACCGTGGTGCCGGCGGCCCGGGCCAACTTGAGCAGGTGCCCTGCAACCAGCATCGGCTGGACCTGGCAGTCGTCCGGGTACCATGCAGCACCCAGCGCGTCGGGGGAAATGTTGGGCTCGAATTCGCGCAGCCGCGGGATGTCGACCCGTTCGACGTCGATCCCGTAGTCGGCCTGCGCCTTGGTCAGGCGGTCCAGCGAGGCAAGGGAGGATTCCCGGGAGGCGACGATGATGCCACCCTTGGACTCGAATTCCCAGTGGGCTGCGTGCTCGGCCAGGTCGCCGCGCCAGGTGTCAAGCGAGAACTTTGTCAGCTCGAGTTCCGGGCCTAGTTCCTTGTCCGACACCAGGATGTTGCCCTCGCAGGCGGAGCTGGTTCCGCTTGCCGGAAGGCCGCGCTCCAGCACGGTCACGGAGAGTCCCTGCATGGTGGCGAAATATGCAATCGCCGAACCAATGACTCCGGCACCGATGACGATCACGTCGCTGGGCGCATTCATGTGTACTCCTGGTTACTGGGTGTTCTGCTCTGGTGCATCTTGGTCCGGGGTGCCGGTGTTCCACATGCCCCGAGCATGGTTGATGTGGCGGATCATCAATTCGTAGATCGCCTCTCCGTCGCCCCGTTCCACACAATCGATCATTTCGTGGTGTTCCTGGGCCGAGCCGTCAAGCTGGTCGTTGTCCATGAGCGTCTTGAGGCCATACATTCGCGTGCGCAGGCGCAGCGACGTTGCCAGTTCAACAAGTTGCTTGTTTCCCGCAAAGCTCAGCAGTCGTGCGTGAAACTCACGGTCTGCGGCAAGGTACGCTTCCGGGTCCTTGTCCCGGGCTGTGCGAACGATGACGTCTGCCAGCGAACGGAGGTCGGAAATGCTGTCACTTGGAACCGCTTCCAGGGCACGTTTGGTCGCTGCCGGTTCCACCAGCAGCCGGATCTCGGCGATTTCCTCGAGTTCTGCGTCCGTCATGCCGGTGATCCTGAAGCCCTTGTTCTTGACTGTCTCAACCAGCCCCTCACGGACAAGGTCCATCATGGCTTCGCGTACCGGAGTTGCCGAGACGCCGAAGGCCGCGCCCAAACTGGGTGCAGAGTACAGCTCTCCTTCCACCAGGTCACCCGAGATGATCGAGGTGCGGAGCCGCTCGGTGACCGTCTCACGCAGGCTCATCTGGCGGTCGAGCTTTTCGATGGTGAATTTTGAATTGCCGGTCATGGTTTGTTCTCCGATTTTTACAGGTGCGCTCATGCGTTGTTACTCCTGTGATCTTCATACACCACTGCGGCGGAAACCAAGTCTTCCCAGGCCATGCCCACACCCGTGTAAAGCGTCGGCTTGCCCCCGACGCGGCTGAATTTGCCGTTCACCAGGTCCTTGAGGTTTGCCGGGTTGATCTCTTTCCACTCTTCGACGCTACGTGCGGGGATCAAATCCCCGCTTTCGCGCCAAGAGGAAGCACGTCCCTCGACGACGACCTCTGAGCGCTTGACGAGCGTCTCGTCGACCTCGCGGGCGTCGAGCCCGTGCTGCCCCACCGAGGCGATGATGGCGTGGTCGGCCGGCAGCGATCCGTCAAAGAGCGGTGTTGGCGAGGAGGTGACGCACAGGATCACATCCGCGTTCGGCACATCCTCCACCGTGCCGCGGGTGACGGTGATGTCTTCGGTCGCCAGCTGTTCGACCAGTGCCTGGATCCGCTCGATCCGCTGGCCCACCACGGCGAAGGTGCCCTCGGGGAAGACCGACTTGGCGGCCCGGATGTGGTTGAGCGCTTGTGCTCCTGCCCCGAAGACCAGCACCTTCGGCGTTCGTGTGAACGGAGTGCCGCCCGGCGCTTCTGCGATGTTCTTGACCGCTGTCAGTGTCGCCGCCGGGGTGCGGATGGCAGTGAGTTCCGCGCCGTCCATTGAAGCGATCGGCGTGAGGTTCGAGGAGCCAAAGAGCAGGTAGACGCCCTGGATTTTCTCTTCACCCTTGGCCGGGTTCAGCGGGGCGATGGTTGCGACCTTGAGCCCGGTGTAGCCCTGGCCGATCGCCGGCATCAGCAGAAATTCGCCATCGGGTGCCGGCGCAAAGATGCGCGGGCCGTCGATTTCCGGATCCGTCTGGCCGCGAAGCGCATCCTCGATGGCGGCGATGGCGCGGTCAAAGGGAAGCGAGGCGCGAACCTCGGCAGCGTCGAAATATGGCAGGTTCACAGCAGGAATCCCTCCGGGAATGGGTCACTCGGGTCAAGGAAATATTGGGCGGTGCCGGTGATCCAGGCCCGTCCGGTCACGGTGGGGATGACGGCGGGCAGGCCTCCGACGGTGGTTTCCTCGACCAAACGGCCAGTGAATTGCGAGCCGATGTAGGACTCGTTGATGAAGTCTGTGTCCAGCGCCAGTTCGCCGCGGGCATGGAGTTGGGCCATGCGGGCGCTGGTGCCGGTGCCGCACGGCGAGCGGTCGAACCAGCCCGGGTAGATGGCCATGGCGTGGCGGGAGTGCTCGGCGGTGGAGCCCGGAGCCTTGAGGTAGACGTGGTGGACGCCGCGGATGTCGTCGCGTTCGCGGTGCACGGGCTCGTCGGCCACATTGATGGCGTCCATGATGGCCAGGCCGGCGGTGATCAGGTCGTCCTTGCGTTCGCGTTCGAACGGCAGGTCCAGGTCATCGAGCTCGACGACGGCGTAGAAGTTGCCGCCGAAGGCGAGATCGTAGTTCACGGTGCCGTAGCCCGGGACCTCGACCGATGCGTCCAGGCGGTCACTGTAGGAGGGCACGTTGCGGATGGTCACGGATTCGGCCTGGCCGTCCTTGACGGCGACCTCGGCGATGACCAGGCCGGCCGGGGTGTCCAGGCGCACGGTGGTCACGGGTTCCTGGACCTCGACCATGCCGGTTTCCACCAGCACGGTGGCCACTCCGATGGTTCCGTGTCCGCACATGGGCAGCAGTCCGGAGACCTCGATGTACAGGACGCCGTAGTCGGCGTCGGGGCGCGTGGGGGGTTGCAGGATCGCGCCGCTCATCGAGGCGTGTCCGCGCGGTTCGCACATCAACAGGGTGCGGATCCAATCGCTGTGCTCCATGAACCAGAGGCGACGCTCTGCCATGGTGTCACCGGGAATGGTGCCGATGCCCCCGGTAATGACGCGGGTCGGCATGCCTTCGGTGTGGGAATCCACTGCGTGGAAGATCCTGTTGGTGCGCATGGTTCAAGTTCTCCGGTAAATCGTTGTTGGTGAGGTGGCGCTGTTGGCCGGCCCCGTGGGGTCGGCCAACAGCACCGGAGCTTTGAGGTTACTTGTAACCCTTGGCGACAGCTGCCTCGGTGTCTGCGATGACGGCGGCCCGGACGGCGTCGGTGAGCGGGCCGCGCGGCGGGCGGCAGGGGCCGCCGTTGAGACCGACGACATCCATCGACAGCTTGATCGACTGGACGAACTCGGTCTTGGTGTCCCAGCGCAGCAGCGAGTGCAGGTCGCGGTAGATTTCCCGGGCGCGCTCCATGTCGGCAAGGTTGCCGGAGGTGGCCAGGCGGTAGAGCTCGACGGTGGCATGTGGGATGGCGTTCGGGTATCCGGCAACCCATCCAACGGCGCCGGCGAGGCCCATTTCCAGGACGGTGTCATCGGTGCCGATGAGGATGTCCATGCCCGGTGCCAGTTCCTTGATTTCGTAGGCACGACGCGGATCGCCGGTGAATTCCTTGATGCCGACGATCAGGCCTTCGTGGAACAGGCGTGCCACCAGCGCCGGGGTGAGGTCGACCTTGGTGTCGATCGGGTTGTTGTAGGCCACTACCGGCAGGCCTGCGGAGGCGGCGAGGCGGAAGTGCTCGACTACCTCGTCGTCGGTTGCACGGTAGGTGTTCGGTGGCAGGCACATGATGGCGTGAGCGCCGGCATCTTTGGCATGCTGTGCCCACTTCTGGGTCTGCAGTCCGCCGTAGGCGCCAACGCCGGCCATGACTACGAAGCCCTCGGGTGCGGCGGCAACAGCGGTCTCGATGACCTTCGCGCGTTCTTCGTCGGACAGGGTCTGGTACTCACCCAGCGAGCCATTCGGGGCGATGCCGTCGCAGCCGCTGCTGGCAAGGAAGCGAACGTGGTCGGCAAATGCTTCGTAGTCGACCGAGTGGTCATCCTTGAACTGCAGCGCCGATGCGACGATGACTCCGTGCCAGGGCTTCTTGGTGGTGCTCATGTTGTGTTCCTTTCAAGCGGACTTTTCAGTGTTTTGCAAAGTTGGGGGCGATGCTTTCGGCTCCATGCCGTACATCACATTTCGATAGTATCATGTGACATTGCACAGAAGGAAGGGGCGGATCAAATTAGTTCTTCCGGGACCCGCCAGCAGCCAAAGACGCCTGGTTCTTGGCGATTTCCGCCGCCTCCTCGACCCAGAAGTCGGCGCCTCGAATGGACAGGGAAATGGGGTCGAAGACGGGGTCCAGGCCGGCCTTGCACTGCCTGTCGTAGTCGCGGCTGACCTTGTAGACCACCGACGTGAGCGCCAACAGGCAGAGCATATTGATCCAGCCCAGGGTCCCGTAACCGATGTCGCCGATCGCCCACATCGCATCGGCGCTGACGATGCCGCCGAAGAATGTGATACCGAGCATGCCCAGTTTCAAGGCCCAGTCCAGCACCGGGCTGTCGTCGCGACCGGTGAGGTAGACGAGATTGGTCTTGGCGATGTAGAAGAACGCAACGAGCGTGGTGAAGGCGAAGAAGAAGAGCGCGACGGCCACGAACCCCGGGCCAACGCCCGGCAACACGGTACTGATGGCCTGCTGGGTGTATGCGGCGCCGGCCTTAAGGTCTGGCACGCCTTGGATGAGGACCGTGCCATCGGGGGCCGTGACGTTGTAGGAGCCGGTCATGATAATCATGAGGCCGGTGGCGGAGCAGACTACAACGGTATCGATGTAGATCGAGAAGGCCTGGACCAGGCCCTGCTTGGCAGGGTGGGACACCGATGCGGCTGCGGCGCCGTAGGTCCCCTCCCCCACACCGGCGACATTGGAGAACACCGCGCGTCGCACGCCCCAGGCCACGGCCGCACCGACGATGCCGCCGAAGACCTGGTGGGCGCCGAAGGCCGAGGACAGGATCAGGCCGATGGTTGGAATGATCTGCTCGAAGTTCACGGCGACGATCACCAGTGCGGCAAGGATGTAACCCACGGCCATCACCGGGACCATCAACTGTGCGGCACCGACGATGCGCTTGGTCCCGCCGATGATGACGAATGCCATGAGTGCGGTGATGCCAACGGCGCTGACCCAGGTGGGAACGCTGAACGCGGTCTCGACGCTGGAGGCGATGTTGTTGGACTGGACGCCCGGGAACACGAACCCGTAGCCGACCATGGCCACGAACGACACCGTGACGGCCAGCCACTTAAGCTTCAGTCCGTGCTCTATGTAGAACGGCATGCCGCCGCGGTGTTCGCCGTTGATGCGGCGCTTGTAGACCTGGGCCAGGATGGATTCGGCGAAGGAGCTGGCCGATCCGAGCAGTGCGCAGACCACCATCCAGAACAGCGCGCCGGGGCCGCCGGCAGCGATCGCCGTTGCAACACCGGCGATGTTGCCCACGCCCACGCGGCTTGCCAGGGTCAGGAGCAACGCCTGGACCGGCGAGATGCCGTCCGAGCTGTTCTTCTTGCTCATGATCTGGCGGATCATGTCAGGGAATCGCCGGAACTGGACGAAACCGGTTAGTACGGTGAAGAACAATCCGACGGCCAGGGCGAAGTACGCCATGGGGTTCCAGATCGCATCGTTGATGCTGGTGAGCATGTCCATAGTTATTCCTTAAGTCTTTCGGGCGGCTACAGGAGGGAGCGCCTAGGCCGGGACGTTGGTACGCAACGCCGACTCGTCGTCAACATCGCGTAGCGACTTGCCCTTGGTCTCCTTGGCGAACGAAACGGCGACAATGGAAATGACCGCTGCACCGACAAGGTAGAGGGCAATCGGCGTCGACGAATCGAACTTCTGCAGCAGCGAGAGCGCGATGAGCGGGGCCAGGGACCCGGCAAGGATCGGCGCAAACTGGTAGCAAAGCGAAAGCGCCGTGTAACGCACGTTGGTGGGGAACATTTCGGTCATCAGCGCCGAGTACGGCGCGTAGGTCAACGACTCTATGGCCAGGCCCAATGTGATTGCGGCCATGACAATCCAGTCGTTGCCGGTGTCCATCATCGGGAATCCGACGAATCCCCAGAATGCGGTCAGCACGGCTCCGGTCAGGTAGACGGGCTTGCGGCCGACGATGTCCGAGAGCAGGCCGACGAGCGGGATCATGCAGAAATGCAGGAAGTGCGCGCCAAACATCAGCAGGAGGATCCGCGAGGTATCCATCTCGACGACCAGCTTGAGGTACGTGATCGAAAAGGTGACCACGAGGTAGTAGAGGATGTTTTCCGCGAACCTGGCGCCAACGCCGATCAACACTGCGCGCCAGTGGTAACGCAAGACGTGGAGGACGCCGGGCTGGACCTCCTGCGAAGCAGCCTGGCGGGCCTGGGCCTCCTTGAAAATCGGCGCGTCATCGACCTTCGTGCGAATCCAGTAGCCGATCAGGACCACCACGGCGGAGAACCAGAACGCCACGCGCCAGCCCCATGAAAGGAATGCCTCTTCGGGCAAGGCACTGGACAGTCCAAGGAGGACGAGCGTGGCAACCAGGTTGCCCATCGGGACACCCGCCTGCGGCCAGCTTGCCCAGAAGCCGCGCCTGTTGTCGGGGCTGTGCTCGCTCACCAGGATGATTGCACCTCCCCACTCGCCTCCGAAGGCAAAGCCCTGGATCAGGCGCAGGGTCACCAGAAGTGCGGGCGCCCAGTACCCAATGACATCAAAGGTGGGAAGGCAGCCCATGAGAAACGTCGTGATGCCAACGACGACAAGGCTCAGCTGGAGCAACGCCTTTCGGCCGATGCGGTCGCCGAAGTGACCGAAGACCAGTCCGCCGATCGGCCGGGCGGCGAAGCCCACGGCATAGAGCGCAAATGCAGCAATCACACCATCGACCGGATTGCCTGTCTGCCGGAAGAAGTGCGTTCCGAAGACCAGGGCCGACGCAGTTCCATAAAGAAAGAATTCATACCACTCCGCGACGGTTCCAGCCATTGCGGCAGCCACGACACGTTTCAACCCTCCTGGGCTCGTAGATTTTGATCCGTCGCCGCCGCTCCCGTTTCGGGCCGTTCTGTCGAGTGTTTCGTTGCTACTCATTTGGTCTCCTTGAGAAGGTGGGCTTCGTCACCCATGTGCCCTGCATCACCGATCTATGCAATGGTACATGTCACATTTTCAGGAAACAATGCTTTTCTCGACCCTGGTTCAACTTTTTGAGATCAGCGCCCCCGCACAAGAATCCATGTTGTGTTGACAGCTGCCGAGCGCTTCGAGGATGTCGCCGGCCACGCGGTCCCGAGTCGACGCCCCGGCGCCCGACCACCGCGTCTGAGTGGTCCCGGGTGGGTGTCCCGTCCGTGACCACCGCCTCCGGAGGGCGCCGACTGCGTGGTGCCGGCGGTCGGGTCGGAGGCGGCTCCCGTCGCGTCGGCCGCGGATGCAACCGACGCCAGCGCAATTGTCCTCTTCGTTGCCGTGGGCGTTCCCCTCAGCGGCCGCCTGCAGCTGAACCTGGTGGTGCTCCGGCATGCACGGCCGGTTTCTTCCAACAATGCGCCGCCGACGAGCCGGATCTGTCGGGATGTTGTCAACGGACTGAGTCAGTCGCAGGTCCGGATCCCGCCGCTATGCTCCCCCGACATCGCGGTGGCGCAGCGCGAGGACGGCGAGCGCAACGAAAAGGACGTTCAGGCCCGCCAGTCCCCAAAACGCGCTCCAGTCCACGCCGTTGGCCACGGGCTGCCCGCCGAGCGCCCAGTGGTACGGGGAGAAGGCGTGCATCCATTGCAGGTCCTCGCCTTGGTTGCCCAGCGCGTTGAGCACGTAACCCCCGACCGCCACCAGGGCACCGGCAGCGGTTCCGTGCGTCCGATGCCCGCCCACGGCCCCGCCCAGCAGCGCCGCGGTGCCGCCAAGCAGGACCAGCAGCAGGAACTGCGCCACCGCCTGGAAGAGCGTTCCGGCGTCAAGGCCCAGCTCCGAGGGCCCGTTCAGCGCCAGCACCCCCGCATAGATCACCACCATCAGGAAGGCCATGCGCAGCAACAGCGCCAGGGACCGTTCCAGAACCACCTGGGTGCGCGTCACCCCGTGGGCAAGCGTGAGTTCGAGCAGGCCAGCGTCCTCGTCCTCGCCGATGGCCGCCGCCCCGGTGCCGATGGCCACGGCCGAGGAGAGCATGAATCCCAGCAGGCCGAAGAAGGTCGCCTGGGCGTAGCCGGCGCCCGTCGCGATCTGGTCGTAGTTCAGCGCCCGGATCAGCTCCTCGGGCAGGGAGGCGAGCAGTTTCTCCATTTCCGGGCCGGCCATGGACGGGTAGAGCGGAAGGTAGAGCGCCAGCACGGACAGGAGCACCAGGGCCCAGACGAGCGTGGAACGCCAGGTGTCCAACAGCGCCTTGCCCGTCAGCGGAAGGAACGGGCGGCGGGCGGCGGGCGTCATGGCCGCGGCTCCCCCGCGCGATGGCGTCCGTTCCCGGGAGGTGAGCCGTAGAGCTCGAGCACCGCTTCCTCCAGGTCCGGCTCCTCAAGGACCAGGTCGAGCACCTCGATCCCGGCCAGGGCGTGCAGGAGCGCACCGACCTCGCCGGAGAATCTCGCCTCGAGCGCGCCGGCCCCTTCGCCGAGCCGTTCGGCGTCCAGCAGCTGAAGGCCGGGGAGCGGTTTAAGTGCCGCGGCCAGTGTTACGGGGTCGGTGGCGGCCAGAACACGCAGCCGGCGACGGGCACCTGCCCGCAGCTCTTCGACGGTGGCGGTGCGCACGATCAATCCGTCGCGCAGGATCGCCACGCGGTCCGCCGCCTGTTCGATCTCCCCGATCAAGTGGGAGGACAGAAAGAGTGTCTGCCCGCGCCCGCGGGCATCCTCGACCATGCCGAGGAACTCCCGCTGCATCAGCGGGTCCAGGCCGGAGGTGGGTTCGTCGAGGATCAGCAGCTCCGGATCGTGCATGAACGCCTGCACCAGTCCGAGCTTCTGCTTGTTGCCCTTGGAGAGCTTGCGCGACTGCCGGTCCAGCTCGAGTCCCAGCCGTGAGGCGAGTTCCTCGACCCGGCCGGGTGCCACGGGTCCGCTGATGGCGGCAAAGTGGTCCATCATCCTCCGCCCGGTGATCCTCCGCTCCAGGGCGAGTTCGCCCGGCAGGTATCCGATGCGGCGGCGGATCTCCGGGCCTGCCCGGCGCGGATCGGTGCCCAGCACCCGCACACTCCCGGCGGTGGGCCTGATGATGTCCAGCAGGCAGCGCATGGCGGTGGTCTTGCCGGCCCCGTTGGGCCCGATCACCCCGAAGACGCTGCCGCGCGGGATCTCGAAGTCGATGCCGCGCAACGCCTCGCGGTGGGCGAAGCGCTTGGCAAGGCCCTGCACCGAGATGGCGTTCTCCATGCCACTTCCCTTCCCGGGGTTCCCGCTTCGGCCCCCACGCTTCATTGTCGTTCCCGAAGGGGATCCACACCAGAGCCCCGCACTCCAGGGGCCGGTGTTGCCCGCGGCCCGGCGCCATCGAACGGGTTCCAATCCGGCGCCCGCGCCGGAACTACCCGGCCGAGGGCGGCTGGTCCCGGTCCGGCCCAGAGCCGCCGGAAACCGCGCCCAGCCGCTCTTCCAGCAATTTGGCGGTGCGCGCCGTCTGCCCGAGCAGGCCCGCGTCGAACACCTCCCGGAAACGGGATTGCGGGATGGCCACGCTGATGCCGCAGACCACCTCGCCATCTTCGTTGGTTATGGCCATTCCCAGCGCGCTGACCCCCTCTTCGGTCCCCTCGAAGTTGGCGGCAAACCCGCGTTCCCGGACGATTCCGAGTTCGCGCACCAGGGCGGCGTAGTCCTCCTCATTGAGTCGGCGTGCGGTGGCCATTTCCCCGCGGTAGAGCTGCTCGAGCTCGTTCGGGTCGAGCCGGGCCAGCATGGCCTTTCCGGCCGAGGCCCGGTGGGCGGGCAGCACCGTCCCCTGGCGGTCGCCGACACGCACCGGCCGGGATCCCTCGACGGTGGACAGGAAGCGGACTTCCCCGCCCACGCGCACCATCAGGTTCACGGTTTCCCGCACCGTGGCAGCCAGCTCCTCCAGCAGCGGCTGCGCCAGGGCACGCAGCTCGCTGATCCTGCCGTGGCCGGCAGGCCCTGCCCCGAGCGCGGGACCGGGTACGTAGCCGCGGCCCCTCGCGCGTTCGGCAAAGCCGCGATAGATGAGCATGGCCAGCAGGCGATGGACGGTGGAGGGCGAGACGCCGAGCTCGGCGGCCGCGTCCTTGAGCCGGACGGAACCATGGTCGCGCAACAGCTCAATGAGCTTCAGGGCGTTGTCGACCGCCTCGATGGGGTAGCGGGGGATCTCGCGGCTTACCCGTAATTTCTGCACATCAGAATTATATGTGCCGTCACACTGAGACCGGCAACACTTGTACCTATGACTTTTTCCACAACGGGCGCCGTTGCGGGTCCTACCGGACAGAACACCGGCGATTCGGCGCAGCCGTCACAGCCCAAGAACCTCTCAAACCGCAAGGCCGTGCTGGCCATTGTGACCTGTTGGCTGTTGGTGGTTTTCGACGGATACGACCTCATCGTGTACGGCACCGTGCAGTCATCCCTGCTCGCGATCGATGACTGGGGCCTGACCCCGACGACCATGGGCACCATCGGCTCGCTGGCCTTCGTGGGCATGATGATCGGTGCGCTCGGGGCCGGACGGCTGGCCGACGTGCTGGGTCGGCGCCGGACCATCCTGGCCTGCTCGATCCTCTTCTCCACCCTCACCATCCTGTGCGCCTTCGCCCCGAACCCCCTGGTCTTCGGTGCCCTCCGTCTGCTGGCCGGAATCGGCCTGGGTGGCCTCGTTCCCTCGGCCAACGCGATGGTGGCCGAATTGGTGCCGGACCGCTGGCGCTCGACCATGGCCACGTTGATGATGTCGGGTGTGCCCATCGGCGGTTCGATCGCCGCTGTCACCGGCATCTGGGTCATCCCGGCCTTCGGCTGGGAGGCGATGTTCCTGATTGCAATCATCGCGCTGGTCGTGGTGGTGCCGATGGGCTTCCGCTACCTGCCAGAAACCCTCTCCTTCAAGCACCGCAGCGGGCCGGGCGCGCGCCGCGGGTCGGGTTTTGGCCAACTGCTCCGCGCACCCTATGCCCGTGCCTCGGTGCTCTTCGCGGTGGCTTCGCTGGCCATCCTCTTCGCCTGGTACGGCCTGGGCACCTGGCTGCCCAGCCTGATGGAACAGGCCGGGTACGACCTGGGCTCAGCCCTGACTTTCGCGCTGGCCCTGAACCTGGGCGCCGTGGCAGGCTCCGTCGTCACGGCCTGGGCCGGAGACCGCTTTGGCGCCGCCCCCGCCGCGGCCGCCGCGGCCCTGGTGGCCGGGATCGGGCTGGCAGTCATCATGACCACTCCCCCGGTCGGGGTCGTCTATGCGATGTTGATCCTCGCCGGCGTGGGCACCCACGGCACCGCGGCGCTGCTCATCGCCGCCGTCGCCAACCACTACCCGGAGCGTCTGCGCGGCACCGCGCTGGGCTGGGCAATGGGCATGGGCCGCATCGGCGCCGTCGCCGCCCCGCAGGTGGGCGGGCTGCTGCTGGCCGCCGGGCTCGGCGTCAACTCGAACTTCCTCGTCTTCGCCTTGGGAGCGGGCCTGGCCGCAGTCCTGTTCGCCGTCATCACCTTCCGCGTCAAGCCCGTGGCCGACCCGGCCGAACAGCACTAGCCGCCGCGAAATGCCTGCGGCCCGGGCGGCCTTCCCCTGCGTCGGGAATGGCCGCCGGGGCCGCAGGCAGCACCGTCCTGCCCGCTACTCCACGAGCTTTCCGACGCTTGAGACCTCCTTGATGAGCTCGGCGACTTCCATGGAAACGTCCGGGATCTCCTCACGAACAATCCCTGCTGTCGGCGACCACACCAGGTTGACCCGCAGGGATTCGTCCATCCGGGGGTAGTCGCTGCGGTTGTGGCAGCCACGGGTCTCCCGGCGCTCGAGCGCCGCCTCGAGGGTGGCCCTGGCGGCCAGCGCGGATCCCTTCAGGTCGAATACATGGGCGAGGTCCTGGTAGCCGGCAATGTCGGGGTGGATCCCCACGGCCTCCATGCGCTCCTCGATCGAGTCCAGTTTCGCCAGGCCGGCCAACAGGCCCTCCTCGTCCCGCACCACGCCCGCATGGTCGGTCATCATGTTCCGGATGGCGCGCTGAAGCTCCCGGACGTTTTCCGTCCCGTCTGCCGCCAGCAGGTCCTCGATCTCCGCCCGGGCGCCGGCGATGGCGCCGGCCGAACGCGGCTGGGATTCCAGGGAGGCCGAATACTTGGCCGCGGCGCGTGCGACGATGCGCCCGAAGACCAGCAGCTCGATCAGCGAGTTGCCGCCCAGCCGGTTGGCCCCGTGCAGTCCGCTGGAGGCCTCGCCGATGGCGTAGAGCCCCGAGACGTCGGTGCCGTGGTCCTCCGGGCGGACCCAGACCCCGCCCATGGAGTAGTGGGCGGTGGGGGCGATCTCGATGGGCTCGGCGGTGATGTCGAGCATCTGTTCCTCCATCATGGTCTGGTAGACGCGCGGCAGCCGCTCCATGATGGTTTCACGTGGCAGGTGTGATACATCGAGCCAGACGCCGCCGTTCTTGGTGCCGCGGCCTTCCTTGATTTCGGTGTAGGCAGCCAGGGCCACGCGGTCGCGGGTGGAGAGTTCCTTGCGGATCGGGTCGTAGCGTTCCATGAACCGCTCCCCCAACGCGTTGCGCAGTATGCCGCCCTCGCCGCGGGCTGCCTCGGAAATCAGCGTGCCCGCCGCGCTTTCCGGTTCGATGATGCCGGAGGGGTGGAACTGGACCAGCTCGGGGTCGCGCAACCGCGCGCCGGCGTCCACGGCCAGGCGGAAGGCATCCCCGGTGTTCTCGTCCCGGCGCGAGGAGGTGCGGCGCCAGATGCGGGTGTGGCCCCCGGCGGCCAGGATGACCGAGTCTGCATGGATGAGGTAGCGCTTGCCGGTGTTGATATCGAAGCCGTAGGCGCCAAAGACCTGGTAGTCCTTCACCAGCAGCCGGGTGACGTACACCGAGTCAAGGATCGGGATCTGCAGTTGCTCGGCCCGGTTCACCAGGCTGCGCTGGATTTCCAGCCCCGTGTAGTCACCGGCGAAGGCGGTGCGGCGGAAGGTGTGTGCACCGAAGAAGCGCTGCGAGATGCGGCCGTCCTCTTCCCGCGCGAACCCCATGCCGTAGCGTTCCAGGTCGCCGATTCCCTGCGCTGCACCGCGGGCAACGATCTCCACGGTGTGCGGGTTGGCCAGGAAGTAACTTTCCTTGATGGTGTCGGCTGCGTGCTGTTGCCAGCTGTCGTCCTTGTCCATGGTGCCAAGGGCCGCGTTGATGCCGCCGGCGGCAAGCGAGGTGTGGGCGTCGTTGCGCGGGCGCTTGCCCAGGGCGAGCACGTCCACCCCCATTTCGGCCAGCTCGATGGCGGCCCGCAGGCCGGATCCGCCGGTGCCGATGACCAGGACCGTGGTGGAAATCTGTTGCTCGTTCGCATTCGTTGTTCTCATGTATTCAACGCTAGGAACATGCCCATGATTCGTCCAATGAATTGTTTGAGTCGTTTCAATGCGGATACGCTATCAAACATGAACCTGGAACAGCTCCAAAGTTTCGTGGAGGTGGCCCGCATCGGCCATTTCACGCGTGCCGCCGCGCATCTGCACCTTGCCCAGCCCTCGTTGAGCCGACAGATCTCCACCCTGGAAGCGGATCTCGGAAGTGAACTTTTCCACCGGGCCAGGGGCAACATCACGCTGACCGCCGCCGGCGAGGCTCTTCTTCCCGTGGCCAGACGGATGCTCGCCGATGCCGAGACGGTCCGCCACGAGATGCAGGAGCTGGCCGGGCTGCGAAAGGGCCGGGTCCGCCTCGGCGCTCCGCCGACGCTGTGCATCAGCATGGTCGCCGAGGTCCTGGCTGCGTTCCATGCGGCTTACCCGGGCATTGACTTGCACCTGAGCGAAAGCGGCTCGCATGGTCTGTTGGATGAGCTGGCCGGCGGCACCTTGGACCTGGCGCTCATCACCACCTCGGAGGATGCCCAGGCGGCTTCGGCAAGTTTCCGGAGGATCCCGCTGCTCACCGAGGAACTGGTGGTCGCGGCCGCGGCTCACAGCCCCTTGTTCAAGAACCGGGAATCGCTCACATTGGCCGAGCTCGCGCGCCTTCCGCAGATCACGTTTCACGAAAGCTACGACCTGCGGGCGGCAACGATGCAGGCCTTCCGGGAAGCGGGACTCAGCCCGAAGATTGTTCTCGAGGGGTCGGAAATGGACGCGGTGCTCCGCTGCGTGGAACGCGGCCTCGGCGTCGCTGTGGTTCCCGCCATGGTTATGGTGGATCGCCCGGAATTGCGATCGGTCAGGCTGAAGGAGCCGAGCCTGATCCGTTCGGTCGCCTTGGTCCACCGCAATGACGTGGCCCCGACCCGTGCCGCCCAGGCCATGCAGCAGATGATCCTTCAGACCGCCCACACCTTTTCATCGGTCGGCACCACCCCGGACGGATTGATCACGCCGGCACCCAAACACTAGGCAATACACTGGCGGCACTTGGGCGCCGTGTCCCAGACTGCAGCCAACGTGGCGGTGCCAACAGCGGATTCAGCCCGGAACGCGTCCATGGAGGATTAGGCTTGACGGTAGGCCCATTCGCACCAGTCATTGGCTGCTCCGTGGGCCCTGAAACAACTTTTCGAGGAATCCCTTGCCTTTCACCCTGGCCCACCCGGCTGCCGTCCTGCCCTTCCTGCGGCAACCCTTCGTCCCGATTGCCTTGGTCGCCGGAGCCATGGCCCCGGATGTCCCCTACTTCGCCATGGTGTCCTCCACCAGCGGCGCTTGGTACGCACCGATGCTCAACGGCGCCAACTCGCACGATTTTTCCCAGATCCTGACCGTCGGCTTGCCGCTGGCGCTGGTGCTGGCAGGGTTCCTGTGGCTCGTGGTGAAACCGCTGCGGTGGGCGCTTCCCGACTCGTGGGTCCCGGACAAGCCGGCGCTCAAGGGGCGTCCGCCCACGAGTGCCCGGGTTGCGTTGTGGACCTTCTATTCGCTGATGCTCGGGCTTCTCACGCACCTTGCATGGGATTCCTTCACGCATTCCTACGGTTGGGTCGTTGAACGAGTGCCGTTGCTGGCCAGCGAGCCTTTTGCCGGGATCGCCGTCTACCGGCTCCTGCAGCACGGCAGCACCCTGGCCGGGCTGGCGTTCATCGTGATCTGGTACCTGAAACGGCAGAAAGCCTCCGGGCATCGGGGGAAGAGAAGCGAACGGGTGGGCCGGAAGGTGCGCACCGTGCTGCTGGCGCTGTTCCTTGTGGTTCCCGCCGCGGCTGCCGCGGTCCTCGGCCTGGGTTCGACACCGGCCATGGAAGACGCAGCCACTGCCGGGTCGTTCCTGTGGATCGTCATTACGCGCGGCGGCGCCGCCCTGGTTGTGGCCTTGGCGGCCTATGCCGTCGTGTGGCATGCGGTGTCCGTGATCCGGAGGTTGCGCGCCATCGCCGGGTCCCGCTCCTAGCCTTGCCCGGATGGTGGCTTAGTACATCTTCACTTGCTATGTTGATGATTACCGACGCCGGCTTCCCTGCAGGGGGAAGGCATCCTTTCTCCGGCGTTTCGCCTGATGGGTAAGGAAGTCGCCACCATGACCGACACCACCGTTTCAGCAAAGAACCTCGCGGCGGCCGTTGCCATTGCCGCGGACAACGTCCGCAACGCGGGCGGTCCCTTCGGAGCCTTGATCGTGGCCGCCGACGGATCCCGCTTCGAGGGAGTCAACCGGGTCACGGCCAACAACGACCCCACCGCCCACGCCGAAGTCACCGCCATCCGTGCCGCATGTACGGCGCTTGGCACCTTCGATCTCACCGGCGCGGTGTTGTACTCCAGCTGCGAGCCCTGCCCGATGTGCCTGGCCTCCGCACTGTGGGCACGGGTCTCTCGGGTGGTCTATGCCTCGGACAGGTACGAGGCTGCTGCTGCCGGATTCGACGACGCCGCCTTCTACGAGTACTTTGACGGCGGTGAGGCGGAGCGTTCGGCGCTGATGCCTGTCGAACGCGTCCCCGAGGCCGGTTTCGACCGCCACGAGCCATTCGCCCTCTGGGCGGCGCTCGAGACCCGCATCGAGTATTAGGCCCGGCGAGCCCGATGACCACGACCCACACGAACCGGGAGCCGGCCAAGGCGCGCCCGCCCAACGCCCACCCCCGTCTGCATCGTCAGGGATGCCCGCCATGCTCAATCTCCATTCCTTGTTGAACGCCACGACGGTGGCTGCCGGAGAATCCTTCGCGGTGGCCACCATCGTGGGCACGCGGGGGTCGGCCCCGCATCCCATCGGCACCTCGATGCTCATCCATGAAGGTGGCCGGATCACCGGTGCGCTTTCCGGCGGCTGCATCGATGCCGCAGTGCACGCCGCGGCCCTCGAAGCCCTGGCTCAAGGGACATCCCGCCGGGAACACTTCGGATATTCGCCCGACGATCCCTTCGCCGCCGGGCTGACGTGTGGAGGGGAAGTGGACGTCCACATTGGGCCCTTTGGCGCGGACTCGCCCATGCACGGGCTGCTGAGCGACTTCGCGATGCTTCCCGCCGCGGATCCGGTGGCGCTGGTGCGCCGGATCGATGCCGGATCCTGCGGCGCAACCCTGGTTTCGGCACCCGCCACCCAGACGGTGCCGTCCCTGGCCACATTGCTGGCCCCGCTGGTGGGGGCACCGGCCGGTGCACTCGCCGCCGGGTTCTGCCTTCCCTTGGTTGCCGCCGGTCGCACCGGAACCATCCGCCTCGACCGGGAGGCAGGGTTCCCCGGCACCGAGCTCCTGGAGTTGCTTGTCGAGTCGCGGCTCGCCCCGCCGCGCATGATCGTCTTCGGGGCCAACAGCTTCGCCGGGGAACTGCTCAAGCTGGCCCCGCTGCTCGGATACGCCACCACGCTCTGCGATGCCCGCTCCGCATTCACCCTGCAGCCACGCTTCACCATGGCTGACGAGATTTCCACGCGCTGGCCGCACGACTACCTGGCCGCCGAAATCGCCGCCGGCCGCGTCGATGAACGCACGGTGCTGTGCGTGCTGACCCACGACCCGAAATTCGACATCCCGCTGCTGGCCCTGGCACTGGGCCAACCCGTCGCCTACGTCGGCGCCATGGGGTCGCGGACCAGCCACGAATCCCGCCTGCGCGCGTTGCGGGCGGCGTCCGTCCCCGAGGAGGCCCTGGCCGCGCTGCACTCCCCCATCGGCCTCGACCTGCAGGCCGGCACCCCCGGCGAGGTCGCCATCGGCATCGCCGCGGAGATCATCGCCGCCAGGTCCCCGCGCGCAACGGGTTCCTCCCTGAGCTCCACTTCGGGCCCCATCCATGGGCAGCCCCCGGGCCAATGCTCCACGGAAACGGCATCCGGCCACCAACTGAAGCGGGAGGTCCCGTCATGGACCTGAACACCATAGAGGCAATGGTCCCCACGGCCGATCCCCGCGAGTTCCGCACCGGCGATGCCTGGCTGGCCGGCGGAACCGTGCTCTTCTCCGAGGTGTCCCCAAACCTCACCCGGCTGCTGGATCTGACCAGTGCGGGCTGGACGCCCGTCACCGTGCGCACCGACGGCATCGAGTTCGCCTCCACCTGCACCATCGCCGAGCTCTACGCCGTGCCGGAAGACCCCGCGGTGCCACCTCAGTGGAGGGCCATCGACCTCATCCGCCCCGCCTGCGACTCGTTCGTCGCATCCTTCAAGATCTGGAACCTCTCCACCATGGGAGGGAACATCGCCACCTCGCTGCCGGCCGGCCCCGTCATCTCGCTGTGCGCCGCGCTGGACGGGAGCCTGGAAATCCACGCGCCGGACGGAAGCACTCGCCGCGAAATGGTGGCCGACTTCGTGGTGGGCGATGCCGCCAATACCCTGCGCCCGGGAGAATTGATTCGCTCGATCTTCGTTCCGGACCACGCGTTGCGCGCCAGGACTGCATTCCGCCGGCTGTCGCTGACCAACCTGGGCAGGACCGGCGCCATGGTCATCGGGCGCCTGGACCAGGACGGGCTCCTGGTACTGACCGTCTCCGGTTCCACGACCCGGCCGATGCAGCTGCGCTTTGGCCCCGGCGACCATCCCACGCCATCCCGGCTGCTGGCCCGGCTCGATGATGCCATTGCACCTGCCGACTACCACGACGACATCCACGGGCGCCGCCCCTGGCGCCAGGCCATGACCCGGCGGCTCGGTGTGGAAGTGCTCGGCGAACTGCTGTCCTCCCCCGGCCCCGGAAGCCAAAGGTAGCGCCCATGTCCATCCAGGTCAACGGATCCCCCGCAGCCGGCGTCCCGGCACCGGGCCAGTGCCTGCGCACCTTCCTGCGCGCCGAAGGGGCCCTGGGCGTGAAGAAGGGCTGCGACGCCGGCGACTGCGGGGCCTGCACCGTGCACGTCGACGGGAACCCGGTGCATTCCTGCCTCTACCCCGCTGCCCGCGCCGAGGGCCGGAGCATCACCACCATCGAGGGACTTGCCGCGGAGCAGGGCAGCGACGGCGGGCTGGCACCCATGCAGGAACAGCTGGCCAGGGCCCAGGGATTCCAATGCGGCTTCTGCACCGCCGGACTGATCATGACGGCATCCACCTTCGACGACGGGCAACTGCAAGACCTGCCCCGGAACCTGAAGGGAAACCTGTGCCGCTGCACCGGCTACAGGTCCATCGAGGATGCGGTGCTGGGACGCGACGGGGAGGGCTGTTCGCACCCGCCCGGGGAAAGTTGCGCGCTGGACGAAGCGGCGGCGGCCCGGGACGGCGAGGTGGGCAGCAACGTCGGGGACCCCGGGGCACGTGCCGTCGTGACCGGCACCGCCCGCTTCGCCATGGATGTCCCCGAGGCCGAATACCCCGGCCTGCTGCACCTGGTGCTGGCCCGCTCCCCGCACGCCCATGCCCGCATCCTGTCCATCGATGCAGCCGCGGCCCTGGCCCTGCCCGGGGTCCGCGGGGTGCTGACCCACCAGGACGATCCGGGGGTGCTGTATTCCACGGCCCAGCACGAGGTCCTGGAGGACGATCCGGCCGACTCGCTCGTCTTCGATTCGGTGGTCCGCTTCGTGGGCCAGCGGGTCGCGGCGGTGGTTGCCGATTCCGTGGCCCAGGCCGAGGCCGGTGCCCGGGCCCTGGTCATCGACTACGAGCTGCTTCCGGCAAGCCATTGCCCCGCCGACTCCCTGCGTCCCGGCGCCCCGCACCTCCACGGGGACAAGGGCGCCGCCTCGCGCATCGCCAATGTGCAACGCAACATAGCGGCGGAGGTGCACCACGAGATCGGCGACGTGGAGGCGGCGCTTGCGGCAAGCGACGCCACCTACACCGAAACCTTCAACACGCAGCGGGTGCAGCACGTGGCCCTGGAGACCCACGGCGCCACGGCGTGGTTCGACGAGGCGGGGGTGCTGAACCTGCGTTCCTCCACGCAGGTCCCCTTCCTGGTGAAGAGGACACTCGAAAGGGTCTTTTCGCTGCCCGCCGGCTCGGTGCGAGTGGTTGCCGGGCGCGTCGGCGGCGGCTTTGGCGGGAAACAGGAGGTGTTGGTGGAGGACGTGTTGGCGCTTGCCGCACTGCGCTTCCGGCGCCCGGTCCGGCTCGAGCTCACCCGCAGCGAGGTGTTCGCCGACACCACCACGCGCCATCCCTTCGCCGTCAAGGTCAGCGTCGGGGGCACCACCGGCGGCACGCTCACGGCCCTGGCCATCGACGTGGTCACCGACACCGGGGCCTACGGCAACCATGCCCCGGGCGTGATGTTCCACGGTTGTTCCGAGTCCATGGCCGTCTACAACGCGGCCAACAAGCGCGTGGACGCGGTCGCCGTGTACACCAACACCGTGCCCTCCGGCGGGTTCCGCGGCTACGGGTTGAGCCAGATCATCTTCGCCATCGAATCGGCCCTCGATGAACTGGCCCGGAAGCTCGGGGCCGACCCGCTGGAGTTCAGGGCCAACGCCATGCTGCGCGAAAATGACGCCATGCTTTCGCTTCACCCCGACCCCGAACCGGACCTGCTCATCGGATCCTACGGACTGGACCAGTGCGTGGAGCTGACACGCAACGCCCTGCAGCGCGGAGCGGCCCGGGGCGCCGACGGGCACGAGCTGGACGGGCATTGGCTGATCGGCGAGGGCACCGCCCTGTCCATGATCGCCACGGTGCCCCCGCGCGGGCACCACGCGCATTCGATCATCGAGTCCGCCGGCGACGGCACCTTCGTGCTGAAGGTGGGGACGGCTGAATTCGGCAACGGCACCTCGACCGTCCACACGCAGCTGGCCGCCGATGCGCTGGGAACGGGTGCGCAGTCGGTGGTGTTGCTGCAGTCGGACACCTCGCTAACCGAACACGACACCGGCGCCTACGGATCCTCCGGAACGGTGGTGGCGGGCAAGGCCACCGAGGCCGCCGCCCGGGCCCTGGCCCAGCAGCTGTGCGAGGTGGCCGCCGAACTCGGTGCCGGGCAGGTGGAGGACTGCGTGCTGCATCCCGCGGGCGTTTCCTGCGCCGGCCAGTTTTTCACCCACCGGCAGCTGCGCCGGGCCGCGGTGCCCAGCGGGCGGCACCGGGCCGAGGGCAGCTGGGGCGGCACGCCGCGGTCCGTGGCCTTCAACGTGCACGGGTTTCGGGTGGCGGTGGATCCCCGCACCGGCGAGATCCGCATCCTGCAAAGCGTGCAGGCCGCCGACGCGGGCGTCGTGGTGAACCCGCGCCAGTGCCGCGGGCAGATCGAGGGAGGCATCGCCCAGGCGCTGGGCGCAACGCTCTTTGAGGAGCTGCTCATCGACGGCACGGGGAAGGTGGAAACCGACGTGTTGCGCCGATACCACATTCCCACCTTTGCCGATGTCCCGCGCAGCGAGGTCTACTTCGCCAAGACCGCCGATGCGCTGGGGCCGCGCGGTGCCAAGTCCATGAGCGAGAGCCCCGTCAATCCGGTGGCCCCGGCGCTCGCCAATGCCCTGCGCGATGCCACGGGGATCCGCTTCACGCGGACCCCGTTCCGCCGCGACGACGTCTACCTGGCCCTGGAGGCAGCCGGCAAGGTCCCGCCGCTAGTGCCGTTCGAGCAGGTGTAGGTCGGCGACGGTGTCGATGTCCTGTCCGGTGTCCAGATCCGAGCAGTCAACGAGGTCGACCAGCTCCCGGCGCCCGGCCAGGTAGGCCCGCGCGCCTTTATCGCCGGTGGCGGCGGCCGCCGCCGGGGCGACGTGTCCCGGGGCGAAGAGCACCGGGTGTCCGCGCCGCAGGTGGGCGATGTCGGGGCCGTAGGCGGCGGCGGTGATCCGTGCCGGACGGTGTTCGGCCAGGATCCGGCGGACCAGTTTCGCGTTCAGGCCGGGTTGGTCCACCAAGGCCACCAGGGCACCTGCGCCGTCGGGGACTGTCTCCAGGCCCAGCGCCAGGGACGAGCCCATTCCGCTGGCCCAGTGCTCGTTCACCAGCACGGTGGTGCGTCCCTTGTCTTTCAGCTCGGCCGCTACCCGCTCGGCCTCGGCCCCCAGAACCACCACGACGCGGGTGCAGCCTCCGCCCAGCAGTGCAGCAAGGGCGGATTCCAGCAGGCTCCGTCCGTCCGGCTTGCGCAGCAGGGCCTTGGGACCACGGCCCAGGCGCGATCCCGAACCGGCGGCCAGCAGCACCCCCACCACGGGAGGGCGTTCGCTCGGGTTGGTCATCTGCCCATCGTAGGACCAAACAGCGCCCGGTTGCCCGGGACCGCGCGTTGGGGGCGAGTCATCGGGTCATGCGTCCAGCCCCTTTGCCCGACCAATGGGGGTGGAATACCTATGGGTCCCGCATATGCCAAGGCCCGCCGGAAACGTTGACAATCTGTTCCTGGCGGGCCCGTGCTTTTCGCTTGACGTCTACGGCTTGGAAATGAAGCCTTCGGCGACCATCCATTCGAAAGCCACGTCCGCGGGCTCCCGGCCGTTGACGTCGACCTCCAGGTTCATGGCCTGCAGCGCCTCGTCGGTGAGCTTCGGGGAAATCTGGGCAAAGACTTCCTCGACGCCCGGGTACTTGTCGGCAAACTTCCCGAAGAGCACCGGGGCCACGTTGTAGGCGGGGAAGTATCCCAGGTCATCCTCCAGAACCGTCAGGTCCAGGGCCTTGATGCGGCCATCGGTGGTGAAGACCTCGCCGAAGTTGCAGTCGCCGCTGTCGGTGGCGCTGTAGATCGCCCCGGTGTCATAGATCCCGACGTTCGAGTCCGGCACCGACTTGGGATTGCCGCGCTCGAGCCCGTAGAGCTCCAGCATCGGGTTCAGTCCGTCGGAGCGGGAGTTGAATTCGGCATCGACGCAGAACGTCAGGTCCTTGGGATCCAGGTCCTTGAGCTCGGAAAGCTTGGAAATTCCGCCCAGGTCCTCGACCGCCTCGCTGCGCACGGCCATCGCATAGGTGTTGTTCATCGGTGCCGGCCTGCCCCAGATGATCCCGTTGCCCAGGTCCTGGTCATGCACCGACCGCCACATCTTGGCCTGGTCGGCAATGCCTTCCTCGTGCCCCAGGTAGGTCATCCATGCCGTGCCGGTGTAGTCCCACATCATGGTGGCCTGGCCGGAATGAATCAGTTCGCGGGTAGGCTGGCTGCCGGGAACATTGGTCAGGTCCTTGACCTTGAACCCGGCGGCCTGGCCGGCCAGCACGGCGATCTTGCCCAGGATCAGTTGTTCGGTGAACGCCTTGCTGGTCACCGTCATGGTCGGGTTCTCGGGCAGGTCCGGCAACGGGCTGATGCTGCCCGGTCCGGCCGGCGGCACGTACGAACCGGCCGAGGACAGTCCACACCCGGTCAGCAGCACGCCGGCCGCCGCAACGAGCGCGGTTGATTTAATCCATTTTGCTGCATTCATCTCTAAAGTCCTTTCGGCCGGGCGAGCTGTTCCACGACACGGCCAAGCCAGTCGATGAGCAGCGCCAGCAAGGCCACCAGCAGCGATCCCGCAATCAGGACGACCGTAAGGTTCAGGTTCACCCCGGTGGTGATCAGGATGCCCAACCCGCCGCCATTGATGAAGGCGGCGAGGGTCGCGGTGCCGACTAGCAGCACCAGGGCGGTGCGGATGCCCGAAAGCATCACCGGGACCGCCAGCGGCAACTCGACCTTGAACAGCACGGCCATGGAGCTCATGCCCATGCCGCGGCCGGCCTCGACGAGGCGTTCGTCAACCTGCTTGAGCCCCACCATGGTGTTGGTCAGCACCGGCAGGATCGCATACAGCACCAGGGAGACCACGGCGGCCCAATATCCGAAGCCCATCCAGAAAGCCAGGATGACGACCAGGCCAATGGCCGGGGCGGCCTGTCCGATGTTGGCCACTGCCATCACCGGGTTGGTGAACCGGCGCATCGAGGGCCGGGTGAGCACGATTCCCAGCGGGATGGCGATGACCAGCACAATCAGCGCGGCAACCACCGTGAGGTTCAGGTGCTCGACGGTGTATCCCCAGAGGGTTGCCGGGTCCAGCGTGGTGCGTTCGGTGTCGGTCAGCTCTGCGTTGGCCAGCCAGACCGCGACGGCGGCCAGTGCCACAATGATTCCCAGCAGCTGCAGCCCCAGCACCCGCCACGGGTGCTCGACGGGTCTGCTGGGCTCGGTGATCTGGGCCAGGTTGGAGCCGGCGGCAAGTGTGCTCATCGTGGTTCCTCCGCGCTGCGTGGCTCCGCCGCCACGGCATCCTCCACGGAAAGTGCAGGAATGGCACCGGAGTTCAATCCGACGGGGGCATCGGATCCGTCGGCGGACGCGGCGTTGGCCTGGGAAATGGCCTCCATGATGGTCTGCACGTTGATCAGGCCCCGGAAGACGTCGCGCCGTCCGGTGACCACGGCGGTTTCGGAGCTCGAAACCAGCATGGTGTCCAAGGCGTCGTTGAGGGTCGACTGGTCGCTGACCAAGGGCATCGATTCATCGACGGTGTCATCGATCAACTGCAGGCGGGAGAGCTGGCGACGGGTAAGGCGGCGAATGGGGCGGCGGCGCTTGTCCAGCACCACTGCATACGAGGAGCCATCGCCCTGGAGCCGGGAGAGCACGTCGCTGGCCAGCTCGCCGGGCAGTGCGGTGATCGTATCCATGAGATCGACTTCGTTCACCCGGGTGAGGGTCAGCTGTTTGAGGCCGGCACCGGATCCGATGAAGTTCTCCACAAACTCATTGGCCGGGTTGGCCAGGACGCGTTCGGGCGAGTCGTATTGGACGAGCTGGGCGCCCTCGTCGAAGACGGCGATCCAGTCCCCGAGCTTCACGGCCTCGTCGAAGTCGTGGGTGACCATGACGATGGTCTTCTGCACCTCGGACTGGATGTTCAGCAGTTCGTCCTGCAGACGCTGGCGGGTGATCGGGTCCACCGCGCCGAAGGGCTCGTCCATGAGCAGCACGGGCGGATCGGCCGCCAGCGCACGGGCCACGCCCACGCGCTGCTGCTGCCCGCCGGAGAGTTCCTTCGGGTACCTGTCGCGATAGATGGCCGGATCCAGCGAGACCAGCTCGAGCAGTTCGTCGACGCGGGCGGCGATCTTGTCTTTCTTCCAGCCCAGCATCTTGGGAACGATGGCAATGTTCGCTGCCACTGTCATGTGCGGGAAGAGCCCGCCGGCCTGGATGACGTAGCCGATGCGGCGGCGCAGGGTGTCACCGTCCATCTTGGTGACGTCTTCGCCGTTGATGACGATCTTTCCGCCGGTGGGTTCGATGAGGCGGTTGATCATTTTCAGGGTGGTCGTCTTGCCGCAGCCGGAGGGGCCGACGAACATGACAATGCTTCCGGCGGGGATTTCGAGGGTGAGTCCGCCGACGGCCGGCTTGATTTGGCCGGGGTATTGCTTGGTGACTACGTCAAGCAAGATGGATGCGCCAGTGATGGCGTCAGAGGATTCAGACACGGATACCTCGCGGGGTGGTAAGTCGGCCGATGCCGAGCAGAATGAGATCAAGAATGAAGGCCAGGATGACCACGCCGATGACGCCAACAAGCACGGAGTCAAAGGCCTTGGCTCCACCCAGGCGGGAAAGGCCGGAGAAAATGAATCCGCCGAGGCCGGGGCCCAGGGCGTAGGCGGCAATTGCGGCAACGCCCATGACCATCTGGGCCGATACGCGGATGCCGGAAAGAATGACGGGCCAGGCCATGGGAAGCTCCACGGTGGCCAGTGTCCGCATCCGGCTCATGCCGATACCGCGTGCGGACTCCACGACGGACGGGGAAATGCCTGCCAGACCGACGATGGCGTTGCGGATGATTGGCAGTGCCGCAAAGAACGAGACCACGATGACTGCCGGGGTGACGCCGAAACCGAAGGGTGCGATGAGCAAGCCAATGGCGGCGAACGAAGGGATGGTCAAGCCGATGGCCGAGACCCCGTTGGCCAGGGAAGATAGGGACTTATTGCGGTAAACCAGCGCAGCGATCACCACGGCGATGACCGTTGCGAGGATCAGACACTGCGCAACTAGCGAGAAATGCTGCCATGAGGCAAACAGTATTTGGCGGATTCTTTCGCCAATAAATTCAAACACATCAAAACCTGCTTCACTTTGGTTACGTAGCCTGCTCTCGTCGGCCCGAAAGACCTTGGATACCGAGTAAACATACGTGAATAGACGCCTCGTATCTACCTGAGAGCGCCCCAGACATCGCATCGTGATTGGTTCGTAATTGATGGATTTATCCAAAAATTATCCGTTCAACTCACCATTTGCAGAGCCCGCGGATAGCAACATCAAACACTGGAAAATCCTTGTATTCAAAGGGCGGATAATCGATTCGGCCGACGCTGGCGGGAACGCCCATGTCCTTCTGCGCACGTCCGCAGTCGAGCCGCCTGGCGAACGCTTCGTCGGACCTCGTCGTGGCTGAAAAAAGTATTGACCCTCACACCAAGGGACCGGATTCGCGTCAGTATTCGTTCTTCCCGCGTCAGGCATTTTCACGCCTGCGGGACGTGTCTCGGGCGTTGTTTTCGATTTCGCCGGAGTAGTGGCGGCACGAAGCTCGGCGCACGGGGCATCGCCGGCGCTTTCCAGCTATCCGAATGGGACAATGATTACGCCTCTTTCGAGGCCTGAATAAGTATTCCTATTCCGTCGCTCGACAAAATTCGGGATGTTTCCACGGAACCAGCCAAAGAGTTCATGAACCTTATCTGAATGTTCCCTGTACTTCCGGATTCGGGCAGGTGAACTCCCTCGGCGTTCCACGGATCCTCATATTGGTCAGCCAACCTGCTGCTCCTGTGTTCATTCAGTTGGCAACGCCTTTTTGAGCCCCGGCCTGACGCGCCGTTCCCGCATTCCGCATTGGCTGCAGACGGGCACCCTGCCCCATTCCGGAAATTATTGACGAATTTTTCCTCACCGTGTTAGACATGGAGTCTGTGTGTCCGTAACTCCCCATGACCATCCAGCACAGTGCCTCTGGCCGAATTAATAAGGAATTAGCCGTGGATGATCTTGCACAATCGGAACGTATGACTCTGGCATCCCCCGCCTACGCTGTCGACATGATGGCCAGCCTGGGCCAGGTCACCCTTGACTGGCGACACAAATCGATCCCAGCCACCTTCCATGGGCAAAGCGCCGCCGAATTTGTCTCGCGTGGCGTTGACCTTTCCCAGCTTCAGACGCCGCTGTTGACCCTGGACCTCATGGCCATGACCCACAACCTCAAGCAGATCTCCGCCTGGGGCAGTGCGCGCGGGGTGCTGCTGTCCCCGCATGGCACGACCACCATGGCACCGCAGCTGTGGGCCGAGCAATTGGAACGCGGCGCTTGGGGAATCACGCTGGCCAACTACGCCCAAATGCGTGTGGCACACGCCCATGGCATCGCCAAGGTGCTTCTCCCCAACACTCTTTCCGATCCGGCAGCCATCGCTTGGGTGGCCTCGGTGACGGGGGACGACTTCGAGGTCGTTTCGTGGGTCGACTCGTTGCAGAGCGTGGAGATGCTTGAAGCCACGCTCACGAAGCTGGCGGCAACCACGGGAAGCGTGCCCACGCCCCTGCGCTTGATGGTGGAGCTGGGAGGTGCCGTCGGCCGTACCGGCGCCCGTTCCATCGACGCGGTGCTGGACATTTCCCGCGCCGTGGCAGCGGCCACCCACCTCGTCCTGGTCGGCATCGGCGGCTATGAGGGGGCACCGGCGCACAGCGCCGACGAAGCCGCCCTGCAAACGGTGCGCGATTACCTGGTGGAAATGCTCAAGGCACACAAGCTCATTCTGGCCTCGGGACACTACTCCGAGGGGTCTAACCTGATCCTGAGCACCGGCGGCCGGGCCAGCTTCGAAGACGTTGCCTCGATGCTCTCCACTGCCATCGATTCCGATGCAGGGGGCCGTCGAATCGATGTGCTGATCCGTTCCGGGGACTACCTGGTGCACGATGACCGGTTCCACCGCGGCATCTCGCACTTCGCCCGCCGGGGCCTCGCCCCGTTCCGCGCCGCCATGCACGGCTGGGCGCGCGTGGTTTCCCAGCCGGAGGAAGGGCTGGCCCTGCTTGACGGCGGCAAGCGCGACTTCCCCTTCGACGAGGGCCTGCCCGAACCCCAGATGATCGGGCCCGACCTGGGCAGTGAAATGGCCGAACTAGTCGGTGCGAGCATCGTGACGCAATACGACCAGCATTCGTTCCTGCGCTTCGATCCGGCCACCACCACGGTGAAGGTCGGCGACGTGGTCAGGCTGGGCCTGTCCCACCCGTGCACCGCCTTCGACAAGTGGACGCTGATCCCGGTCCTGGAGGACGCCACCGAGGACCAACGCGTCGTCTCCCTAGTTCACACCTTCTTCTAATGCGGATCGATGCCGTGCGCCCGGTCCCGGTGCGCACGGCCATCACCCGCACCCTCGTCGTTGACGGCACCGGCGGTGCACCCTACCCCGGCGACGTCCTGCTGGCCGGCGGCCTCATCGCCGCGATCCTTCCGGAAGGTAGCTTCGTCGATGACGGGGCAACCCTGGTCATAGACGGTTCCGGCATGGTGACCTGCCCGGGGTTCATCGACCTTCACGCGCGTTCGGGCACGGCCCTGTCGGCGGATCCGGAACGCCTGGCCGCGCTCACCCAGGGCGTGACCACGGAGGTCCAGGGGCAGGACCTGCACTCCCGGGAGACCGTGGCCCAATGCCTCGACCGGCTCGATCGGGGCCGCGGCACCAATGTCGGAATCCTGCTGCAGCAGGGCGACCCACGGGCCACGGGGAGCGTGGAGGGTGCACCGATGGCCGAACGGCTTGTTGCCCAGGCCAAGGCCCTGGCGGGCGCCATGAAGCAGGGCGCGGTGGGGCTGTGCCCCGGGCCCGAACATGCACCCGGGGCATACGCCACCCCGGCGGAGCTTGAGGCCCTGGGCGCCGCGGTTGCCGCCCACGGGGGCTACTGGTCTCGCGTCCACGACCCAAGCGGCGACACGGTGCTGGACTCAGTCGCCCGCAGCATCGGGCTGGCCGCCAAGACCGGGGTCTGCCTGCACCTTGCCCACCTTCGCCTCGGTGCCGGGGAGGAACCCGGAATGGTCGCGGAATTACTGGCCATGCTTGACTCTGCAATGGATGCCGGGGTCGACCTGAGCTGCGATTCCCACCCGTATCTGGAGAGCCCCGGGTTGCTGTCCTCGCTGCTACCGCAGTGGGCCCGGGACGGCCCGGCCGCCGAAGTCCTGGACCGGCTCAACGATGCCGATGCGCTCGCCCGGATCCGTGCCGAACTTGAGGCCGACGTAGGCATTGACTGGAACACTGTGCGCGTCTGCGCGGTTGGTTCCGGGCACTTGGAGATGCTGGTGGGCCAGGACATCGCCCGCATTGCCGCGATCCAGTCAACCGACGCCCTCACCGCCTTCGTGCGGATCCTGGCCGCGGATTCGCTGGCCACCGAAATCCTGCGGCGCACGGGCACCGAGGAAAACCTGCGGGCGATCATGGGGCACCGCAGCCACACCGGTGCCGGCGTCGGGTTCCCCGATGCCGCCGCCCACCCCGGCACGTGGGGAGCCTTTCCCCGCCTGCTGGGCCGCTACGTCAGGGAGACCGGGTTGATGGACCTGCCGGCCATGATCCACCAACTCACCGGCCGTCCCGCGGCCCGGTTGCGGCTTGCCGGCCGCGGGATTCTTGCCACGGGAAACGCCGCCGATGTGGTGGTCTTCGACCCGGATGCCATTATTGATGTGGCCACCTTTGCCGATCCACGGCAACCGGCGGCAGGAATCAAGCATGTGTTCGTCAACGGCGTTGCCGCCGTTTCCGGGCACCTACCCACTTCGGCCCTTGCCGGCCGGGCGCTGCGTCGCAGCGCGGAAGGAAAAACGCAATCCACATGAACACGCCGGAAATGATTCAGATGCTCCACCGGGACAAGGCACTGGCGGTGGTCCGTACCGAGGCGATCACCGACGCCGCGGAATTGTGCGGCGCACTGGTCTCCGGAGGCATCAACGCGGTGGAACTGACGTTCACCACCCCCGGGATGCTCACCCACCTGGCCCGCGCCGCCGAAACCGCGCAGACGCACGGCGCGGTGGTCGGGGCCGGAACCGTGCTGCACGCCGACCAGGCGCGTGCCGCCATCGACGCCGGGGCGCAATTCATCATCGCCCCGGGGATCCGCCCGGAGGTCGCCGAGGTCGCAGCGCAGGCAGGGGTGCCCTTCTGCCTGGGCGCCATGAGCCCCACCGAGGTGGCCATGGCCCTTGACCTGGGCAGTGCCATGGTCAAGATCTTCCCCGCGGCCATCATGGGGTCGCAATACCTCACCGAGCTGCAGGGACCCTACCCGGGCGTGCGCCTGCTGCCCACCGGCGGCGTCACCCTCTCCAACGCCAAGGAGTTCCTGGAGGCCGGGGCGCTGGCGGTCTGCGTCGACTCCTCGGTGGTCCCGGCGGCGCTGGTTGCCGCCGGGGAACACGACGCCATTGCCAGGCTCGCCGCCGAATTCACCGCGGCCCTGCACTAGCGGGACCTCCGGGCCGGGGAAGACAAACTCCGTCACCGGTGCCCGGGCGGGGTTGCGCATGTGATGGGATAAGGGCATGAAACTTGCCACGCTGCGCCGAGCCGGTGCCTCCGATAACACTTTCGCCGCCCTGATCACCGAGAAGCACTTCACCGAGCTCGAGGGCTTCGCCGACGTGGGTGCCTTCCTGGCCGCCGACCCCGAGGCCCGCACCGCGGCCCTGGGCAACGCCGCGACCGGCACAGCCACCGACCTCGCCGAGGCGGACTATGCCCCGCTGATCACCAACCCGGCCAAGGTCTATTGCATCGGCTTGAACTACCGCAACCACATTGCCGAGGTCGGCAAGGAAGAACCCGAGTTCCCGACGGTCTTCACCAAGTTCGCGTCTTCGCTCGCCGGTGCCAACGACGAGATCCAGATCCCGGCCGAGGACCACCGCATCGACTGGGAGGGCGAGCTGGCAGTCATCATCGGCGAACCCGGGCGCCGCATTGCCGAGTCCGACGCCCACAAGCACATTGCCGGCTATGCGGTCTCCAACGACGTGTCGATGCGCGGCTACCAGGGCCGCACCACCGAGTGGACCCAAGGCAAGTGCTGGGATGCCGCCTCCCCGCTGGGTCCCTGGCTGGTCAGCCCCGAGGCCTTCGCGAAGGGAGCGAGGATCACCACGCGCGTGAACGGCGAGGTCGTCCAGGAGGACTCCACCGCCGATTTGGTCTTTTCCCCCGCCGCGCTGGTGGCCTACCTGTCGGTGTTCAACGAGCTGCGCCCGGGCGACGTGATCCTCACCGGGACCCCCGCTGGCGTGGCGCTGGGACGGCGAAACGAGGCCGGACGCCACCCCTGGCTGAAGGCCGGCGACGTGCTGGAAACCTCCATCGAGTCCCTGGGCACCAGCAGCAACACCTTCGTCTAGGCATCCGCCTCCCCGCGCCACGCCCCGGGTGCCGGCGGTCGTCCATGGCCGCCGGCCCGGAGCTGGTCCATCCGCCTCAGGGGATGAGTACGAGCCGCCCGCGCAGGCCGCCCGCGGCCAACCGGGCGTGGGCCGCCGCCGCCTCCCCCAGCGGGTAGGTCCGTGCGACGCGGGTGCCGATCTTGCCTTGGTCTGCGAGTCGGGAGAGCTCGGCGAGCTGGGCGCCGTCGGCCCGCACCGCGAGCGCGTCGACCCGGACGCCGCGCTCCGCCTCGGGTTCCCGTCCCGGCCACAAGCCGACGTAGGATCCACCGTCCCGGACGGCGGCGATCGCGGCCGACCCCAGAGCCGCGGCGTCGAGCACGCCGTCGAAGCCGGAAGACTCAAGAGTCGTCCCCCGGGACAGGAAATGGCTGGCTCCGCGAGATCGGAGGGACGCCTCGTCGACGGCCGAGGCCAGCGCGGTGACCTCCAGGCCCTGCCAGTGGGCCAGCTCCACGGCGTATCCCCCGACCCCGCCGGCCGCGCCCGTGACGAGCAGGCGTTGCCCCGGTCGCAGCGCCAGCAGGCCCAGGGCCTGCGCCGCGGACATCGTGTTCAGTGGCAGCACCGCGGCATGGACATCGTCGAGAGAGGCCGGGGCAGGGGCGACCGCTTCCACATCGAGGACGACATAATCAGCATGTGTGCCCAGCGGTTCATGGTGGCCCTCCGCCAGGCCGATGACCCGGTCTCCTACAGCCCAGGCGACCCCGGGGCCCAGGGCATCAATCGAGCCGGCAACATCCCAGCCCAAGCCGATTCGTTCGCCGGCTCCGCCGAAGACCCCCGAACGCATGGCAACGTCCACCGGGTTCAGCGCCGCCGCGCCGACTTTGATCCTGACCTGACCGGCTCCGGGAACTGGCACAGGGACCTCGGTGATCTGTACTGCCTCGGGTCCACCGAAGCGTGAAACGGTTGCGGCGCGCATGAACATGGCATTCCTTAGGGGTTGGGGCGGGCGAAGCAGAACTCCAGTGGTGACGGCCCGAGGCGATGGTCGCGGCCCGGTGCCCTGGTTCGGCTACTTACGCGTGGTGTGTACCTCCATACTGGGACAGTATGGATATCGCTACAAAAGGCACATTCGTGTGCGCAAGAGGAAGGACAGGTGCGCTGTGGAACACATCCCACGCACGGCACCGGTCGGGGCCCTGACCGGGCCATGCTCCCGTTGGCCGGCGGAACACGGCGAAACCATCCGGCAGATCATCGAGCGGGCGGGCAACAAGTGGGCCGTGCTCATCGTTAGTTCACTGAATTGCGGGCCTCTTCGCTACACCGACCTGCTGCACTCCATCCAAGGGATCTCCCAGCGGATGCTCACCCACACCCTCCGCCAACTGCAGCGTGACGGCCTGATCACCAGGACTTCCCATCCAGAGGTACCCCCACGGGTGGAGTATGCGCTGACGGATCTGGGCACTACCCTGCTCGTCGCCGTCACCACGCTGATCGACTGGGCCGGCACCCACCACGACGAGATCCAGGACAACCGCACCCGCTTCGACAAGCCGGCTGCCACCTCCTGAGGCCCGGTGCCAGCCGGAGAGACCTGCCGTTGCCTCTCGGCCCGTCCCCGTGACGGCACGAACAAGTCACGCCAATCCAGGGGCCCGGGCCAAAAATCGGTTCGGACGTAACAGCGCATGGATCTTGCCGCCACAACTCGTAGGCTGG
Source organism: Paeniglutamicibacter sp. GQ140 (assembly GCF_059759235.1). Classification (NCBI taxonomy): domain Bacteria; kingdom Bacillati; phylum Actinomycetota; class Actinomycetes; order Micrococcales; family Micrococcaceae; genus Paeniglutamicibacter; species Paeniglutamicibacter sp. GQ140. The sequence goes on from NZ_JCAXDW010000001.1 coordinate 242,048, forward strand.
GGCACATGACGTTTACCACCTGTGACCTCTTCGACAACGACGAAACCCTGCAATCGGTTTCCCTGCAATTTGAGAACCTCGGTGCCCACCCCCGTTTCAGCGGTCTGGTGCGCACGGTGCGCTGCTACCGGGACAACGGCCTGGTCAAGTCCCTGCTCAACTCCCCCGGTGAGGGAGCGGTGTTGGTCATCGACGGTGCCGGGTCGCTGGAATCCGCACTGATGGGCGACATGATTGCCGCCGCCGCAGTGGAAAACGGATGGGCGGGTGTCGTGGTCAACGGCGCGATCCGCGACCGCGTGGCGTTGGCCGACACCCCGCTGGGGATCAAGGCCCTGGGATCGAACCCGCGCAAGAGCGCCAAAGACTCGGTGGGCGCGGTGGACCTGGTCGTGGCCTTTGGCGGCGTCACCTTCGTCCCAGGTGCGATGCTCTATTCGGACGAAGACGGGATCCTGGTGGCCTCCTAGGCCCCCGCCCGCCCCGGTGTGTTCGGCACCTCCGGGCGAAAACTGAAAGACTGTCGGGAAGGACCCCGCCGGACCCACGCGCCGGGCGCATGTTGAACACGACTCAAGGAGCATCATGAAAGTCACGATCATTGGCGGCCACGGCAAGGTCGCCCTGCTGGCAGCCGCCGAATTGTCCAAGCGCGGCGACTCGGTCACCTCGATCATCCGCAACCCCGACCACATCGCGGATATCGCCGCCACCGGTGCCACGGCCCTGGTGCTGGACGTCGAAAACGCGACGGCCACCGAAATGGCCGAGGCCTTCACGGGGGTCGACGCGATTGTCTGGTCGGCCGGTGCCGGCGGCGGAAATCCCGACCGCACCTATGCCGTTGACCGCGACGCCGCCATCCGTTCCATGAACGCGGCGGAGATCGCCGGAGCCAGGCGCTACGTCATGGTCTCGTTCCTGACCGCCGACACCGAGCACCTGGTGCCCCTGGATGACCCGTTCTACCCATACATGGCGGCCAAGATCGCCGCCGACGAGCACCTCCGCGCCAGCACCCTTGACTACACCATCCTGGGACCCGGCGCGCTGACGCTGGCCGAACCCACCGGTTTGCTGACCCCGAACCCCGACCCGGCAGCCGACACCTCGACGTCCCGGGCCAACACCGCGCTGGCCATCGTGGCGGCACTTGACGAGCCGGCAAGCATCGGCCGCACCATCAATTTCTGCGACGGCGACACCCCGCTCCCCCAGGTCGTGGCGGGCACCCGGCAGTAATCCGAAGCGAAGGCTTCATTGACAGGTGCGAATGCCCCACGCAGGATTGGGCATACGCCACCCACACCAGCCTTGGGAGTATCGCCGTGAACGAAGCAGTTCCAAACGCCACCCTGTCCGTCGCAGCGATCCTGGCCGAGGGCGCCAGGCGCCACGGCGACCTGCCCGCCATCACGCTGAACGGCTCAAGCACCAACTACCGGGACCTGTGGGACCAGACCCGCGCCTACGCCGGGGCGCTGCGTGGGGCCGGGGTGAAGGACGGCGACAAGGTGGCGATCCTGATCCCCAACGTCACGGACTTCGCCCGCGTCTACTACGCCGTGCTGTCGCTGGGCGCCGTGGCGGTGCCCGTCCATGCCCTGCTCAAGCGCCACGAAATCGAGTACGTGCTCACCGACGCCGAGGTGAAGCTGATGGTGTGCGCCGCCCCGCTGCTGGGCGAGGGTGCACCGGGCGCGCTCTCCGCCGGCGCGCAGGTGCTGACCGTACTGTCCACGGTGCCAGGGGAATTCCCCCGGCTCGAGGACCTGGCCCAGGCCGCAACCCCCATCGGCACCTACGTCCCGCGCGGGCCGCTGGATATCGCCACGATCCTCTACACCTCGGGCACCACCGGCAAGCCCAAAGGGGCCTTGGGCACCCACTTCGCGCTGGTCGAGCAGGTCAACGTGCTGCTGCTGAACACCTTCGACATGCGCCGTGGCGACAAGCTCTTCGGCGGACTGCCGCTCTTCCACACCTTCGGGCAGACCGTGGCGCTGAACGCCGGCTTGCGCGCCGGGGCGGAGATCCTACTGCTGCCCAAGTTCACCGGGGAGGCAGCGCTGGCCATGGTTCTGGATGAGGGCGTGAACGTCTTCATTGGGGTGCCCACCATGTACGTGGGGTTGCTGGCCGCGGCCAAGGCGCGCCCCGAACCCGCCCCCGCACTGCGCTATGCGGTCTCCGGTGGCTCGGCCCTGCCGCTGGCCATCCTCGAGGGCTTCCGCGAGCAATTCGGCGCCGCCATTTACGAGGGCTACGGGCTGACCGAAACCTCCCCCGTGGCATCCTTCAACCACGTGGGGATCGAGCCGAGGCCAGGGACCGTGGGCCAGCCTGTCTGGGGCGTTGAGATCGAGATCGCCCGTCCCGAGGTCGCCGACGCCATCGAGCTGCTGGGCTCCGGCGAATTGGGCGAGCTGGTGATCCGTGGGCACAACCTCTTTTCCGGGTACCTGAACCGGCCACAGGCCACCGCGGAGGCCATGGTTGACGGCTGGTTCCGCACCGGGGACCTGGGCACCAAGGACGCGGACGGCTACATCACCATCGTGGACCGCAAAAAGGACATGATCCTGCGCAACGGCTACAACGTCTACCCGCGCGAGGTCGAGGAAGTGCTGGTGGCCCATCCGGAGATCACCAATGCGGCGGTCTTCGGGGTTCCCGACGAAAAGCACGGCCAGGAGATCGTGGCGGCGGTGACCCTGGTGGCCGGAAGCCTGCTGGATGCCACGGCCATCGGCGACTACGCCAGGGAGCGGCTTGCAGCGTACAAGTATCCGCGGCTGGTGGAGATCGTGGCCGAGTTCCCGCTGGGTCCCAGCGGCAAGGTGCTCAAGCGCGAACTGGTCACCCGGTACGGCAAGGAGTAGCCGGCGTCATCGGGAACGGGTTGCCACCCCCAGGCTGTAGGCGCTTTCGAAGCGCGGGGCACCGGGAAAGTAGAACGTGTCCAGCTCGGTGATCTCAAACCCGGCATCGCGAATCATTTGCGTGGTGGAGCGGGTGAGGTGGCAGCCGCCGGCCAGCGCCTTCTGGATGGGTTCGACCCGTCGCTGGAAGCGTTGGACCTTTTCATCGGGCGCCAGCCCGTGTTCCAGGAAGTGCAGCGCCCCGCCGGGCTTGAGCACCCGGCGGACCTCGGTCAGGGCCGCCGCGGCATCCGGGATGGTGCACAGCGTAAAGGTGCTCAGCGCGGCATCGAAGGAGCCGTCGGGCTCCCCCAGCTCCTGGCCGTCCGGCGACCCGCGAACGATCCGCGTGCCCGAGGAAGCACGAACCCCGTCCGAAAGCCGCCAGGCGGTGTCTGAGGGTTCAACGGCCACCACTTCGGCGGTGGCGGCCGGGTAGTGGGCCACGTTGCTGCCCGAACCGAAACCCAGTTCCAGCACGCGCCCGCCAAGCCCCGCACACACCTTGGCGCGCAACGGGTCCAGGGACCGGTTGTCGCAGGCGAACGCGACGAGACGCGGCAGCACGTACTTCCCATAGAGGCCGGCCATCAGGCGCAGGCCGCGGAGTGGTTGGATCCTTTTTCGCCCATGTCAACAGTCTCTGCCCCCTGCGCCGTGCAAGCAAGCGAACGGAGATCCGCCACATCTCGTGCCACAAAAGGCAAGGGCCCGGCGGATGCGCCGTGACGCGCATCTGCCGGGCCCTGGTCGCTCTGGAGCAACCTGAGGTCTTAGGCGTTCCACAATCCGTAGGAATCGGCCAGGTCCGCGATCTTCTGGGCACGGGCCAGACGCGGCAGGTAGGACCCGTCGCCCACCGTGGCACCTGCCGCGTGGGCGTCAAGCATGTCGTGGGCCCAGGACAGCTCGTCGGTGCTCGGTGAAAGACCAAGGTTGATCTCATCGACCTGGGTACGCGAAAGCGCCAGCTTGCCGGTCATGCCCATCGAGGCGGTGATCGCGGAGTCAGCCAGGACCTCGGCGGCGTCGGCGCCGGGAGCCGGCGGGCCGTCGATGGCGCCCGGGAGCTTGCCCACGCGCGATGCCACCACGAGCTTGCCGCGGGCGTAGGCCAGGGCGAGCGGGTCGCCGGAGACGCCGGTGTCCTTGCGGAAGTCGTTCACTCCGAAGGCCAGGCGGAAGGTGCCGGGGGCGGAGGCAATGGCGGTGGCGTTCTCGATGCCGAGCGCGGATTCGACCAAGGCGAGCACCGGGGTGCCTGCCTGCAGTCGCATGGCCGTGTAGGTGACCTGCTCGGGCTTTTCGGTCATGGCCAGCATGACCCCGCGCAGGCCGGGGGCCTTGGACAGGTCGGCCAGGTCCTTGGCCCAGAAGTCGGTGTCGATTCCGTTGACGCGCACCCAGGCGGTCATTCCGGTGGACAGTGCCTCGACCACGGCCGCGCGTGCGGCATCCTTCTTGTCATCCGGAACTGCGGCTTCCATGTCAAAGATGACCGAGTCGGCCTCGGACGCGAGCGCCGGGGCGAAGTCCTCGGGCTTCGAGGCGTTGACTAGCAGCCAAGAGCGGGAAAGTTTTGCTGGAAGGTTAGCTGCGCGACGGTTACGGAATGCCATGCCTCCAGCCTACCGACTTCGCGCACCAAGGTACCAACGCGGAAGGTGCGGCGGGTACACAAAGCCGCGAATGCCCGACAAATGCGCCTTCGGTGTGACCAACTCGACGCACATTTTCGCACGCCACCTAAATTGCAGTATGGTTTTTGAGGCTCTGTATCGGCCGTCACAACAAGGCACCACCACTCCCCAAGGATAGTCAGCACCATGACAGAACAAACGCTCAAAAAAGCATCGGGAGGTGAGCCCGCCGACGGCAATCCGCCACTCGAACGGGCACTATCCAACCGCCACATCCAGCTCATGGCCATCGGCGGTGCCATCGGCACGGGTCTGTTCATGGGTTCGGGCAAGACCATCTCGGTTGCGGGCCCGTCGGTCATTTTCGTTTACATGATCATCGGCTTCATGCTTTTCTTCGTCATGCGCGCCATGGGCGAATTGTTGCTGAGCAACCTGCAGTACAAGAACTTCGGCGACTTCGCCGGTGACCTCCTGGGGCCGTGGGCTTCCTTCTTCACCGGGTGGACCTACTGGTTCTGCTGGATTGTCACGGGCATCGCCGACGTGGTGGCCATTGCCCACTATGTCGCATTCTGGTGGCCCGACCTGGCACTGTGGATCCCGGCCATCCTCTGCATCCTGGTCTTGCTGGCATTGAATCTTCCCACGGTCCGCGCCTTTGGCGAGACCGAGTTCTGGTTCGCGCTGATCAAGATCATCGCCATCATGGCCCTGATCGTCGTCGGCCTGGTCATGATCATCATGAGCTTCGAAACCGACGGCGCACGCGCCTCCTTCACGAACCTGTGGGAACACGGCGGGATGTTCCCGACCGGCTTCATGGGCTTTGTTGCAGGCTTCCAGATCGCAGTGTTCGCCTTCGTCGGCATCGAATTGGTCGGCACCGCCGCCGCCGAGACCAAGGATCCGGAAAAGAACCTGCCTCGCGCAGTGAACTCCATCCCGATCCGCGTGCTGCTCTTCTACGTCGGAGCCCTGGTCATTCTCATGGCCGTCCGCCCATGGACCAGCTACTCCGCAGACGAGTCCCCGTTCGTTGGCATGTTTGCCCTGGCCGGCCTGGTCGGTGCCGCGGGCGTGATCAACTTCGTTGTGCTCACCTCGGCGACTTCCAGCGCGAACTCCGGCATATATTCCACTTCGCGCATGGTTTACGGGCTGGCCCGCGAGGGCGATGCACCCAAGGCCTTTGGAAAGCTCTCGAGCCGCAAGGTCCCGAAGAACGCACTGATCTTCTCCTGCATGTTCCTGCTCGCCGGCGTGGCCCTGCTCTACGCGGAGGGCTCGGTCGCCGAGGCATTCACCCTGGTCACCACGATCTCGGCGCTGTGCTTCATGTTCGTCTGGTCGATCATCCTGATCAGCTACATCGTCTACCGCCGCCGCCGTCCGGAACTAAATGAGGCCAGCAAGTTCAAGATGCCCGGCGGATCGTTCATGCCCTATGTGGTGCTTGCCTTCTTCGGCTTCATCATCTGGGCCCTGACCACCCAGCCGGACACGCTGATGGCCCTGGTCTTCACCCCGATCTGGTTCGTTGCCCTGGGCATCGGCTACCTGATGGTTCGCCGCAACCCGGAGCACGCGGCCATCCGCGCCGAGCACGATGCCAAGGTCGCCGCCGAACACGCCGCACGCAGGGCACGCCTGCGCGCCTAGCACCACCGGACCAAGCCAAGGCGGCGGTTGGGATCACCCCATTCACGGGTGGACCCAACCGCCGTCGGTTGCTTAACGCGAGCAGTTCGTGGCGCCGACCGCTTGGACCGAGCGCGGGTGGGCAGGACGGCACGGTCCACCCGCAGTTGTCCGCCGCCAAGTTCGGCACCCCCGCCCACGACCGAGTTCCTTGTCAGTGCCTGGCACATCAGTTAAGGCCGATCTGGTGGCCCCGTTTCCATGTGCTGGGCTCTGCGACGCAAGGCCTTACCTGCAATAGGCGATAGTCGCTGCCGTACATGGCCAAGGTGATGCCGCAGAGCGGGATATGTAGGCTCTGGTCGGTCAGCCGTACCCAGGTTCCCTGGACTTCGTAGGCTTCATCGCCGGCATAGCCGCCTTCAAGGTCCCTGAGCTTCACCACCAGCTGGGCCATCAACATCGGGGTGCCCTGCGGGAAACCGGCGAAGTCTTCCATCCGGGCGATCAGCTCGGGCAGTCCCCTGTCGGTCAGGCCCGCCGTGTAGCAAAGCTCTTGCAGTTTGCACGGGTCGCTGTCGTGGATCAGACAGAATCCGTTGATATCGATTTGCTGGCGATAGGGCTGCAGCATCTGGATGATTTCCGGATCCGTGCACGGCAGGTAATACATCTTCGCTTCCTCTCTGGCCCCTCGAATCTTCAGTGAAGTTGTTGCGGGAGAAGCCGGGCGTCCGCAAGGACAAGGGCCAGGTTCCGGTATTCGACCGACCCGGCCCCGGCAGGCATGCCCGGCTGCGCGAAGTGGATTTCCAGCACGCGGGCCCGGGGTCCATATAAGTTGAAGGCATCGCAGGCGAATTCCCGGGCTCCCCTCATGTGGTTAAAATGCAGGATTCGGCCGTCCCGCCAATTTGCGGTGTGGCCGTGGTCAAAGTGCTCTCCGCGCTCCAACACGCTGTCGGCAAACCCATTGAGCATCAAGCTTGTGTCCTCGTGGTTCATCCCCCGAACCAGGAACTCTTGGGCATTGTGGGGCGTGAGCCCAACGGTGTACCCAAAACACTTCTGTGGATCATTGTCTTCGACGTAGCACACGGCGACCCCGTGTTCATCAATGATTTCTTGGACATGCCGGAGCTGCTCGGTCTTGCTCATCCCGTCGCACATGTCGCACATGGTTCCCGCTCCTTGGTTAGCCTTGATGTTTCCTTGACATCACCAAGTGTTCGCCGATCCAAGGGCATTTTGGGCCCTCATTGAAAATTGTGGATAACTTCCCGCGGACACGAAAGCGGCGGATGGGAAAACCCGAAACATGGGTATTTCCATCCGCCGCATGTCGCTCTCGCCGAAACCTGCGGGGGCTGGTTAGGCCCCGGCCGCGACAGTCTGCTCCTTGCGCGCACTTCCGTTGGGCCCGAAGGCTCCACGGTAGGCCGCACCCGGGTGGTTATCGGGCAATCGATCCTGCCCGAAGATCTTCTGGCGTAAGGTGCCCGGCTCGTAGGCGGTCTTTGCCAGACCACGTTCCTGCAGGGTGGGCAGGATGCGTTCGTTGAATTCCAGGTAGGTGCCGGGCAGGCGCCAGTTGATCACGTTGATGCCATCGATCCCCGCGTCCTGCCAGGCGACAAGCTGGTCGGCGATTTCTTCGGGGGAACCCGCAACGATTCCGCGCTCGATGCGAGAATGTGCCAGATCGGCCAGGGTGGGTTCGCGATCCGGGGTGGCGGCGCGCAGCCAATCGACGAACCCTTGTCCCCCATTGTTGGGGATGCTGCGCAACTCGGTGTCCACGGGCAGGCGTGTGCCGTCGGGCAGGATCCCCAGCGATGCGTGGGTCAGGTAGCCCACCACCGATGAGTATTGTGCGTGCTCGGCCCGTTTCGCATCCAGCTCCTTGTTCGTGGAACCGACCACGAAGCTGATTCCCTGGAAGAACTTGATATCGTCCTCACCACGGCCCGCACGCACCGCAGCGGCGCGGGCACTTTCGGTATGCAGCCTGGCCCCCGCCGGGTTGGGCGGTCCGATGAACACGGCCTCGGCATGCTTGGCGGCAAATTCAATGCCGCGCGGCGAACCGCCTGCCTGGAAGAGCAGCGGGGTGCGCTGCGGCGAAGGGGACGGCAGATGCGGTCCCTCGACCTTGTAGCGCGCGCCGACGTGGTTGATCTTGTGGATCTTGGACGGGTCCGAATAGCGCCCGCCCGCCTTGTCCACCAGCAGCGCGCCCTCGTCCCAGGATCCCTCCCAGAGCTTGTAGGCGACATCCAGGTATTCATCGGCCCAGTCGTAGCGGGCGTCGTGCTCGGCCAGGGCGTCGTAGCCGAAGTTCCGCGCCGAGTTTTCCTGCGTGCTGGTCACGATGTTCCACGCGATGCGGCCCTTGGAAATGTGGTCAAGAGTGGAAACCTGGCGGGCGAAGTTGAATGGATGGTTCTGCATGACGTTGGAGGTATAGGCCAGCCCGATGTTCTTGGTGGCCACCGCCAGGGCGCCGAGTAACACCGCGGGGTCGTTGGACGGAATCTGCAGCCCCTCGTGAACGTTGTCCACGTATTGACCGTCGGCCGGGCCGTAGAGCCCCGTGACATCCGCGAAGAACATCGCGTCAAAGAGACCGTCCTCCAGGGTCTTGGCCAGTTCGATCCATAGGTTCACGTCGTTGAATTCGTGCTGCCGGGCCTCGGGGTGGCGCCACTGGCCGTGGTGGATGTGGCTGGCGGTGTTCATCAGGAAGGCGTTGAACAGCAGTGGCTTGCTCATGCGGTGGCTCCGTTCGAGGCGCTGGTTCCGACATAGATGGGGGTGGTGAGCTGGTCCCCGGTCAGCCGTTGCTGTCCCACGGCGCGGGCCCGGTAGATCACGGGGTTGTGCTGTCCCAGCACCCGGGCATTGCGCCAGTGCCGGTCCAGCCTCCGGGTCTCGGAGGCGGCGGAAGCGCCGCCAACCTCAAAGAGTCGATTCGCCACATCCAGGGTCTGCTCAACCACGAAGATCTGGGCCTCGGAGAGATTGGTGTCCAGCTCGGCAGTGGCTTCGGCGTCAAGCTTTCCGGCAGCCGATAAGACTGCCGCGGCTTCGATGCGGGCGCCCACGGTGTCGAGGACAGCATCGATCGCGAACACCGTGGAACTGATCCGACCGACAACTTCTTGCACCAGCGGGTCGCGCTGCGGGGAATCTCCGACCCCATGGGAAAACGCGCGTTCGCGCCCGCGGACATAGTCAACCGCGTCGCGGCGCACGGCGCGGGCGATCCCGCCCAGGGCCACCAGCAAGATGCCCTGGACATAGGCGGCACCGAAGCCAACGCCCTCGATGCCTCCGGAGGCTTCGATATTTTCGGCCTCAACCTCGACGTTGGTGAATACGGTGGTGCCCGAGGCGGTCAGCCGTTGGCCGAACCCGTCCCAGTCATCCACCAATTCCACGCCGGGAGCGGTGCGGTGCACGTTCACGCGCACCGATTCGTCGGTGGCGGTGTCGGCGCTGACCTTGATCCAGTCGGCGTAGAGGCTGCCGGTGCTGTAGAACTTGGTACCGTTGAGCACCGTGCGGCCCGCTTCCTCGGTCAGCACCGTGGAGTTGGTTCCCGGCTTATTGCCCTTCTCGGTGGTGGCGTTGCCAAACACGTCCCCTGCCACCACGCGCGGCAGCCAGCGTTCCTTGGCCGCGGCGTCGGTGCCGGAGACCAGGGTTTCCACGGTGGTGAAGTGCGCGCGCAGGGCCTGGCCGAGGTTCGAGTCCGCGGCGCCGAGTTCGCGCAGCAGCAGCAGCGACTGCGCCAGCGTGGCTCCCGAACCGCCGAATTCCTGCGGGACCCGGATCGCGGTGAATCCGGAGCTCTTGAGCAGGGACACCGCGTCGTGGGCCAGGGTGCGGGTGGCTTCGCTTTCCACGGTGGTGGCGGCGATCGTTGCGAAAACGGGGGCGAAACGCTCCAGCAGGTCGTTGGTCACCGGTGTCCTCGCCGAATCCTGGCGTGCTTCGGGTTGGCGTTCAAGGCTGATGGTCATTCTCTTCCTCCGGTGGTCGTGGCCAGGCGCGGGGCGGCGGCCAATAGCTTGCGGGTGTATTCCTTGGCGGGGTTGGCGAAGACCTCGGTGGTGCGTCCGGCCTCCACGACCCGTCCGGCCTCCATCACGACGATCTCGTCGCTGACGTGTTGCACCACGCCCAGGTCGTGGGAGATGAACAGGTAGCTGAGCTTGAATTCGCGTTGCAGTTCATCGAGCAGATCCAGCACCTGGGCTTGGATGGAGACATCGAGCGCCGAGACCGGTTCGTCGCAGATGATCACGTCCGGCCCCGGGGCCAGGGCGCGGGCAATGGCGATGCGCTGGCGCTGCCCGCCGGAGAGGCGCAGCGGAAGCCGGGATTCCACGGACGCATCGAGGCCCACGGTTTCCAGCAGCCGGATGACCTCAACCCGGCGTTCGGCGCGGGAAAGCCGACTCGCATCGGGCAGGGCATCGGAGAGGATCCGGGCAACGTCCCATTGCGGGTCGAAGGAGCCCAGCGGGTCCTGGTAGATGGAGGTGATGTGCTTGCGCTGCGGTCGGCGCTGCTTCTCGGGCAGGGAGCTCCATGGGTTGCCCAGCAGCCGCACCTCCCCGGCTTCCGGAATCGCGAGACCCAGTGCCATGCGCGCCACCGTGCTCTTGCCCGATCCGGATTCCCCGACGATCCCCAGGGTCTGCCCGCGATTCAGGGCAAAGGAGACATCGTGGACGGCAACGCGTTCGGTTCCGTCGGGGTTGCGGTAGGTCTTGCGCAGGGATTCGGCCACCAGAACGGGACCCGTCCGGTCCTTCGTGGTGTCGGCCGCGCGGCCGGCGCCGATCAGCGCATGCTGGCGCACCGAAATCCCGGCCCCGGCGGGCGCGAGCCTGGTACCGCGCGGTTTGTCGGTGGGCACCGCCCGCAGCAGCCGCCGCGTGTATTCGTGCTGCGGGTTCCCCAGCACCTGGGCCGTTGGCCCGGTCTCGACGATTTCTCCCCGGCGCATCACTGCAATGCGGTCGGCCAGGTGGCCCACCACCGCCAGGTCGTGGCTGATCAGCAGCAGCGAGGTCCCCGCCGCCTTGCGTTCGGCCAGCAGGTCAAGGATCTGTTGCTGGACGGTGGCGTCCAGGGCCGTGGTCGGCTCGTCGGCGATCAGCAGCGCCGGGTCCAGGGCGATGGCCGCGGCGATGAGTGCACGCTGGCGCAGCCCGCCGGAAAGTTCCCCGGAGCGCTGGTTGATGCGCTGCTCGGGTTCCGGGATGCCGACCGCCTCGAGCAGATCCAGCACCTTGGCGGTGCGTGCCGCGGGGGAAAGGTTGGTGTGGATGCGCAGCGAGTCGGCGATCTCCCGGCCGATGGGACGCAGCGGATCCAGGGAAACCAGCGCGTCCTGCAGGACGTAGCCGATGTCCGCGCCGCGCACCTTGCGCCAGGCGCGTTCGCCGTGGCGGCGCAGGTCCTTGCCCTGCAGTTGCAGGGTCTGCGCCCGGATCACCGCGTTGGCGCCGGTCAAGCCGATGAGCGTGCGGGCGGTGACGGATTTGCCGGAACCCGATTCACCGACGATGGCCAGGCATTCCCCGGCATGGATCTCGAAGTCCACACCGTGAACGGTGGGTGTTGCGCCGTTCTTGGGTCCGAAGGCAATCTTCAGGTCCCGGACCTTGATGACGGGTTCGGAACCGGGGTTCGGGTTCGTAATTGTTTGCGACATTACTTGTCCTTGAGCTTGCGTTGGATGCCGTGTCCCAGCAGCGTGGTGGTTGCGGCGCTGAGCACGATGAACAGGCCGGGAAAGACCGTCAACCACCAGGCGTTGCCGATGTAGAGACGTCCCAGGGAGAGCATTGAGCCCCATTCGGGATCCGGCGGGGTGGCCCCCAGCCCCAGGAAGCTCAGCGAGGATGCCCACACGATGGCTTGCCCGACCCCGAGGGTTCCCAGTACGAACAGCGGGGCGGCGACGTTGGGCAGGATGTGGTGGCGGATGATGAAGGCGCGGGAGCGCCCCTGCACGATCGACGCCTCCACGTAGCCGGAGCCGCGCACCGAACGCACCTGCGAGCGGATCATGCGCGCATATCCGGGTGCGGCCGACAGTCCCACCGCAATGGTGGTAGTCACGACCCCCGGACCAAGAATGGTGATGACCAGCAGCGCGAGCAGCAGGCCGGGGAATGCGAAGAGGACCTCCAGGAAGCGGGAAACCCCGAAGTCCACCGCGCGGGTGCCGAGTCCTGCGACCGCTCCGAGCACCACCGCCAGGCCGAGGCCGATGGCCGTGGCGAGCACGCCGATAAGCAGTGAACTGCGTGCCCCGTGGATGACGCGGGAGAAGACGTCGCGCCCGGATTCGTCGGTGCCGAACCAATGGGCGGCACCGGGTGCGGTGAATGCCTCCGCCGGGTTCATGTCCAGCGGTCCGCTGGGGGCGAGCACCGAGGGGATGACGGCCGCGGCGATCAGGCCCAGCAGGAACACCAGCGGAACGATGATGCCGGGTCCCAGTCCGCGTCCGAGCCGACGTATGCCACCCGCGACGATGGTCCCCGGACGATTCCCTGGGAGAGCCGGCGGGACCTGGCCGGACGGTGATTCGATGACGGCGGTTTGGGTGCCTTGGGTCATGGCTTCCTCCAGGTCGGTGATGATCGTGGGCAGGTCCTCGTGCGTGTTCATGCCGCACGCAACCGGGGGTCGGCCAGGCGTTCGGCCAGGTCGCTGAGCAGGGTGACGAGGATGTAGATGGCGGCAACCAGCACGACCACGCCGAGCACCACCGGAACGTCCCGGACCAGCACTGACTGCAGCAGCGTGCGGCCAATGCCGGGGCGCGCAAAGACCGTCTCGACAACCACGGCCCCGCTGATCAGCGAGCCCATGGCCCAGCCCGAAAGCCCGATCCCGGGAAGCGCGGCATGGCGCAGCGCGTGGCGCAGGCTCAGCGAGACCTCGGATTCGCCGCGGGCGCGGGCGGAGATGGCGAACGGCGAGTTCATGGCCGTGAGCATGGATTCGCGCATAACCTGGCCAAGGAACCCGGCCAGCGGGATCGCCAGGGTGAGCACGGGCAAGATCTGGCCTTCAATTCCCGGGGCACCACTGGTGGCCGGAAGCCACTGCAGGCTGACGCTGAAGACCAGGATGAGCAGGCTGCCCAGCCAGAAATGGGGTACCGCGGCCGAAACGACTTCCAGCAGGTTTCCCACGAACGTGGCGCCCCTGCCGCCGCGTGCCGACCAGAGCGCCAGCCCGAGGGCAAGCACCCAGGCCGAGGCAAGCGCCAGAACCGCGAGCACCAGGGTGTTGCCAAGCTGGTCGCCCAGGACCTGCACGACAGGTTCTCGCAGCTGGTAGGAATTGCCGAGATCCCCGGTCACGAGCTTGCCGAGGTATGCGCCGTATTGGATAAGGATCGGTTCATTCAAGCCGTTCAGTTCCCGCGTCAGCTCACGTACCTCTTCGGTGGCGTTGTTGCCCGGTCCGCCCAGCAGCGCATCCACCGGATCCCCCGGCACCAAGCGCATCGCGAAGAAGGCCAGCGTGGCAACCGCCCACAGGACGCCAGCGGCTCCGAGGATACGGAGACCGCTCAGCCGAAGTACCGACCGCAGCCGTGAACGGCCTGCCGTCGAATCTGTGGTCGCGGAAATTGCGGCCGAGGTCGATGGTGTGTGGTTCAAGGTTTCGAGGCTCATGATCGGTCCAACCAGGTGTCGTAGAAGGTGGGCATGCCCAGCGGGGAAAGAAGCGCGACACCTTCGACATCCGAGCGGAAGCCAAGGCGCGTCTGCTGGTCGAAGATCGGCAGCGAGAGATACTGTGCGTCGACGAGTTGCTGGGCCTTGGCATATTGCTGACCACGCTGCTTTTCGTTCCCGGTGGTGGCGGCCAGGCGCAGGGCCTTGTCGATGTCATTGGCCGACGACCCGATCAGGCCATTGTTATTGGCGTGGTAGCCACCCTTGATGACCGAGGGGATGTGCGAGGAATCGTAAACGATGTTCAACACCGACGGTGAGTTCTTGGTGTAGTACAACGGCGAGAGTCCGTATTCCCAGGCGTAGCGCCGGGTGTTGAAGCTTGCCGGCTCCTCCTGGCTGATTATCAATTCGAATCCCACGGCCTTGGCACTGTTCTGAAACTGCTCAAGTACAGAAACCGGAACAAGGATGCTGTCATTCTGGATGACGGTGGTGGAAAGCCGTTGCCCGTCCTTGGTCCGGTACCCCTCGGAATCCCTTTCCGTCCAGCCTGCTTCATCCAGCAACCGGTTGGCCTTGTCCACATCGGTGGAATAGGCCTCGGGGTTTTGCCGGTTGAATTTCGTGATGCTGCTCAGCACGGAATTCGAGCGCGGGACGGTGCTCATGAAGATGCTCTTGAGCGCCGCGTTCACGTCCACCGAACGCACAAACGCCTCACGCACCCGCACGTCTGTCAGCGGGCCGGTGGTGGTATTGAAGGTCAGGTTCACGACGTGCCCGGGCCTGGATCCGATTAGCGTGTCCAACGCCGGGTCGGCATCCGCCGCCACGGCGTTCTGCGGCTGCAGCACATCGATGACATCGACCTCGCGGGACTGCAGGGCGGCAAAGCGCGCCGCGTGGTCCGGCAGGAAGCGCCAGACGATCTTTTCAAGGTAGGCGGGTCCCGCATGCCCGGCAGTGGGTGAGGGCGTGTGGTACTCGTCGTTGCGGGTGAGCACGACTTCCTGCTGCTTGGACCAGCTTTCGACCTTGAACGGCCCGGTGCCCACCGGAGAAAGGCAGTTTGCCTCGGCCCCGCGGGCCAGCGCCTTCTGGGACTGGATCGGCACCCAGACCTGGGCGAAGTGCTCAAGCAGGGCGTTGTCGGGTTCCGAGAGGTGCAGCCGGGCGGTGAACTCGCCGATCTTCTCGACGGAGGCCACCTTCTCCACGGCCAGGATTCCGGTGCTCGAGAGCGTCTGGGGATCCTTGATGTAGGCGACGTTCTCGACGATGGTTTCGGCATTGAGCTGCTGGCCGTCGGTGAAGTGGACGTCCTGGCGGACCGTGATGTCCAGGGCCAGCCTGTCCTTGGACCATTTCCAGCCTTTCGCCAGCCAGGGTCCGATTTCGCCCTTCTCGTCCTGGAAGAACAGCGGCTCCAGATATTGGGTGGAGACCAGTGCCTGCGGGACGTTGCCCGAGACGATCGGGTCAAGGCAGGCCGGCTCGGTGTCGCCCGTGGCGTACACCAGGGTGCCGCCGGAGACCGGTTCCCCGGTGGGGCCACTGGCCGAATCCGCGTGGACCGCACCGCCGCAGGCGGACAATGCCAGCACGGTGCCAAGTGCGGCGAATGCAAACGGCACGCGCTTCTTGAGGTTCCTTGTGCTTGTGGCGAGTGGGCTGTCTGCGGAGCGGGAGGGACTTGCTGTCTCATCCCGATACGCCGGCTGGCGGTTTTTTACGGTGGTACTCCTGGACTTGTCGTGGGGTGCGCAGCTCCCGCTCCCGGAGCACGGGAGCGGAATGGCGCGATGTCTGAGACAGTTCTATCCGTGGTCCGACAGCTAGCGCCAATACCGAGCGCCGGATGCTTTGCATGGGTTCTCGGCACGCAACATGGCGTCATTACCCGACCTCAAGGACGGGTCGCAAACCCGTCATAACGTCACAAGAGGTCATGTGACGACCCGTTGGTTCGTAATCTTCCGGCCCCCGGATCGCGAGTGCCAGCATCGAGGAAAACAAGCCCCACCGGGAGATCCAGGTTCGGTGGCAGGGATTTCTACCTTGAAACATTCAGGAGACGCATCGTGAGCAAGCCGCTACATTTCAACGCATTCGTCATGAATACGACCAGCCACATCCACCACGGACAATGGCGCCGGCCGGATGCCGGCCAGACCGAGTTCAACGACGTCAACACGTGGATCGAGCTCGCTCAAACGCTTGAGGCAGCGAAGTTCGACGCGATGTTCTTCGCCGATGTCTCGGGGCTCTATGGGGATTCGGACGCCGACTTCGACGTCTACGCGAACGAAGGGCTGCAGATCCCTTCGAATGATCCAACGGTGCTCCTTGGTGCCCTCGCTGTGAGCACCAAGCACATTGGCCTGGCCACCACGTCGAACGTCGTGCAGAACCATCCCTACAACTTTGCCCGGCAGATCTCCACGCTCGATCACATTTCCGGTGGCCGCATCGCCTGGAACATCGTGACCGGCATCAATGACAATGCCTCACGCAACTACGGCCTGCCCCAACTGACCGACCACGCAGAGCGATATGCCTGGGCCGACGAATACGTTGACGTCGCCTACAAGCTCTGGGAGGGTTCCTGGGATTCCGGTGCCTTGAGGAAGGACAAGGAAAACGGGGTCTACTCCGATCCGTCCAAGATCCACAAGATCTACCACGAGGGCCTGCGCTACCGGGTTGAGGGTCCGCACCTGCCATCCCCCTCCCCGCAGCGCACGCCACTGCTGTTTCAGGCCGGTTCTTCCACCTCGGGGCGTGCCTTCGCCGCACGAAATGCCGAGGCCACCTTCATCATTGCCCCGTCCCCGGCCATCGCGAAGGAGCTGATCAGCGACACCCGCCGGTTGGCCGCTGACTACGGACGCAACCCGGAGGACATCAAGTTCTTCCAGGGCCTGTCCTTCATCATCGGCGACACCGAGGAGGAAGCCAGGGAAAAGGAGGCGTACTACGACCAGTTCGTCAGCGTCGACGGCTACCTGGCCCATTCGGCCATCGTGGACAAGACCGGGCGCGTCTACCCACCTGAAACACCGATTGCCGACCTGGACACCAACACCGGCAAGGGCTTCTCCGAATGGGTGTCCAAGCACATCACCGATCGCGAGCCGGTCGTTGCCGACATAGCGTGGCTGCAGGCCCGCAAAACCCGCGTGGTGGGAACTCCGGAGCAGATCGCCGACAAGATCGCCGAATGGCAGGCCGCCGGTGTCGACGGAATCAACGTCATCAACTGGGTGATCCCCGGCTCCTTCGAGGAATTCGCCGACAAGGTGCTGCCCGTGCTGCGCGAACGCGGCCTGGCCCAGAGCGAATACTCGCCCGGGACCCTGCGTGAAAAGCTGTTTGGCGGCGGTCCCCTGCTCAACGACCGCCACCCGGCGTCCGGCTACCGCGGCGCCTTCGCAGCGGGCCCGACCAGCTGGGAAGAGGCCGAGGCCAAGCGCAGCCTCGATGCTCCGCGCATCGGCGTGGACTCCTGATCCCGGCGCACCGCCGGTGGGTGGACAAGGGTGTTGGGTCTGTCCTTATCCGTCGACCCTGAGGTACCTCCTCAGCCCCAAGCCGGAATCCAGCCCCATGGCTGCCGGCATGCCTCCCGCCGAAGCCGCCGAAGAAACACCCCGGCGGCGTTGGCTAGGATTGCGCGGCGAACCCCACCGGCACCGCGGCGGCAGTCCACACGCTTCCGTCCTTGGCGCTGGAAACGAACAACAGCAGCGCACCCCCGCCGGTGCCGGGGTTGTCCCACTGGACGTTTCCGCTGAACGGCCCCAGATCGGGCCCGGATCCGCCCATGACTATCCCGCTTCCAAGCGGCTCTGCACTCCCGTGGGAACGGACCTCGACGTTCACTGTTGCCTCGAAGGCGCGCGACGATCCGGATAGCTCCACCGGGGAGGCGATCCGTTCACCGGCCACCGGGACCTCGAGCTGGATCTCGCTGCTGGTCGCCCCGATGGCGTACCACCGGCCGTCGGAAAGCTGCCGGAGCAGGACGGTGGTCACCGGCCCGTCCGCGGCGGGGCGGACCTCCAGCTCACCGGAGCGGGCATCCCCCTGCATGAATTCGCCATAGACCGGGTCGGTGAACCCGGCGAAGTCCTCGGCGAATCCGCGCGCGGCGTCTTCCGGGTTCGCGTAGCGCAGGGTGCCGCCGGGATCAGGCCACACGACGGTCGCCGCCTCGGCGGCGGGCAGCGACGGGGTGCCGGGCAAATCCGAGGCGCTCTGCGTCGGCGACGGGGTCGCGGGCGTGGCGGAGGGGCCGGGCGCGGTGGTGGTTTCCGGTGCAGGGGTCGTTCCCGGGCCGTTTTGGCCGGGGCCGCCGGTTTGTTGCATCAGCAGGATCGTGATCCAGACGGCGGCCGCCACAAGGGCCAAGACAAGCACGACGATGGCGGTTTTCCGGCCGCGGTCGGACGGCGCCGGGTTTTCGTTCATGGGAGCACCGTAACAACGTGCCCCGAACGCAAACAAGGCCGGAACGGCCGCATTTCGGTGACATTTGGGTGCACGCCACCGACGCGGAAATCGCCGTTGGCCCGCACACGGCTCCGGCCCGGACCCCCAGGGGAGATCCGGGCCGGAGCCGTTCGGGAAGCTGGCGCGCTACTGGCCCTGCGCTGCCTTTCCGACGGCGGCGGAGACGGCCGGCATGACGCGCGGGTCAAGCGGCGAGGGCACGATGTATTCGGCGGAGAGCTTGTCCTGGGCGAGCTCGGCGATGGCGTGCGCGGCCGCAACCTTCATTTCGGCGGTGATGCGGCGGGCGCCGGCATCCAGCGCGCCGCGGAAGATGCCCGGGAAGGCCAGCACGTTGTTGATCTGGTTCGGGAAGTCCGAACGGCCCGTGGCCACGACCGCAGCGTACTTGCGGGCAACATCAGGCATGACCTCCGGGTCCGGGTTGGACAGCGCGAAGATGATGGCGTTCTCGTTCATCTTCGCCAGATCCTCTTCCACGAACTTCGACGAAGACACGCCAACAACGACATCGGCCCCGTCGAGGGCCTCGCGGATGCCGCCGATCAGGCCATCCTTGTTGGTGATGGCGGCGTACTTGGCCTTGATGGCGTTCAGGTCGTCGCGGTCGCGGTGAATGATTCCCTTGGAATCAACCAGCACCACGTCGCCCAGGCCGACGTTGATGAGGATCTCGGCAATGGCAATGCCTGCGGCGCCCGCACCGGAAATGACTGCTCGCATCTGGCCCAGTTCCTTGCCGGCAACCTTTGCGGCGTTGAGCAGCGATGCCAGGACGACCACGGCGGTGCCGTGCTGGTCATCGTGCATGACCGGGCAGTCAAGGGCCTCGATGAGGCGCTCCTCGAGTTCGAAGCAGCGCGGGGCGGAGATGTCTTCGAGGTTCACGGCACCGAAGCTCGGGCGCAGGCGGACCAGGGTCTCGATGATCTCGTCGACGTTGGTGGTGTTCAGCACCAGCGGGATGGAATCCAGGCCGCCGAATTCCTTGAAGAGCGCGCTCTTGCCTTCCATGACCGGCAGCGAGGCGGCGGCGCCGATGTCGCCAAGGCCCAGCACGGCGGTTCCGTCGGAGACCACCACGACCAGGCGCGAGGCCCAGGTGTGGGTGGCGTGCATGGCCGGGTCCGCGGCAATGGCGCGCGAAACCTGGGCGACGCCCGGGGTGTAGGCAATGGAGAGGTCCCGCTTGGTTGCCAGCGGCATCTTGGACTGGACGGTGAGCTTGCCGCCGATGTGGGCGTCGAAGATATCGGCTTCGGTAATGGCGGCGGCGGCGTTAAGAGAGGTGTCAATGGACATGGGGGGACTCCTTGAAAGTTCTGAAATGTGTCGGAGCGAGGAATCGATTCGATGATCGTAGATGTCGTAAGTTTCAGCCGATCCCACGTCGACGTGATGACCACCTACTGCTTAGCCTCGCTGTGCGTCTGCCGGCCCGGGGTGGGGGCTCAGACGATGCGCACTGGTCAGTACTTTCTTTAGACCGTGGTCCTCACACTACTGCAATTCACCGCGCTTGTGCCACCACTTGACGCAACCATGTCGATACATTCGCTACTGGACGAAGGCCGGGGACTGCCGGTTTCGATATGCAGGCACGCGTCATCGACGCGGCTGGGCGGCACTTTTGTGCGGCATCGGGCATGATGGAATCATGTCCTCCCCAACACCGTCATTGAGCAAAGCCACGGCCTTTCCCGCCCTCGAAAAGAAGGCCGCGGCACGGCTCGCGGCAGCCCTCGAAGAGTCCGCGGACACCACCATCTTTGTCAACGGCACCACCCTGCAATTGCCGGATGTCGCCCACGCGGCCTTGATCGACGTCCTGCAGCGCATGGCGCGTGGCGACGAGGTGAGCGTGAGCACCGTCGAGTCGTTGCTGAACACCTCTCAGGCGGCGAAAATGGCGGGTGTCTCGGCCAGTTACCTGCGCAAGCTCACCGACTCCGGGATCATCCCTGTCGAATACCGTGGCACGCACCGCAGGATCCGGCCGGCTTCCGTCCAGGCTTGGCTCGATGACCGCACCGAGGCGCCGACCGACACCCCGGAATAGGCCCAAACGCAACTCCACCGTGCTGGTTTGGGACGGCAAGACCTTCGTATGTTGGAAGTGGCCGCAGTGGCCGGCGTAGGTGCTTGAAGGTGAGGGACAGATGTTCCGCAATCATTTGATTCGACTCGGGCTGGGCGGGCTGACGGGTGCCGGATTGGTCTTGGCCCTCTCGGGCTGCGCCGGCGGGCCGGCACAGGCACCGACAGCGTCCGAGCCCCATCCAACCGTCGCCCCCTCGGCCACCACCGTGCAGTCAAGTACGCCTGCACCGGATCATTCTCCCTCCGCCGCGGCATCGGCGAGCGACGCTGCCACCCGGGCGAGCAGCGCCCCGGCGTCGCCAACGTCAGTACCGTCGGCGTCCACCCCCGCGACAGAGACTCCCACCGCCACCGCCACTGCGGCCAGCACCGCAGCAAGCAGCGCCCCACCGTCGCCAACTGCCACTCCAGCTCCCGCTCCCCCACCCTCCGCTCCGCCCTCCGACACGCTTCCGGCGACCTCGACCTCCTCCTTGACGGTTTTCTATGTGGCGCTCGGTGACCAAGGCCAGGCCGGTCCCATGATCGGTTGTGGCGACAGCATCGTCGCCACCGAAACCGGTCCCGTGATCTACGCCAGCCAGGTGGAGGCCGCAATGAGTGACCTGCTGGAGAACAAGGACACCGTGCACGGCGAATCGGGTCTCATGAATGCGCTCGCGGGGTCGAATTTGAGATACGTATCTTCTTCGGTGTCGGGTAACACCGTGACCGTCGAACTCACCGGGGACCTCAGCTCCGGAGGCATTTGCGACGATCCGCGCATCATTGCCCAGCTCACCTACACCGCCATGGTTGCCGCCGGGGCCGGGGAAGCGAGGATCCTCATCGACGGCATCGACATTGGCGACAAACTGAGCCAGAAATAGCCAGATGTTGACTTATAGGCAACAAGTGTTGATAAAGTGCCGGTGTGACCTCAACAACAGAACCCGGCATGGGCAGTGAAACCGAAATAGCCATGATTCGTGCCGCCGCGCATGAATCACTCTTATCCGAGCGGGCATCGCACATCAAGCAGTCCGCGGTCCGTGACGTTTTTGAGCTCTCCCTCGACCCCTCGCTGGTCTCGCTGGCCGGTGGCAACCCCTATCTGCAGTCGCTGCCTCTGGAAAAGCTCGGGGCCATGGCCTCCGAGCTCATCGCGACCCAGGGAATGACCGCGCTGCAGTACGGAAGCGGCCAGGGCACCGAGGAGCTGCGCAACCAGATCTGCGAGGTCATGGCCGAGGAAGGGATCACCGGGGTCGATCCAAATAACATTGTGGTCACCACCGGGTCACAGGCCGCACAGGACGTTGCCTGCAAGGTCTTCTGCAACCCCGGGGACACCGTGCTGTGCGAGGACCCCACCTACGTGGGCGCGCTGAACACCTTCGAGGCCTACCAGGTGCGCGCCGAACCTGTCGCTACGGACGAGCACGGCCTCGTTCCCGCTGCCCTGCGCCAACGGATCGCCGAACTGCGCGAGGCCGGCGCACGGATCAAGTTCCTCTACACGATCCCCAACTTCAACAATCCCTCGGGCATCACCCTGGCCGCCGAGCGCCGGGCCGAGATCGCCGAGATCTGCATCGCCGAGAACATCCTCATCCTTGAAGACAACCCCTACGGCATGCTGCGCTACACCGGGGAAGCGATCAAGCCGCTGCGCGCCGAAAACCCCGATCACGTGATCTACATGGGCTCGTTTTCCAAGATCCTGGCCCCCGGCCTGCGCATCGGCTGGGCGGTGGTTCCGACCCATCTCTTCCGCCGCTTCTATCTGGCCGCCGAGGCCGTCACGCTCTGCCCGGCGACCTTCAACCAGATGCTGATCAGCAAGTACCTCGCGGAACATGACTGGCGCGGGCAGATCCAGACCTACCGGGAGCTCTATGCTTCCCGCTGTGAGGCGATGCTGCAGGCGCTGGATGAGTACATGCCCGAGGGCGTGCACTACACCCGGCCGGAAGGCGGCTTCTTCATCTGGGTCACGCTGCCCGAGGGAATCGATACCTACGGGCTGCTGTCCAAGGGCATCGAGGCAGGGGTGGTCTTCATTCCCGGCGCCGCTTTCAGCCCCCTCGAAGGCGCCGGCCACCGACTGCGTCTGGCCTTCAGCGCGGTGCCCGAGGAGAAGATCCGCGAGGGCGTCAAGCGCCTTGCCCCGGTGCTCGCCGAGGCCATCGCCGCAAACGGCGTCCGCTAGGATCTCTTCGGCGCAGAACGGTTCCCTTGTCGGCCCTCCCGCGCAGACGATCGCCGGCGCATGATGTAACCATGTGGTTTGGATGGATCGAATTCGACATCCTGCTGGGTGATGTCCGCTCGCTCAAAGAGAAGCGCGCCATCGTGCGGCCGATCCTGGCCGAGATCAGGCGCCGGTTCGAGGTCTCGGTCTCGGAGACCGGCGGGCAAGACCTGCATCGGCGCGCCGGGGTGGCGGCGGGGCTCGTCGCGGCCGATGCCGCGCATGTCATCGAAGTGCTGGACGGCATCGAGCGCCTGGTCGCCGCCCGCCCGGAGGTGGAACTGCTGAGCGCGCGGCGCCGCCTGGGATCTTCCGGGGACGAGTAGCCAGCCGGGCGCTAGCGGATCACCCAGGTGACCAGGCCCAGCAGGGTGCAGACAACGGCCAGGAGAATGCCGAGCCGCGGGGCGATCCATGCGGTGACCTCGGCCTCGCTCGGCGGCCCCGCCAGCGCGGCAGGTCCGGGGACCGCGGCGACGGGAACCACCGCCATCTCGTAGGCCAGCAGGATCCGCGAGGGTGCCAGCATGGTGGCCATGGACGCGGTGACATTGGAAACCGCGACGATCTGCAGCACGGATGAGCCCATGCTTGCCGCCGCCTGCGCCTGGGTTGCCGCCAGCATCGAGTTTGCCGCGGTGTTGGATCCGGAAATGAACCCGGCCAGCCCGTTGAGCACCGGACCCAGCACCAGGTACCCGGCACCGATTCCGGCGAGCGCGGCACCCAGTTCCCTGCCCATGCCGGTGGCTGCAAGCAAAGCGCCCAGAACGGTGAAACCCCCGGTGGCGATTCCCACGGGTATCCAGCTGCGGTAGGCAAGGGCGGCGCGGGCACGCAGGCCGGCCGTCCCGCCGCCGAGGGAAGCGGAACCGTATTGCGCGACGAGGCAGGCCACGACGAGCCAAACCCCGCCGCTGGTGATGGTCCGCTTGAGCAGGGAGGCCTCCATCGGCGAACTAAGCGCGCGGGCAGCCAGCAATCCGAGGGTGAGCACGGCGTAGGGCAGCAAGGCCACCCAGACCTCGCGCCCCGCGGGCACCAGCGAACCGCCGATCCTGAAGGCCACCAGGTGCGCCGCCAACACGAGCAGCGAGCCGACGATGCCCGCCGGCGGGGTGCCCATGAGCAGGTTGGCGGCCAGGATGCCGGCGTTGAGCAGCACCGCGGCACCCAGCAGGTGCGCCAGCAGGCGCCCGGGCCGGGGCGACTCGCCGCGCAGCACGAGCCACGCGGTGACTCCGGCGCCGAGCACCACCGGCAGGGTCATGAGCGCCGAACGGACGCCCACGTCAAAGAGGGTAAGGCCGGCCAGGTCCGCGGCCACCAGGGTGCCCGGGCCCAGGGCTCCCCACGGGACCGCCACGAGCCCGAGCAGGCTCAGGATCGCCGAGTTCTTCACCGAATGCCCCAGCTGCAGCAGCAGCGGAACACCCACGGTGACGCCGATGCCGAATCCCGTCACCGACTCGGCGAAGGGCACCAGCCCGAAGATCACCAGCACGGTTCCGGCCTGCTGGTTGGAGGCGCTTTGGCGCAGCCAACCGGAAATCCTGTCCATGGCACCGGTTTCGGAGGTGATGCGCGAGAGCAGCACGCCGCCGAAGAGGATCAGCAGCACCTCGAGGATGGTGGGGCCGAACATGGCCCCGGCCCGCAGGAGCTCGACAAGGGGGGTGGGGAAGAAAAAGATGGCCGCGAGTACACCGGTGAGCAATGAATAGACGGCCATGGTGGTGGCCTTCGTCCGGGCCAGGAACAAGGCCATGGCCACCATTATCGGGGAGGCGGCAGCCAGTGCCAGCATGCGGCGGGTCCTTTGTTCGGGGTGCCGCACACGGAAGGCTCACGCGGCATGTTCTGCTGCGATCGACGATACCTCTCCGGCGACGGAACAACGACTTGGTTGCGGCGGCTTGGCCCGGGACGGCGACGGCCGAGAACCGCCGCACGTTTCACCAGGTGAACGTACGGCGGGTCCCGGGATCTGTTTCTGTTTGTGGAAGGGGCGGTGCCTAGGCGGTGCGTCGGGCCGGGGCCAGGTTCCGGCCCAGGGCCAGGCCGAGGCCGGCCATGCCAACGCCCAGTGCGAAGTGCAGGATGTTGTCCGCCGTGTTGACCGGCACGAAGTTGGCGGCGCTGGACTGGTCAATGAAGACTCCATAGAAGCCCAGGACCAGGTACACGATCCCTCCTACGACCAAGAAGGCCTTCGCCTTGGCCGCACTGCGCCAGAGCGTGAGTCCCAGGACGCCGAAGAGCAGGTGGACCACGTTGTGCAGGACCGAGACCTGGAAGATGCCCAGCAGCATGGACTCGGAGTGGTGTCCCGCCATTCCGAGGTGTTCAGTGTTGCTGGTAATTCCGGGGATGAACCCCAGGATGCCGACCAGCAGGAAGACAGCGCCAACTGCCAGTGCCGCGTATTGCACCAGGGAATGGCTGGTGGTGGTGTGTGTCGAGGCCATGATGGGCTCCTTGGGTTCCTGTCGATTTTCAACGCGTTTGCGTTGCTGACACCAGGTATTCGGAACCCCGGCTCGGACGGATTGCCCCGGCGCGGAAAAATTTAGGAGGACACTATACCTCGTTGAGCTCGTCGTAGTCGTTGCGCGCCCGGAGGATTTTCTCCGCGTGGTCCTGCGACCATTCACGGATGATTTCCAGCGGGCCCAGCAAGGTTGCACCGAGCTCGGTGAGCTCGTATTCCACCCGCGGCGGCACCTCGGGGTAAATGGTCCGGGTCAACAACCCGTCACGTTCTAGGGAGCGCAGGGTTTGGGTGAGAACCTTGGGTGTGACCCCGCCGATGTCCTGCCGCAGCTGCGAGAAACGCCGCGGCCCGGATTCCAGGGCCAGGAAGACCAATGGCGTCCATTTGTCCCCCATGCGCTGCATGATCGAGCGCGAGGGGCAGTCGGGGCTCATCACATCGAAGGCACGCCGTTCAGTATCCATTAGGTAACCATATTACGTTGAGGTACTCAATATCAATTGGATACCATTGACGTCATGCCCCTGTACGGGCCGGCATGGCCCGCACAACCAGAGAGAAGGGAACAGCCCATGAAGATTGCCGTTTACGGAGCCACCGGAATGGTCGGCAGCCAGATCGTTGCCGAGGCCGCCAAGCGTGGACATGACGTCACCGCCGTGTCGCGCAGTGGACGCGAAGTCCAGGGAGCCGCCAACGTGGCCACCGCCGAGTTGGGCGACATGTCCTCATACCGCGCCCTGGCCACCGAGCACGACGTGGTCGTCTTCTCGATTCCGCCGTCGCGCACCGGCGAATCCCACCAGCCCTTCATCGACGCCCACGAGGAAATCTCCGAGACCCTCGTCCCGTCCCGCGTGTTCATCGTCGGCGGAGCCGGCGCAACCGAGGTTGACGGCGTGCGCCTGGTCGACACCCCGGGCTTCCCCGAGGCATACATGCCCGAGGCCCGGACCATGGGCGAGGTCCTGGACTTCTACACCTCGGCCTCCGGCCTGGACTGGACGATGCTTGCACCGGCACCGGTCATCGCACCGGGCGAAGCCTCCGGCGCGATCGTCCTGGGCAACGACTCCCCAGCAGGCGACCACGTCAGCACCGGCGACTTCGCCGTCGCGGCGCTGGACGAGCTCGAGGATCCCAAGCACCAGCACCGCCGCTTCACGGTAGCCAGCGCCTAGCTTGCCCGAAGTTCCCTTGGACAGATCGCCAGGATCCCCGCGTCATGGGGATCCTGGCGTTTTCATTAACACCACTGCCCCAAGGACGCCTTGATCATGGCGATGACTCGGGAGGCGGGCCCGCCGAACTGTTGCCCCGTAGCCACTCAAGCGCGTAGAGGGGGGCGGTGTCGCCTTCCTCAAGGAAGAATGCAACATGGGAGCCCTGCATCCAGTAGAGCTCGGAGCCACGGATACGCTGGTGGGCGTGCAGGGCATTTTCCGGCGGCACGCTCGCGTCCCCGGCCGCATGCATGATCAGCGTGGGACAGGTAATGGCCTCGAGGTCCAGCGGTGCCAGCGTCTTGATCGTCGCGGAGTCATTGTCAAACCCAGCACGGCGGCCAGCCCATCCGGCGGAAGCCATGAAGATGGCCTCGAGGTGCGCCATGCGGACCGGGTCCGCGGCGACGGCGGCCGCCCGGACCGCTGCCTCGGCCGGGGATGCCTGGCCGAATCGCCGGAACAGCATCTTCAGCATCGGGGTGGCGGCATGGCTGAGAAACAACAGCTGCAGCTTGATGGCAGGATCCCTGGAGCCCAGCCTGGCGAACGGGAAGGGCGGGACCGGCAGACAGACCGAGTCGATTTGGACCAGACTGGCGACCCGGTCCGGGTGTCTGGCGGCCAGGGAGTACGCGGCCGGGCCGCCTCCCGAGCCGCCAAGCACCGCCATTCTGTCGATGCCGATGTCATCCAATAATGCCGCGAGGGCATCCGCCTGCTCCGCGGATGTGCGTCCCGTTGCCAGCGGCGTCCCCAAATAGCCCGGTCGGCTGGGCGCGACGACGCGGAATCCATTGACTCGGAAGAATTCCGTGGCCACCAGTCCTTGGTCACAGCCCCCGAGGGTGCCGTGCACCGCAAGAAGCGGCTCACCATGGCCTCGGTCGGCATATTCCACGGGACCCGCAGCGGTGGCTACCGTGGTCCGGGGATGGGAAAGACAGGAGCGCAGGTCTTCGGGCCGCAGAGGAGTCTGCATGGTCCTCATGCTGGCACATGTTCGGTGTCCACAACAGCCCTGGGGATGCATCTCTCCTGGTCGTGGACCGCAAAAACCTCCCGCGATGCCAGTGATCGAGCGCCACACACCCACTGCGTCGCGCAGGACGGTCGTAGGATGCACAACGGGTGTGGTGGGACCGGCAATACCGGTTCCTCCACACCCGTTCGCCATTAACCGTCCCGCTGGGCACGGTGCGTCCCGTCTATGAACTCGGGCACACACGCCTGCGCGGGGCAGACCATGCGGACTAAGGTGGATGGCGGTACCCACCCGCCCACGCACTTCACCGTTTCGCAGGAAGCAGCATCATGAGACATGTTCGCCCCTTGGCAACCCGCCTATTCCCGGCCGCCGCGGCCCTGGCCGCGGCATTGGTGCTCGCCGGCTGCGCCCCGGCCACCACGGCACCCGAGTCCGGCAACGACGCCGGTCCCCCGGTCGCCGGCGGCACCCTGGTCTACGCCTCGGGCGACGCCGAACCAAGCTGCCTGGATCCGCACGTGGGCGGCAACTACCCCCAGGCCCTGGTCGCCTCCCAGTACCTGGAGACCCTGTACACCAAGGACGCCGCGGGCACACTGGTCCCCTGGCTCGCCGAGGACTCCACGGTCTCCGCGGACGGGCTGACCCGCACCGTGAAGATCCGGCCCGGCATCACCTTCACCGACGGCACACCGCTGGACGCCGAGGCCGTCAAGGCGAACTTCGAGCACCTGCTCGATCCGGCGACCGCCTCCTCCACCGGGTACCTGGCCCTGGGCAAGATCAAGTCGATGAAGGCGCTGGATGACGCCACGCTGGAACTCAAGCTCAAGACCCCGGACAACGCCCTGCTCGAATCCTTCGCGATGCCCTGGGTGGCCATCCAGTCCCCGCTCGCACTCAAGCGCAGCCAGGCGGAGAACTGCGCCGCGCCCGTGGGCACCGGCCCGTTCAAGGTCGCTTCCTGGAAGAAGCAGGACGCAGTGAACCTGGTCCGCAACGAGGACTACGTGCAGCCCGTCGCCACGCCCGGCCACGAGGGGGCGGCCTACCTGGACGGCATCACCTGGCGCTTCATCCCCGAGGCGGCCACCCGGTACGCCGCGCTGCAGGCCGGCGAGGTGCACGTCATCGACAACGCCCAGCCCGACACCATTGCCGCGGCAACCAAGCTCCAGACCATCAAGCACCTCGATGCCCCGCGCCCCGGTGCCTCCAACCGCATCGAGCTCAATTCCTCCAAGGCCCCCTTCAACGACGCGGCCGTGCGCGAGGCCTTCATCCACGCGGTGAACGTCAACGCGAGCGTCGACTCCCTGTTCTTCGGCACCGCGCCGCGCTCCTACTCCCCGCTCTCCAGCGCAGAGCCGCTGGCCTACTCCGCCGAATCGCTCTTCGCCTACGACCCGGCCAAGGCGGGCGAACTGCTCGACGCCGCCGGCTGGAGCGAACGCGACTCCGAGGGCTACCGGACCAAGGACGGCGAGCGCCTGTCCCTGACCTTCCCGGTGAGCACCAGCCAGTCGATCCCCGCCGAGCAGTCGCTCTTCGAGCAGATGCAGGCCACGGCCAAGGAATCGGGCTTCGAGATCAAGATCAACCTGCTGGATCTCTCCAGCTGGTACGGCGAGTTGTTCACCAACGACTACAACCTGGTCTCCGCCCCGTACACCAAGGTGGGCCCAAGCGTGCTGGCCGTGCTCTTCCACTCGGATTCCACCATCCCGGCACCGTCGGGCTACTTCGCCAACCTGTCGCAGGTCAAGGACCCGAAGCTCGACGAGCTGCTGGACTCCGCGGGGTCCACCCAGGACGAGGCCGAGCGCAAGGAGCTCTACGCGCAGGCGCAGAAACTGGTGCTCGAGGGCCACTATCTGCTGCCGCTGTACAACCAGCAGAACCACTTCCTGTACGCGGGGAAGCTGCAGAACGTCGGCGCCACCACCGCCGTGGCCACCCCGACGTTCTTCGACGCCTGGCTGGCCAAGTAGCCGAACACCGAAGAACCACCCTCCTGCCATGCACCCGCGCACCCTTGCCGGCGGGCGGTCGGCCCGGATCGCCGGGACGGCCGCCCGCTGGGTGCTGGGCAAGATCGGCGGCGGGCTCTTCGTGCTGTGGGCCGTGGCGACGGCCATTTTCTTCGGCATCCGGATGATCCCGGGCGACCCGGCCGAGGCCATCATGGGCGGGCCGGGATCGCAGGCATCCGCCGAGGCGCTGGCCCAGGCACGCGCCGACTACGGCCTGGATGAGCCGCTGTACGTGCAGTACTTCGGCCAGCTGTGGCGCCTGGCCACCGGCGACCTGGGCACCTCCTACTCGTTGAAGCTGCCCGTCGCCGAGGTGCTCGGCGAGCTGGTCCCGCCGACCCTGGTGCTGGCGGTGCTTGCCCTGGCCGTGGCCTGGGCACTCGCCCTGGTGGTCGCGGTGCTCTCCACCCGCAGCGGAAGACTGGGCACTGCCCTGGCCTCGGGGCTGGAGATCGTCTCAGCCGCCGTCCCGCACTTCTGGCTCGCCAGCGTGCTGATCATGCTCTTCGCCACCGCGCTGGGCTGGCTGCCGCCGGTGAGCACCAACTCCCCGGGCGGGCTGGTGCTGCCGGTTGCCACCCTGGCCCTGCCGCTGGCAGGGTTCCTGGGCCAGGTCATGCGCGACACCCTGGACGCCGCACACCGCTCGCCCTTTGCGCTTTCGGCCAGGGCACGCGGTGAATCGGAGACCGGCGTGCTGCTGCGCCACTCCCTGCGCCACGCCGCCCTGCCGGGCATCGCCCTCTCCGGCTGGGCCTTCGGCTCGCTGCTCTCCGGAGCGGTGGTCGTGGAATCCATTTTCGCCCGGCCGGGCCTGGGCCGCTCGCTGCTCTCGGCCGTCACCGCCCGCGACATTCCCATGGTCACCGGCGTGGCCCTGCTCTCGGCCGCCGCCTACGTGGTGATCATGGCGTTCTCCGACCTCGCCGAACGCCTTGCCGACCCGCGGATGGGTGGATCATGAGCATCGACAAGCAGGATCTGAGCCCGAGCGACCCGGTGCTGACCCCCCACCCGGCCCGGCGCCCGGCACCGGGCACCGGCGGCCTGCGGGCACTGGCGGCACGCCTGCCGCTGCTGCTCGCCGCCGCCGTGCTGGCGTTCTTTGTGCTCGCGGCGCTGCTGCCCGGCCTCTTGGCGCCCCACGACCCGCTGGCCATCAACCCCGCCGACGCGTTCTCGGCGCCCGGGGCAGGGCACCTGCTGGGCACCGACGAGTCCGGCCGCGACATCTACTCCCGGATCATCCACGGCGCCCGGCCCTCGCTGCTGATCGGGGCCGCGGCCACCGCCATCGGCCTGGGCCTGGCGTTGGTGTTGGGCACCGTTGCCGGATTCGGCGGCCGCTGGCTCGACTTCGGGGTCGGGCGGATCCTGGAGGTGCTCTTTGCGCTGCCCGGCCTGCTGCTCGCCCTGGTCTTCATTGCCCTGGCCGGACCGGGCGTCGGGACCACGGTGGTGGCAGTGGGGCTGACCACCGCCCCCGGCTACGCGCGGATGATCCGCGCCCAGGTCATTGCCCTGCGCACCTCGCCCATGGTCGAGGCCGCCACGGTGCTGGGGCGCTCGCGCGCGAAGATCCTGGGCACCCACATCCTGCCCAACGCGCTGGCCCCGATCGCGGTGCTCGGCACCCTGGGTCTGGGCCAGGCGGTGGTCTGGGCGGCGTCGCTGAGCTTCCTGGGCCTGGGCGCCCCGCCGCCGGCCCCCGAATGGGGCGCCATGCTCTCGGCCGGGCGCACCTACCTGGCCCTGGCCTGGTGGATGACCTTCTTCCCCGGCCTGGCCATCGTGTTGGTGGCTGCTGCCTCCACGGTGCTGTCCCGGGCGCTGAAGGCGGCGGGTGCCCGATGAACGCCCCGGCACCGATCCTGCGCGTCGAAAACCTCGGCGTCTCCTTCGGCGAAACCCCAGTTGTCTTGGACGTTTCCCTCACCGTCGACCCCGGTGAATGCCTGGCGCTGGTCGGCGAATCGGGCTCCGGAAAGTCCGTGACGGCGCGCTCGCTGATCGGTTTGGCCGGACCAGGATCCACCGTGCGCGCCGACGCACTGGAGGTGGCGGGCGTCGACGCCCGGGGCCTGTCCCAGCGTGCCTGGCGCTCGATCCGCGGCAACAAGGTCGGCCTCATCCTGCAGGACGCGCTCACCTCGCTGGATCCGCTGCGCCGGATCGGCAAGGAAATCGACGATGCGCTGCGCCTGCACGGCTCCGGCTCCGGGGCCGCGCGCGCCGCACGCGTCGTCGAGCTGCTCGCAGCGGTGGGCCTGGACGATCCGGTGCGCCGGGCCTCGCAGCTTTCGGGCGAGCTCTCCGGCGGCATGCGCCAGCGCGCCCTCATTGCCTCGGCCATCGCCCTGGATCCCGCCCTGGTCATCGCCGACGAGCCCACCACGGCGCTGGATGCCACCGTGGCCGCCGCGGTGCTTGACCTGCTGGCCGGGCTGCGGGCGGCAGGGTCCGGCATGCTGCTGATCAGCCACGACCTGTCCACGGTGGCCAAGGTCGCGGACACCATCGCGGTGATGCAGGCCGGGCGCATCGTGGAAACCGGTTCCACCGAGGCCATCCTGGGCGACCCGCAGCATCCCTAC
This sequence comes from Paeniglutamicibacter sp. GQ140, assembly GCF_059759235.1. Lineage (NCBI taxonomy): Bacteria > Bacillati > Actinomycetota > Actinomycetes > Micrococcales > Micrococcaceae > Paeniglutamicibacter > Paeniglutamicibacter sp. GQ140. Next base: position 274,145 of record NZ_JCAXDW010000001.1, read on the forward strand.
ACCAAGGCCCTGCTGGCGGCGGTGCCGGCGGGCAAGCCGCGCTTTGCGCGGCTCTCCCCCGCGACCGCCTCCCCCGCCGCGGTTGCGGCCCCGGCCCCGGAGGCGCAGTCGGCAGCGCCCGGCGAATCCGGGCAGCCGCCGGCGCTCAGCGCCCGCTCGCTCTCCCGCTCCTTCAAGGTGCCCGGGGCAGCCGACTTCCCGGCGGTGAAGGACGTGGGCTTCGAGCTGCTGCCGGGCCGCACGCTGGGGGTGGTGGGCGAATCCGGGTCGGGCAAGACCACCACGGCCCGCATGGCCCTGGGGCTGCTGGCACCCGATGCCGGCTCCGTCCACCTGTTCGGCGAGCCCTGGAGCGCGGTGCCCGAGGCACAACGGCGCACCCGCCGCCCATCCCTGGGCGCCATCTACCAGGACCCGCTTTCCTCCTTTGATCCGCGCCATTCGGCGGGGCAGGTGCTGGCGGACGCGCTGAGTTTCGGGGCCACCCGCAATCCGCGCAAACACGCCGGGAGGATCGCGGAGCTGCTCTCGCTGGTGGGCCTGGCACCGGAGGTGGCGGCGCGGAACCCCGCCACGCTCTCGGGCGGGCAGCGCCAGCGCCTGGCCATTGCCCGGGCCCTGGCGCCGAACCCGCGGGTGCTGATTTGCGACGAGCCGGTCTCCGCCCTGGATGTCTCCATCCAGGCGCAGGTGCTGGATTTGCTCGACGAGCTGCAGCGGCGCCTCGGGCTGGCCTATCTCTTCATCTCCCACGACCTGTCGGTCATCCGGCACATGAGCGATGCGGTGCTGGTGATGCGCGCCGGGGAGGTCGTCGAGTCCGGTGACACCGAGTCGGTGTTCACCGCCCCGCAACACCCCTACACGCGCGCCCTGCTGGCCGCCTCCCCGGCGCCGACGCCCGGGCGCTGAGCCGGAGGCGCGGCTTCAGGACCCGGTTTCGCGCGCCAGGACGGGGTCGGCGGATTCCGCGGCCGGGGCCGGCTGGCCCGCGACTGCCTGGATGAGGATGTCATCGAGCTTGGGCAGCGCGCGGGCCACGCACAGCTTCGCCTCCCGGACGGTGTCCTGAACCGCGGTGAGCGCGGCGTCGTTCACCACGACCGTCGCCGTGCAGTGCAGGCGGTGGCCCACCCAGCGCAGCTGGATCCGCGGGGTCTGCAGGATCCCGGGCACGGAGGCGAAAGCCTCCTCCGCCCTGGCCAGCAGATCGGGTTCGATGCCGTCCATGAGCCGGCGCCCGATGCTGCGCACCGTGCCGAAGAGCAGCACCATGATGGCGGCGGAGATCAGCAGGCCGACGATGGGGTCGGCCAGCGGGAACCCGAGCATGGCGCCGATCGCGCCCAGGACCACGGCCAGCGAGGTGAACCCGTCGGTGCGGGCATGCACCCCGTCCGCCACCAGGGCGGCCGAGCCGATCTTGCGCCCGATCCTGATGCGGTACATGGCCACGGCCTCGTTGCCGATGAAGCCAATGATCCCGGCGGCCAGCACCCAGCCCAGGTGCGCCAGCGGCTGGGGGTGGATCAGCCGGTCGATGGATTGCCAGGCTGCGACGACTGCCGAGAGCGCGACGACCATGACGATGAACAGCCCGGCCAGGTCCTCGGCCCGCCCGTAGCCGAAGGTGTAGCGGCGGTTGGCGGCGCGGCGCCCGAGCACGAAGGCGATCCACAGCGGCACGGCGGTGAGCGCATCGGAGAAGTTGTGGATGGTGTCCGCGAGCAGGGCGACCGACCCGCTGATGGCCACCACGGCGAATTGCGCGATGGTCGTGCCGAGCAGGATGAACAGGCTGATCTTCAGCGCGCGAATGCCCTGCACGCTTGATTCCATGGCGTCGTCGATGGAATCGGCGGAATCGTGGGTGTGCGGGACGAACAGTTCAAGGAGCCATCCCCTGAACCCGGAGTGGTGCTGGTGGTCCCCGTCCCCGTGCCCGCCGGGGCCATGGCCGTCTCCGTGGGGGTGGGGGTGGTCGTGGACTTCAGGCCCGTCGTCGTGCGCTCGCGCCTCGTGGACGTGGTCGTGTCCGTGCTGCCCGGGTTCCACGCCGGCGCTCATGAGGCTTCCCGCCTGCGCGCGTGGTGCGCGGGGGTGCCGCCCAGCGCATGCTCTGCCTGGTGGATCGCGTCGACGACCAGCTGGCGGGCGTGCTCGTTTTCGAGCCGGTACAGCACCTTGGTGCCCTCCTGCCGGGTGGCCACCATGCGGGCCAGGCGCATCTTGGCCAGGTGCTGCGAAACCGAGGCCGGGCTCTTGCCCAGCAGCTCGGCCAGTGCACCGACGGCCAGCTCCCCGTCCCGCAGGGCCAGGATGATCCGCACGCGGGATGCATCGGCAAGCATGGAGAAGACCTCCACCGCGAGCTCGACGTACTGGCTGTCGGCGTTCAGGGAGCACCCCTTGCTATCTGCATTCATACGCACATAGTTGCACAGCGTGGCGGTGGCATCAAGGGCAGCGCATGCAGCAACCCGGGCATGGTCGGACGGGGGCGACGATTTGCGCGTACCCGGCCTCGCCGATCGACCTGGTCCCCGGATTTCATACGGGTGATCAGCTATGCCGACGATGTGCTCGTGGTGGCGCTGGTGATGCGCTTCGGGGTGCCCGCCCGCGGCAATAGCCGCAGGAGCGGGCTACTGCTTCCTGGCCTCGCCGGCCGGAATGTCCGCCGGCAGGGAGCGCCCGGCGGCGGGCCTCGCGCGCCGCCGTCCCCGGGCCACGGTGAGCAGCAGGTACACCGCGGCGCCGGCCAGCACGCCCCAGAACGGGGACACAATGCCCAGCGGCGCAATGCCCGAGGCAGTGACGATCAGGGTGACAACCGCCGCCTCGATGGCCGAGGGGCCGTGCCTGCCCGCATCGAGCATGTCCAGCAACGAGCCCTGCAGGGCACCAAGCAGTGCAACCCCGGCCATGGCCGTGATCAGCTCGCCGGGAACCGCCGCAAACAGGTCAAGGATGGTGGCGCTGAACAGCCCGAAGCCAATGAAGAACACGCCGCCGGCGGCCCCCGCGATGTAGCGCTTAGCCGGGTCCTCGTGGGCCTCGCGGCCGCAGCAGATGCCGGCGGTGATGGCCGCGAGGTTGATGGCGTGCGAACCGAACGGGGCGAAGAGCACGCTGGCGACGCACGTGCCGCTGAGCAGCAACCTGTCGTTGGGCTCGTAGCCGCTGGTGCGCATCATGACCAGCCCCGGGCCGTTCTGCCCGGCCATGGTCACGATCAGCAGCGGGACGGAGATGCCCATGATGGCCTGGATCGAGAAGGTGGGCACGGTGAACACCGGAACGGTCAGCGCGAGGGAGAGATCGGGGCTCTGGGCCTGGCCGGCAATCACCGACAGCAGGACTCCGGCCACCAGGGCGGCAGGCACCGCGTACTTCGGGAACAGGCGCCGGCCGACGAAGTAGGCCACAACCAGTCCCCCTGCGACGACCGGCGAGACCAGCACGGCCTGGGTGACGTTCAGGACGAAGGGCAGCAACACCCCTGCCAGGACGGCGGCCAGGATCGGGCGCGGGACCGCCGCAAGCAGCTTGCCAAAGAGGCCGCTGAGGCTCAGCACCAGGCCCAGCAGCCCGGCCACGATGTACGCGCCGATGGCCTCGGAAAACCCGTAGTCGCCCAGCACCGTGAGCAGCAGCGCCGCACCGGGCACCGACCAGGCCACCACGACGGGCTGGCGCGTGAACAGGCTCAGGAGCAGGCCCACGATCCCGCTGCCGACGGACACCGCCCACACCCAGGAGGCCGTTCGGGCCGGGTCAAGCCCCGCCCTTTCGGCGGCCTGGAGGATGACCAGCATGGGACCGGCGTAGGACACCGCCACGGCGATGAATCCGGCGCACACGGCGCTGACCGAGACATCGCCCAGGACCCCCGGAAGTCTGGTGCGAGGACCCCTGGCCCCCGCTCCGGCTTGATTGCTCACGGGCACGATGGTGCCGCCTTTCGGATGGAGGGTAACGGCTCGGATTCCGCGGGCGGCAGACGTCCAGGACCGGGGAGAACCATTTGGGGCCCAACGCTACGGCGCGGGCGCGCCGTAGACAAATATCAAGATCTTTGTGATTGATATCGCAATCCACTCAATGAGCACCACCCTTGGTCAAGCCTAGGCATATGCCCAGTGTGAGGTCACGCACATACTGACATGGTGTATCTCATGGTTTCGCCACCCACCGGGTGGACCAGGGCGCCAGCGCCCGCTACGAAGGATGGAGCACTCCATGACAGAAACACTTGATACCGTCTCGGCCCTGCTTGATGATGCACTCGTCGACAGCCCGGAGACCGGCGAATTCCGCGCCAACCGAAATATCTTCACCGACGAAGAGACCTTCGAGCTCGAGATGAAGCACATCTGGGAGGGCAACTGGATCTACCTAGCCCATGAATCCCAGATCCCGAACATCGGCGACTACTTCACCACGAACATCGGCCGCCAGCCGATCGTGATCTCGCGCAACAAGGAAGGCGTGCTCAACGCCCTCATCAACGCGTGCAGCCACCGCGGCGCCATGCTCTGCCGCCGCAAGACCGATAACCGGACCACGTTCACCTGCCCGTTCCACGGCTGGACCTTCAACAACTCCGGCAAGCTGCTCAAGGTCAAGGACTCCCGCGGCGCCGGCTACCCGGAGGGCTTCAACAAGGACGGCTCGCACGACCTGACCAAGGTCGCCCGCTTCGAGTCCTACCGCGGCTTCCTCTTCGGCTCGCTGAACGCGGACGTCAAGCCGCTGACCGAGCACCTCGGCGAATCCACCAAGATCATCGACATGATCGTGGACCAGTCCCCCGAGGGCCTCGAGGTCCTGCGCGGCTCCTCGACCTACACCTACGACGGCAACTGGAAGCTCCAGGCGGAAAACGGCGCCGACGGCTACCACGTCTCGGCCACCCACTGGAACTACGCAGCCACCCAGGCCCGCCGCAGCGCCGGCGAGTCCACCAACGACACCAAGACCATGGATGCCGGCGGCTGGGACAAGCAGGAAGGCGGCTACTACTCCTTCGAGAACGGCCACCTGCTGCTGTGGACCGAGTGGCTGGACCCGGCCAACCGCCCGCTGGCCGAGAAGCGCGACGAACTCGTCGCCGCCCACGGCGAGGCCAAGGCCGACTGGATGATCGGTGTCTCGCGCAACCTGTGCCTGTACCCGAACGTGTACCTGATGGACCAGTTCTCCTCGCAGATCCGTGTCTTCCGCCCGGTCGCCGTGGACAAGACCGAGGTCACCATCTACTGCATCGCCCCGGTCGGCGAATCCGACGAGGCCCGCGCCAACCGCATCCGCCAGTACGAGGACTTCTTCAACGCCTCGGGCATGGCCACCCCGGATGACCTGGAGGAATTCCGCTCCTGCCAGAAGACCTACCTGGCCACCGCAGCCAAGTGGAACGACCTCTCCCGCGGCCAGGCGCACCAGATCACCGGTGCCGACGAGAACGCCAAGAAGATCGGCCTGGAGCCGATTTCCTCCGGCGCCCGCACCGAGGACGAGGGCCTCTACCCGATCCAGCACGGCTACTGGCTCGACACGATGCGCAAGGCCGTCGCCGCCGAGGCCGCCTCCACCACCACCGGCACCACCGAACAGGGGAACCACCATGACTGCAACCACTAACGCCATCATTACCAAGATCCAGACCGGCGCCGGTGAGGTCAAGCTGGAGGACATCGCGCAGTTCCTCTACCGCGAAGCCCGTTTCCTCGATGACCGCGACTTCGATCGCTGGATCGACTGCTACCACCCCGAGGCCACCTTCTGGATGCCGGCCTGGGCCGACGATGACAAGCTCACCGAGGATCCGCAGCGCGAGATCTCGCTGATCTTCTACGGAAACCGCGGTGGCCTGGAAGACCGCGTCTTCCGCATCAAGACCGACCGCTCCAGCGCCACCAGCCTGCCGGAACCGCGCACCGGTCACAACATCACCAACGTGGAGATCGTGTCCGTCGATGGCGACAAGGTCGATGTGCGCTTCAACTGGTTCACGCTCTACTACCGCTACCAGAACGTCGACACCTACTTCGGCACCTCGTACTACACCATCGACTACTCCGGCACCCAGCCGGTCATCATGGCAAAGAAGGTAGTCCTGAAGAACGACTACATCCACCACGTGGTCGACATCTACCACATCTAGTCCCGCACGGGCCCCCTCCCGGCCCCGGAGACTGGCGTGCGGGGGCGTTGACTCGCCCCCGCACCACCACCTTGCACCTCTTGCCGCACCACCCTGCACTATTTTGAAAAGAGTCCCCTCATGACCTATCAGGTTGCCCTCGCCTTCGAGGACGGAATTACCCGGTTCATTAAAGTTGGACCCCGCGAAACCGTCGCCGATGCCTCCTACAAGGCACGGATCAATATCCCGCTGGACTGCCGCGACGGCGCCTGCGGCACCTGCAAGGCGTTCTGTGAGTCCGGCAAGTTCGACGGCGGCGACTACATCGAGGAGGCCCTGACCGACGACGAGGCGGAAAAGGGCTTCTGCCTCCCCTGCCAGATGGTCCCCGAATCCGACCTCGTGCTGCAGATCCCCACGACCTCGGATGTCGCCAAGACCGCGGCCACCACATACTCCTCGACGCTGACCGAGATCCGCCGCATCTCCGAGAGCACCTACGCCTTCAGCCTCGAGATCGAGAACCGCGACGACCTCTCCTTCCTGCCCGGCCAGTACGTGAACATCGAGGTTCCCGGCTCCGGCGGCCAGACGCGTTCGTACTCCTTCAGCTCCGGCCCGGAGGTCTCCACCCTCTCCTTCCTGATCCGCATCACCGATGGCGGACTGATGTCCACCTACATGCGCGACGTGGCGCAGGTCGGGGACCAGCTCAACTTCACCGGCCCGATGGGCAGCTTCTTCCTGCGCGACCCCAAGCGCACCTCGCTGCTGCTGGCCGGCGGCACCGGCCTGGCGCCGCTGCTGGCCATCCTGGAAAAGCTTTCCGGCATGCAGAACCCCCACCCCGTCCACCTGATCTACGGCGTCAACACCGACACCGACCTGGTCGAAATCGACGTGCTCGAGGACTACAAGTCGCGCATCGAGGGCTTCACCTTCGACACCGTCGTCGGCGACCCGGCCAGCAGCTCGGAAAAGAAGGGCTACGTCACCAACCACTTCGAGCCGCACCACCTGGTCGAGGGCGACGTCGACATCTACCTCTGCGGCCCCCCGCCGATGGTCGAGGGCGTCCGCCGCCACCTGGAGGCCGAGGGCATCAAGCCGCAGAACTTCTACTTCGAGAAGTTCGCACTGGCCGTCACCCCCGATGCAGCAGCAGCGCCGGAGGAACCGGTTGCAGAAGCACCTGCGCAGGAAGCCGCACAGACCCCGGTTGCCCAGCCGGCGTACGAAATCGGCGAAGAGCACGCAACCTTTCAGGCGCAGTTCGACGCGCGCATGGCCCTGGAACTGGCCATCGTTGAACTGACCATGGGCAAGCTGACCCCCGAGCAGCTGGCCGAATTCAAGGTCCTGGCCGAGCTTGCCGGCAAGACCCTGGCCGGAGAGAAGTTCGTGGACGCCGCGGAATTCACCATCACCAACGAGGCCTTCCACCAGTTCCTGTTCAGCTGCGTCGGCAACGAACACCTGCTGCAGGCGTACAACCGCCTGGAGGTCCCCGCGACCATGGCCAAGGTACTGCGCCAGGAACACTGGATCGACGGCGCCGTCGACGCCGACCACCTGGCAATCGTCGCCGCCTTCGAAAACCAGGACCTGGCGGCCGCCCGCACGGCCATCATGGCCCACAACGAGCACGCCAAGGCCACCATGGCCGCCGCGTCGCGCACCGCGTCCAAATGAGCGCCGACAACCAGGCGGTGAACGAGGCCGCCGCGGCACCACTGCCCGAGTCCTTCCACGCTGGCCGCTTCGCCTCCAAGGTCGTGCTGATCACGGGGGCCGCCCAGGGCATTGGCTGGGCAGTGGCGCGGCGCATCGCCGCCGAGGGCGCGGAACTGGTCCTGGTCGACCGCTCGCCGCTGGTGCACGACGTCGCCGGGGGCCTGCGGGCCCAGGGGGTCAAGACGCTGAGCGTCACCGCCGACCTCGAAACCTTCGAGGGCGCGCTGTCGGCGGTCACCGCCGCGGTCGCCGAATACGGCCGGATCGATGTGCTCATCAACAACGTCGGCGGGACCATCTGGGCCAAGCCGTTCGAGCACTACGCACCGGAGGAAATCCAGAAGGAAATCCAGCGTTCGCTCTTCCCGACCCTGTGGATGTGCCGCGCGGCGTTCCCGGAAATGGTCAAGGCCGGATCCGGAACCATTGTGAACGTCTCCTCGGTCGCCACCCGCGGACTCAACCGCGTCCCGTACGCCGGAGCCAAGGGCGGGGTCAAGGCCATCACCTCGGCCCTCGCCATGGAGGGGGCTGCCCACGGAATCCGCGTGGTGGCCACCGCCCCCGGCGGAACCGAGGCCCCTGAACGCCAAGTCAAGCGGGGCCCGGCCCCCGAGGGCGAGCAGGAGAAGGCCTGGTACCAGCAAATCGTTGACCAGACCATCGATTCCACCCTGATGAAACGCTACGGCACCCTCGACGAACAGGCCGGACCCATTGTGTTCCTGGCCTCCGATGAGGCGTCCTACATCACCGGAAGCACCCTGGCAGTGGCCGGAGGGGACCTCGGCTAGATAAGTACCTTCAAGTTGCATGCAGGCGGCGGTATCCCCGCCGCCTGTGTGCTCTCCACGGCCCGCCGCCCGAGTACCCCTCGGGTCACGGCTTCCACCCCGCAGCCACAGGCAGCGGTACTAGTCCGTGCCCCGAATACCCGCACATCGACGTGCGCCCGGGGCCCATAAGCATATGGAGCAAATCGTGAAATCACCGGAAGCAAGCGCCACCAAGAAACAAAAAAGCACCGTCCGCTGGGTGGTGGCCATCGCCGCCATCGCCCTGATCTTCGACGGATACGACCTGGTCGTCTACGGAACCATCGTTTCCACCCTGCTGGGCGATCCCACCCAGCTCGGCGAAATCGGCCCGGCCACCGCCGGCGTGCTGGGCAGCTGGGCCCTGTTCGGGGTCATGGTCGGTGCACTGGTCACCGGCGCCGTCGGGGACTACCTCGGCCGCCGGAAGATCATGATCACCGGCATCCTCTGGTTCTCCATCGGCATGGGCCTGACCGCCCTGGCCCCGAACGTCATCGCCTTCGGCGCCCTTCGCTTCTTCACCGGGCTCGGCGTCGGCGCACTGGTGGCCACCGCCGGTGCGGTCGTGGCCGAGTTCGCCCCCAAGGGCAAGCGCAACTACTACAACGCCATCGTCTACTCCGGAGTGCCCGTCGGCGGCGTCCTGGCGTCCCTGCTGGCCATCGTCCTGTTGGACCTCGTGGGCTGGCGCGGACTCTTCCTCATCGGCGCAACCCCCATGCTCTTCCTGCTGCCCATGGCGCTGGCAAAGCTGCCCGAGTCCCCCGAGTGGCTGATGGCCCGCGGCCGCACCGAGGAAGCCCAGCGCGTCTCGATCCGCACCGGCGTCCCGATCTCCGCTCCGGCCCCCAAGGGCGCCCACGTGCTGGTCTCCGAACCAGTTGACACCAAGATCGGTTTCCGCGCCCTGGCCTCCAGGAAGTACGCGCTGCCCACCTTGTTGCTGGGCCTGATGAGCTTCGCCGGCCTGATGCTGACCTACGGCCTGAACACCTGGCTGCCGCAGATCATGTCCCAGTTCGGCTACGGCAAGTCCTACTCGCTGGCCTTCCTGCTGGTGCTCAATGCCGGAGCCGTCTTCGGCGGGTTGATCGCCTCCGTCGGTGCCGACCGCATCGGCGCCAAGCGCGTGGTTTCCACGACGTTCTTCCTCGCCGCGGTGGCGATGGTGCTGCTGACCATGCAGCTGCCCTTCGGCATCCTGCTCGCACTGGTTGCGGTGGCAGGCGTGGGAACCATCGGCACCCAGGTGCTGATCTACGGGTTCGTTTCCAACTATTACAACAGCGCCGCCCGCGGCGCCGGGGTTGCCTGGTGTGCCGGGTTCGGCCGTCTGGGCGGAATCTTCGGCCCCTTGATCGGCGGGCTGCTCATGGCCGCGGGCGTGGAGAACCAGGTCGCCTTCTACGTCTTCGCCGCAGTTGCTATCGTTGGTGCATTGGTAACCGCCTTTGTACCACTGCGCAACTCCGAGACCCAGCTGCTTGCCAGCTCCTCGGCCCCGGTCAAGATCGCTAAATAACCATAGGCCCGGTGCATAACCGGTCACTGGGGGCCGCGTGGACAACGATGTTCGCGCGGCCCCCGCTTTATACACGGAAAGGTTGGCTGCGGCGGATCCATGCATCAACAACGAACATTGGCACTCCTGGGACGGCTGCTGCATCAGGCCGAGTCCGGCAGCGCCCAGCTGGTGGTTGTCAGCGGCCCGGCCGGCTGTGGAAAAAGCACCCTGGTTCGGCGCTTCATGGACAACAACAAGCACCTCGCCTCGTGGACCTCCGCCGGGGCGAGGTGGGAAAAGGACCTGGCCGGGTCCGCCCTGCAGGAATTGCTCGGTCCAGCCGATGCCGCAGGCGAAGTGGCACTGCCCGAACGCCTGCTCGCCTTCATCCGCAACGCCGGCAAGCAGAGCGGAATCCTTCTGCTGGAAAACCTGCAGTGGACCGACGCGCAGTCACTGGCCGCACTCCTGTTTGCCTGGCGCCGGCTGCGCACCGAGAAGCTGCTGATCATTCTCACCCTCCGCCGGGAGGAAGCCGCCTTCCTGCCGCCGGGGGCCCGCGAACTCCTGGAGGCGCCACACAGCACCACGATCGAACTGGACCCGCCAACCGCCGCGCCCTTGAAGGAAATTTCCGTTTCCAGGCTTGGCGTGGAACTTTCCGCGGCCGCGGCTGACCAGCTGGCCGCCTACACCGAGGGCAACATCCACACTGCCTTGGAACTGATCCGGGAAAACCCCGAGGAATCCTGGAACCACTTCAACAGCCGGTTCCCGGCGCCCCGCGCCGTGACCGCAGAAGTTGCCGAGCGGCTGGCCGCCCTGTCGATCCCTGCCCGGTCCCTCCTCGAGGCCGCCGCCATCCTGGGCCCCGGGCCAAGATTGGACATGGTCGTCGCCCTGGCCGAGGTCGACGAACCCCTTCCCCTGGTGGAAGAGTGCGTGACCTCCGGCCTGGTGGAGGTGGCCGGCAGCGGCGGAAACCTCTCCCTGCAGTTCACCGGGCATATCAAGCACATGGCCGTCTACCATCTGGTCCCCTTGTCGCGGCGCCTGGCGCTACACGCCGCCGCCGCCTCCCTGGGCGACTGTGCGGGGGATTCCCTGGCCCACCGCGCCGATGCCACGCTGCTTTCCGACCCCGCGCTGTCGCACCAGCTGGAACTCTTCGCCGAGAATCAGGCGGGCAAGGGAGAGTGGTCCTCCGCCGCGGCAGCCCTTCACCGGGCGGCCCACCTCGCCACGAATGCGGCGGACCGCGAGCCGCTCTTGCTCAAGGCCGTCGACGCGACGGTGGCGGCCGGCGAGCTTCCCCGCGCCCTGGCCTATTCCGAGGAATTGGCTTCCCTGGCCGCCAGCCCCGAAAGCGACCTGCTCTCCGGATACATTGCCATTCTCCAGGGACAGGCGCTGACCGCAGACCGCTGGCTAACCCGGGCGTGGACCGGTGCCGAGGAGGCCCGGCAGACCGAGATCATGGCCACCGTTTCCCAGCGCCGGGTCCTTGATTCGCTGGGCCGGCTGGATGGCTTCAAGCTCGTTGAATGGGCGGAACGGACCCTGGAGCTGGCGGACGAGGGAAGCCCCGTCGCCGTGGAATCCTCGGCCATCCAGGGGCTGGGGCTTGGCATGCTCGGTCGAGGCCCCGAGGGCGAGAAGATCCTGGCCCGGATGCTCGCCACCCTGCCCACCGGTGCCCAGCGCCAACGCGCCGAAATGGCCATGGGGTGGCTGCACGTGGCCGGGGACCAGGTGGAGCTGGCCCGGCACGAACTCATGATTTCCAGTTCCACCGACTACACCGAGGGTTCCCACCGGATCGCCCTGTGGGCCAGGGCCTGGCTCGCACGGGCAGAGTACTCGGCAGGTGACTGGGACCAGGCACTGGAAACCGTGCGGGCAGGCGTCGCACTTCAGGAACGATCCGACATCGAGCTGGTTCGCCCGCTGCTGCACTACACCGCGGTGCAGATCCACGCCATGCGCGGCGAACAGGAAGATGTCGACGCCCATCTGGCCAAGGCCTGGGCCCGGACCGGCAGCTACGAGGTGATGCAGGTGCCCTATCGGATGGCCAGGGCGGCTGCGGCCCGGGCGCGTTCCGACTACGACGAGGTCCTTCTGGCGTTGGAGCCGCTGTTGCGGCTGGACCGCTCGCGAGGGATCGACGAGCCGGGATTCTGGCCGTGGCACGACATGTACGCCGATGCCTTGGTGCGCAAGGAACGCTTCGCCGAGGCCCTGGAATTCATGGATCCGCTCATGGCGGCTGCCCGCAGGCGGAAGCACCGCTCGACCATCGCACGCTTCCTGGTGGTGCGCGGGCAGGTGCTCGGTTCGCACGGTGACCTGGAGGGATCGCGAGACGCCTTCGAGGAGGCACTGTCCCTGTTGCAGGGACTCACGCTGCCGGTGCTGCGGGCAAACATCGAGTACGCCTACGGGCAATCGCTGCGGCGCGCCGGGAAACGCGGCGAATCCGCCGGTCCCCTGACCCGTGCCCTGGCCGGCTACACCCAGCTGGGGGCAACGATCTACATCGAGCGGTGCAACCGCGAGCTGCAGGCCACCGGCATCAGTGTCCCGCGCCGGGACGCGGCCGACTGGTCCTCGCTCACCTCCCAGGAAAAGGCGGTGGCCTCCCTGGTCTGCGCGGGTGCCAGCAACAAGAAGGCCGGCGAGGAGCTGTTCATCGGGGCCAAGACGGTCCAGTACCACCTGACCCGGATCTACGCGAAGCTCGGCGTGACGTCCCGCACCGAGCTCGCCGCACGATACCGGGACAACGAACGCTGAGCATAGGCAGGCCTGTGTCCCGGGAGTAACCTGAAACCATGGGATCCGAGGTCAGGAAGCTCAGGCTCTCCACGGGCATCGAGGTGCCGTGCTTCATCGACGGCGCGGCGGAAGCCAGGCCGCTGCTGCTATTGCATGCGTGGGGAGAATCCTTCGAATGCTTCGACCGCCTGGCACCCCTGCTTGCCGGCTTCAGGGTCTATGCGCCCGACCTGCGCGGCCAGGGCGATGCCGATAAGCCGGCGGACGGCTACACGCTGGCGGAGCAGTCCGCGGATGTTGCCGCGGTCCTCGAGTCCCTCGAGGTTCCCCGGGCTTTTGTCCTGGGTTCATCGAGCGGCGGCTATGTGGCGCAGGCGCTGGCCGCGGACCACCCGGAGCGGGTCGCGGCCCTGGTCTTGGTCGGGGCGCCGCTGAGCCTGCGCGGCCGGCCGGCCTTCGCGGACGAGGTCGAGGCCCTGGTGGATCCGGTCAGCGCGGCGTGGGTCAGGGAATCGCTCACCTGGTTTCCGCTGCTGCACGAGGTTCCGGCATGGTTCATCGACGACCGCGTGGACGACGGAACCAGGATGCCCGCACACGTATGGCGGGCCATCCTCGCCGGCCTGTATGAGGCCACGCCGCCCACCGAATCGGGAACCATTGATGCGCCCACGCTGATCCTCTGGGGCGGGCGCGATCACCTGCTTTCACTGGCGGACGAGGAAGAGCTGGCCGCACGCATCGCGGGTTCGGTCCTGAAGGTCTATCCGGACGCGGGTCATCTCGTCCTGTGGGAATGCCCTGAGAGGGTGGCTGCGGACACAGTGGAGTTTCTGCACGGCCTCGGTTGAGCTGCGACGGTGCGGCATGTGGTGGGCTCCGGTTCGGCTTTCCCGCCGCATGCCCGTTCGGCCCGCCTGCCTTGCCCCAGCGTGCGGCGGGAGCCGGCAACAGAAACCTCGAGGGGCCCATGTCAGCGTCGTTGCTGTCATGGGCCCCTCGGGTGTGGCGATGCTGTTTGGGATGAAAGCCTAGGCGGCAAGCAGTGAAATGTGGTGTTCGGTGGACTGCACGCCGGGCTGGAACAGGGCGTGTTCGGCTTCGGGCATCCAGCCGGTCCAGGCCCAGTGGTTCAGCTCCTGGACGGTGTCGGTGGTGGCCCGCAAGCTGTTCGCGGACGGGCGTTCTCCTGCGGTCTTTCGCCGTGTTGGGACAAACATGGTGTGCTCCTTTGTGGCCAAGTAATGCATGGATTGATCGATTGACGGGTGGGTGATCCGCGCCGGTGGGTGGCGAGGCTCAGTGTTGCTGCGGGACAAACGGCTGGAAGGACATGGCGCCGGCGAACCAGCTGTCATCCTGCCCGTCCTCGAGCCGCTCACCGATGTGGTGGAACGCACCCTCGTGGAAGAGCAGCGGGTCCGCGTCCCCCACCGTCAGCGAGCTGACCTCGCCAACCACGATGATGTGGTCGCCGCCGTCGTAGTTGTTCCACGCCCGGCATTCCAGAGTGGCTGCGTTGCCCAGCAGCACCGGGACGTTTCCGTTGAGGACCCATTCCGGTTCGCTGTCCATCGGTTCGCCGGCGAAGTGCTTGGCGACCTCCTTCTGGTCTGAAGAGAGGATGTTGATGGCGAAGGACGACCCGTCCAGGTGCTTGGCGGCCCTGGAGCTGCGAGTCAGGGTGATTTGGGCCAGTGGAGGGTCCAACGACACCGCGGCGAACGCCGTCACCATGGCGCCGTAGGGATTGCCGTCTGTCCCCTGTGTGGTGACCACAGTGACGCCGGTGGTGAATTGGCCAAATGCGCTGCGCAGTTGGCTCGCATCCACCGAGTTCAACATGGTTTCCTGGGTCATTGCTGCTTCTCTTTCACATGGAATTGCCGGGATGCGAACGCGGCCTTGGTGTTGTCTTGGTACCCGGGGGCGACGCCGCGAGCGGCATCCCGGAAAGTACGGTGGTACGACAACGGCGGGGTCCCCCGCATGCCTATCGGGAGCCCCGCCGTGACGAGGTTTGTGAGGACCTACTTGGCTTCGGGGTCAAGCACGAAGTCGTAGGTGGTCTGCACTCCGGCACCCTCGGCGGCCGGCTGGATCTCGAGCAGCAGCTCCGGCTTCACCGCGGTCGCGATGTCGTCGTCGTTGTGTGCGTCGCCCGGGAAGTACAGCTGGGCGGTGAGCAGTTCGTGGCCCGGGGCCGAAACCTTCAGGTGCAGGTGGGCCGGACGCCAGGCGTGCCAGCCGGCGGCGGCGATCAGCTGGCCGCAGGCGCCGTCGGTCGGGATCTGGTAGGGGGCCGGCTGCATGGTGTTGATCTGGAAGTTGCCCTCCTCGTCCGCGATGAAGGTACCGCGCAGGTTCCATTCCGGGATGTTGGGGGCGAACTGCGAGTAGAAGCCCTCTTCGTCGGCGTGCCACAGTTCGATCTTGGCGTTGGACAGCGCGCTGCCGTCGGTGGAACGGACCTGGCCCTGGAAGCGCAGCGGGGTGCCCTGCTCGTCTTCACGCATGGAGATGGTTGCCGGGGTCTTCTGCTCCGGCGCTTCCGGGATGTAGTACGGGCCCTCGATGGAGCCCTTGTTGCCCTCGCGGTGATCGGTGGCGACTTCCTCGACCGAGTGCTCGAGCCACACGTCCAGGAACAGCGGCCATTCGCCGTCTTCGCCGACCTTGATCAGCCAAGCCTTCAGGGCATTGAACTCGTCGTAGCTCACGCGCTCTTCGAGGACGATGTCGTTGGCGGCCTTGATCAGCTTACTGGCCAGCAGGTTGACGCGCTCGACGTCTGCCTGGATGGCGGAAGTCTTGCCGGACTGACGGAAACGGTCGGTGGCTGCGTTGCCTGAGGCGGCTGCGCTGGCGGTGGTTTCGGTGCTCACGAGTTGCTCCTTCTATCTCCAGTTGGAGGGGGTGTTGATGCGCTGGTCCGACATCACATGATGCGGTGACTGTTGTCACAGCGACTTTCTATGCACTCAATCTATGCCGGTTATTGAGAAGAGGGAAATACTTCTTTTGCTTCAATTCAGAGCTTCTGCATATAAGTACCTGGTTGTTCGGGACCCACGTTTCCGTTGGGCGGGCAAATTCGCCGGCTCGACCGCTAACTGGCCAATAAGTCCCCCGATGCCAAAGGTGGGCCGCGTCGAAAGACGCGACCCACCTTTGCCGTGCTCTTGCGGCGAACTTGCCGCCGATCCGCCTAGCGGATCGAGTTCGGGTGCTTGGCCAGCGGAGTGACCTTGATCTTCATGTACGGGTACATCGGGAAACCGCTGAGGATCTGGTGCAGCTCGTCATTGGACTCGACGTCGAACAGCGAGTGGTTGGCGTATTCGCCGACGATGCGCCAGATACCTGCCATCTTGCCGCTGCTCTGCAGCTGGCCCGAGTATTCCTTCTCACGAACCTGGAAATCGGCGATCTGTGCTTCGGTCAGGTGGGCCGGGAAGGTTACGTCCATGCGGGCGAGGAATATCATGTCTTCTCCTGGATTTGGCGTGGTTGGTGGGTGCTAGTTCTGGCGGTAGCGGGCGAGCTTGTCTTCGTCGATTCCAGCGCCGACGCCGGGGACGTTGCGCACCGAGATGAGGCCGCCGTTGATGCGGATGGGTTCGGCAAGCAGGTCATCGGCCATGTCCAGGAAGTTGGACAGCTCGCCGGCGCGGCGCGTAGTGGCCTCGTGGGCGGCGCCGAAGGTCACGGTGGCCAACGAACCGACCTGCGTGTCGATCTGGTTGCCCATGGTCACATCGACGCCCAGTCCGGTGCACAGGCCCAGGATCTCGGTGGCCTCGGTGAATCCGCTGCGGGCGGTCTTGATGCAGATCGCGTTCGAACCCCCGGAGAGCAGTTCGCGGGAGACGTCTCCGGCGGTGGGCACCGATTCGTCGCCCACGATGGGAATCGGGGACTTCTCCACGAGCCTGCGGCGGCTCATGGCTTCCTTCGCATCGCAGGGTTCTTCCAGCGCCGTCAGCCCCAGGCCCTCGGTGCGGCGCAGGACTTCCATTGCCTCGTTGGCGGTCCAGCCGCGGTTGGCGTCCAGGTAGAGCTCCACGTCGTCGCCGAGTCCGGCGCGCAACACGTGGCAGGCCTCGATGTCCAGGGCCAGCGGGCGGCGTCCGACCTTCAGCTTGAAGGTGGTGATCCCGTACTCCTCGCCAAAGCGCAGCGCCTCGTCGAGCAGGTCCTGCGCCGGGCGGAACCCGAGCATGTGCGAGACGCGCATCGAATCGGTGTAGCCGCCCAGCAGCTTGTGCACCGGGGTCCCCAGCGCCTTGCCCATCAGGTCCCACAGCGCGATGTCGACAGCGCCCTTGGCCACCTGGTTGTGGATGGTCCGGGCCATCACCTCGTGGACCTTGCCGCGGTCGAATGGATCGAGCCCGATCAGTTGCGGGGCGAAGACGTTCTCGATGATGGTGATGATCGATGCCTGGGTCTCGCCGTAGGTGTAGGGGCGCGGCGGGGCGTCGGCCTCGCCGAACAGTCCCTCGTCCGAGTGGATGCGCACCAGCACGTGCTCGGCGTCGGTGACCTGACCGCTGGCGAACTTGAGCGGGTGGGTATAGGGAATCGAGTAGGGGATCGCTTCGATGCGCAGGATCTTCACGCCGGGTTTCCTTCCGTGGGGGCTGGACTTTCAAAGAGGTCCAAGAACTTTTTAAGCAGGGCTGAGTCGTTATCGGTCTTCCAGGCAACGGCAAGGTCGACCGCAGGCGCATTGCGCAGCTGGCGGAAGACGATGCCCTGCAACGCGAACATGCGCCGGGCGGTGGGAACCAGGGCCACGCCCATCCCGGCGGCGACGAACGAGAGCAGGGTCGAGGTTTCCTGGGTTTCCTGGACGATGTGCGGACTGAAGCCTGCCTCGCGGCAGGCCTCGGTGGAAATGGCATTCACCGCCGAGGAAAGCGGGTAGGCGATAAAGGGTTCCTCGGCCAGGTCCGAGAGGTCAAGCAGCCCGCGCGAGGCCAGCTCATGGTCCTCGGGCAGTGCCACAACCAGTTCGTCCTTCTCCAGGAACTTCAGGCTCAGTTGGTTCGACCGGACGGGCGGGCGCAGCACTGCAACATCCACCCGCTGCTCTTCCAGGGCGATTTCCATTTCGGGGGTGAGCATCTCGCCCTGCACGCTCAGACGCAGGCCGGGCATGTGGACCCGGGCGGCCTGAACGATCATGGGCATTAGCCGGTAGGTGGCCGTGCCGGAGACGCCGACCCGCAGCACGCCGCTGGCTCCCTGCCCCACGAGCTTGACGTCTTGTTCGAGTTTGTCGATCTCGGCCAGCAGGAGCCGCGACCGGGTCAGGAGCAATTCCCCGGCGGCGGTGAGGTCGACCTTGCGCGTGGTGCGCACCAACAGCTGCGTGCCCAGCTGCTCCTCGAGCGCCTTGATCTGTTGGGACAGCGGAGGCTGGGCCATGTGCAGGCGTTGGGCCGCACGACCGAAGTGTCTTTCCTCGGCCACGGCAATGAAGTAACGCATCTGACGTACTTCCACGTCGTCCACCTCCGGTCATGGGGCACCGATGTGCTCCACAGCCAGATTAGGACGCAAAGATTACTTATGGGAAATACATGTTCTAGCTGGATTCAGACCTAATAAGTATCAGTGCTCGACGCGAAGGCCCCCGGATGGGGCGCGGGACACGGAGTGCGGTGCCTAGGTGGTCGGTGTCTCGGGGGAACGGGCAGCCGCGACAAATGCCTCGATCAGTCCGACATCCTTCGTTCCGCGGCTGGATTCGACGCCCGAGGAGACGTCCACCCCGGCCGGGCGCAGCGTGCCCACCAGGTGCGCGACATTCCCCGGGTTCAGTCCCCCGGCCAATATCCAGGGTCCTGGAGGCGGCGCTGCCACGAGCTCCGAGGCGTCGAAGGTGACGCCTGCTCCCGGCTCGACCGCGTCAAGCAGGATCCGCCCGGTTTCCCAGCGCTTTCGTTCGGCGTCGTCCAGCGCGCGATAGCCGTCGATTGAGAAGGCCCGCAGCGTCGCAAACCCCTGTGCGGTCAGCGCCTCGAGATCCGCGTACGGTTCATCGCCGTGCAGCTGCACCGTGCCGACACCCGCCCGGCGGGCGAGGTCGATGACGTCCTCGACCCGCTGGTTGCGGAAGACCCCGACGGTTTCGACATGCTCCGGCACCTGCGCGACGAGCGTCTTCACGAGTTCCGGTTCGACGGTTCGCGGACTGCCGGGGGCAAAAACGAAGCCCACCGCGTTGGCGCCCGCGGCAACGGCCGCCGCGACGGTCTCCGGTGTGCGAAGTCCACAGATCTTTACGTACAGCTCGTGATTCACTCGGTTCTTCCGCATCGGCTCGTTGGTGGCGTTTCCCTCCATGCTACTTCTGAACGCGCATGCTGAGCATCACTGCACGCAGCAGGCGGTAGTCGCGGCTCTGCATGATCTTCCGGGCATCCGCGAGGCTCACGTGGTCGTCATGGAATCCCAGTTCCTCTGCCAAGTCATCGGAACTTGTCATCTGGGCCTCGAAGCCCTTCTTCGGCCGGAAGAAGCTCGACGCGGGATTTTTGTCTCTCGCCCCGGTGGCTGCCGCGTCGTTGAGCATCAGCATCACCTTCTGCTCCCGGGCCTTTCCCGGGGTGTCCAGGACGAAGTGTTCGAAGACCACCTTGGCAGGGGCGAGGAAGCCTCCTTCCACGGGCGTGGATTCCAGCACGGTGCGCTTGTAGGTGCTAGTGTCCACGTCGGTGTCGGTGGCCGAGTCGGCACGGAACTCGGCGATCTCGTTGCCGTCCGCGTTCTCGATGTCCCATTTGGTGAACGGGTCGGCCAGCGGCCTGGCCGTGGCATTGCAGTTGGTGCAGTCGTCTTCCTCGATATGCCAGTCGGGAGGGTACTTGAAGCTCAGCCACTGGGTGGCGAAGGTCTTCCATCCCGCCGTGTCGATCTCGCGGGCAGGTTCGGGGGACGGGGTCGCGGGCGACCGGCCGTTGTCCCCCGCGGCGGGCAGCTTCGAGGGGTCCTGCGGGGGGCCGAAGGGAGTCGTTTCGATGGTGCTGGATTCTTCCGCCGCCCAGGGCGCGATGTCGGCGCAGCCTGACAGCAGCAGCACTGCCGACAGCGCCGCAACGCCCAACGCCCTGGCCATTGCCGTCGGCTTGCCGCTCGTGGTTGCGTCAGGGTAACTGCTCATCGGTGATCTCCTGGGCGCGAGTGCCAATTTGGACATCGATACCTTCCCCACTGTGCCCCATCCCGCGCGCGCTTGCCAAGGCATGCGGGGCCCGGTGCGGCGGTTGCGTCACGGGCGGCACCGGCACCGGCACCGGCCACTTTTCCCGGAAGTACCAACACGCATGCCAGTTAATCAGCAGTGCCGGATCCTGCCTAATCGAGGCGGCACCGGCCGCGAACCGCGCCGACATGTCCACCAGACCGGACCCCGGGCCGAACCCGGACGGCGCTAGGCGGATTCCGTCCGGAATCCCAACGATCCCGGACGGAAGGCACACGCGGGACGGGACTCAGAAGGTGCTGGCCCGGACTGAGAGCATGACCTGCCTCATCGTCCGGTAGTTCTCGCTGTCCATGAACTGCCTGGCTTTGCCCTTGGTGACATGGTTCTTGTCCATGCCGCCGGTTTCCATGAACTCCGGCGTGGTTTGGATCCAGGTAGTTGCCCCGGACCGCGGCTGGAAGACGGGAAGGAAGGGGTGCTTGTCGCGCGTTGCCAGGTTCGCATCCGAGAAAATCATCAGCCTTGCCTGCTGTGCCCTCCGGTCGGTTCCCGCCACGGGTGCCTGCGAATAATCGATCCGCACGTGTTCGAAGACCATACTGGTCGGCTCATAGCCGATCCCTTCCACCGCGGCCGTGTCCAGGTCGGTGCGTTTGTACAAACCGGTGTCCCCGTCAGTGTCACCCACGAAGTTCGGGAACACGTGGGCCACCCGCACCCCGTTCTCGTCCACGATGTTCCACGGCGTGTACTCGTCCTCCGGCAGCGGCGGGTCATCGACCTCGCAGCCGTCGCAGGTGTAGGGCAGGATTTCCCAGTCGGCAGGATAGTCGAAGGCGATCCCGTACTTGTCGAAGGTCTGCCAATCCGACGTGTCAATGGGTGCCGACGTCCCGGGGGCAGCGGCAAGGCCGGGCGCGGTGAATGCGGGGGTGGTCCCCGGGCCGCCGATCAGCAGGGCGCAGGCCATGGCGGCCAACAAAAGGCGCCGTCGGCGAAAGGGTGGGTGGGCGGAGATGGTGGACGGTTTCGGTGCGTTCCTCACGGTGTGCTCCTTGGGCTCTGACTCCGGCGGTTTGCCGGAAGGTACCAGTACCCGTCTTATGTCCGCCCCGTGATGCCCGGTTACCCTCCGGGCATCACGAAAGGATAACGATCAATCCAGCAGCAGCGCCGGCTCCTGCATGATCGAGGCGACATCCGCCATGAAGCGCGCCGACAGGTCGCCGTCGACCACGCGGTGGTCGAAGGAGCCACCCAGGGTGGTGATCCAGCGCGGGACCACCTGGCCGTCGACAACCCACGGCTTCTGCCGAATGGTGCCGAAGGCAACGATCGCCACCTCGCCGGGGTTGATGATCGGGGTGCCGGTGTCGATCCCCAGCACGCCGATGTTGGTCACCGTCAGCGTCCCGCCGGTCATGTCCGCCGGGGAGGTCTTGCCCGCGCGGGCCGTCTCGGCCAGGTCGTTCAGGGCAATGGCCAGCTCGCGCATGGACAGGTCCTGCGCTTCCTTGATGTTCGGGACCAGCAGGCCGCGCGGGGTGGCCGCGGCGATGCCCAGGTTCATGAAGTGCTTGACCTGGATCTCCGCGCCGTTCTCGGTCTCCACCCAGGAGGCGTTGACGGAGGGGTTGCGCGCGGCGGCCCAGATGACTGCCTTGGCCAGCACCAGCAGCGGGGAGACCTTGATGCCCTCGAAGTCGCGGCTCTTCTTCAACCGGGCCACGTATTCCATGGTGCGCGAGGCATCCACGTCGACGAAGATCGACACGTGCGGGGCGGTGAAGGCCGACTCGACCATGGCCTTGGCGGTGGCCTTGCGGATGCCGCGCACCGGGGTGCGGACCACCCGGCCGTCAACTTCCTGGCCCTTGGCCGACCAGAACATCGGGGCCGCGTCGCGTTCGGCCTCGCGCTGGGCCTTATAGGAGAAGACGTCGTCGCGGGTGATTTCGCCCTGGCCGCCGGTTCCGGTGACCTGGGCCAGGTCCACGCCGAGTTCCTTGGCGACCTTGCGCACCGGCGGCTTGGCCAGGACGCGGTCCACGAAAGCCGCCACCGCGGGCTTGGCCGCGGCCGTCAGGCGCGTCGAGGCGTGGCCGAGTTCCGCGGCGCGGCGGGAAATCGTGTCGGCAAGCGCCGCCGGGATCGCCGGGGCGCTTCCCTGAACCCCGGGGGCCTTGGCGGGCCGGGTCGGTGCGGGGCGGTTGGTGCGGGCGCGGCGCTTGACGGCATCGGCCTTGGGGCCCGAGCCGACCAGTGGGCCCGGTTCCTCGCTGGCGACGGGGGTGTCGGCCTCGGCGATGTCTGCCACCTCGGGCACATTGGCCATCGGGGCGGGCCGGGAACCGACCTCGTCAACGCTGAACAGCGGCGAGCCCACGGCCAGGGTCTCGCCCTCGGCCGCATGCAGTTCCTTGACCACTCCGGCATAGGGGCTGGGCAGTTCGACCAGGGACTTCGCGGTCTCGATTTCCACGAAGACCTGGTTGACGACCACGGTGTCCCCGGGCTTGACTTTCCAACCGACGATTTCGGCCTCGGTGAGGCCTTCGCCGACATCGGGAAGGTTGAAGGTGCTCATCGTCTGACTCCTTTAAGAAACAATGCTGCAGCGGTGCGGTGGCGCGCGTGCGCACCACTGAATTAGTAGGCGAAGGACCGATCGAGTGCTTCGAGGACCTTGTCGATGTCGGGCAAGTACTGTTCCTCGACCTTGGCCACCGGGTAGGGCATGTGGAATCCGCCGACGCGGATGACCGGGGCCTCCAGCGACAGGAAGGCGCGTTCGGCCACGCGGGCGGCGATTTCCCCGCCGATGCCGCCGAAGGTCGGCGCCTCGTGGGTGACGATGAGCCTGCCGGTCTTTTCCACCGATTCGGTGATGGTGTCGAAGTCGATCGGCGAGACCGAGCGCAGGTCGATGACCTCGACCGAGCGGCCGTCCTCGCGCGCCGCCTCGGCGGCCGCAAGCGCGACCGGCACCAGCGGGCCGTAGGTGACGATGGTGGCGTCCTCGCCGGGACGGATGACCTGGGCCTTGAAGGCGTCGGCGGCAGGGTTCTCGGTGTCGACCTCGCCCTTGAGCCAGTAGCGGCGCTTGGGTTCGAAGAAGATCACCGGGTCCTGGCAGGCTGCGGCCTGCTGGATCATCCAGTAGGCGTCGTGCGCGTTGGACGGGGCCATGATGCGCAGGCCCGCGGTGTGCGCGAAGAGCGCCTCCGGGGATTCGGAGTGGTGCTCGATGGAGCCGATGCCACCGCCGTAGGGGATGCGGATGACCACCGGGGCGCCGAAGCGGCCCTCGGAGCGGGCGCGCATCTTGGCCAGCTGCGTGGTGATCTGGTTGAAGGCCGGAAAGACGAAGCCGTCGAACTGGATCTCGGCGATCGGCGAGTAGCCGCGGATCGCCATGCCGATGGACGTGCCGATGATTCCGGCCTCGCCCAGCGGGGAGTCGATCACGCGGTCGGCTCCATAGGTGTCGATCAGCCCGTCGGTGACGCGGTAGACCCCGCCCAGGCGTCCGATGTCCTCGCCGATGAGCAGGGACTTGGGATCATTGGCCAGGACTGCGTCGAGTCCGGCGGTGATGGCCTTGGCCAGGGTCATCGTGGTGGTGCTCATCGGGTGGCCCCTTCCTCGGTGGTGTCGGCGAATCCTGCCTCGTATTCCAGGTGCCACTTGAGCTCTTCCTGGATCAAGGGGTGCGCCTCGGCGTAGACATTGGCAAAGGACTGGGCGAGTGACGGATCGGGGAACGCCAAGGCTTCCTCGCGGACGCGGGTGGCCATCTCATCGCCGTCGACGGCAACCTGCTTGAAGAACACCTCGTCGGCGAGCTGGTTGTCCTTCAGGTGCTTTTCCAGGCGCAGCAGCGGGTCGCGTTCGAGCCAGGCTTCCTCGTCGGCGCTCATCCGGTACTTGGTCGGGTCATCCGCCGTGGTGTGTGCGCTCATGCGGTAGGTAACGGCCTCAATCAAGACCGGGCCCTCGCCGCGGCGGGCACGTTCCAGGGCCCAACGGGTCACGGCCAGGACGGCCAGGACGTCATTGCCGTCAACGCGGATCCCGGGGAACCCGTAGCCGGCGGCGCGCTCGGCCAGCGGAACCTTGGACTGCACGTGGAACGGGACGGAGATGGCCCACTGGTTGTTCTGGCAGAAGAAGACCACCGGCGAATTGAAGCTGGCGGCAAAGACCATGGATTCGTGGACCTCGCCCTCGGTGGAGGAGCCGTCCCCGAAGTACGCGACGACGGCGGTGCCGTCCTTCTCCAGGCGCTCGGCATCCCAGCCTGCCTGGTCGCGCTGCACTCCCATGGCGTAGCCGGTGGCATGCGGCATCTGGGCCGCGAGCACCATGGTGTACATGTGGAAGTTGTTTTCCCGCGGGTCCCACCCGCCATTGGAGATGCCGCGGAAGATCCGCAGCATCTGCGGAAAGTCGACGTTGCGGGTCAGCGCGACGCCGTGTTCGCGGTAGGTCGGGAAGATGTAGTCGTTGGGTCGGGTGGCCCGGCCCGAACCGATCTGAGCCGCTTCCTGCCCGCGAAGCGGAACCCACAGAGCCAGCTGGCCCTGGCGCTGCAGCGCGGTGGCTTCCTGGTCAAAACGGCGGGTAAGTGCCATGTCGCGGTAGAACCCACGCAACATTTCCGCGTCGATGTCCTGGATGTAACTGTCGTACTCGGCGTGCGATCGACGTTCCCCCTCGGGGGTAAGTAGCTGGATCAGCGCCTGCTCCGAGGGCTCGTGCACGGTGTTCGTCATACCGAGGGCGTCCTTACGTACATGAAATATGCCCCGCACGGAATAGATTCCGCATGGGGCATATAGCGGTTTTGTCTGTTCTAGCCTAGCGGTGGAAAGCCGCAAATCACGACTTATCCGCCCCTAGGAAAGCGTCGAGCCTTTTGGATAGTTCCGACAAAGCTCGAGGAAGCGGGTGTTGGCCTCGTCCTCGCCGATGCTCACCCGGACACCCTCGCCGGCGAACCCACGCACGGCCAAGGCTTGTTCGGAAGCCAGCTCGACGAATTCGGCGGTATCGCCCCCCAACGGAAGCCATACGAAGTTGCCCTCGGCCGCCGGAATCTTCCATCCGAGCTCCTCGAGCCCGGCCACCACGCGGGTACGCTCATCGACAATCTTTTGTACCCTTTCCACAACCTTGTCGTAGTGGGCCAGCGAGGCCACGGCTGCATCCTCGGCAACGGACGAAACGGCGAACATCGTGGCGGCAACGCGGATGTTGTTGGTGACTTCCGGGTGCGATACCGAGTACCCCACGCGAAGGTTTGCCAGCCCGTGCGCCTTGGAGAAGGTTCGAAGCACCATCACGTTGGGGTGGTTGCGGTAGGTGTCGATCCCGTCGACAGCCTGGGGGTCGCGCACGAATTCCTGGTAGGCCTCGTCGATGACGATCAATACGTTGGAGGGAACCTTGGCGATGAAGGCTTCGACTTCGTCTCGTCTCAGTGCCGGACCGGTGGGATTGTTCGGGGTGCAGAGCAGGATCACCGAGGTGCGTTCGTTGACCGCTGCGGCCATGGCGTCCAGGTCGTGGCGCCCGTTCTCGAGCAGCGGAATCTGCACCGGCAGTGCACCGGAGGTTTCAACGACGATCGGGTAGGCCTCGAAGGAGCGCCAGGCGAAGATCACTTCGTCCTGGACCCCGTCGTCGTCCTGGCCCGCAAAGGTGGCCAGGATCTGGGTCAGGGCACCGAGCGATCCGGCGCCGGTAACGATGTCCTCGGCCGGGACCGAAAGGAATTCCGCCAGCGCGGAGCGCAGCTTGGTCGACAGCGGATCGGGGTAGCGATTGATATCGAGCTGGGCCCGAATCGCGTCCATGACCTCCGGGATCGGCGGCATCGGGGTTTCGTTCGAGGACAGCTTGTAGGCGTTCAGGCCCGGGATCTCCCGAGGCGGCTTGCCGGCAACGTACTTCGGCATCCGGCCGATGACGGTGCGGGGCTGGACCGGATCGAGGGGCGCTGGGTTTTCGGTGGTCATGCCCCAAAGCTTAGCCGTTGCGGTGCCGGCAGGCGCCATGTGTTTCACTGACTTAGCTCCACTAAAAACGGCGGACCCACTGCGCCGGGACACAGAAAGGTATGCCAGTATTGGGTCCATGATTGCGTTCATCCTCCGGGTGGTGATCAACGCGCTGGCCCTTGCCGCCGCCGCGTGGGTCCTCCCCGGCATCACCGTCACCGCCGTTGAGTCCTCCGACGCGACCCTGGGCATTGTCCTGGCCTACCTCGTGGTCGGCCTGGTCTTCGGGTTGGTCAATGCCGTGGTCCGGCCGATCGTGAGCCTGTTGTCGATGCCGATCACGTGCCTGACCCTGGGCCTGTTTACCCTGGTCATTAATGCGGCCATGTTGATGCTGACGTCTTGGCTGACCCAGTACCTGCCCTTCGGGTTGCACGTTGACAAGTTCTTCTGGGATGCCATCCTCGGTGCCCTCATCATTTCCCTCGTTTCGGCCGTCATGGGCTGGATCGCACCGAAGCAGCGCTAGCGCCACGCTGCTTCCCGGCATCGCGCCGCCTTGACGGGCCCTAGTGCGGCGGGGCGATCTCCTTCAGCCGATCCTGCTTTCGGTCCCTGCCGGGCAATTTCACCGCGGACCTGGGCCGGCGGGCCAATTGGAAGGACCGGACCCGGCCCCGGCCCGAACTGCCGAAAAGGGCGCCCAGCAGTCCCATCGATTCCACGACCCCGGGATCCGTGGCGCTGCGCAGCTCCTTGGCGTGCGCCTCGTAGTTTTCGAGCTTGTGCGCCTCCCCGAATCCATCGTTTCCCAACTCCTTTGTTCCGTCGGGACCGTCGAATACCACCGTCAGCCGGTTTCGCTCATCGGGATTCGGGCTGCCATCGGTGCCCGGCACCAGGTCGTTCCTGTCTTCCAGATGCAACGCCTGGGTGTCCTTCGGGACCGGAATCCGTCCCGTCGGCGACCCGAAGGTTGAAAGCAGGGAGAAGCTGAAGAGAGTGTTGAGGTGATCGTCGTTGACGATGTTGGTCGCGTGGATTCCGCCCTGGCTGTAGCCACTCACCACCACGCGGTCGCCGTTGCGTGCCCCGGACTGCCTCAGCGCGTCCTCGATGGGCGGGATCAGGTTTCGCGATTCATTGCCCATCCCCTCAACAAGGCCAAGGCCGTCCCAGGGATTGCCCAACTCCTGCCCGGAATCCGTTCCATCGGGCCGGCAGACCCTGCTCTCGGCGCCCAGGGATGGATCGGACTGGGTCCCGGGAAGCGTCAGCACGTACACGGGGCCTTCCGGCCGCTCGACCCGGGTGACCAGCAGGCTTCCCGGGGGCTCCTTTTCGGCCAGTTTCTGCAACCGTACGAGGGACTCCACGGATCCGTCGATATCCACGGTCTGGTCCCGTCCGCGGCCGAGCACTTCGATGGGCGACAGGTCAACGAGGTTTTGGTCCCGCAACAAGTCGGTGAGCCACCGGTAAAGCCGGTCGGGATAGGGAGTCTGGAACAGTCCGCCGTGCTCCTTGCCCCGCAGGAATCCCAGCGGCACCCCCATGAATCCCGGCAACTCGTTGAGCAGATCCTCGGTGGTCTGCGTACGCGGCCGTCCCTTGTTTCCCAACAGGTCCCAGAGCAGCGTCAGCGGCAGCCGGTCGGCGCGTGACCTTGTCACCAGGCGCTGCGCCTCCGCCTCGGCCTGCTCATAACGGGCACGCGCCGTGACGACCTTCAGGGCAAGGATCCCGCTTTCGGCCGCACGCAGGTAGCACAGCGAGGTGGCCTCGCGGATGCCGTTCTCCACGTCGGTTGTTTGCCGGCGCAGTCCCGCGTTGCCGTGCGCCATCGTCACGGCGGGGAAATCCGGGGCCCGTGCCAGGAGACCGGCGGCCTCGATCAGGTGTTCCTTGGCGCTGCCCAGCATGGACCCGGTGCGTTCAAGCTCCGTGATGGAGTACCGAATCGATCCCGGTCCCCCGCGGACCTCGTATCCCATGGCGGCCTCCTTTCACCTACAGTGCCCCGAGCAGCCCTCGCGGAGGACCCCACGGTGCAATGACTGTACCCATCGGGCCCATCGTGGAGAGGATCACCGACTCCAGCTCGGCCAGGTCGGCGCGGGCGGCCCAGATTTCCCCGCGAGCCGCCTCCAATCTGGTGTCAAGGTCCGCGACCTTGCCGGCAAGCTCCGCCGCCCGGTCGCGAAACGCCCTGCCGGCAGGTGACTCCCATTCCAGGTTCAGCACCTGCCCAAGTTGTTCACGGGCCCGGTACACCGCGGCCTGGGCGGCAACCACCCGCATCAGCATTTCATCGGCAATTGCTTCCAACATGGTCTTTCCCACCACGTCCTTCCCGTGTCCGCACCGGTTTCCCGGAGCCGTCGTCCTGAAACCAACAGTGACAGCGGCCTGCCCTTCCGGCCGGCGGGAGGCCACTGCGTGTGGATAAGCATGAAGTGGGCGGCGTCACGCTCTGGGCGTGTGCGGGATGAATCGTGAAAGAATGGGCACCATGGCTGATTCCGCGCGCATTTCACTTGCATCCGAACCCCTCGCCCTTGGTGCCCTGGACGGTCGTTACCGTGCCGCCGTGGCCCCGCTGGTCGACCACCTCTCCGAAGCGGCACTGAACCGCGACCGCGTCCACGTGGAGGTCGAATGGCTGATCCACCTGACGGACAACTCCGTGCTTCCGGGCACCTCCCCGCTCACCGAGGCCCAGCGCACCGCACTGCGCAAGATCGTCACCGACTTCAACGCCGCCTCCGTTGCCGAACTGGCCGAGATCGAGGCCGTCACGGTGCACGACGTGAAGGCCGTGGAGTACTACATCGGCCGCCGCCTGGGGAACATCGGCATCGAGGACCTCACCGCGCTGGTCCACTTCGGCTGCACCTCCGAGGACATCAACAACCTCTCCTACGCCCTGGGCATCAAGGACGCCGTCCTGAACGTCTGGCTGCCTGCGGCCCGCACGCTGGTCGCCCAGATCACCACGATGGCCGAGGATTCCCGCGACGTGCCGATGCTCTCGCGCACCCACGGACAGCCCGCCACCCCCACCACCCTGGGCAAGGAACTTGCCGTGCTGGCCTGGCGCCTGACCCGCCAGCTTGACCGCATCGAAAAGACCGAGTTCCTGGGCAAGATCAACGGCGCCACCGGCACCTACGCCGCCCACTACGCCTCGGTCCCCTCCGCCGACTGGCAGGAAGTCTCGCGCTCCTTCGTCGAGGGCCTGGGATTGAGCTGGAACCCGCTGACCACCCAGATCGAGTCGCACGACTGGCAGGCCGAGCTGTATGCCGACGTGGCACGCTTCAACCGGATCCTGCACAACCTGTGCACCGACGTGTGGAGCTACATCTCCATCGGCTACTTCGCGCAGATCCCGGTTGCCGGTGCCACCGGCTCCTCGACCATGCCGCACAAGGTCAACCCGATCCGCTTCGAGAACGCCGAGGCAAACCTGGAGATCTCCAACGGCCTGCTCGACACCCTGGGCTCCACCCTGGTGACCAGCCGCTGGCAGCGCGACCTCACCGATTCCTCCTCGCAGCGCAACATCGGCACCGCCTTCGGCCACTCGCTGCTGGCAATCTCCAACGTCGCCAAGGGCCTTGACCGCCTTGACGTTGCCGAGGCCGTGCTGGCCAACGACCTGGAGCACAACTGGGAGGTGCTCGGCGAGGCCATCCAGATGGTCATGCGCGCCGAAGCCATCGCCGGGGTCGAGGGCATGGAAAACCCGTACGAGCGCCTCAAGGACCTGACCCGCGGCCAGCGCGTCGACGCGGCCCGCATGCAGGAGTTCGTCTCCTCGCTGGGACTCTCGGCCGAGGCCGAGGCACGCCTGCTGGCGCTGACCCCGGGGTCCTACAACGGCATCGCCTCGAAGCTGGTCGACCACCTCAAGAAGTAGCCCGCACAAGTGTTGGCGGGGTGCCGCATGGCACCCCAAGGCCGGTGGCCTGCCGGGATCCGCATGGATCCGGGCAGGCCACCGGCCTTTAACGCGGGATCCGGCGGGTGCCGGGCGGCATGGGTGCCCATGTTTCGGACAGGTTTCCGTTTCCTTCCCCTCCCAGGCTCCGCGGTGATCTACATGTTCGCTTCCCGCAACATCAAGTGCGGCCCGGCGAAACCTCCCTCGGGAATGCTTAAGGCATCAACCACCAGGGACGAGGGGACGATACGCCTTGAGCGCACAGCTAGAGCAGGAACAACATCGCACCGGAACGCCGACCACGCAGGTCCGTCTCGACATGGGGCCGGGACGCTGGGTACACAACTGGGACGCCGAAAACCCTGCATTCTGGGAAGGCATCGGCAAGAAAACCGCCCGCACCAACCTTTACTGGTCGATCTTCGCCGAATTCCTGGGCTTCGTGGTGTGGCAACTGTTTGCCGTCGTCGCCGTCTACCTGCCGGCCGCCGGATTCGACCTGGACAACGGCCAGCTCTTCTGGCTGATCTCGATGCCCAGCCTGGTCGGAGCCACGCTGCGGATCCCCTACACCTTCATGGTCGCCCGCTTCGGCGGACGCAACTGGACCATCGTCTCGGCGCTGCTGCTCTTGATTCCCGCCGGCGGCCTGGCCGTGGCCGTCTCCAACCCCGCAACGCCCTTCTGGATGCTGCTGACGCTGGCCGGGCTCGCCGGGTTCGGCGGCGGCAACTTCGCCTCCTCGATGGCCAACATCACCTACTTCTTCCCCGCCTCGCAAAAGGGCTGGGCGCTGGGCCTGAACGCCGCCGGCGGGAACCTGGGCGCCGCGGTGGCCCAGCTGCTGGTGCCCATCGCCGTCACCGTCTTCGCCGCAGGCTCCCTGCAGCTGCCGCTGGCCGGACTGATCTGGATCCCGCTGATCCTGCTGGCCGCCTGGGGCGCCAAGCGCCACATGCACAACCTCGGCAACGCCCGCTCCGATGTTCGCGGCGCCCTGGCCTGCCTGAGGGAACCACACCTGTGGATCATTGCCGCCCTGTACATCGGAACCTTCGGATCCTTCATCGGGTTCTCCGCGGTCTTCCCCAAGCTGATCCGCGACACCTTCCCCGACTATTCCTCCTTCACCCTGGGAACCGCGGCGCTCTCGCTGGCCTTCCTCGGCCCGCTGGTCGGATCCCTCGCCCGGCCCGCCGGCGGCAGGCTCGCCGACAGGCACGGCGGCGCGCGCATCACCCTGGGCGCACTGGGCGTCATGGGCCTGGTGACCATGGCCGTGGTCCTCATCCTTCCCGCCGCGAACTTCTGGGTCTTCCTGGCCCTGTTCCTCATCCTCTTTGCCGCCAGCGGCATCGGCAACGGCTCGACCTACCGGATGATCCCCGTCGTCTTCGCGCTGCGCGCAGCGAACGGCACCGGCAACGTCTCGGCTGCCCGCAAGGGAGCCGCGGCCCTCGGGCTGATCTCGGCCATCGGTGCCTACGGCGGATTCCTGATCCCGCAGGCCCTTGGGCTCTCGCTGTCCAAGAGCGGCTCCTACAGCGCTGCCTTCGTCCTCTTCGTGGCGTTCTATGCGGCCCTGATGTTCCTGGTCTGGTTCTGCTACATCCGCCGCGGCACGGCCTTGGCCGGGCGGAGCATCTAAATGACAGCCACCGCCGTTGACCCCAAGACCACGCCCACGCACTGCCCCTATTGCGCCCTGCAATGCGGCATCAGCCTGGACCCGAGCCCGGGCGCCGAGGCGCGCGATCCGGTGCTGCTGGCCGGACGCGACTTCGAGACCAACGGCGGCGCCTTGTGCCGCAAGGGATACAGCGCGGGAAACCTGCTCAACCATCCCGAACGCCTGCGCACCCCGCTGCGCCGCCGGGAGGACGGCGGCTTCGAGCCGGTGGGCTGGGACGAGGCGCTGGACGAGCTGGCGCGGCGCGCTGCATCGATCCGCAAGGAGCACGGGGCCGATGCGGTGGCAGTCTTCGGCGCCGGCGGGCTGACCAATGAGAAGGCCTACCAGCTAGGCAAGTTCGCCAGGCTGGCCCTGGGCACCTCGCGCATCGACTACAACGGGCGCTTCTGCATGTCATCGGCCGCAGCCGCCGGCAACCGGGCCTTCGGCCTGGACCGGGGACTGCCCTTCCCGCTGGTGGACCTTGATGCCGCCTCGATGATCCTGATGCTGGGATCCAACGTGGCGGAAACCATGCCGCCGTTTGTGCGGCACCTGGAAAACGCCCGCACCTGCGGCGGGCTGATCGTGGTGGACCCCCGGCGCTCCCCCACGGCCGGGTTGTGCAGCGATGGCTCCGGCTGGCACCTGCAGCCCACCCCCGGCACGGACCTGGAGTTGCTACTGGGCCTGGCGCACGTGCTGCTGGCCGAGAACCTGGCAGACGACGACTACGTCGCGAAGCGCACCAACGGGCTGGCCGGGCTGCGCGCCTCGCTCGGCGCCTGGTGGCCCGAGCGCGTTGCCTCAACCACCGGCGTCCCGGCCGCCGAGATCCGGCGCACCGCCCGGGCCCTGGCCGCCGCAGCAGCAGCCGCCAGGGCCGGCGGCGAAGGCGTGTTTATCCTGACCGGGCGCGGGGTCGAACAGCACGCCAACGGCACCGACACCACCACCGCCGCCATCAACCTCGCCCTGCTGCTCGGGCTGCCCGGCACCACCGGCGGCGGTTTCGGCACCATCACCGGGCAGGGCAACGGCCAGGGCGGGCGCGAGCACGGGCAGAAGTCCGACCAGCTGCCCGGCTACCGCAAGATCACCGATCCCGCCCACCGGGCGCACGTAGCCAAGGTGTGGGGCGTGGACCCCGGAATGATTCCCGGCCCCGGCATCCCCGCCACCGAGCTTTTGCACACCCTGGGCACCGAATCCGGGTCCCGCATGCTGATGGTCCACGGGTCCAACCCCGTCATCTCCTCCCCGGATGCCTCCAAGGTCCTGGCCGGGCTGCGCCGCCTGGACTTCCTGGTGGTCTGCGACTTCTTTCTCTCCGAGACCGCCGCCGAGGCGGACCTGGTGCTTCCGGTCTTGCAGTGGGCCGAGGAGGAAGGCACCATGACCAATCTGGAGGGCAGGGTGCTGCGCCGGCGCAAGGCCCTGGAGGCACCGGAGGGGGCACGCGGCGAATTGTGGATCATGGCCGAACTCGCCAAGCGGCTGGACTCCCCCGGAACGTTCTCGGCCGACGCCCGCGAGGTGTTCGAGGAGCTGCGCCTGGCCTCGGCCGGCGGGCTGGCCGACTACTCGGGCATCGACTGGGAGGACCTTGACGCCGGGGCGGCCGTGTACTGGCCCTGCTCCACCGAACACCCGGTGTCGCGGGTGCCGGGGCGGCGCTCGGGCACGCCCCGGCTCTTCCTGGACGGCTTCGCGCACCCCGATGCGCGGGCGCGGCTCATCCCGGTGTACCCGGATGCCGGCGGCGAGGCACTGCACGGCGAGGGGCAGCTGGCGCTTCTCACCGGGCGCCTGCTGGAGCACTACCAATCCGGGACGCAAACCCGCCGGGTCCCCGAGCTGGCCGGCGCCGCCCCCGAGGCACGCCTGGAAATCCACCCCGGAACGGCGCTTGCCCACGGCATCGCGGAGGGCCAACGCGTCGCGGTGCGCAACGGGCGCGGCGAAGTCGTGGCCCGAGCCAGTCTCACCACCGCGGTGCGCCTTGACGCAGTGTTCCTGCCCTTCCACTTTGCCGGGACCCAGAACGCCAACCTGCTCACCGGATCCCGGGTGGACCCGGTCAGCTCCATGCCCGAATTCAAGAACGCACCGGTGTCCCTGCACCCCTTGGGAGATGAATCATGAGTGAGACGATCCGCGAACGCATCCTCGTCATCGGCTTCGGCCCGGTCGCCGCCTCGCTGCTGGAGGGCCTGCTTCCGGGCCTCGCCGCGGGGCTGTTCACCCTCGATGTCGTTTCCGCCGAGGAACACGCAGCCTACAACCGCGTGTTGCTGGCCGAGGTGGCCAGCGGCGCGACCTCCCCGGAGCATCTGGCCATGATCGATCCGCATCGCCTGGTGGCGGCGGGCGTCGGGCTGCACCTGGGGGAAACCGTGACGCGGGTGGACCGCTCGCGGCGCCAGGTGCGCCTGGGGTCGGGCCGCGTGCTGGGCTATGACAGGTTGGTGTTCGCCACCGGCGCCCGCCCGGTGGTCCCGACGCTGAACGGGCTGGACTTCGCCCCGCATGCGGAGGCAAACCTGCCTGCCGGAGTCATGGCGCTGCGCACCCTCGAGGATGCGGCGGCGCTGAACCGGGTACTGGAATCCGGCGGTCGGGTGCTGGTGCTCGGCGGCGGCATCCTGGGCATCGAGGCCGCGCTGGCCATGGCCGAGGCCGGGCACCGACCCGTGCTGGTGCACCACGGTCCCGCCCCGCTGGGTCGTTCCGTGGACGCAGATGGCGGAATGCTGCTGGCAAGGTCCCTGCGGGCCGCGGGCGTCGAGGTCGTTTCCGGGGTCAGGGCCACCGCCGTGCGGCGGGACGCCCACGGGTTCACCGCGCTGGCGACCGAAGACCACGGGGAGATCACCGGGGATGCCCTGTTGCTCTCCTGCGGGGTCCGGGCCCGCACCGAACTGGCCGCAGGGTGCGGGCTGAAGGTGGGCAGGGGCATCCAAACCAATGAATACCTGGTGGCCGACACCGAGCACCGGGTCTTCGCGCTGGGAGATTGCGCCGAGGTGGCAGGGACGGCGCCGGCCGGGCTCTTGGCCCCGGGCTGGGCGCAGGCCGCATGGCTGGCCGACTTCCTGCTCACGCACCGGGCCCCGGCCCCGGACACGGCGAGCGGGCCGCTGGATGCCCCGAGCGCCGCCCCGCGCCACGAGACCTCCAACGTGTTGATGCTCAAGGGCCAGGGGCTGGAGCTGGTCGTGGCGGGAAACGTGACGGCAGGCCCGTGGGACGAGGGCAGGGCGCGGGTGAGCGTGTTTGCCGATCCGACGGCGGGCCAGTACCTGAAGCTTGTCACCGAGCGGGAGGTGCTGACCGGCTTCCTGGCGATCGGGTTGCCGCGCACCGGCGCCGAGTTGGTGCTGGCCTTTGAGCGGGGCAGCACGCTGCCCCGGGACCGTTCCACGCTGCTGCGGCTCGATGACCCGGGCCTGCCCGAGTCCCTCGTCGCGGCAGGCGCCGATGACCAGTTGTGCCGCTGCACCGGTGCCACCCATGGCCAGGTGGCCCATGCCGTGGAGGAGGGTTGCACCACAGTGGCCGAGATCGGTGCCGCCTGCCGGGCCGGCACCGGCTGCGGCGGGTGCCGCGCGACGATCGAGGCCATGCTTCGGGTTTCGGTCCCGGCCTAGGCGTGGATGCCGGTGTCGACCGACTTCCGGGCTCCGCCGGGTGGCGGCATGCAACCCGACCGCCAGGGAGAACCCACGGCGGACATTGGCGCCGGCACCTCGCACCCCCAGCGACAAGGCGCCGGCGTCAATGTTTCCCCCTAGTCGCCGGAAACCCGGATGTCCGGTTCCGGCACTCTCAGCCCTGCGCGATTTCCTGGGTGATCCAGAACTCCGCGCCGGTGGGATCCTTCAACGCGGCATTGCGCCCAAAGGGCGTGTCCTCCGCGGGCTGGACGACAGCGCCGCCCAGTGCCAGCGTCTTTTCGATGACCGCGTCGGCGTCCTCGACCGAGAAGTAGACGTGCCAGCTGGCCGGTGCGCCCTCCGGCAGGAACGAACTGGCGTCCATGATCCCGGCCTTGGAGTCGTCCCCGGCCCCCAGCGTGGTGTAGCGGAACTCGTCGGTGTCCCCGACCACGGCGGTCTCCCAGCCGAAGACGTCCTCGTAAAACTTCACTGTCGGGGCGAAGTCCCGGGTAAAGAGTTCGTGCCAGGCCGGTGCGCCGTCTTCGGCCGCCACCTCGTATCCGGTGTGACCGCCAAACTCCCAGATTCCCACGGCAGCTCCACCGGCGTCACCGAACATCGCCATCTTGCCCTGTTCCGGTATCTCCATCGGCGGCATGTACACCTGGCCTCCGTGCTCGGTCGCGGACTTGGCCGCCGCGTCAATGTCATCCACGCGAAGGTACGTGGTCCACACATCCGGGGAACCGGAGGTGCCGTCGTTGTTCATGATCCCGGCAACCATCTTCCCGTCTTTCGACGCGGTGACATAGCCGCCGTATTTCTCCTGGTCCCCTGCCTCGTAGGTCCACCCAAAGAGCGTGTTGTAGAAATCCTGGGATTGCTGGGGGTCCGAGGTCAGCAGGTCGATCCAGCAGGGCGATCCAACGGTCAGGTCTGGCTTGGGCATGGCATCTCCAGCTATCGAACGTATTGTGTGAAGGTGGGTTCAGGCGCGAGTCTATGCCCGTGGACGCGGCACATCAATGGGTCGGGGCCCGATACCCGGCAGTAGCCCGCGCCTTGTCCCCACCCTGCTGCCCGACGTCCCGCGGCCGCCGCCGCCACCGCGTGCCAGGCGGCCGGATCCAGCAAAGTTACGCCAAGGCGTACATTGATCTACGTCATGCCGTACTATGAATTACGCGCTTCCTTCACCGATCGACACACCGCACCGCATAGGACCTCAATGACGAATCCTTCCCGCGCCCGCGCCACCTCCTGGCGCCGCCGCCTCTCGGCCACCCTGGCCTGCATCGCGCTTGCCGCCACGCTTGCCGGGTGCGATTCCCCCGGGGCCGTCTCCGGCCAGGGTCCCACCGACCGCCCGGTCGTTCTGACCACCTTCACCGTGCTGGCCGACATTGCCCAAAACGTTGCGGGCGACAAGATCGCCGTCGAATCCATCACCAAGGCCGGGGCCGAGATCCACGGCTACGAGCCCACGCCCCAGGACATCGCCAAGGCCTCGCGAGCCCAGCTCATCCTCGACAACGGGCTGAACCTCGAGGCCTGGTTCGAGCAGTTCATCACCGAGCTCGACGTGCCGCACGTGGTGGTCAGCGAGGGCATCGAGGTCATCGACATCTCCGAGGACGCCTACACCGGGCTGCCGAACCCGCATGCCTGGATGAGCCCGGTCAACGTGCAGCGCTACGTGGCCAACATCCGCGACGCCTTCATCGAGCTCGACCCGGAAAACGGCGCGTACTACACCGAGAACGCCCGCGCCTACACCGCCGAGCTGGAAACGCTGGAGAAGAACCTCATCGACGGGCTCTCCGGGCTCAAGGAGAACGAGCGGGCGCTGGTGACCTGCGAGGGCGCCTTCTCCTACCTGGCCCGCGACGCCGGCCTGACCGAAAAGTACATCTGGGCAGTGAACGCCGAGCAGCAGGCCACCCCGCGGCAGATCGCCTCGGCCATCGAGTTCGTCAAGGAGAACGAGGTGCCGGCGGTGTTCTGCGAATCCACCGTCTCCGACGCCCCGATGCAGCAGGTCGTGCAGGGCTCCGGGACCAGCTACGGCGGCACCCTGTTCGTCGACTCCCTCTCCGAGGCCGACGGCCCGGTCCCCACCTACCTGGACCTCATCCGGCACGACACCGACGTGATCCTCGAGGCACTGACCGGGGAGAAGCCGTGAGCACCCCCGCGGTCACCGTCACCGACCTCACCGTTAGCTACGGGGACGTCCTGGCCCTGAAATCGGCTTCCCTCCAGTTGAACAACTCGCGCATCTGCGGCCTGGTGGGCATGAACGGGTCGGGGAAATCGACGCTCTTCAAGGCCATCATGGGCCTGGTCAAGCCCGATTCCGGGACCGTGCGCATCAACGGCGGCACCCCGGCCCAGGCCCGCAGGTCCGCGGCCATCGGCTATGTGCCGCAGAGCGAGGACGTCGACTGGGCGTTCCCCGTCTCGGTGCACGACGTGGTCATGATGGGCCGCTACGGCCACATGGGATTCACCCGCCGCCCATCCAAGGCCGACAAGCTGGCGGTGGACGAGGCGCTGGAACGCGTGGAACTCACCGACTACGCACGCCGGCAGATCGGGCAGCTCTCCGGGGGCCAGAAGAAGCGGGCCTTCGTGGCCCGCGGCATCGCCCAGGACGCCACGATCCTGCTGCTCGACGAGCCGTTCGCGGGCGTCGACAAGAGATCCGAGGCCACCATCACCCGGTTGCTGCGCGAGCAGGCCGCCGCCGGGGCCGCGATCCTGGTCTCGACCCACGACCTGCACGCCCTGCCGAACCTGGCCGACGAGGCGGTGCTGCTGATGCAGAAGGTGCTCATGCACGGGGACCCGGAGACGGTGCTGCGCCCCGAGAACCTGGCCCTGGCCTTCGGCCTGGACGTCCTGGGCCGGGGGGATGCGGCATGAACCCCATCGACCTGCTCCTCGAGCCGCTGGGATATGGATTCATGATCAATGCGCTGGCCACCGCGGTGACCGCGGCCGCCGTCTGCGCAGTGCTCTCCTGCTGGCTGGTGCTCATCGGCTGGTCGCTGATGGGGGACGCGGTCTCCCACGCGGTGCTCCCGGGAGTCGTGCTGGCCTACGTGTTCTCGGTGCCCTTTGCGATCGGCGCGCTGCTCTTCGGCTTCCTGGCCGTGGCGCTGATCGGGGCGGTGCGCGACACCAGCCGCATCAAGGAGGACGCGGCCATCGGCATCGTCTTCTCCACGCTCTTTGCCCTGGGCCTGGTGCTGATCTCGGTCACCCCGTCGCAGACCGACCTGGGCCACATCATCTTCGGGAACCTCTTGGGGGTCTCCAAGCCCGAGCTCATCCAGATCGTCATCCTGGGCGTGCTGGCCCTGGGCGCCCTGCTGCTCAAGCGCAAGGACTTCACACTCTTTGCCTTCGACTCCACCCACGCGCACGCCATCGGGCTGAACCCGCGGCTGCTCGGGGCGGCGCTGCTGGGCCTGCTGGCGCTGACTTCCGTGGTGGCGCTGCAGGCGGTGGGCGTGATCCTGGTGGTGGCGATGCTGATCATCCCCGGCGCCACCGCGCACCTGCTCACCGACAGGTTCGGGCGGATGCTGGTCATCGCCCCGGCGATCTCGGTGGCCTGCGCGGTCATCGGGCTGTACGTCAGCTACTACCTGGACACCGCCTCGGGCGGGATGGTCGTGCTGACGCAGGGGGCGGTGTTCGCCCTGGTCTACCTCTTCAGCCCCGGCCAGGGTTTGCTGGGTCGCCGCCTCGCTGCCTCGGTGCGCCGGGCGCGTGCCGGTCGCGGAGCCCCCGTGCTCCGGCGGGCCGGCGGGGAGCGCTAGGAAGCATCCCCGCCCCGGTCCCGGATACGCCTGATGCCGATGTTTCGTTTCGAAACATCGGCATCAGGCGTTGGTGCGGCGGGGTGTTCCCTACTCCGCCAGGGCGTGCGGTTCGGCCTTGCCGCCGGCCGCGGTCTCGACAGTCTCGTCGGCAGGATCCTGTGCCTGCGCGCCGAGGTGGCCGCGGGTGAGCTTGTTCATGATCAGCGCGATGGCGCCGTCGCCGGTCACGTTGGTGGCCGTGCCGAAGCTGTCAAGGGCGATGTAGGCGGCGAACATGAGGCCCACCTCGACCTCGCCGAAGCCGAGCATCTGCGCCAGCAGGCCGGCCGCGGCGGCGATCGCGCCGCCCGGTACGCCGGGGGCTGCGATCATCATGACGCCGAGCATCAGGATGAACGGGAAGTACGCCCCGAACGATACATCGCCGCCGGAGAGCAGCAGAACCGCAATGGAGAAGCAGGTGATCTTGACCATGGAGCCGGAGAGATGGATCGTCGCGCACAGCGGCACCACGAAGCCCGCAACCGAGTCGGAGACGCCGTTCTTCTTGGTCGAGGCGAGCGTGACGGGAATCGTCGCGGCGGAGGACGAGGTGCCCAGCGCGGTGAAGTAGGCATCGCGCATCCGCCACAATGCCTTGAGCGGATTTTGCCCGGTCATCGAGCCGGCCACCGAGTACTGCACCAACAGCACGACGAGCGTCAGGGCGAAGGACACCAGGGCGACCAGCAGGAACTTGGTCACGACCGTGACGGCCGCGCCACTCGCGGCGAGGTCCATGAAGATGCCGAAGATGAACAGCGGCAGCGCCGGCACGATGATGCGCCGGATCACGGATTCGATGATCGTGCGGAACTCGACGGCCCCGCGGAAGATCACTCTGGAGTGGAAGGCGGTGAGGCCTACCCCGATCACGAAGGCGAGCACGAGGGCGCTCATCACGCCGATCACCGGCTCCAGCACGATCTCTGTTGCCGAGTCGCCTGCGCTTCCCACCACGGTCAGGTACGGGGTGAAGCCCGAGCCGCCTTCCTCGCCGAGCTCCTCAAGCCCTCCTCCTGAAAGCGTCGGGGTGAACAGCCACCGGCTCACGAAGTAGGCGAGTAGTCCCGCCAGGATCGTGGAGCCGTACGCGATCAGGGCAGTGATCCCGAGCCATTTTCCGGCACCCTTGCCGAGCTCGGCGATGGCGGGCATGACGAGGCCGAGGATGATCAGCGGCACGATGAAGCCAAGGAACCCCGAGAAGATCGAGTTGTAGGTCAGGAACGCCCCGCCGAGCCACGCGGGCATCACCGGGCCGGTCAGGATGCCCAGGACGATGGCCAGGAGAATCCAGCCAAGCAGGGGTATCGATTTCAGCAGCTTCATGGGGGTCCTCAGGTCGACGGGATCGGTGCGATCGGGCACGGGCACGCTGGTTGTGGCGCAGCCCACGCCTCAGCCATAGTAGACGGTGCGCGCCGTTCTCCGAAATCAGGGCAAGCGCCAGCCACGGCCCCCCGCATTGGGCGCGCGGACCGGTGGCCGGCGGCCTCCGGCCGGTGACTTGGCCCGACCCGTTTCGGCGCTAGCCGAGGGAGACGTGCAGGGCCGCCGTGGCCTGCCGGCCCAGGCTGATGGTGCCGGGGACCCCGGTGACGGACAGCAGCACCGCGTCGGAGAACGGGGCCGCCTCGGTGATGACCAGGCCCGCACCCGGCACGACGCCCTGCGCACTGAGGTACTGCAGCAGTGCCGGGTCCTCGTCGTTGATCCGCTCCACGGTCACCGGCACCCCGGGCTCCACGGTGCTCAGCAGCACCGCGTCGGGCAGCGTCAGCACGCCCTCGGCGCTCGGGATCGGGTCCCCGTGCGGGTCCCGGTCGGGGTGTCCCAGGAAGGCGTCGAGGCGCTCGACCATGAAGTCGCTCATCGCGTGCTCGAGGTTTTCGGCCTCGTCGTGGACCTGGTCCCAGTCATAGGACAGGGTCTGGACCAGGAAGGTTTCCAGCAGCCGGTGCCGGCGCACCATGTCCAGGGCATACTTGCGGCCCAGCGCTGTCAGCTCGACGGCGCCGTAGCGCGCGTGGCTGACCAGCCCCTGCGCGGTCAGCTTGCGCACCGCGTCGGAGACCGAGGAAACCCTGAGCCCGGATTTCTGGGCAATGTCCGTTGCGGTGACGGGGTCGTCCGACCATTCGGACAGACCCCAGATGACCTTCAGATAGTTTTGCGTGCTGATGGAAAGTTCCGAAACCGACATGTCTACGAGTCTACAGAGGACGCCCGCACGGGGGTTTCCCCCGCGGGTGTGACATCGGCTAGATCCAGCCCTGTTCGCTGGCCAGGTGCGCGGCCTCGATGCGGTTGGCGGCCCCGGTCTTGCCGATGGCGCTGGAGAGGTGGTTGCGCACGGTGCCGGCACCCAGGTGAAGCGCCGCGGCGATCTGCGCCACCGGCGTTCCGGACCGGGCCAGGGCCAGGACCTCGCGCTCGCGCTCGGTCAGCGGGTTGGCCCCGTGCAGCAGCGACCGGGCCGCCAGCGACGGGTCAACCACCCGGTGACCGGAATGCACGCGGCGCACCGCCGCGGCGAGCTCGGCGGATGGGGTGTCCTTGACCAGGAAGCCGCTTGCACCGGCCTCGAGGGCGGCACGCAGGTATCCGGGACGGTCGAAGGTCGTCACCATCAGCACCTTGCACCGCGGCAGCCGCGCCCGCAGCAGGCCGGCGGCCACGAGCCCGTCCACCACGGGCATCTGGATATCCAGCAGGGCAACGTCCACCCGATGTTCCTCGGCGAGCGCCACCACTTGCGCGCCGTCCCCGGCCTGGGCCACGACCTCGATGTCGGGTTCGAGGTTGAGCAGGGCGGCAAGCGCCCCGCGCACCAGTGCCTGGTCATCCGCCAGCAACACCCGGATGGGGGCGGCTCCGGCCGGTTCCGGAGCGCTCATGCCCAGCTCACCGCGACCCTGGTTCCCCCGTGTGCCGATGCCCCGATCTCGCAGTGCGCCCCGGCCAGCCGCGCCCGCTCCCGCATCCCGCGGATGCCGTGTCCCTCGGCGCTTCCCGCCAGTGAATCCCCGTCGTCCTCGATGCCCAGCACCCCCGGGGCGATGTGGATCCAGCAGGTGGTGGCGTGCGCGTGGCGCAGCACGTTGGTGGCTGCCTCGCGCAGGATCCAGGACAGGGCGGTGGAACGAACCGGGTCGATGTCCTGCGCGTTGCCGGTCAGCACCGCCCTGATCCGCGCGTCGTCCAGGGCTGCACGAACGGAGGCGAGTTCCTGTGCCAGGCTGGTGCGGCGCAGACCGCCGACAGTGGCGCGGATGGACTCCAGCGCCTCGGTGTTCAGCGCGCGGATCTGCCGCAGCTCGGCGCGGGCCGCCTCCATGTCGGAATCCAGCAGCCGCTCGGCGAGCTCGGCCTTCAGCCCGATCGCGGTGAGCGAGTGGCCCAGCACGTCGTGCACGTCCCGGGCCATCCGCTCCTGTTCGGCCAACAGGGCGTAGTCAAGGCGCAAGTCGTCGTCCGCGATGCTGCGCCGGATCAGCGTGGTGTTGACCGCGTTGACGACGATGAGCACCACCAGCAGACCGAGCAGGAAGACGTAGTCGCCCAGCCCGGCGGGAATGGCGACCGAGAGGGCGGCGGCAAGCACCGCGGCGTTGACGATCCACATGCTGCGCACAGAGAGCAGGTAGGCGGCGAAGCTGATCAGGAACGGGCCGAAGCTGATGGCATCGGCTCCGAGGAGCGGAAGGGTGGCAGCGGTGATCGCCAACAGGGCACCGCAGGGGATCCAGGCGCGGGCGTGGCCGCTCACGCTGACCCCGAGCTCCGAGCTGTAGGTGAAAAAGCCCCACAGGTAAACGGCGGCGAAGGCCGCCACCAACCCGTAGCCAACCACGCGCGCCGGCAGCGGGAGCGTGGACTCGGCGATGGAAAGGACCGGGAAGATGAGGAAGACGACCCAGACCGCTGCCAGCAGCCAACCGAAGCGGGACCAGAAGGTGTCCGGTTCCCCCGGGTCCGTGCTCACCGCCGCGCCCGGGACCGGCGAACCGCCCAGAGGGCGAACAGCGCGAAGAGAAGGGTCCATGCCACAAGGTTAGCGACAAGCAGGCCCAGCGAATCCGTGCCCGCCCCATCGCCCGCGCCGAAGCCCTCCGTCAACGGGTAGCGCACCAGCCCCGCGTAGCCGTACATGGGGGTGAATCGGGCGATCTCCAGCATGGTCCCGCTCAGCGGCATGAAGACGTTGCCGAAGAAGGCGAAGAACACCATGCCGCCGCTTGCCACCCCCAGGGCAGTCTCCGATTTGAAGGCCATGCCGATGCCCATCCCGTAGAGGGCAAAGATCCCGGATCCGAGCACGGTCAGCAGGAAGCTGGCGGTCCAGACCCAGGGGGCATCGGCCCGCGCACCGGTGCCCGCCCCGACGGCGAAGACCAGCCCCGCGCAGCCGGTGGCCACGATCATCGCCACGGCAAGCTTGGAGGCGACGAAACCGGAAGGCTTCATGCGTGTCAGCGCAATCTGGCGCCCCCAACCCAGCATTGCCTCGGTGGCGGCCGTGCCGGCAATCGAGGTGGTGGCAAGCGCCGCTCCGTAGGCCGCCATCGAGGCCATGACGTAGAACTTCACGTTCCCGTTGCCGGCGGGTTCTCCGCCGCCGCCGAACATGTTCCCGAAGAGCAGGTACATGACCACGGGCATCAACACCGTGAACATCAGGTTCCCGACGTCCCGGGATTGTCGGAAAAGTTCGATCCGCACATAGGTCGGGTTCATGAGTCTTCTCCGGTCAGTGCCATGAAGGCCGCCTCGAGGGTCGGGGAGGTGATTTCCAAGTCGGTGGCGCCCAGCTCGTTCAGCAGCATTCGCGCCGCCGCGTCGGAATCGGGGCCGGTCACCGTGACCCGGTTCCCGTTCAGCTGCACCGCGACGACACGCTCGAGGGCCTGCAGGGCAGCCACCGCGGGTTCCGTGGGACGACCTCTCGGCAGCGTTGCGCCGACCACGCGTCCCCCGGTCATCTCGCGCAGCTGCGCGGTGGGACCGTCGGCCAGCACCCGCCCGGCCCCGATGAGCACGGTGCGTTCGGCGAAGTCCTGGGCCTCTTCCAGGTAGTGGGTGGCGAACAGGACGGTGCGCCCGGCCAGCGCGTCCTGGCGCATGGTGTCCCAGAAGGAGCGGCGCGCCGAGACATCCATCCCCGCGGTGGG
This sequence comes from Paeniglutamicibacter sp. GQ140, assembly GCF_059759235.1. Taxonomy (NCBI): domain Bacteria; kingdom Bacillati; phylum Actinomycetota; class Actinomycetes; order Micrococcales; family Micrococcaceae; genus Paeniglutamicibacter; species Paeniglutamicibacter sp. GQ140. The sequence continues at coordinate 318,665 of NZ_JCAXDW010000001.1, forward strand.
CTCGTCGAGGATCAGCAGGCGCGGATCCGGCAGCAGGGCCAGGGCGAACTTGAGCCGCTGCTGCTCGCCGCCCGAGCACTTGGAAACCTTGCGCTTGGCCAGGGAGAGGATGTCGGTGCGCTCCATGACGGTGTCGATGCGGTCCCTTGCCCCGTGCAGCGCGGCGATCGCGGTGACGGTCTCGCGCACCGTGAGGTCGCGCAGCAGCCCGCCGGTCTGCAGGACCGCCGAGATCTCCCCCGCCTCGATGGCCTCCCGCGGGGCCTTGCCGAACACGGAGATGGTGCCCGAGGTGGGCGCGGTCAGTCCGAGCATCATGTCGATGGTGGTGGTCTTGCCTGCGCCGTTCGGGCCCAGGAACGCCACGATCTCACCGGTGCCCACGCGCAGGTCGATTCCCGCGACGGCCTCGAGCCTGCCCTCGTGGGTATGGAAGGACTTGCGCACGCCCTGCAGTTCCAGGGCCGTGGCGTGGGGCTGCGCTGCCCGCGCCGATGCCGATTGCCGTGCGGTCGAGGTTTTCATGTTCCAAGTCTGCTCGGCGCGCGCCGGGGGCAGAAGTGCAAAATGTCATGCATCGGAATGACGGTTGCCGTGGCCCGGACGGCTTGCGCCGCATGGCGCGCGAAAGGCCCGGTCGCTGACCGGGCCTTTCACATTCCTTGATGGTGGGTCGTGCCGCCGCGAGCGGCGGGGATTACGCCTCGGCGGCGGTCCCTGCCGTGTCCTCGACGTAGCGTCCGGTGCGGGCCATCATCATTCCTCCCAGGGCCATCGGGATGAACGTTGCCACGTACACCCACAGCGGGACGGTCCAGCCACCGGTGGTGGTAAACAGCCAGCCACCCAGCAACGGGCCGAGGGTGCCGAAGAGGTAGCCGACGCCCATGGCGAAGCCCGCCATGGCCGCGGACCCCGCCGTGGTGCGGCTGCGCAGGTTGAACATCGCGATGGCCAGCGGGAAGGCGCCGGCTGCAAGTCCTGCCACCAGTGCGGCGAGCCAGAGCGGGCCGATGCCCAGGACCATGAGCAGGTAGCCCAGCGGGCCGGCCGCGGCCAGGACGACCGCGAGGATCGCGGGGTTGCGCATCTTGTTGGCGATCAGCGGGGTGATCACGGCCATCGGCAGGGTCATGAACGTGTAGATGGAGAACGCGGTCGCTGCCGCTCCCTTGTCCAGCCCGAAGCCTTGCTGCATGATCGTGGGCAGCCAGGCCAGCATGGCGTAGATGTTCAGCGACGCCATCGCGTAGAACAGCGCGGTGCCGACCGCGACGGGGCTGGCGACCAGCCGGCCCAGTGAAAGGTTCGATCCGGCCGCGGCGCCTGCCGTGGCGGCCTGGGCGGCGGGAGCACCGCTGCGGCGCTCCTTGAGCAGCACCAGCGTCCAGGGCAGGACGGCCACCAGCGAGAGCACGCCCCAGGAGGCGAGCGAGAGCTGCCAGCCGCCGGCATTGGCCAGCGGCAGCGCCGTCATGGCAGGCAGCGTCGCCCCGGCCTGCATGAGCAGGGCAAACACGGTGACCATGGAGGCCTGGCGGTCGGGGAAGTGCTTCTTGACCAACGGGGCACCCGCCACGTTGCCGAAGCCCATGCCCAGCAGCGCAACGAACGTCAGCGCCATGAAGATCGCGGGGCTGTCGCTGAAGGGACGCACCAGCGTTCCGGCGGCGGCCAGGATCACGGCAACCAGGGCGGTTGCCTCGAGCCCGATCCTGCGCACGATCACCGGGGCCAGGAAGCCGCCGATGCCGAAGCTCAGCGTGGGAAGCATGCCGATGAAGGTGGCGCCGGCGGTGCCGATGCCCAGTTCGCCGGTGACGGTGGTCAGCAGCGGCGAGAGCCCGGTGACCGCGTAGCGCAGGCCGATGCCCAAGAGGAGCAGGCCAACGATGATAAGGATGCGGCCCCTCCAGAGGCCGACGCGGGGGTTGCCCGCGTCGGCCTGTGTCAGGTTTCCGCCGGAGGTGTTAGTCGTGGTGGACATGTCCGGTCTTCGATTCAGCTAGGGGTTTCGCTTTTTAGGTGTGCTTCGAGTCGCCGTCGATCGGGAACATCTGTCCCGAGATGGTGCGGGCGTGTGGGCCGGCCAGGAAAAGGGCCAGTTGGGCGATGTCGTTGGGGTCGATGAACTTGCGGATCGACTGGTTGTCCAGCGCCTTGTTGGTTTCTTCCTCGATGGTGGTGCCGTTGACCTCGGCGCGACCGGCCAGCACGCTGCCCATGCGCGGGCCGTCGACGGCACCGGGGTGGATGGTGTTGGCGGTGATGCCGTCTTCACCCAGTTCCAGGGCGAGCGTCTTGGTGAAGCCGACGAGTCCCCACTTGGTGGTGGAATAGGCGATGCGGTTCGGGTAGCCGAAGCGGCCAGCGAGCGAGGACATCACGAGGATGGATCCCGCGTCCGATTCCTTCAGCAGCGGGATGGCGCGCTGGGTGACCATGAGGGTGCCGGTGAGGTTGATGTTCACGACCGCGGCCCAGGTGTCGACGGGGTAGTCGGAGGCGGGTGCGGTGGCACCGGCGATGCCGGCGTTGTTGATCAGCACGTCCAGTCCGCCGAGCTGTTCCTCAACGTCCTTGAAGAGCACATCAAGATCCTCGGACTTGCTGATGTCGCCCACCGATCCGGTGATGTTTTCGTTTTCCGCGACGATGGCCGCGACGGCCTCGGCGTTGACGTCGGCGATGTGGACGCGGGCACCGTTGGCAACGAATGCCTTGGCGATGGCCAGTCCGATTCCGCCGGCTCCGGCGGTGATGAGTACACGCTGTGACATGATTTCGACTCCTTCTACACGACGCCGTGGTTCCCACGGCTTCGGTTCGCATTCCTATGTACGGTGAGGGCCGGGACTCTCGGGCCAGGTGGTCCGGCGGGTGACGGTCCGTGCTTGTTTGCTTCTCACGGTGCGGAAAGGAATTCCGCTTCCGGTGTTGATGCATTTCATACAGTAGGCTCGCCCGAACCGAGCGTCAACGGCGCTGATCACACCGATATTACGGTTTTCCCACTGCCGGAATGTCGAGTTCTCACCCTCGTAGAAATTATATGCAAATACATGCAATCAGGGATTCTGGTCGGGAATTCTCGTCAACTTTTCCGTCCAGAGGAAAGCCGAACACAACATTCCCTTGGTCACACGGATCGCGGATCGATGCCCTGCCAGGGACGCTCCGGCCTCAGAGCGCGCGCGTCAGATCCGCGATGCGACGACCGGTCTCTTCCGCCGCCTGGACGAGGGCATCGACGTAGCCCTTGAGCTCGTCCCGATGGAAGCGGGCAGTGGGCAGAACAGTCGTAAAGGCCCCGAGTGGCTGTCCTGTCGTGGGGATCGCAACACCCACTCCGCAGATGCCCGGCGACGTTTCCTCCAGATTCACCCCGTAGCCGTTGCGGCGAACCACGGCCAGATGCCGCTTCAACGTTGCGAGCGATCCGCCTTCCGCCCCGGCCCGCTCATCCAGCGGCACCGGAGCCCCCGAAGCGGATGCAACGGCGGCCAGGTCGTCATTTCGCAGTTGCGCCAGCATGGCCTTGCCCCCGGCCGATTCAAATGCCGGCAGCTTGTCGCCGATGCGAATCACCACCCGCAGGTTTTGCTCCATTTCATCTATGCCGTCCAGGAAACGAACTGAACCCATTTCCAGCACCATGAAGCCCACACTTTCATGGAGCCGGACATGGAGCCGCTCAAGCGCAGGGCGAGCCAGGTCGCGCAGTGAACTTCGGGCTATGGCCCCGACCGCCTGGGCGGCAAGAACAGGTCCCGCAACATAGCGCCGCTCCCGGTCCTGACTCGCAAACCCCCGATAGGAAAGGGCCGCCAGCAGGCGGTGTGCCGTGGAGACCGCCACCCCGAGTCGCGCAGCGGCCTCGGTGACCGTCAGGGCACCGCCGAAGCGGAGCATGAGCGCCAGCTGCAGCGCGCGGTCAACGGACTCGATGGGCGGGTGGGCCACGCCATCGGTCCAGGACTCGACGTCGCCCGCGGCCGCATCGGGCGTGGAGTTGGTCATGGCTCAAGCATCCCACGACACCGGCCGGCACACCTGCATCCGAAGTGGCCGAGGCGCAACCCTCGCCACTCCCCGGCGCAAGCCCGCCCGCCCCTCATCCTCGGTCAAGAATTCCTTCATACGGAACGACTCGTCAACTACTTTCCGCTCGAACAAATGCCCGAATCCACCTGAAAAGCCTAAAATTACGGCAATTTGGCGATTCCTGTTAGACCCGCGATTCCGCAATAAGGAATCTGCGTTCAAAATGTGGATGAGCTTCGATTTCATGACTAAGCTCACACTGTCGGGCGGCGTTCCCCCCGATTCCCTCTCACCCAACCAGGAAGCCCCCATGGAAACTCTCGCGGAAATACGCAGTTCGGCCATGAGCCGGTTCCAGGTGATGGCCGTCGTCATCGCCTTGACCTTGATTCTCATCGATGGGTTCGACGTGGCCGCCATGGCCTACGCCGCGCCGGTACTTTCCCGCGAGTGGGGCATCGCACCGGCCGCCCTCGGATTCCTGCTGAGCGCAAGCCTGTTCGGCATGGCTGCCGGTTCCATCTTCCTGACTCCGCTCGCCGACAAGATTGGTCGCCGCCGCCTCACGTTGATCTCGCTGGTGGTCATCAGCATCGGCATGGTTGCCTCGGTCTTCGCCACCGATGCCACCCAGCTCCTGGTCTTCCGGATCGTCACCGGCCTGGGTGTCGGCGGCATGATGGCCAACCTCAACGTCCTGGTCTCCGAATACTCTTCGGACAAGCGCCGCGGCTCGATCATGGGAATCTACACCGCCGGCTACCCGATCGGCGCCACCATCGGCGGCATCGTGGCCGGACCGTTGATCCCCAGCCTCGGCTGGCAGTCCCTTTTCGCCGTGGGCGCGGTCCTGACCATCATCATGCTCGTCGTTTCCTGGGTCTGGCTGCCCGAATCCCTCGACTACCTGTTCACCCGCCGCCCGGCAGGCGCACTCGGTCGCGCAAACAACATCCTTGCCAAGATCGGGCGCCCCGCGCTCGACACCCTGCCTGCCTCCACGGCCACCGGCAAGGAACAGTCGGCGATCCGCGAGATCCTCACCGGCCCGATCCGCTTCCGCACCTTCATGCTCTGGGCCGGCTACGGCTGCCTTGTGGCCGCCTACTACTTCGCCAACACCTGGACCCCGAAGATCATTGCCGGCGTCACCGGCGACAACTCGGCAGGCGTCACCACCGGAACCATCGCCAACGCCGGCGGCATCCTGGGCTGCTTCGTCTTCAGCGCCCTGGCCGTCCGCTACCGCGCACGCCCGCTGCTGGTCATCGCGCTTCTCGGATCGGCCGCCGCCTACATCGTCTTCTCCATGCTCTTCAGCCAGATCACCTTGGCCATGGTGCTCGCCCTCTTCCTGGGAATGCTCACCACCGCGGGCATCGCCGGCTTCTACACGGTCTCCCCCGAGATCTACAGCGCCCGTGCCCGGGCAACCGGTGTCGGCTGGATGATTGGCCTGGGCCGCTTGGTGTCCATCGTTGCCCCGATCCTGGTCGGATACCTACTGTCCGGAGGCTGGAAGCCGGAGAACATCTTCGTGCTCTTCGCCGCCCCACTGGCCGCATCCGCCCTGTGCATCCTGGCCCTGGGGCACTCGCTCAAGCGCCAGGCCCGCACGGCGCAACCCGTTGCCGCCACCGTCTCCTGATTCGACCCACTCCTCCACCACAGCCCCGCCAACGGTGGCGGACCCGTCCGCCACCGGCAAGGAAAAGACTCCACCCATGAGCAAGATCAACGTCGCGGACCTCGTCGCCATCGACATGCACGTCCACATTGAATCCGATGACCACGGCCACACCGACATGCCCGACGATTTCCGCGAGGCGGCCCAGGCGCATTTCGGCGCTGCCCACGACCCCCTGGGGATCGAGGCCGTCGCGGCGCACTACCGCGAACGCAACATGGCGGCAGTCGTCTTCACCGTGGACCACGAGGCCACCACAGGCCACCCGCCGATCTCCAACCGCTACATCGCCGAGGAGGCCGCCAAGCACGCAGACGTGCTGATCCCCTTCGCCAGCATCGATCCTGCCCGCGGGAAGGCGGCCATCAACGAGGCCCGCATCCTGGTCGAGGACTACGGGATCAAGGGATTCAAGTTCCACCCGAACCTGCAGTCCTTCTTCCCCAACGACCACGCCGTCTACCCGCTGTACGAGGAAATCCAGTCCCTGGGCGTTCCCGCCCTCTTCCACACCGGCCAGAGCGGCATCGGAGCCGGCATGCCCGGCTCCGGCGGGATCCGGTTGAAATACTCCAACCCGCTGGCCCTGGACGACGTGGCGGTGGACTTCCCCGAACTGCGCATCATCATGGCCCACCCGTCCTTCCCCTGGCAGGACGAGGCCCTGGCCGTGGCGGTCCGCCACAACCACGTGTACATCGACCTCTCCGGCTGGTCCCCCAAGTACTTCCCGGCCAATTTGGTGCAGTATGCCAACACCATGCTCCAGGACAAGGTCCTCTTCGGGTCCGACTACCCGCTGTTGCCGCCTGACCGCTGGATGGCCGACTTCGCCAAGCTGGAGCTGCGCGACGGACCGCGGCAAAAGATCACCAAGGACAACGCGGTGAGGCTGCTCGGACTCGATTCCGGCACCATCGCCTCCTAACGCACCGCAGTCCCGTCGTCGGGCACCCCGGATATACGAACACCATTAAAGGAAAGAACCATGAAGAACACCGAACCCGGTACCCTGCTGCGCCCCGCACCCGCCCGCGAGGACTGGTCAAACAGCCAAATGGGCCGCTTCCTGGAAAAGATCGAGGCCAAGACCGGCAGGCACTTCGCCGACTACGAGGACGCCTGGGCCTGGTCGGTTCAGAACCTCGAGGACTTCTGGGGCGAGGTCTGGGACCACTTCGAGGTCATCAGCCACGCCCCCTACACCTCGGTGCTCACCGACCGCACCATGCCCGGGGCGCAATGGTTCGCCGGGGCCAGGATCAACTTCACCGAGCACATCCTGCGTTCCCTCGCACGGCGCCCGGAGGACACCATGGTCAAGTCCCGCAGCCAGACCAACGGCAGCGTCGACTGGACCGGCGCCCGGCTCACCGAGGAAATCGAACGCATCCAGCAGGGCCTGATTCGCCAGGGGATCAAGCCCGGGGACCGGGTCGCCGGATACCTGCCCAACATCCCGCAGACCCTCGCCGCCTACTTCGCCGTCATCGGCCTGGGCGCCATCTGGTGCTGCGTCCCGCCGGAAATGGGGGTCAAGGGCGTCCTGGGCCGCATCGGCCAACTCGAGCCAAGCCTGCTGATCTCCATCGACGGCTACCGCTGGGGCGAGAGGCCGATCTCCAAGCTCAACGACCTGGCAGCCGTCCGCGCCGAGCTGCCGGGCATCCCCACCGTGCTGCTGCCCTACCTCGACGAAGACCTGGACACCGAAACCGCGGCACCCGGTGCCCTGTCCTGGGCCGACTTCACCGCCGAACGCGCCACGGCCGTCATTGAGCCGGTGCCCTTCAACCACCCCATGACGGTGCTCTTTTCCTCCGGCACCACCGGCACCCCCAAGGCCATCGTGCACTCCCACGGCGGCCTGCTGCTGGAGCACTACAAGGCCATGGGCCTGCACTTCGACATCTCCGAGGCCGACACCGCCTACTGGTTCTCCACCACCGGGTGGATGGTCTGGAACATGGGCGCCTCCTCGCTGCTGGTGGGCGCCACCGTGGTCCTGCAGGACGGGGACCCCAACTGGCCGACCCTTGACGGCGAATGGTCGCAGTGGGCGGTCATGGCCGAAACCGAATCGACCTACATGGGCACCGGATCGGCCTACCTGGCCGCCTGCGCCCACGCGGGTGTGGAACCGGGAAAGAAGTGGGACCTGGGCCGGCTGCGCGAGATCCAGTGCTCCGGTTCCCCGTTGGCCGCAGACGTTGCAGGCTGGGCGTATGACTCGATCAATCCCGATCTGGTAATGGCGCCGACCTCCGGCGGCACCGACATCTGCGCCGCCTTCCTGGGCGCCAGCCCGCTGTCCGCCGTCCATGCCGGGGAAATGGCCTGCCGCCCACTGGGCGTTGCCGTGGATTCCTGGGACCATGACCGCAATTCGTTGCACGGGGAACCCGGCGAGCTGGTCGCCACGCTGCCCATGCCCTCGATGCCGGTGTTCTTCTGGAACGATCCGGACAATGAGCGCTACAACGCCAGCTACTTCGATGTCTTTGAGGGCGTCTGGCGCCACGGCGACTGGCTGGTGCGCACCGAACGCGACACCTGGGTCATCACCGGCCGCTCGGACGCCACGCTGAACCGCGGCGGCGTGCGCCTGGGCACCGCCGAGTTCTATGCACTGCTCGATGGCCACCCCGGCGTCAACGACGCCATGGTGATGCACTTTGAGCAGGGTGGCGCGATGGGCCAGCTGGTCCTGCTGGTGGAGGCCGAGGAGGACGCCGACACCGTGGCACTGGAGCGCTCGATCCGCACCGCGCTGCGCACCCAGCTCTCCCCGCGCCACGTCCCGGACCACGTGTTGTTCGTGCGCAGCATCCCGCGCACGCGCACCGGCAAGCGCATGGAAATCCCGCTCAAGCGCCTGGTGCAGGGCGGATCCGGCGGCGTGCTGGACACCGGCGTGCTGGTCAATCCGCAGGACCTGGACGAGACGGTGCAGTCCGTCTCCCGCATCCTGGCCGCCGCCTAATCGACAGGTGCCGCCGGCGTCTCCCCGCGGGGAGGCGCCGGCGGCACCGAGTGTCCAGCCCCGTTCGACGCGGGACCTCAGCCTCCGCGCAGTTTCTCCATGATCTCCGTGGCGGCCAGCTGCAGTGCCTCTATATGCTGCGGCATCGCGGAGCGATTGAAGCGGATGCTCGGAGTTGCGGTGGTCACCGCGGCAACCGGGCGACCGTCGGCGTCGTTGATGCTGACTCCCAGGCCCACCACGCCTTGCTCGGTTTCCTCGAAACTGGTGCCGTAGCCGTCCCGGCGGACCTTGGTCATGAGTCGCTTGAGCGAAGCCACGGTGGTGGTCTTGCCGGTGGCCCAGGGCGGCAGCCCGGAACGGTACAGCTCCTCCAGCTCGGCGTTGGTCAGCCGCGCCAGCATCGCCTTGCCGCCGGAGGACACGAAGGCCGGCATCATGTCCCCGACGCGCTTGGCCACGCGCAGGGTCCGCGCCGACTCGACGCCCTCGACGAACTGGATGTTTCCTCCGTTCAGGACCATGACCTGCACCGTCTCCCCCACCGTGCCCTGCAGCCGGACCAGTGCCGACTGCGCGTGTTGGCGCAGCTTCTGGGTGGAAATCGCCTGCGGGGCGTTCCCGGAAAGCTCGGGCCCCTGCCGGTAGGTCCGGTCGTGGCCCTGGGCGGCGAAGCCGCGGAAAGCCAGAGCGGTCAACAGCCGGTGAGCCGTCGAGGGTGCCACGTCCAACAGCTGCGCCGCGGCCTTGACCGAGAGCGGGCCGTCATCGCGCATGGCAAGCACCAACAGCAGGGCGCGGTCCACCGACTCGACGGGCGAGGATTTGTTCTCCATGCTGAAATCATGGCACAGCCGGGTGACCGCAACGCAACGCCCGGCGCCTCGTGACCGCACGCACATCACCTACGCTGGAGAAGTGGTCAACTACACCTTCAAGCAATTGCAGTACTTCATCGCCGTGGCCGATGCCGGCACGATCTCCGGTGCCGCGGCGGCCTGCCACATCTCGCAGGCAGCGATGTCCCAGTCCATCGGGGAACTCGAGCGCATCGTCGGCTCCCAGCTGCTGGTGCGCCACCGGGCCCGCGGCGTCGTGCTGACCGCGGTGGGAACACACTTCCTGCGCGATGCCAAGGATCTGGTCAGGCACGCCGAAGAGGTCCAGGGCCTGATCGGCGAGCGCCAGAGCGGCCTGGTGGGGCCGCTGAACATCGGGATGTATTCGGGGCTTTCGGCCTTTTGGCTGCCGGTGGTCTGCGAGCAGTTCACCAAGCCGCATCCGGGGCTCGAGGTGCGCATCACCGAGGGCGACGGCGCCGAGCTGCAGGAGCGCCTGTTGGAGGGCTACCTCGATGCGGTGATCACCCACACCCGCCACCTGCTGCCCCACGTGCAGCACACCACGGTGATGAGCGGGCGCCCCTACGTGCTGCTTCCGGCCGGACACCGGCTCGCGGGGAACGGGACCGTGCGGCTGGCCGACCTGGCGGACGAGGACTTCGTGTCCCTGGACATCCCCACGGTGCGCGACAACCAGCTGGTCAACCTGCGCATGTCGGGCCTGGACCCGAAGATCGCCTGGAGCAGCTCAAACTTCGAGGCGGTGCGCGGCATGGTCGCCCGCGGGCTGGGCTACACGGTGCTGGTGCAGCGCCCGCCGGCGGATGTGAGCTACGACGGGCTGCCGCTTGCAGTGCTGGAGATCGAGGGGCAGGTGGGGCACAGCGACATCTGCGTCGCCTACACGGCCGCCGAGCGTCCGAGCCTGCGGCTGCGCGCCTTCATCGAATTCTGCGAACGGGTCGGGGCCGAACGCGAGCGGGGGCCGGAGGCGCCCTGAACGGACGCTTCCGGCCCCCGCACGGCGGAGCGAGGCGGCTGGTGCTACATCTCCTCGGCGCCCAGGTCCGCGTCCTTGCCTTCCTTGATGCTGCGCATGGCCAGCGCGGCAATGATGAAGACCGCTGCCCACACGGCCCCGGCGAGCCAGAGCGAGCCACCGCCGGCCAGCACCAGGCCGGTGACGATCATCGGGGTGAAGCCGGCACCCAGCGTGGAGGACAGCTGGTAGACCAGGGAGGCCCCGGTGTAGCGGATGCGGGTGGGGAACAGCTCCGCGGTGAAGGCGCCGAACGGGCCGAAGATGGTGCCCTGGATGACGCCGTTGGCCAGGAAGAGCGCAATCGCGAAGAGCCAGAGCTCGCCGAGCTGCAGCATCCACATGATCGGCAGGGCAAGCACCGCGCCGGCCAGGATGCCGAACATCATCACCGGGCGGCGGCCCAGCTTGTCCGAGTAGCGGGCGGCAAACCACACCGCGACGATGGTCAGGGTGGCGCCCACGGCCTTGATGTTGAGCACCGCGGTGCGGTCCATGCCGGCTTCCTCCACGACGTAGGAGATGGCCCAGACCGTCATCAGGCCCTGCACGGTGTAGGAGCTCATGCCCACCAGCGTGCCCATGAGCACCGACTTCGGGTACTTGGTCAGCACCTGCAGCAGCGGGATCTTGCGCTCCTCGGCCTTGCCCTCCAGGGCCAGGAAAAGCGGGGACTCGGCGACCTTCAGGCGGATGACCAGGCCGATGGCGACCAGACCCAGGCTGGCGATGAACGGGATGCGCCAGCCCCAGGCCAGGAATTGCTCGGTGGGCAGCGTGGAGACCGCGGAGACAGCCAGGGTTGCCAGCACCGCGCCGGCCGGGCCGCCCATGTTCGCGAAGCTCGCCGCGAAACCGCGGCGCTCCTTGGGCGCGTGTTCCAGGGCCATGAGCATGGCCCCGCCCCATTCCCCGCCCACGGCCAGTCCCTGGATGATGCGAAGGGTGATCAGTGCGATCGGGGCAATGATGCCGACCTGCGCGGTCGGCGGCAACAGGCCGATGATGGTCGAGGCGACGCCCATCATCACCATGGACGTGATCAGCACGCCCTTGCGCCCGAGCTTGTCCCCGTAGTGCCCGAAGATGATGCCGCCCAGCGGGCGGGCCAGGTAGCCAACCGCGAGCGTGGCGAAGGAGGCGAAGAGGGCCACGGCAGGTGACTGGTTGACGAAGAAGACCTTGTTGAACACCAGCGAGGCGGCGGTTGCGTAAAGAATGAAGTCGTAGAACTCGATGGCGCTGCCGATGAAGCTGGAGGCCAGGATCCTGCGCATGTGCGGTGAGTTCAGCGACGGGACGACAATGTCGGCGGAGTTCCCGGCGGGTGTTTGGGTGTGGCTCATCGTGCAACCATCATTTCTGTTCGAATGCGGCTAAAGGAAATGGTATCGAGATCCTCGGGCACCAGGAAGGTTCCGGAGAAATCCTTGGAGTGGGAGAGCCACGTGGACAGTGGCGTGGTCCCGGGCACCAGGTGGTGCAGGGCCAGGGTCCGGGCCCCGGCGCGTTCGGCGAGCTCGATGGCCTGGGCGGCCGAGGTGTGCGAGAGCCGGTGGTGGTCCATGGAGGCCTGGGCGGCCTCGGTGCCGATGCTTCCGTAGCTGCGCTGTACCCAGTCGAAGTCGATGGCCTCGTGCAGCAGCAGGTCGGTGTCGCGGGCGAGCCGCACGAGGTTGTCGCAGGGCGCGGTGTCCCCGGAGATCGTCACGGAGCCTTCGGCGGTGTCGAAGCGGAAGGCGAAGGCCGGGGCGATCGGCGGGTGCTTGACCAGGGTGGCTGTCACGGTGACCAGCTCGTCCCGGTAGATCTCGAAGGGCTCGAAGTCCTCGGGCGTCGGATTCCCATTCGGGTGGTATCCGGTGCCCGCGGGGATCGCGATGTCAGAAGCTATGAAGTGGTCCAGCGGGGAGGGACGCAGGGCATCGATCACACGGTCGTTCAGGTCGGTGCCGTAGGCCTGCATGAGGTGGCTGAACATGTCCGCCGTGCCCGGGGTCGGATTTTCCGGGTACAGCGGGGTCGGCGGGACCTGGGCGCGCGGGGAGGCCGGCGGCAGGGCGCCGCGGTCGCCGGGGCCGATGATGTGGATCGGTGCCTGGCCGGGGGTGATGGTGAACAGTCCGAAGATCGCCAGCGACGCCAGGTCGATGGTGTGGTCGGAGTGCAGGTGGGTCAGGAAGATGCCGCGCAGGTTCGCGGTGCTGAACCCGGCCTTCATGAGCTGGTTGCCGACGCCGGTCCCGGCGTCCACCAGGTACACGGCGTCGCCGACGACCACGGCGGTGGCGATGCCCGCGCGCTTGCCGGCGTTTTCGCCGGTCCACCAGCGCGGTCCGCCGGCCGTCCCCAACGTGACGACGTGTGGTTTCAGGGAAGTGCCTTGCACGTGTTCTGCTCCTTATGCGAGAAGAATGAGATGTCCTTCACACAAGGATGTAGCCTTACGGCACATACGTAAAACTGTTTTTATCGATCCAATTCACCGGTTTTACCTATATCGCTCGAGGGGTGCCCTCCTGCGGCAGAAGCGGCCGAGCAAGGAGTGGAATCGAACTCCTCGGCGCAGAAGCGCGCGTCGTGCTACGTCTCCGCCAGCGGTTCCGACGTCCGGGCGATCAAATCCTCGTATCGTCACCCTCGGGACCCCGTTCATGCTTGGGCTCAGCGGACATTGTTGCCGGCCGCGCGAGGGCCGGAGCCCGGGGGAAGTCCATTCGCGGTCGGCCCGGCCACCCTTCACACGTGGCCCCAAGCGGTCGCCTCGATCCGGGCAATGCACCAAGCCCCGGGGCGCGCGCCTGTTGTACTGTGATGGGGAGTCGTCCGACTGCGCCTTATCGATTGTGAGATCCCATGACCAAGAAGAAGCCGTCGACATCCAACAAGACCAAGCAGGGACACCCCGCGCGGTCCGCGGCCGCCGGACAGATCGTCAGCATTGACGAGTTCCGCGCCCGCAGCACCGGGGACGACGTCTCGGCACGCTTCATGAAGTGGGTTCGCGCGAACACGTCCCTGACTGCCATTGGCGATCCGCTGCCGGTTCTTCATGAATTCCTCGGGCACTACGTGCGACTTGGCGGTGGCGCGGACACGACTACCTTGCAGCTCTCCCCCACCGTAGCGACCTTGGTCTGGTATCTCACCGAAGACTCTGACGACGATCTCGACTTCGTCCTGCACGTGGTCATGGGATACCTGCTGTTCCTGGACGACTCGGACCTTTGGAGTGGCAGCGACGCCCAGTTCGAGGCAGCCCAGGAAGCGATACTGGAAATCATCGACGAACAGTCCGACGCGACCTTCGACGGCCGGGTCCTTGAGGTTCCCGCCCTGACCCGCAAACAAACCCGAGACAGCCTGCTCGCACTGCCCTTGTCAGGTCGCCTCCAATCATTCCTGGAGTGGTTCGGCGAAAAACGCGACGTTACGTCCAAGGGCGTGTTGACGCGAAAGGACATCCAAGGTGCCGCCGCGGCCCTGGGTGTTGCGGCCGTGGGCGTGAACACGGATCCGACGATGTTCACCGCCCGTGAAGGCGAACCACTGCGGTTGACCACGGCCCGGGACGTTCCACGCCTGGACCTGTATTGGGAGGCGCTGGTGCGAATAGGCATCATCGAGCTGGGCGCACGCCGGGCAACGATGCACCGCCCGTTGGCCGCAGCCACCGGACTCGATCGCGAAGAATTACTGATGCACATCATCCGCGATGTCGCATTGTGCCTTTATCTCCGGTTCACGGCCGTCGATGGGGATCGCGAGGCCCACCAGGGCACCACGGAAGATCTGTCCAACGAAGACATTGAAGGCATCATCATGACGTCGATGCTCCTGGACGCCGCGACCGAGGACGGGTACTCGGTGGAGCACCTGGAAACCGCCCTTGACGCAACAGCCGGCGACGACCAACTTGACCTGATGATCGCGCAAATGACTTTGGATTTGTTGTGCGACGAGGGCCTGGTGCTCCGCGATTCGCACTATCGGATTCCTCCGGTGCTCAAGAAAATGGTTGCCTATGCCGTCGCCGAGCCGGCCGGGCTTGAGGTCAACTATGCGGACCCCCTGGACGCGGACGATCCCAGCTACCTGGGCGCCGGCGACTGACTGATCCCGCGCGGGGCCGGGGCACCGCGAACGGCCGGTCGCCCATCGTACGCGCCCCGCGGTGGAGTCGCGGCATCGTGAATAGTGGGACGAATCGCTAGTTTTCGCCCTCGGGAGCCACCGCGGTGACCAGGTCCTGGAGTTCGGGCACCCGCGCCGCACTTTCCAGTGCCGAGCGGAGCACGGCGTCGTGCGTCGGGTGGGCCTCGGCCAGAAGTTTCTCCCCCGCGGCTGTCAGTTCGGTGTAGATGCCGCGGCGGTCATCCGTGCACAGGATGCGGGTCAGCAGGGCGCGATCCTCGAGCCGGGTCACCAGCCGGGTGGTGGCACTGCTGGACAGGGCCGCGGCGCGGGCGAGCTGGGCCATGCGCATGTGCCAACCGTCCTGCCGGCTCAGGGCGTCAAGCACGGTGAATTCCACAACGGACAGCCCGTGCTTGGCCTGCAGCGCGCGCTCCAGCTCCCCCTCGATGAGGTTGTGCAGTGCGGCGAGCGTGCGCCATCCCTGCGCGCGGATCTGTACAGCGTCGTCCTTGATCCCCATGGGTGATTCTCCTTGTGTTTTCGTCCCCCTCAGCATATCACCTTGCGCCGATATAACGCGTGTGCAATCATTGCGTTAGCAGTTAGTTGCATACGCAACGATTGATGCGGGGACACCCTTCGCATCTTCTTCCAACCCTCACACACCGAAGGTTCACCATGCCCGTAGCTCTCTACGCCCTCGCCCTCGGCGGCTTTGGAATCGGATTGACGGAATTCGTCATCATGGGCCTCCTGCCCGAGGTTGCCGCAGATTTCGGCGTTACCGAAACCGTCGCCGGCTACCTCATTTCCGGATACGCACTCGCCGTGGCCATCGGCGCCATCATCTTCACCGCGGTGCTCAGCAGGCTGGACCGCAAGAAGTCATTGCTGTTCCTGATGCTCCTGTTCATTATCGGAAACCTGCTCAGCGCCACGGGTCCCACCTATGAAATCGTCATGGTCGGCAGGATCGTTGCGGCCCTCTGCCACGGAGCATTCTTCGGAATTGGCTCTGTCGTTGCCGCAGACCTGGTGGCAGACAACAAGCGGGCCGGCGCCATTTCATTCATGTTTGCGGGCCTGACCATCGCCAACGTCTTGGGCGTGCCTTTCGGCACCCTGCTGGGCCAGGCCACCGGGTGGCGTTCCGCCTTCTGGGCCATTACTGCCATCGGCGTCGTCGCCCTCGTTGGCATCATGCTCCTGGTTCCAGGAAACCTTGCCCGGTCGGGCAACAAGGGAATCTTCGGCGAATTCGGCATTTTCCGCAGCCCCCAGGTCTGGCTGTCCATGATCGTGACCATCCTGGGCTACGGCGGCATGTTCGGCGCCTTCACCTACATCGCCTTCACGCTCACCGGTGTCAGCGGCTTTGCCGCCAGCTCGGTCCCGTGGTTGTTGGTCCTCTTCGGCCTCGGCCTCTTCGCGGGCAACATCCTCGGTGGCAAGGCCGCCGACCGCAACCTGGCGGCAACGCTGATCACCGTGCTTTCGATCCTCACCGTCGTCCTGGTGGCCTTCGCGCTCACCGCCGACAACAAGGTCGCCACCATCATTGCGCTCGTCCTCATGGGCGGAATCGGCTTCGCCACCGTCCCGGGCCTGCAAATGCGCATCATGAACCATGCCGCCCACGCACCAACCCTCGCCTCGGGGGCCAACATCGCCGCCTTCAACGTGGGCAACGCACTGGGCGCATGGGCCGGCGGACTGACCATCGCCGCGGGCTTGGGCTACACCTCCCCTCTGTGGGCCGGAGCCGCCATCACCGTTGCCGGACTCGCGGTCATGCTTATCGCCACCCGCGTCCGGGGCGGCGAATACGCCAAGTCGCGGACTTCCGCTTCCGTGCCGATCACCGTCTAGGACGACGGGCACGCCACCATCAACACCTTTCCCGTCAATCCAAGGAGTATTCCCATGACCAGCTCAACGACCACCATCCCGACCGTCACCCTCAACGACGGCACCACCATGCCGCAACTTGGATACGGCGTCTTCCAGGTCCCGGACGACCAGACCACCGAGGCGGTGGCCACGGCCCTTGAAACCGGATACCGCAGCATCGACACCGCCGCCATTTACGGCAATGAGTCAGGAGTGGGACGTGCACTGGCCGAATCCGGCATCCAGCGCGACGAACTCTTCGTGACCACCAAGCTCTGGCTGGCTGACCTGGGCCGGGCGTCTGCGCGTGACGCCTTGTCCGCAAGCCTTGAGAGGCTCGGCCTGGACCATGTGGACCTTTACCTGATCCACTGGCCGGGCACCGACACCAATGCCTACCTCGAGTCCTGGCAGGCAATGGAGGAATTGCGCGCCGAGGGCCTGACCCGGTCCATTGGCGTCTCTAATTTCCTCCCCGGACAGCTCGAACGCATCTTCGAGCTCGGCGGCACGGTTCCGGCCGTTAACCAGGTGGAACTGCATCCCTTCCTGCAAAACCGGGAAACCGCGGCCATGAACCGCGCACACGGCATCGCGACCGAGGCCTGGAGCCCCTTGGCCCAGGGGGCCGTGTTGGATGACCCCTCCGTGTTGGCCGCCGCGCGGGTCCACGGGGTCACCCCGGCCCAGGTCGTCCTTCGCTGGCACCTGCAGCAGGGCAACGTGGTGATTCCGAAGTCAGTCACCGCCTCGCGCATGGCCTCGAACCTGGACGTTTTCGGGTTCCATCTGGACGCCGGCCAGGTCGCAGCGCTCGACGGGCTGGAACGGGACGGGCGCACCGGTCCGTTCCCCGGCACCTTCAACGGCTAGGAACCCAACGCATGGCGCCCGGTGGCCGCATCCCCGTTCTCGAGGGACGGCCACCGGACTTTGGGCCGCCTGCCCGCTTTACGGCCGCGACCCAAACGCGCGATACTCAAGACGTGGAACCGATCTTGCAGGTGATCCCCGGATGCCCGAATTCCGAATCCGCCCGGGAACTCTTTGCCACCGCGCTTGAACTGGAGGGCATCGCGGTTCCGGCCTTCGTGCGTGAAATCCGCACGGATCAGGAGGCAGCCCTCCACGATTTCCACGGATCTCCGAGCTTCAGCCTCAACGGCGCCGACCTCTTTGAATCCGGGACGGAACCGGCGGTGTCATGTCGTGTCTACCGAACCCCGAGTGGTTTCGCTGGCCAGCCGGACCTGGAGGACCTGCGCCGTGCCATCCGGGCATCGCAGGCCTCCCCCGGGTCAGCAGCCTAACCAATCCCCGGCACTCCCGGCGCCACACACAGAAAGCCACCCGCCTTCACGTTGGGACGCGTGATGACGGGTGGCTTCCTTTCCGGGGACGACCCCGGCGAAACGGTGGAACTAGGCGTCGACGAGATCCTTCTTGTCGCCGTCCTGGTCCTTGGCACCCTGGCCGTCGGCCTCGACGGCCTTGCCGTTCCAGGCGTGGCCCTGCTCGTTGTCCAGGTGCGTGGTCTTCTTGTTCTTCAGCGCGAAGATGTAGACCAGCAGCGAGATCGCGATGGCCACGGTGACGTAGGTGAAGAACAGGTCAACGCGGTCGGCCTTCTGCAGGGCAGCGCCGATCAGCGGGACGGTTCCGCCGAAGAGCGAGTTCGCGATGGCGTAGCCCAGTCCCACGCCCAGGGCGCGGATCGAGGCGGGGAACAGCTCGGCCTTCACCAGCGCGTTGATCGAGGTGTAGCCGCCGACGATGACCAGTCCGCCCATCATCAGCAGGAAGGCGAAGACCGGGTTCTGCGTCTTGGACAGCATCGAGAGCAGCGGCCAGGTGAACAGCACGCCGGTGATGCCGAACCAGAGCAGCAGCGGCTTGCGTCCGACCTTGTCGGAGATCATGCCGTAGACCGGCTGCAGCAGCATGAAGATGAACAGCGCCCAGAAGTTGATGACCGAGGTCTGGGTCTTTTCGATGCCCGAGGTGTCGTTCATGAACTTCAGGATGAAGTTTGTGTAGGTGTAGAAGGCAACGGTGCCGCCCAGGGTGATGCCGATGCAGACCAGCAGCGGCTTCCAGTACTGGGTGAAGAGCAGCTTCATGGTGCCCGGCTGGGCCTCGCCGGCAACGCCTGGCTTGTTGGCCGCGGCAACCTGCTCGGCGGAGACGGTTTCCTCCATGGTGCGGCGCAGCCACAACACGACGAGGGCCGCGACGCCGCCAATGGCAAACGGAATGCGCCAGCCCCACGCGGTGAGCGTCTCGTGGCTCATGGTGTTCTGCAGGATGACCAGCACCAGCAGGGCCATCATCTGGCCGCCGATCAGGGTCACGTACTGGAAGGAGGAGAAGAACCCGCGGCGCCTGGAGGTCGCGGCCTCGGACATGTAGGTGGCGCTGGTTCCGTACTCGCCACCCACCGAGAAGCCCTGCAGCAGGCGCACGAAGACCAGCAGGACCATGGCCCACATGCCAATGGCCTGCTGGGTCGGCAACAGCGCGATGGCGAAGGAACCGCCGCTCATCAGGGTGACCGAGAGGGTCAGCGCGGCCTTGCGGCCGTGGCGGTCGGCGTAGCGGCCGAAGAACCAGGCACCCACCGGACGCATCAGGAACGAGGTGGCGAAGACGGCCATGGCCTCGAGGCCCGCCTGCAGCTCGTTGGTCGAGTTGAAGAAGTGGGACTGGAAGTACGCGGCAAACACCGTGTAAACGTAGAGGTCAAACCACTCCACGAGGTTTCCGGCAGAGCCCTTGAGGATGTTGCTGACGGCCCTGCGGGTTGCCGCCGCCTCGCTTGCATCTTTGGTGCCGGCACCGGATCGCGGTGCCTTCTTCATGTTCTCCACGGCAGCTTGGCCCATGGGTTCCTCCTCTTGCGTTGGTGGCTCCCACAATCAACCGGGGCCTCAACCAAGGTAATCGTGAGACACGTTACAACCAACGTGAAAGCGAATTCCTAACACTTCCTTAGGAGTCCATCCCGCGTCCCGGCGGCGCCCGGGAAGGCTGCGGGCGGGGGCGGGAAACGCGAAGAAATGATACTCTCCAAGACGGGCGCACCGCGTATTTGCCCCCGTAAACCACGACTTTTTTACGACACACTCCACGAAGCAAGGAACCCGGGCCATGGACGTACTCATCGTAGAGGATGACGACTCCATGGCCGCGGCACTCACCGCCGCGGTGAAGTCCACCGGACACGGCGCCACCCGGGTCGCCCGCGGCACCGATGCCCTGCTCAGGCACCGCGACTTCGACGTGATCCTGCTGGATCTGGGATTGCCCGACATGGACGGACTCGAGGTGCTGCGCAAGCTGCGCCAGGTCTCCGATTCGCCCATCCTGATCCTCACCGCCCGCGACGACGAGCGCTCCGTCGTGCTGGGCCTGCGCTCGGGCGCCGACGACTACCTGATCAAGCCGGTCAAGCTCGTGGAACTGCTCGCCCGCATCGAGGCCGTCACCCGGCGGACCAAGGTTTCGGGCGGACGCCGCACCCCCCACATCCGCCTCGGCGAGTTGGCCATCGACCTGGACCGCCGCGTGGCCGAGATCGCCGGGACCGAGCTGGCCCTGACCCCCACCGAATTCGACCTGCTCTCCCTGCTGGCCCGCAACGCCGGCTCGGTGGTGACCCGCGAGCAAATCCTCGATGCCCTGTGGGGAGACGCCTTCCTGGCCTCCTCCCGCTCGCTGGACGTGCACCTGACCGGGCTGCGCTCCAAGCTGGGGCTGCCCGGCTTCATCGTCAACGTCCGCGGCGTCGGCTACCGCGTCGAGTCAGACCCGCAGTGAAGCTCCGCGTCCTGGGCGTGCTCAGCGTGCTGGTGCTGCTGGTGGTGTTGTTGGTGTCCAACGTGATCCTCACGTCCGCGGGCCGCGAGGTGACCCAGCAGCTGCAGATCAACCGGGTAGCCGCGCTGAACCGGATCGCCCAGGTGGCCTACGACGCGGCAACCGACGGGGACACCACGGTGCTGCAGCGGGACATGGACACCTACTCCGGCCTCTACGACGAGGGCCTGGTGGTGCGCCTGCAGCGGGACACCCTGGTCTCCGGAGGCCTGGACCCCGAACGGGCCGACGTGCGCGATGCCCTGGCCCGGGCCTCGCTGAACCTCTCCGACACCGCGCTGGATCCCGTCAGGCCCTTCGGCACGGGCACCGAGGTGATTTCCCGGTCCTTCGGCAGCGCCAGCCAGGTGCTCGGCGAGGCCGTCATGGAGGTCAATCTCGATGCCGCCCGCGACAAGCTGCGCTACCGCTGGCTGGTCACCGCCATCGCCGCCATCGCCCTGGCCGCGGTATTGCTGCTGCTGGCGGGCCGGGTCACCGGTTGGGTGCTGCGCCCGGTGCAGCGGCTCGGCGCGGCGGTGCGGGAATTCAAGGACACGGGCCACACTCCCGCGCTGCCGGAGGCCGGCCCCCCGGAGCTGCGCGAACTCTCCCGGTCCTTCACCGACATGGCAACCACCCTGGGCGAACTCATCGCCTCCCAGCGCCAGCTCATTGCAGACACCTCCCACCACCTGCGCAACCCGATCGGGGCACTGCGCCTGCGCGTGGATCTGCTGCTCCTTGAATTGCGCGAGGAGAAGGCCCGGGCCGCCGGGGCCGGGGTGCTCGCGGAACTTGAGCGCGTCGAGGAGATCCTGGACTCGGTGCTCAAGCTGGCCGTGGCCGAACACCGGGCACTCGAGGACTCGGCCGGTGTTTCCGCCGAGGTGCCCGAGGGCCCCGGATCCGGAAGGGTCAACGCCTTCGTGGTGCTCACCGAAGAGGTGGACCGAGCGCGGCCCGCCGCCCTGGCTGCCGGGTCAAGCCTGGTCCTGGCCACGGCCGAGGACCCCGGAGCGGAACTTTCCTGCAGCCGGATCGAACTGTCGCAAATGATCGGCGAGCTGCTGAACAACGCCGTCAAGTACGCGCCGGGGGCGGAGATCACCGCTTCGGTGCGCCGCGAAGGGTCGCGCACGATCCTCGAGGTCGCCGACACCGGCCCGGGCCTGGGCACGGAGCAGCTGGCCGCTGCCACCACCCGCTTCTGGCGTGCACCCGAGCATTCCTCGATCCGCGGCACCGGCATGGGCATGACGATCGTTGACAAGCTTGCCACCGCGAACGGCGGGCGGCTGGTGCTCTCGCCCCGCGAACCCCACGGGCTGCGCGCCCGCATCGAGTTCGGCGCAGTGGACACCGCACCCGGCCCCGGGCAGGGCACCGCATGACCAACTTTTCCCCCACACTTTTACCGGCCCGGCGCCAGGTGCTGCGCGCGGCCCTGGCCACCGGCGCGGCTGCCCTGCTGGCCCCGGCGCTCGCCTCCTGCGTCCCGGATTCCCGCCGCGCCTCCATCGTCGTTGCCGGCGGCGAACCGGGCGGTTTCTACCTGGAGTTCGCCACCCTGCTGGCCGCCTCCCTGCAACGGCACCGAGTGGCCGACACCGCCACGGTGAACCCCACCGGCGGCAGCCTGGACAACGTCGCCCAACTGGTTTCCGGGCGGGCGGACCTGGCCGTCGCGCTGGCCGACGCCGCTTCGCTCCAGGGCGGGACCTCCGGGGTGAACCGCGGACAGATCGCGGCGCTGGGCAAGGTCTACCAGAACTACGTCCACGCCGTGGTGCGTCGCGACGGCGGCATCAGGACCCTGGATGACCTCGCCGGGCGCACCGTGGCGGTGGGCATGCCAGGTTCCGGGACCTCGTTGATCACCCCGCGGCTGTTTGAGGTCGCCGGTCTGGAATCGAATCCCGCGGCCGGGGGCAGGCACGTGACAGTCAAGCCCCTGGGGCTCAACGACGGGGTCGCCGCGTTGTCCGGCGGGGAGGTGGACGCGCTCTTCTGGTCCGGCGGGGTGCCCACCGCCGCCATTGCCCAGGCCCACGCGGCCTCCGGGTTCGCGCTGCTGGATCTCTCGGCGCTGCTCCCGGGATTGCGCCAACGCGACGGCCCGTTCTACGACAAGGTGTTGGTACCGGCCGACAGCTATGCCGGGATCGACGAGGTCTGGACGGTCGGGGTGGCCAACCTGCTGCTGTGCCGCATGGACCTGGATGCCGAGACGGTGCGGCGCACCGTGGACCTGCTGGTGGGGCACGCCGACGAGCTGATTCCGCGCTCGAGCGTCGGGGTGCAGTTCCTGAGCCCGAATTCCCTCATCAACACCGCCGACGTTCCGCTGCACCCGGCCGCCGCCGCGGCCTACCGCGAACTGCACGGGTAGCACTTCCCCGCCGGCCGGTGCCCGGGGACAACGACATCGCCCCACGCCCCCTGCCCTGGCGGGCAAGTGGGCATGGGGCGATTCCCGCGAGGTCCCCAGGATCCGCGATGCTCCGGGGAATCAGAGCGTCATGTGCTCGAGCTGGCGACCGTTGGTCTCGCGCACCAGGCGCCAGACGAAGATGAATGAGAGCAACGCGAATCCCGCGTAGAGGCCATAGGCAACCTGCAGACCCTGGTCGGCGAGCGTCGGGAAGGTCGTGCTGACCGCGAAGTTCGCCAGCCACTGCGCCGCCGCTCCGATGCCCAGGGCCAGCGCCCGGATGTTGTTGGGGAACATCTCCCCCAGCAGCACCCACACCACCGGTCCCCAGCTGGCGCCGAAGCCGACGACGAAGAGGTTCGCCGCCACCAACGCGACCATGCCCCAGGAGCCCGGGAGGCTAAGCTCCCCGTTGAGCGTGACTGCCTGGGCGAAGGCCACCGCCATGGTTCCCAGCGACAGGGTCATCAGGGCGGAGCCGACCAGCAGCAGCAGCTTGCGGCCCACCTTGTCCACGAGCGAGATCGCCACAATGGTTGCCACGATGTTGGTGACCGAGGTGATCACGGAGATCGTGAACGAGTCGGATTCCTGGAACCCGACGGACTTCCACATCGTGGTGGAGTAGTAGAAGATCACGTTGATGCCCACGAGCTGCTGGAAGACCGAGAGCAGGATGCCGATCCACACCAGGGTCTTGAATCCGAACCTGCCGCCAAAGAGATCGGTGAAGCGCTGTCGCCTCTCGAGGTTCACCGTCGACTTGATCTCGGCGATCTTGCTTTCGGTCGCCGCTCCCGCTTCCATTCCCACCACGCCGATGAGCACCCGCCGGGCACCCTCGTCGTCGTTTTTCTCCACGAGGTAGCGCGGGGACTCGGGCAGCCGCGAGGCCAGGATCCCGTAGACCAGCGATGGCACCAGCAGGGTCAGGAACATCCAGCGCCAGGCTTCCAGTCCCAGCCACGCGCTTTGCGCCGCTCCACCGGCCAGCCGGGCGATCATCGCTGAAGCCAGGAACGCGAGGAAGATGCCGCTGACCAGCGCGAGTTGCTGCAACGTGGCCAGGCGGCCGCGTTGCCTCGAGGGTGCGATTTCGGCAATGTATGCCGGTGCAATCACCGAGGCAAAGCCCACGCCGATGCCGCCGACAAAACGCCACCAGATCAGGTCCCACACGCCGAAGGCGAACCCGCAGCCGACCGCGCTGACCGAAAGCAGGGCACTGGCGACAAGCATCGTGCGGACCCGGCCGAAGCGTTGCGAACACACCCCGGCATACCAGGCCCCCAGTGCGGCACCCAGCAGGGCGCAGGAAACGGTGAAGCCCAGCAGGCCCGAACCCAGCGAGAACTGCTCGCGCACCGCGTCAACGGTTCCGTTGATGATCGCGCTGTCGTAGCCAAAGAGGAATCCACCCAGTGCGGCGGCCGATGCCATGCCCACCAGCCTGGCAGTCACCCGTCCGTCGTTCTGGTCCGGGGCCGCTACGCGCGTCGCCTTAGGCACCGGTGCCCTCGAATCCGCCCGTTGCGTCCAGCTGTGCCTGCGGCAGCCCATAAGATTGGTCCACGTTGAAATCTCCTCGGATCCATTAGTAAGACTCAATTAGTAAGGGAGCCTAAATATTGTGATGTCCAGCATAGGGCACTGCGATAGTATTTGGAAAGACTGCCTAACCAAAGGACCATTCCATGACCACCGGAGCCCCCTCCGGAGCCGCCGCCGGGCCCCTGCCGCGGACGCTGGCCGCCGCGACCGACCGACGTTTCCTGGAGCACCTGCTGGTCCACGGCCCCAGCTCGCGCGCCGACATCGCCTCGTCCACGGGGCTCTCGCGCCCCACCGCGTCGGAGGCGGCCACGCGCCTCTCGGCAACCGGCCTGCTGAGAACAATCCAAACGCCGCCGGCGAAAAAGCGGGGCCGGATACCGGAGATCTATGACCTGGATCCCGCCTACGGACACACGCTCTCGCTCGCTGCGGCTGCGGGGCGGACCCGGGTGCAAACCCACGACCTGCGCGGCGAATTGCTCCACGACGCCGCCCGCGACCTGCCCGATTCGACGACGCCGGCGGAATTCGAGGCAACCCTGCGCGAACTTGTCACCACCGCGGTCACCGCCACCGGCTCGCCGTGCCTGGCCGCCACCGCCTCGCAGGGAAATCCCGTGGATCCTG
Organism: Paeniglutamicibacter sp. GQ140; assembly: GCF_059759235.1. Classification (NCBI taxonomy): domain Bacteria; kingdom Bacillati; phylum Actinomycetota; class Actinomycetes; order Micrococcales; family Micrococcaceae; genus Paeniglutamicibacter; species Paeniglutamicibacter sp. GQ140. The sequence goes on from NZ_JCAXDW010000001.1 coordinate 343,757, forward strand.
TTTCCCAGCGGGCCGTGGTGCTTCCGGCCTCGGCGTTTCCGGAAGGGCGCGGCGACGTTGCCGCGCTGTTGCGCGAAGTCTGCGGCGGGCCCGTCCGCATGGACAACGACGTCAACTGGGCGACCCTGGCAGAACAGCGCATCGGCGTCGCCCGCGGCATCGACGAACTCATCCTGGTCTATCTGGGACCTGGCATCGGCGCCGGTTTGGTGATGTCCGGAACCGTGCAGCGCGGCCGACACGGTGCTGCCGGCGAGCTGAGCTACCTGCGCTCCGGAGGCCGAACCTTGATCAGCCAGTTGCTGGAATACGGAGTGGCGACCCCGGGCAGGGACCGGCTGGACGTCGCCGAGTGCCTGACCCTCCTTGCCTCCACCCCCGCCCCGGAGAACGCGCGACTTTTTGTCGAGGCCATTGCCCGGCAGATCAGCAACATCGCCGCCATCACCGATCCGCAGGCAGTGGTGCTCAGCGGCCCGATCGCCGAAAGCGCCGCCTTCATGCGGCTGCTCGAAGTGGCCCTGCAACCGCTGCTGCTCAATTCCGGCCTGGAGGTGTTGTCCGGCTCCCTGGGCGAGGACGCTCCCTTGACCGGGGCCAGCCTGGCCGCCCGGGACATGGCTGAATCCCGCTTCTGGAGCAGCTACCGCTGCTGAGGCGAGGTTTCCCTTCCGGACCGGCGGCGCCGTATCGGGGACAACCTGACGGCGTCAATACGTGGAACCGAGGCCATCGGGTTTTCATCCCACATCGCCATGCACCCGCCCAGCACCTTCGCCGCCCGCATCGCTTCCCCGAGGATCCGCGCGCCAACGCGGCGTTGCATGCGTTTACGCCCGAAATGCGAAAGAATGGGCCTTCACATTCACGAAGGCGAGTCCCACATGATTACTCTCAAGCAAGATGCAGACGGCAACGTTCGCATGCGTGCCATCTACCCCAAGGGCGCACGGGTTAATGTCATCTTTACCGACGGCACACAGGAAGAATTCACGGGCCAGCGCCTGAATGAACTGCGTGAAGCCGCCAACGCCGCGTTCCGGCTGGCCAACGCCCTGGATGCCAAGGGCTTTGACCGCAACAAGGGCAAGCCGGTGGCCCGGAACAAAATTGTCGAGTTTGTGCCGGTCAGCCCCGGCTCATCCAAGCGTTAACCGAACATTGCCGGGGGCTTCCATTTGCCCAATGTGTTGCCGGCGTCCCCTGCAGCCAGCCCAATCGATCCCCCGGCGGACAGTCAAACACCCGGCGCAGGGACCTCAATAGTGGTCAAGCAAGCATTTTGCTGCCCGTTGATGGGTATCGCACTGACTGACAGAATGCCGCCATTTAGCATCGGTTCTTCTCGTCATGGGCGATGGCCAGGCCGGTGATTCCTGGACCGACGGTGTTATCAGCATTCTTCTCAACGCTTGGAAGAATCTGAATCCGTGCCCTCGGCCGCACCGTGTTCGACGGGCTCGGTGCCGGCTTCCATGGCTTCCTTGAGCCGGGGGTCCTTGGGCACCTCGCCGTGCGGCGGACGGTCGTAGAACTTCTTGTAGCGTTCGTCCTCGTGATGGTTGTTGCCCATGGCGTGCCTCCCGGGAAAGGGTTCGGATACCCCAACCGTGGCACCTGTTCAGGCTCTTGGCAACAGTCTCCCGCCAGAGGATGCGACTAAGCCCGGGCCGAGGAATTCAAGCCAGGTGACTGCGAAATCCGACCCTGACCGGCGCCCGGTGCCTTAGCCGGCCGGGACCGTCTGGTTCGGGCACTGCGTGGTGAGGATCCGCTTGATGCCTTCATGTTCGGCCTTGGTCATCCACAATCCGTGCTTGGCTTTAACAGCAGTTTGACGGGCAACGTAGGAGCAGCGGAACGACTTGTTGGGCGGAAGCCAGCTTGCCGCATCCGAATCTCCTTTTGAGGCATTGGACGGACCGTCGACCGCCAGAAGGTTCAGTGGATCGTTGGCAAAGGACACCCGCTGCTCCTCGGACATCTTTTGCGCACCTTTTTGCCAGGCATCGGACAGGGCGACCACGTGGTCGATCTGGACCTGGGTGCTGGTCCCCTGGCCACGCACAAAATCAATCCGCTTTCCGGTGAACGGGTCGGAGAGGACCCCGCTGGTGACAACGCAGCCATTTGTTCCCGGTTTCACGGCGATCCCGGCCAGGTCCCGGCGCAGCATGTCGTTGCGGGCGTCGCAGCCGTTGCGGTCCGGATCCTTCCAGCCGCTGCCGAACAGGCTTCGCTCGTAGCCCGTCTTCGGCGCCCTCCCCTTGACGGGAATGCCGGCGAGCTGGTGCAGGGTCGTGCCCGGCTTGCCCTTCGCGCCACTTCCCGTCCCGGAAGGTGCAGTCGGGACCGCGGATTCAGGCGAAGGAGACTTCGACGATTCGACCGTCGGACGTGTTTCTTCCAACGCAGGTTCAGGCGCCGGTTCGGCAACGATTGGGGTGGGCTCGGGCGCCTCCGACCAAATCACAAGTGGTTCGGCGGAGGGCGCCTCGGACCAGATGACGGGAGCGGCAACGGCGGGCGTTTCGGCGCCGGTCCCCGCGCAGGACGTCAGGACCAGTCCCAGTGCCAGCAGCACGGCCGACAGCGGGCCGGCAGATCCAAACCCATTTCGGGGCAGCTGGGGTTTCTTCGCCCCGGCACCGAAGAGTGTCGATCTAGCGCTACTACTCACAGGCGACACCATCGCCGTCCCGGTCAAGTTTTTTGCTGTAGCCCGGATCTCCCCTATAGATCGGTGCCGCTCCCGCAGCCCTTACCGCTGAGCAGTTCGCGTAAGAGGTGCTGCCGGTGAATGTCTGCATCTTGGTCTCGGCCGCCTGCTGCTCCTCGCGAGCTTCTTCGGCGACCCGGGCGGCCCGGGCTTCCTGTTCACGGACCTTTGCTGTCTGGGCATCCGCAGCCTTCTTGGCGGCCTTGGCCTCGGCAGCCTTCTCCGCCTTCGCGGCGGCGACCGCCTTCGCTTCCTTGGCGTCGGCATCTGACTTCGCCTTGGCAGCGGCGGCTTCTTCCGCCTGCTTTTTCGCTTCGGCGGCCTTCTTGGCTTCGGCTTCGCGTGCCAGTGCCAGATCGGCCTCGGCTCGCTCATGGGTGTCCTGGTCGACCCAGACCAGGACACCTGCCGAATCCGCATCGCAGTAATTGCTCGCGGCTCCCTGGGTCATGACCTGATAGTCGAATTCACAGGGCTTGCCGACGTGGCTCGCGAGATCGGTCGGAAGTGTTTCGGCCACCGCAGGCTCCTCGACCAAAGCCTCCGGGCTCATGTTTCCGTCGGTTCCGCTCAGCGCCCCTCCGGCAAACGTGAGTATCAATGCCGCGCCGGCGACGCCGGCGCCGATCTTCCGGTTCGGGATCCTTGCCCATTTGATGCCGTTGGCCATCAACGCCACGATGCCCAGGACCAGGGCAATCAGTCCTGCAAAAATCATCAGCCCCGGCAGAGCGCCGGAGGTTGCCAGCAGGATGAGGGCCAGCACGGCGATCCCCAACCATATCCATCTCTTATTTGTGCGTCTGTTTGACGGCGCTGGTTCTCTACCCCAAGTCATGATTTCCCCATAGCTTCAACTAATCCAACCAATAGGCCAAACCATAGCCACTATTTCCCAATTGGTCATTTCTTACCCTGGCGAACGATGCCCTGAATCGTCGCAACCATCGACTGACCTAGATATATGCACTCGGGGGCACGTCGATTGTGAACCCCGTTCATTAACGCGCCGGAGGCGGGACAGCACAAGTTGCGCTGACCCGCCTCCGGATGTCTTGGCCGACTTTGTTAGCGGACCACCCGCTCGAATCCGGCGCTGCCGGAGCCGGTCCACCGATATAGCTCCAGCGTCGCGGCTTCCTGTTTGTGCCCGCTGGAGTAGTCGTCGAAGTCGCGGGCAACATAGAAGTAGCCATGGCCGACCGGTTCGATGCCGACATCGGACTTGAACTCCCAGCCGAAGATCCCGGTGGCCTCGTCCGGGATCCCGGCCTGAAGCAACGGCACCAGAAGCCCGGTTTTGTTTCCGGGCTGGCCCTCAAGAACGCCCTTGGCAGGGGCCACTGTGCCATCCACGACGTAGAGGGTGCGGTTCGGGTATCCCGGCTTGGAGCCGCGGTAGACCCCGAGGTACCAGTTCTTGCTGTGTTCGTCGTAGGCCAGGTTCTGGACCCCGAAGTTGGTGTTGCCGGTGTGGATAAAGTACTTTGCACCCACGGTGGCGGGGCCGGAGACGTGCGGATCGTCCTGGGTCAGCGGGCGGGCGAATTCACCCCACGTGGATACGTCGTATTGGAGGATGACCTGGTGGTTGTTGTCCTCACGATTGAGGTTGCGGTAGACCCCATAGGCCACCATCAGTTGCTGCTTGCCGTTGGCGGAACCGAAGGCCGGGCCGAAGGAAACGCCGTCGATGCCGCTGGAACCGTAGCGGTGGTCGGCGGTGTTGGCGGTGTCGCCGTCAAAGACCCCGTTCCCGTCCAGGTCGGCGGCGAAGTCCTTGGCCACTTCCTCCAGGTGGACGGCGGTGACGATGCCGGAGTCCTCGGCATCCATGCCTACCCCGGTGATCTTCTCGACGTCGAAGATCGCAATGTAGAAGGACTCGGCCGCCTTGTACTCGAGCGAACCGTAGACCCGGCCGTCGTGCGCGTTGAAGTCCAGGTCACCCAGGTGCCCGGTGAAGCCCTCGACGGTGCCAATGACGTGGCCGGACAGGTCGGTCTTCACCAGCATGTTGGTGAACGAGTGGTAGACAAAGCCGCCCTTTTCATCGATGGCGATGCCCTGGATGTGCCCGGCGTCCCAGGAGCCGGATTCGATGATTTGCGGGTATCCGTCGATGGCTTTCTCGGGTGCCGCGTGCACGGGAGGGCCCTGCGGATCCGGGGCGCCGGCGGCCAGAGCCGCGCCGGGGATGCCGGCTCCGGCGAGCAGGACGAGGGAAAGTGAGAGGGCCGCGGTGGCGAGCCAGGGTTTTTTGGGCATGGTGTGGATGTCCTTGGGTGCGATGGGGCAGACGTGGTCCGGGCACCCCAACACCCGCACTTTCCCCACGTTGCCGCACCGAAACCAACACTTGGCCGGCGGGGCATTAACTCTTCGAGAACTTCTCCTCTCCGGCCCCGTGCAGCTTAGTCCCGGATCAGGTCTTCGGCCTCCACGCCTGCCCAGCTCAGCACCCGCAACGCACGCAGGGTGTTCCAGCGGCTCGGCTTGCCCTGCGGCACATCGACATCCAGATACGTCTGGCCGGGCCAGGTGACCCCGGATTCCCAGCGTCCGTCCTCGCCACGCTTGGCCAGCAGCGCCTCAACGGCCGGCTCCAGCCGCATGTCGACCGGTCCTCCCGAGTCCCGGAAATAGTCCAGGGAACGCAGCACGTCGTAGAACCAATACGGCGGGAAGGAAAAGTTCAGGTAGCGGCCCTCGGCCACCTCCCCGGTGCCCAGCCGCTTGAAGCCCGAGCGTTTGAGCAGGTATTCCTCGCCGCGTGTCCGGGCCTCGGCGAGCGCGGCGGGAGCCTCCCCCACAGCCCGTTCATGTTCGAGCAGTCCCTCCAGCACGCAGAGGGTCGTGTCGAAGGAGGAAACCTTGGAGTTTTCGGGGGCCTCGCAGTTCCACCCGCCGTCGGGCAACTGCTCGCCCAGCAGGCGTGCGAGAATCCTTTCGCTGCCCGCACCGAGCTTCCCAAAGTACGCCGCCTGGGCTAGCACCCCTCCGTTGATGCACGGTTCGACCTCGCCATGGAAATAGGGGAGATTGTCCCAGTACTTCCAGGTGACCGAATCGTGGACCTTGTCCACCGCGGCGAGCACATCCGGGTCCGAGGGGCGGGCACCCAGCCGGCGCAGCAGCGCCAGCGACCAGAAGACCGACCTGCGGCTCTGGTCCTCGCCGTATTCCTCGTTGTCCCAGTACCCGCCCGCATCCTGGAGCGCCAGCAGCTGCGCGCCGAAGCCCTCGAGGGCAACGCGGTCCCGTTCCGCTGCCGACTCGGCCTCCGGGGCATCGAGCAGGTCGCGCTGGACCTGCCAGCGGATGGATGGATCGGAGTCAAGCAACCAGGCCACAATGTCCATTTCCCCATTGTTGCGTCCCCGAGGCCGGGTCGCCAGTGTCAGGAGAGAACGTCCTTGCTGGCGAACCGGCCGTAGGCCAGGGCACCGAAGACCAGCAGGTACCCGCCCTGCAGCAGCGCATTCTGCCCGAATTCGCTCCAGCGGATCGGGTCGCGCAACAGGTCGGCGAAGCCCAGCCAATGGTGGGTGAACAGCCACGGATGCAGCCAGTCCAGTTGCGGCAGCTGGCCCAGGATCTGCGCGGTCACCGCAAGTACCGCGGTGGCTGCCATGGCGCCGACGGGCACGTCGGTCAGCGTGGAGATGAACAGGCCCAGCATGGTCAGCCCCAGCAGCGACACCGCAACATAGAGGGCCACCAACCCCACGCGCAACACCGCGGCCGGCGCGGAGATGGTTGTTCCCGACAGCAGGGTCACCGGTCCCGTGGGAAAGAGCAACGCCCCGATGCCCAGTCCGCACAGGGCCACCATGGCCGCGGCGGCCAGGGCGAAAAGCGCCGCCACGGCGAACTTGACCAGCAGCAGGCGCGGGCGCGAGACCGGCGCGGTGAGGAGGTAGCGCAGCGTCCCGGTCCCCGCCTCCCCGGCGATCGTGTCTCCGGAAACCACGGCGATGGTCAGCGGCAGGAAGAGCGGGATGCACACCAGGAGCCCTGTGATCGCCACGAACAAGCCGTTTCCCGCCACCCGGTCCAGGAACGCCGGTCCTCGCCCGGTGGGCGGGCCGGAGGTCAGGCGCACCGCGACGGCGATGAGCACCGGCACGGCTCCCAGTGCCAGGAGCATGGCCCAGGTGCGGCGGCGCCGAAAAAGCAGCGCCACTTCGTTGGCCAGCAGTCCGCTACTGGACAAGGTCGAATCCCTCCCCCGTCAGCGCCACGAACCGCTCTTCGAGGCTTGCCGCCTGGACAGTGAAGCCGCGCACCCTCACACCGGCGGCAACGAGTTCCTCCACCAGCCGCTCGGGCTCGGGTGCCTCCGGGCCCAGCGCCGCGTCAAGAACCCCGTCCTGCCCGCCGGGCACCGGATCCTGTCGTGCCTCAAGGCCCAGTCGGGCCAGCACGGCCAGGGCCACGCCGGTGTCGGGGGTGCGCAGGGAAACCACGCGTCGGCCATCGGCCCGCAATTCCTCAAGCGTCCCCTGGGCGACAAGGTTTCCGACGCTCATCACCGCCACATGGCTGCAGGTCTGCTCGATCTCGCTGAGGAGGTGGCTGGAGACGAAGACCGTGGTGCCTTCGGTGGCCAGCACCCGGATCAGGTGCCTGACCTCGCGGGTTCCCTGCGGGTCCAGCCCGTTGGTCGGCTCGTCAAGGACCAGCAACTCGCGCTCATTGACCAGCGCGTTGGCGATCCCCAGCCGCTGCTTCATGCCCAGCGAGTAGGCGTGCACCGCCAGTCGTGCCGCCTTGCCCAACCCGACTTTGTCCAGGGCGGCGTCCACGCGGCGACCGCGGGTGGACGCGTCGGATTCGTGGTTGGCGGAGTCAAGGCGGATCAGGTTGGAGCGCCCGGAGAGGAACGGGTAGAACGCCGGCCCCTCGATCAGCGAGCCCACCCTTGGCAGCACGCGGGAGGCCGCGGCGGGCATGGGTTCGGAGAGCAGGGAGATGCTGCCGCTGTCCGGGGTCGCCAGGCCCAGCAGCATCCGGATAGTGGTGGTCTTGCCCGAACCGTTGGGTCCGAGGAATCCGAAGATCGACCCGCGCGGCACCGCCAGGTCCAGGTCGTTGACCGCGCGGCGCTTTCCGAAGCTCTTGCCCAGCCCCGTCGTGTGGATGGCCAGGTCTCCGGGTTCCGGCAAGGCCGTCATTGGTTGTTGGCCGCGGCCTGCAGCCTGTCGACAGTCACGGCGCCGATGACCATGCGTCCGTCGTCGGTGACCAGGATGTTGAGCAGTGAGGTATGCAGCAGCTTCCCGCCCTCGACAGGCGTGGCCAGCTGGTTCAGCAGTTCGTTGTTGGCCAGGTCCTTGGGGACCTCCTTGGCGGGAACCACCACCACGGTGTCCCAGCCCGTGCCGTTGATCGTCGCGGGATGACCTGCCGGGTTCTTGGGCCCGGGCTTTGCGTTCTTGTCCTTGGCTCCGGTCTTGTGCTCAAGGAAGGGCTTCGGGATCTTGTGCCCGTTGGCCTTGGCCTTGGCACGCGGGCCGTGGTCGGGCTTGTGGTCGAGGAACTTCTTCGCGATCTTGTGCTCGGTCACCTCGGCCCCCGGCGGCGGAGTGAATTCAAAGAGGTCCGCAGCCGGTGTCTCGGGGGTGAAGGTCGTGAATCCGACGGCGATGGCCGGATCCTCTTGCCCCACTGCGTCCACCACGACCTCCAGTGGAGCGCCGGTGGCGGCATCGACCCCGATGCTCACCTTGGCAATCAGTGATCCGTCGCTGCGCGGGACCAATTCGAGGATGTAGGCGTCGCGGCCCGCCACGCGGGTGTCGTCCTGCACGCTCATCTCGGTGTTCGGCCCCATCGCCTCGATGAGGCGGTCCGCCACCACGCCGGGGGTTGGCGGCTGCATCGTGTGCCGTGGCGGCCCGGCATGCCGGGGCACCTTGGGAAGGACCAGGTGGACGGCGGTGTTCTCGGCCGAGTCGTAGTGCCACAGGGAGGAGCCGTTGCGGATGAAGTTCTGTTCGTCCATTCCATCCATGACCTGGATCCGGGCCTTCTCCGGTCCGTCAACGTAGACGCGGGCCTCGTGGGTTCCAGACAGGGCCGAGAGCATTCCCAGCAGGTTTGCGCCGGCCGTTTCCGGGGCACCGTCGGTGTCGGTGTCGCCTTCGGACCCCGGGGACCCGGGTTGCTGCATCATGCCGGAGCTTCCCGGATCCGGCAGCTGCGGGATCCCCAGGTCCAGCGTTGCCCGGGCGGTGCCGGAGAAGTCGACGACGCTGGATCCGGCTATCATCTGCAGGACCTGCTGCGGCGTCTTGGGCTCGAGCTCCACCTGTGCGTTGGCGGAGAACGAGGCACCCACGGCGAAGGCCGCAATGACTGCCGGTGCCAGCACGGCGGGTATCCATTTCTTGAGCACAGCAGGTTTCACAGCCATCAATCCCCATCAAGCATCTCGGTATCTCCACCGTACGCCGGTGCGGCAGCGTTGGCGATGCCCGGCGGGCGCACCCGGCGCGGACCGCCGTGCCCTCAGGCTCCCGAAGCGGAACCACCGGTGGCGGACGGTTCCGGCTCCCACCGCAGCAGGTCCCCCGGCTGGCATTGGAGAACCTCGCACAAGGCTTCAAGCGTCGTAAAACGCACAGCCTTGGCCCGTCCGTTCTTGAGCACCGCCAGGTTGGCAGGGGTGATGCCGATTTTTTCGGCGAGCATCCCGACCGGCATCTTGCGCTTGGCCAGCATGACGTCGATGTCCACGATGATCGGCATCAAATGACCTCATCCAGCTCGGCGCGCATGTCCAGTGCCTGGGCCAGCAGCATGCGCAACACAATGACGATGAGGGCGACGCCACCGACCAGCAGTGCTCCGCCGCAGAGGAGCAGCACAATCCCCGGGGCAACGGGCTCCCCGGGCGCGAGGACCACGGCCATTGCGAAGGTGAGCAATGCGGCCGCCCCGACGGCACCGACCACGATGTCGACATAGCGGAAGGCACCGTGGGAAAAGACGGTTCCCCTGCGCACCATGCTCAGCAGCCGCCACACGCAGACCATGGAGACCTGGACGGTGACAATGCCCAGCAGCACGATCACGATCAGCGGGGTCCGAACGGCAATGACGTCGGGGCCTGCCTCATTCAGGTCGATGGCCAGCAGCGGGACCATCACTACCTGGACGAACAGCGATCCGGCAAGACCCAAGGTGAGAACGATGCGCAATGCGAGGACGGTAAGCTTTCCCATCAGGGCTCCTAATATCGATTAACAATTTGAATATATCGTTAAACGATAGATCGGACAAGCTGCGTGGGCCAGCCTTCTACCTGAGCGACGCCCATGCCCGGCATGAAACAGGGGACAGGACCCGATCGGCCCTGTCCCCTGTTTCATGCAATGCACTGTCGCTGCGACACCTATCTAACCGACGTCTCCGCGAGGATCGCGTCGATCTGCCCGGCGGCCTCGCGCATGCCCTCCTCCATGCCCATCTTGATCATTTCCTCGAGCTGCTCGGCACTCTCGAAAGAGGACACCGAGGTCATGCGGGTCTTCCCGTCCTGCTCCTCGAGTTTCACCACGCACGTCGTGGTTCCCAGGAAACCGCTCGGCTCCCCGTCATCCCCTGCGAATCCGTCCTGGAACTCAAATCCGTCGGGCTGGTTGACTGACAGGATCTTCCACCAGCCACGGGCCTTCTCGCCGTCGGGTCCGCTCATGTAGTACCTACAGTCACCGCCCTCGACGAACTCGTGGCGGACGAAGGTGGCGGGCCAGGTCGGCGGACCCCACCACCGCTCGAGTTGGCGGGGATCCTCCCACACCTGCCAGACGCGTTCCTTCTTGGCCGCGAACTCCGCAACCAGCGTCAGGGTGAGGTTTTCCGGGTCGGTTTGAACGCTGATGACGCTCATGGTTTTGCTCCTTCGAGTCCATCGGAGAGGATGTCTCCGATCCTTCCGACGCGTTGCCGCCAGATGCCCTCGTAGGCTTCCAGCAGCCGGGCAGCCCGGCGCAGGGATTCGGGGTTCCCATGCACGATTTGCTCCCTTCCGCGTCGCTCCTTGGTGATCAGCGATGCCCTCTCGAGCACCGCCACGTGCTTCTGCACGGCCGCGAAGCTCATGTCATAGCGCTTCGCCAAATCGGAGACCGACTGCTCCCGGAGCATTGCCTGCTTGATGATGTCGCGCCGGGTTGCATCCGCCATGGCCTGGAAGATGCGATCGATCTCGAGTTCACTCAATACATGTACAACCATTTGGTTGTAGATTACTGCGGCCTCGCACACGAGGCAAGGGCTCTTGGAATCTTTTTCAATTTCGTCCGGACCTTTGTCGACGGTGCCCTCTGAGCATCAGGGCGAGACCGCCAAAAATTCACGACAGAGGCGAGACTCCGGCGCCCGCATTCCAGAGGCCAAATGCGGCGGTCGGAACCGCGCTGGCCCCGACCGCCGCCAAATCCAGCCCGTCTATACCTTAGTTTCGACGACGATCTCCTGGGTCAGATTATTGTGTTCGGCTTCCTTGCGACCCCAGCCTCCCGGGAGCAGGGCGACGGAGACGCAGGAAATCACTGCAACGATGACCAGATAGACCACGATGGCATCCGAGGTCCCATAGGCGGCGAACAGTGCAGTGGCGATGGTTGGTGCAAATGCGGGGCCCGCTATCTGGGAAATCGTGTATCCGACGGAGGCCCCGGTGTAGCGGACCTCGCGACTGAACACCATAGAGAATAGCGAACCGGTCACTCCGGCCGCCGGTGGCATTGCGATGCCGAAGATCAAGACCACTGCGGCGATGAAGCCGGCAACCGTGCCGGTGTTGATCATCGCGAACGCCGGCCAGATGGACAGCAACATGGCCACCGCCCCGATGAAGTACATGGTCTTTCGTCCCCAGGTATCGGAGAGTGCCCCGAAGACCGGGTAGAGAACCACGGCCACCAACGCGGCGATCAACACGCCCAGCAGGGCCATGCTTCGGTCGAGCCCCACAATTTTCGAGGCATAGTTCACCAGGTAGCTCATGGTGATGTAGGCGAGCACGCCTTGGGATAAGTAGGTACCGGCGATGAGGAAGATTTCCTTCGGGTGGCGCTTGAAGGCTTCGACGAGTGGCACCTTGACCAGTTCCTGCTGCTCGCGTGCCGCAGCGAATACCGGTGACTCGGAAATACTGAGCCGAATGACAAGCCCGACGACGACCAACACCGCACTGGCCAGGAATGGCAGGCGCCATCCCCAAGACAGGAACGCTTCGTCCGGCATTTGGGCCACCGCGAGGAAGGCCACCGTGGCCAGGGCCGTACCGGCCGGGGCGCCGGTCTGCGGGAAGGCTCCATAGAAACCTTTCTTGCCCTTGGGCGCGTGCTCGACCGCCATGAGTGTGGCGCCGCCCCATTCGCCGCCGACCATGACGCCCTGGACCAGGCGGAGGATGGTGAGCAGGATCGGTGCAGCGATGCCGATTTGCGCATATCCCGGAAGCATCCCCATGAGCAGTGTGCACAAGCCCATGCCGACCAGGGAAATGATCAGCATCTGCTTGCGACCGACCCGGTCTCCGAAATGCCCGAAGATGATCCCGCCCACCGGGCGGGCCAGGAATCCCACTCCGAAGGTTGCGAAGGAGAGCAGGGTCCCCATCAGCGGGGTGGCGTCAGGGAAGAACAACTGGGGGAAGACCAGGGCTGCGGCCGTTCCGTATATGAAGAAGTCGTAGTACTCGATGGTGGTTCCGATGAAGCTGGCCATCGCCACCTTGAAGGGGGACGTGCGCTTGGGGGCGGTGCGACTGATGCTCATGATGCTTCCTGGAGGGTCGATGAGGAGATGGACAGGACTGATTCACATGCCGAGCGCAGCAAGATCAAGGCCTCGGCAGCGTCACGGACGGGTGCCATGTGGCGCCAGGCAACGACTCCGTCGGGGCGCACCAGAATGGCGCCGGCCTCGGCGACCTCGCGGACGGTGGCCCAATACATGTACGGGTCGGACGCGCCGGGTTCCCCGACAACCACGGTTCGGAGCCACGGCAGTTCAAGATCGCTCGCCGCCTGCTTCCATGCGGTTCCGGAAATCCCGGTGAGCAGCGTGAATTTTCCGCGCCCGACGACGTCCAAGGTGGAAATCCTTTTCCCGTCGCGGCCGACAAGCCATGCATGGCGGAGCTTGGCTCCGGGCCGGGTCGTGGGACGGGCGTGCAGGTCCGAATCCCCGCCAAGGACCTCGTCGCCCGCCGCCGGATCCGGCACGACCGCCGAGCTGGTGTAGCGCTGGTTGGTTTCGGTCCCCAGTGCATTGAACTCGTCATTCTTGAGTTCGAGTGCCGCTTGGAGTTTCACTCGAAGACGTTCGCCTTCCTCGGTGGGAGCGTTAAGCCGCTCCAAACCGTAGCGAATGTCGCGGGTCCCGTTGGGGCCGCGGGTGTCAAAGCACTCGCGGAAGGGCGCGTAGTCCAGCCGGGACTGGTTGGCGCGGGCCACTATCTGGGCACCAATCGGTGCGCGTTCCGCCGAGTAGGATTCGAGCAGCCCCTCCCCGGCGTGGCCCTTGAGCACGAAGGCAAGCTTCCATGCAAGGTTGTAGGCGTCCTGCATGCAGGTATTCGATCCCAGCCCGCTGCTTGGCGGGTGGCGGTGGGTGGCGTCGCCGCCGCAGAAGACGCGGCCCTTGGACATGGTGGTCGCGTACTGCTGGTTCACGTACCAGGTGCTGGATCCTCGCAGGTCGATCTGCAGTTCCGGATCGCCGACCAGGGTGCGGATCTGCGCCACCACGCGTTCGTCGCTGAGATCCGGTTCGGCGTCGGCGATGTCGAAGCCCCAGCCGGCGATCCACTCGTCCCAGGGGCTGACCGCGCGCAGCAGCCCCATGCCGATCTCACCGAAATCGGCGGCCGGGTTCATGATCCAGTGCAGGATCGAGGGCCGGTGTGCCACATGCCGCGACAAATCGGCCGAGAAGCGCACGTAGGCGGTGCCGGCACGCGCCGTGTGCCCGACCAATTCCAGGCCGGTTTCCTCGGCAACCTGGCTCTTGGCGCCGTCGGCTCCGACGAGGTAGCGGGCGCGGATGCTGTACTCCTGGTCCGACATGCGGTTAAGCAGGCGAACGGTGACACCGTCGGCATCTTGGGTGTGCCCCAGGTACCGGGTGGAAAACGCAACCTTGGCACCGCGCTCGGCGGCATTCTTGACCAGTAGCGGCTCCATCACGGTCTGCGGAACATCGAGCATGGTGCACGGGCTGTTCTTCAGGTAGTCGCCGGAGCGGAGGTCTCCGCTTCCCCACGTTTGAAGCCGGGCGATCTCGGGTCCGACCAGGGAGGTGGTGAAGAGCGTGTCGCCCATCTGGTCCCAGGGCACGGCATACTTCGTCACCTCGTTTTCGAGCTCCAGGTCGCGCAGGATCTCCACCGCCCGCTGGTTGGTGATGTGTGCCCGTGGCGTGTTCGCCAGCCAGGACCACTGCGAAACCATCATCGTGCGCACGCCATACGTCGCCAAGGCGAGGGCGGTGGTGGCTCCCATGGGGCCCGTGCCGACGATGAAGACATCGGTATCGAAGTGCCCGGTCCCGGTGGCCGCGTCGAGTTTGTCGGCCGCACCGGCACCGTGCGTGAAGTTTTCTGTCATGTGAAGCAGCTCCCAATGAGGTATTAGGTGGATCACATTCAGACTAAGCGGCTAGCATGCCAGTTACCAACAAGCGTGCCGAGGGACGGCACGCCCCGAGGGGTGGGAAGATGGACGCATGAATGGTTTGCTGATGACCGAGGGGCCCGGGCACGAGGTAGTGGCCGGCAGGCTCTCCGGGCGGGTTTACTCTGCGCTCAAGACGCGCCTGGTGGAAGGGGACTTCCCGGCCGGGAAACGCATCGGCATCGAGGCCCTGCGGCAAGAGTACGGTGTTTCAAAACAGCCGGTCATGGAAGCCTTCCGCCTTCTGGCCTCCGACGGCATCGTGGAAATCGTGCCCCAGGTCGGATGCCGGCCGATGGATTACAGCATCGAGGAGGTAGCCGATTTCTTCCGCGTCTTCGCGGCGTCCGAGGGTGCCGTGGCCGCGGCCGCGGCGACTCGCTGCACGCCGGAGCAGATCGCCGGGCTGCGCACCGCGCTTCGGGAAACCGCCGACCTCGACCAGGAGCCCGATCCGAAAATCCGGGGGCGCCTCTATCGGCTGGCGAACCGGCGATTCCATACGCGGATCCAGGAGATGGCGGCCTCCCGGGTCATCGATTCCGTCTCCAGGCGCATGTGGGACCTCAGCGACTATCTTGTGAACACCTTCCCCGAAGGGGGGAGCTTCAGCGCACATACGGCCGAGCGCCACACGGACCACGAACGGATCGTGCAAGCCCTGGCGCACGGAGACGCATCCATGGCACGTATCGAAATGTCCAACCACATCCTGCATACAGTGCGTCGGCTCGGCCTGGACTAATCGCCGCACTTCCGCGGGCCCGCGAACCTAAATGGGACCGTCCGAACCGGGCCTACGTTCCGCACCCGGCCGGACGGACAGGTGCTTGCGCATTAGGCCTTGGCAATGGCTTCCTTCAGCGCCGTCAGGATCAGCGCAACCGAGGTCGGGTTGGCATTCGGACCCATCAGGCCGATGCGCCACACGGTGCTGGCATACTTGCCCACGCCGCCGCCGATCTCGATGTTGAAGCGCTCCAGCAGGTAGGACCGGACCTTGGCCGAATCCACGCCTTCCGGAACGTACACGGTGGTCAGCTGCGGCAGCCGGTGGCCCTCGGCGGCGAAGAGGGTCAGCCCCATCTCCTCGAGCCCGTCCTGCAGGGCCTTGCCCGCGGCCTGGTGGCGGATGGTGACCGCATCAAGCCCTTCGGCCAGGATCCTGTCGATGCCGGCCTCAAGCGAAGCCACCATCCCGACCGGGGCGGTGTGGTGATAGGTGCGTCCGCCGCCCGCCGACCCGGTGGCGTACCCGCCAAGCAATCCAAGATCCAGATACCAGGACTGCGGCTTCTGCACGCGTCGCTCGAACGCGCGGTCGGAAATCGTGAACGGCGCCAAGCCCGGGGCCACCCCGATGCACTTCTGCGTTCCGGCGTAACCCACGTCGATTCCCCATTCGTCGGCCATTACAGGCATGCCGCCGATCGAAGTGACGGCGTCGACGATGAGCAGCGCATCCTTCTTGATGGCGCCGAGTGCGGCAATGTCTGAAACGACGCCGGTGCTCGTTTCGGCGTGCACTGCGGCAATAACCGTGGGGTTCGGGTGCGCATCGGCCACGCGCTGGGCATCGACCGGAGTTCCGTAGTCGTGGTCAACGCGAACAACCTCGGCACCCGCCCGCGAAGCGACCTCGCACATGCGCTCACCAAAGAGTCCGTTGACGGCGATGACGGCCACGTCGCCAGCCTTCACGGTATTGACGAATGATGCCTCCATGCCGGCCGAGCCGGTGGCGCTCAAAGGCAGCGTTCGCGTGTTCTTAGTCCCCCACAGGGTGCGCAGCCCCTCGGCGGTGCGATCCATGCGGGCTATGAACAAGGGATCCAGGTGGCCCAGCAGCGGCAGTCCGAGCGCCGCGGTGGCCTCCGGGTATGGGTTGCAGGGGCCGGGGCCGAAGAGGTGGCGAACCGGAACGATCTGGGTCATTTGATCTCACTTTTCTCGTTGCAATCTCTATATGGCTCGGGGCCAGCCTATGCCGCGCAGGTTGCGCACCGGTTACTTGAAGCCGTTGCCGCCCTAATGAAGTGGAGACGAATTCGTCGACGTTCACTGGCCGTCCGGCACCTCGAGGTGGACTGAACCGGCCCACCCCGGGCAACTAGGCCGCTTTCAGCGCCCAGTCTGTCGCATCGTCGCCGAGAGACATCAGCCGCCGGGCCTCCCGCAGGGCATCGGAAGAGTCCTTCTTGTCTAGCTGGGCCAGCGTAAGCAGGTTGGCGATTCGCTGTTCCCGGCGGCTTCGCCCGCTCTCGCGTGCCAACTCGATCATGGCCAGGACGCGCGCATGGGCACGGCGTCCCCGTGCCTCCGGGCCCGAGTCATCGGTGTCGGTGTCACCGAGAATATTCAATGCCTCTAAAACAATGTCGTTCATATACTGCCTGCCTCTTGACTTCCGCTCGCACGTCATCGTGATGCGGATCACCCGCCCAATCCTATGGACAGCCTAGCCTTGACTTGGCAGTCAAGCAGAATCGGCCACCACGCGCGGACCTTGACCGCGCCGCCCGGGAGCACGAAAAGTCCGCCCGACGGGACAGCCCAGCCATCCAAGGAGCCACCCCCTGCACCCAAGGCGCCACGCAACCCGCAAACCCCGGCGCGGCCCGCGGTGACCCGGGCCGGAACGACCCACCTCGCCCACGCGGGACCTTCCCCCGCGGGCCCGCGAGGATGGTTCCGCGCGAATGTTCACCCGGCGTTAATTGCAACGCCGCCGCGCGGAGCGGAACCCGTGGCAGGTTAAGAAGTGTTGCAACAGCAAAAATAATAGTTGACACGTCAATCACCCTGTGTCATATTTATATACATAAGCATGCAAACCGGTGAACGCGCCGGCTTCCAACACAAGGAGCTTTCCACATGAGCATTGAAATCATTCCCGGCACCTGGACCCTCGACACCTCGCACAGCGAAGTTGGCTTCACCGTTCGCCACGCAGGCATCTCCAAGGTCCGCGGCGCATTCACCGACGTCACCGGAACCCTGACCGTGGGCGACTCGATCGCCTCGTCCAAGGTCGAAGCAGTCGTCAAGACCGAGTCCTTCGACTCGAACGACAACAACCGCGACGCCCACGTCAAGGGCGCCGACTTCTTCAACGTTGAGCAGTTCCCGGAAATGACCTTCGTGTCCACCGGCGTTGCAGGTTCCCCGGAAGAGTTCGAGCTGCAGGGTGAATTGACCATCAAGGACACCACCAAGCCGGTGACCTTCAAGGTCGAGTTCGGCGGCGTGGCAGTTGACCCGTTCGGTGCCACCCGCGCCGGCTTCTCCGCCACCACCCAGATCTCCCGCAAGGAATTCGGCATCACCTGGAACGCCGCCCTCGAGGCCGGCGGCGTGTTGGTGGGCGACAAGGTCACCATCAACATCGACTCCGCCTTCGTGCTCGCGTCGAGCAACTAAGCACCTTCACCGACCGCAGGGGCGCCATCCATGGTCATGGATGGCGCCCCTGCGGCATTAACGTCATCACCCTCCCGAAGCGCCGCACAAGCCCATGCCTCAGGCCGGATCTGCACCATGTGCTCCCGACCGATACACCGCAATGATGACACCCGTCGTTGTGGTGAGCGACTCCACCAGCTCCAGCCCGACACTGGGCAGGTCACCGGAAAAGAGTCGGGTACCGGCACCCAGGATCAGCGGGTGGATCAACAAGATGTACTCGTCCACCAGCCCGCCGGCGATCAACGACCGCAGCAGGCTTCCACTGCCCATGACCAACAGGTCGGGTCCGGGCTCATCCTTCAGCGATGCGACAGCCGTCACCGCATCGGGGTCCAATAGCCGCGAATTGACCCAGGCAAGCGGCTCGGTGAGCGTGCGGGAGGCAACGTGTTTGGTCAGGTTGTTCAATCTCTCGGTAAACGGGTTCCCCTTCTGCCCAGGCCAGAACGAGGCAAAGTCTTCGTAGGTCCGCCGCCCCAAGACGAGCTCGGTTTCTGTTGCCATGCCCCTGCCGAGGAATTCCCCCAGAACGGGATCACCGTATTTCGCCGCCCACCCGCCATGGGCGAATCCGCCGCGGGTATCTTCATCGGGCCGCCCCGGCGCCTGCATGACACCATCCAGGGTCACGTTGTTCAAAACATTGAGCTTGCGCATCGCCTGCAATCCTCCCCGGAACCACTCCCTGGCAACCATGGTCGGCCCGGGCACTGTTACCGTATTCAACGACCGCCCCGTTGCCCCTCACGCCTCGAGGGTACGCCAGGTGCAGCGCCCGAAAAACAGCCAGGGGAACAATTCACCACTTCCGGCCCTGATGGGCGCCCCCCCCGAAGCGTCCCTGTCCGGTGCACCGGCAGCAGGTTCCGATTTTTTCGACAACCGCGTCGTCGAAGAGCCATCCGTGCGGTACGTTGGAATTAGGAAATTCCCTTTCATTAAACTTGCATCGGTCAGGCAACTTATGATCTCACCAAAGAAACACCCACTACGCCGACCCGACGAGGTGAATCCCGGCCAGACCTTGGATCTCTACGATGCCAAGATTGTCACGAACATATCCGGACGCACCTCTATGACGCGCAAGCGCCTGGCCAACGGCCGTGAAACCCGCGCTTTTCTTGACGCTGCACTCGACCTTACGACCGAGCTCTTCACACCGGCATTGTCTGAACAGTTGCTGGATGCCGACGAAGAAGACGCCCGTCCGGTCATGTCGTATTTATCCCGCCGAAAGGTACTGGCCAAGGCCCGGAAGAATTGCGGCGACGACTTTCCCCTCAGTGAAAACATGATGCGTCACCGATGGACTTCGCACGGGGATTTTCTGGCCGACTTCGTTTCCTACGCGCTGGCCGACAAGCACTGGAGTCTCCAGGTGGCGCTCTCGCAGCACGCCAAGGACTTGTTGACCACGGACGGCAATTTTCCGCAGGCGGTTCACCGCGTCGCCTACGAAGACCTCAAACTCGTGCTGGAGCTGCCTGCCTTCCGTTTTCAGTTGCTGGCCGTGGCCACGGCCCAGGCGGATTCCGCCTCCGCACAAGCGCTGGCACGCATGTACACCAATCTGTCACAGGTGTGGATGACGCTCTACACCAGCGTATTCGACCATTTCGGCCTGTCCTTCAGGCCGGGCGTGACCATGGAGGATTTCAACATCCTCCTGCAGGCCATGGCCGAGGGCCTTGGCCTGCGATTGATTTCGGGCGTGGACGAATCACTGCTTGACCACGAAAAACGGACTTCGCTGTTGGGCACCGCCGCGTTGTCACTGTTTCTGTCATTGGTGGATCCGGGTGACGGCCTCACCCTCGAGCAGGCGGCGGAAGCCGCGATGGGACAGCGGCGCACCAAATAGTCTTGCGGTTGGCCGGCGACCCCGCGCGCATCAAGGGGAACGGGGGGAACGGGGGGCCGGATACCCCCAAGCAGCCCGGCGCCCCCGCCCCAAACGCGCCATTGGTCGTCCTCGGCAACGGACCACATCGACGTCCTTCCGCAGGGTCAGCCCCTGTGCCTTCGGCGACAACATGCTGGCGCCGAAGTATTCGATGTGCCCCGATCCCCACGCCAACACGCAGGTGCTCCAGACCCCCGCGAGAAATCAACCGTCTTGACGCACCGGGCGGGACCGCTTCCCCAGTCCCGGTTCGGCTCCCCCAAGCCCCCGCCCAATGACTCCCAAGTCGACCTACCCGACGGGATTGGAACCACAGGTCCAATCCAAGCAAAGAGACGCTCCAAAGTTCTACCCTCACGTGGGTTGACCTGGCTGGGTCCACCCACCTGGGTCCCATCGAGTCTCGAGGCCCCAAGCGAACGAAGGTCTTCGTCGAAACGGCGGGTGGCGACCCTACTTCCGCGCGAGCAGTCGTTGGACGCGCGGCTTGACCTCGGTGGCCAGCAGCGTGATCGACTCCAGCAGGTGCTCCTGCGGAAGCCCGCCGATGTCCGTTTGGAGAAAGTGCCGCATGTGGCCCATGTAGCCATGCAGGTGGACAATGCGCTCGGCCACCTCGTCGGGGGAACCCACATAGTATGCGCCCGGGGCCTCCGCCTGCGCGTCGTAGGCGCGCTTGTCCGGTGCCGGCCAGCCCCTGAGCCGGCCCATTTCCACGTTGAGGTTGTACCAGCCCGGATAGAAACGCTCGAGCGTTTCCTGCTTGGTCGGGGCGACCAGACCCAATGCCGCCACCGAGATCTTCAGCGAATCTGCCGGATGCCCGGCCTGGGCACCGGCGCGCCGGTACAGCTCGGCCAGCGGGGCAAAGCGGTGCGGTTCCCCGCCGATGATGCCATAGGACACGGGCAGTCCCAGCTGGCCGGCGCGGGCCGAAGAACTTGCGTTGCCGCCGGTGGCGACCCAGATCGGCAGGTGGCCACCGAGCGGACGCGGCACCACGGCCAGGTCCTCGATTGCCGGCCGCTTGGTACCCGACCAGGTGACGTGGTTGCCGCCGGCATTGTTGATGGCCATCAGCAAGTCAAGCTTTTCCGCATAGAGCTCGTCGTACTCGCCCAGGTCATAGCCGAAGAGCGGGAACGTCTCCACGGAGGAACCGCGGCCGGCGGTGATCTCGATCCGCCCGCAGCCGGAGACCGCGTCGGCCGTGGCGAATTGCTGGAAGATCCGCACCGGGTCGTCGGTGCTGATGATGCTTGCGGCGCTGCCCAGCTTGATGCGGCTCGTCGCTGCCGCCGCGGCGGCGATCAGGGCGCCGGGCGATGACGCCGGCATGCTGGTGGTATGGTGCTCCCCCACGCCGAAGTAGTCCAGGCCGACGGCATCCGCGTGCTTGATTGCCTCGAACAGGTTGCGGATGGCCTCGCCGGTTGGCTGCAGGGATCCGTTGGTATTGCGCTGGGTGTCGCCGAAGCTATAGGCACCGATTTCCATGTGGTCAATCCTCGTTCGTTGTGTGGGCGGACGGTGGTCAGGCCGTGGCCAGGCTGTGCTGCAGCGCCTGCGCCAGTTCGGCCGCGTTGAAGCGCCCGTTGAAAATGTCGGTTCCGGGTTCAAACGCTTTTCCCGCGGCCAGGTCGCCCGCGTCCACCGAGTCGAAGCCCAGCGTGTCGATAAACCCGGCCACCATTGCCTTGGCGGCTTCGTCATCGCCGGCAACGGCCAGGGCCCGGCGGTTCGGCGATCCCTGCTCGGCGGCATCCGGTTCCATCTCGTGGTATCCGATGTGGTTGAAGGACTTCACGACGCGCGATCCGACGAGGTAGGCGGACACGACCTCGCTGGAGGACAGGTGGGTCTTCTCGAAGTCGGCAATGTCGCCGTCGGTGGCGGCCCAATAGTTCATGGCGTCGACGACGACACGACCGGCGAGGGCGCCAGCGTCCAAGGACCTGTACTTGTGCAGCGGGATGGCGACGACCACCAGGTCCGAGGCCGCGGCCTCGCCCGCATCTACGGCCACCGCGCCCGGCGTGACGATCTCGATGATCAGCTCGTTGTCGGCCGCCGGCTTCGAGGTGGCGACCTTGACCCGGTATCCGGCGGCAATGGCCAGACGGGCCATCGCCGTGCCCACACGCCCGGCACCCAGAATGCCAATGGTCCCCCGGGAAGCCGCTTCCCCTTGTTCGCCGATGTCCATGCGTCCCGCCTTCCAAAACTTATGTTGTATTACAGACTATATTCCGAACAGATCATCTGCGCAACACCGTTGATTCGGGTATGATGGGTGCCATGGCCTCCCTACAGCATTCACCCCTCGCACCGGACAAGCCGCTGCCGGGGCTCATTCCCGGCGATCTCGCTTGGCACCTGGGAATGATCCTGCGCGGACACCAAACGCGCTTTGCCGAGGCAGTGGAGGAGATGCCCTGTTCAGTACGCGGCTACCAAATGCTTTCCACCGTGGTTCACCACGACCCGGCGAACCAACAGGCCCTGGGTGCGCACCTCGGCATCGACCGCACGGTGCTGACCTATCTCCTCGACGATCTCGTGGCCGCCGGACTGGTTGAGCGCGTGCCGGCCCCCACTGACCGGCGAGCCCGGAAGATCGTTGCCACGAAGCAGGGCGCAGCCCTGCTGAAAAGGCTCGAGGCCCGCGTTGCGGCTGCCGAGCAAGCCCTGCTCACCGAGCTCGATTCAAGCGAGAGCGCGCAACTCGCACGCTTGGTTTCCAAGCTCTCCATGGCAATCCATCGCGCCCAGCCCGGAGCCAACCCCTGCGAAGCCATGGACCACCTGGGTTAGTCCCCTGGCCGCTGGGCTCCTTCAAGCGGAAACGACACAGCCCGATGGTTTGGGTCGCCAACGGCGATCCGACACGTGCAAACACCATAGACTCGTGCCATGAACGCCGGCGACATTACATTCCACACCCGCAAATGGGTCCGCCCCGAAGACCTCAATGCCAATGGCACACTCTTCGGAGGAAGCCTGTTGCGCTGGATCGACGAGGAAGCGGCAATCTACGCCATCGTCCAGTTGGGCAACGGATTTGCTGTCACCAAGTACATGTCCGAAATCAACTTCGTATCCTCGGCGCAGCAAGGTGACCTCATTGAAATGGGCCTGACCGCCACCCATTTTGGCCGCACCTCCTTGACCATGCGTGCCGAAGTCCGCAACATGATCACCCGCCAATCCATCCTGACCATCGAGAAGATCGTGTTCGTGAACATGGGCCCGGACGGCATCCCCGCCCCGCACGGCTACTCGGAGATCACCTACGACCGCGACCGCATCCCGGGCGAACACCTGAAGATCAAGCAGCCCGACGATCTGAAGCCGTAGCGGGCGGGAGCGCCGGGTCCGCCGCTCAAACCCGGTTACGATGCCTTGGTTGCGGCACGAAAGACTCCCCCGCCCCACTGGACGCCGCTGCGCATCAGCCACAATTCGCAGGGGCGGATGGTGCCCAAGCGGACTTTGTGACATGGAGGAACGTAGCTTTCGTTGACGTTCCCGTCTTCACCCCGTGTCCAGAACTCGTCGTTGATCCTGAACACGTTGGCCATGACCTCGCAATCGCAATAGCCTCCCAACTCCGGAAATTTTCGCTCCAGCGAGGTGGCCCGCGGTGCACGAAGGTCCCGGTAGGTGGTGCACCATTTCAGTCCGCTGCACCCGTGGTCGAGCATGCGGTTGACGTAGCAGGCCAGGCATTCGTAGCGTGGCGGCAGCAGCCGCTTGACGACCTTGAGTGCGTCCTCAAGTTCCGAGACGGTGTATTGCTCCATGGTGGACTCCTTGTATGAATGGAGTCTTCAGCTTGGGTTCTGGATACCGGCCAGGGGACCTTGGGCCTCCAGCCTGTGGATACGCGAAAGCGTCCCGGCAGCCAAAGGCTGTGAGGAGAAGCGATTTCCCATGGATGTCAGGCGTTGACCTGGAAGTGCACGATCCGTTCAATGGCTGCTGTGACGGCCTCGTATCCGGCCGCGAAGCTCAGACGCACGTGACTGTGCCCATTGACATGGTCGAAGTCGTTGCCGGGAACAATGGCCACTCCCTCGGCTTCGAGCAACGCGGCGCAATACGCGGCGGCATTTTCATGGGAACCGAGCTGGTCGCCCAGGTCTGCATACAGATAGAAGGCACCATCGGCCGGCGCGCTCTCGCCCCAGCCGAGCCGACCCATCGAGTCCAGCACCGCGGCGCGGGTTCTCGCAAACTCGGCAACCCTGGCCTCAGCTTCGTCATAGGAATCCTCGCTAAACGCGGCCAGCGCGGCATACTGAGCGGGCGCCGGCGGGCACAGCGCCACATTGCCGGCCAATGCGTCCACGGTGGGCAGCATGTCATCGGGAACCAGCGCCCACCCCAAACGCCACCCGGTCATGCCCCAGTATTTGGAGAAGCTGGAGATCACCACGGTGTCGGTGTCCAATTCCCAGGCACTGACCGAGCGTCGGGCTTCCGATCCCTGCTCCGGATAGTCGATGCCATGGTAGATTTCGTCGCTGATCAACCTGACGCCGCGCTCCTTGCACCACCCGGCGAGCTCCGCGAGCTCGCTTCCGGAGACCATGGTGCCGGTGGGGTTCGCCGGCGAAGCCAGCATTAGGCCGTCGAGCCGTCCATGATCCCGCCATGCCGCTTCCAGCAATTGCACGGTGGGTTGGTAGCGCGATTCCTGCCCGGCATCCAGTTCAATCACATCGATGCCCAACGTGCGCAGGATATTGGCATAGGCGGGGTAGCCGGGGCGTGCCAACGCCACCTTGTCTCCGGTGTTGAACGCGGAAAGGAATGTCAGCATGAAGGCACCGGAGCTGCCGGTGGTGATGGCGACGTTGTCCGCAGAGACACTGATGTTGTACCAACGCTTGTAGTGTCCCGCGATGGCTTCCCGCAGTTCCCGGATACCCAGTGCCGGCGTGTAGGTCAGCGGCGTTCCCGCCGCATGGATCTCGGCGGCCCGCTTGGACACCGCGGACGGGGCCCCGTCGCCGGGTTCGCCGGCGCACAGCGAAATGACATTGCGTCCCGCTGCCCGCAACTGGGCGACCCGGTCGAGGATGTTCATGACCTCAAACGCCGGAACCTTCGCCCGCTCCGCGACCTTCAATCTGGGCTGCACTTTTCCTCCGGTAACTGGTGCCGATCTGATTCACCAAGCCTGTCACAAACCGGAGCGTGGAAGCGCGAAGGCCCCACCGGCGGCGGGGCCTTCGAACCGCTAGCGTGCAGGGGAATTACGCCTTGGAGCCTGCCGCGATATCCTTCTTGATTGCTTCCATGTCCAGTCCCTGGACCTGGCCGATCAAATCTTCAAGCGCTTCGGCGGGCAGTGCGCCGGGCTGGGAGAAGACCAGGATTCCGTCGCGGAAAGCCATCAACGTCGGGATGGAGGTGATGTTGGCGGCGGCGGCCAGCTGCTGCTCGGCCTCGGTGTCGATCTTGCCGAAGGTGATGTCCGGGTACTTCTCGCTGGCGGCCTCGAACACCGGTGCGAAGTTGCGGCACGGGCCGCACCACGCGGCCCAGAAGTCCACGAACACGGTGCCCGGTTCGGTAATGGTGGATTCAAAATTTGCGGAGTTGAGTTCAACGGAAGCCATGCGTGCTTCATCCCTTCGGGAGGTTTGATTGCCGCGGATCACGAGCGGATCCGCAAATAGGTCAACCGCACGGGCAACGGTAATATTCCTAGGGAGTTCGTTCAAAATTCTCCAAGGGAGCCACCACATGTGCAAGAAGATCACCTGCGACAGCTGTGCCAAGCCGACCTGGGCGGGCTGCGGTGAACACATCGAGGATGCACTCGGCGACGTGGCCGTGGCGGATCGCTGCAACTGCGCCTAAGCCGGACGTCCTGGACACAGGGCGATTCATTTTCCCACGGCTGCGTCCGTGATTCCATGCCGCGGCTGGCCCGCGGTTTACATCGAGATCTCCTTCATCGGCCAGCCTCATGAGGCGTTGGTGATCACACAGGAGCCCGAGCCCACGAGCAGGGGGAAGGTGGCACGGGCGGTCGAAATCTTCGAAGACCAGCCGGACGCGTGCCCGGCAGATATTCCGACGTGTGCCGTTCCCCCGAGAAGCCCGGCCAGCAAGCCACCCTGGAACGTGCTGGTGTAGGGGCCGGGATCCGCGCCTGTCGTCGAAAGCCCGTTTCCTTCTGACACCTGGGCCAGGTTGGCCACACTGGTTCCAGACCAGTATTGCGCCCCGGCACGGGTGTATCCGACCGATGGATAGTGCCAGGTGAGAATGACCCTGGGTCTGAGACTCAAATTGACCAAAATACTCTCCGCCGTGCAACTGTCGATGACCGGGGCCGGAACCACCAGCGCCGAGAAGCCTGCCGAGGAGTGTTCGGCATCCGTCCAGGCGGCCGTCGTCGCAGCGGGCGGGACCAACGCAACCAGTAGCCCGGCACACATCGCCGCGGCAGCGCCAAGGCGCCTGCGGCTACGGCGTTGCCTTCGCGTGTTCAAGTCTTGCGGCGCGGCATTTTTCATCGCTTCCACGTCCTTGACACTTTTGCCGCCCCGGCCAGTGCAAGCCCGAGACAAACGGAGCCCACGGCGGCTAACAAGGCCAACAGCGGGTTGGTTCCGGTGGGGGCGAGCGGGCCGGCCGGTCCGGGTGAAGCCGTGAGGCCATCGTCGGATCCGGAGGCGTGCACCTCTAAGTTGACGGGCCCGCCCGCGGCATCCGGGCTGCCGCCCGCCGGCAGCCAGAGATCGAACAGCAGCCAACGCTGCTCCGCCGAGGAGATGGTCGTCAGCTGCCGCGTGATCCCGTCAACGGCAACCGGGGTCGCGCCCTGCAGCTTGTCGGTGTCCCCGGGGCAGGTCCCCGCGACCCATCGCCGGTCACAGGAGCGAATGGCCGTGTGCAGTCCCAGTCCCGCGTTCCCGCTGCCAAGCAGTTCGATGCGCACTTCGCCCGGCGGCGAGTCCTCGACGGCAACGCCGACTTGCCATTGCACGGGTTCCCCGGGGACCAGATGGGCCATTGCAGCTTGGTCGCCGATCGTGGTCAACCTCAGATGCCCACTGGCTACGATTTCCTCCGTGGCGGCCTGGGAGGGGGCTGCCACAGCAAACCCAAGGGCCAGGGGTGCGATGAGGAAGACCAGCGCAGGATGCGTGCCAGTCCCGGGTTGTCCGGGAATGCGAATCTGATCTTCCTCACCGGCATCACCTTCTGCCCGGGTTTCGCGCGGCCAGAACGCCCACGTGACCAACGCCGACGCGCCTAGGGTCAGGAGGGCAAGCACCCATGGACTGGACAGCCACACCACGCCGTAGGCCAGGTTCGGCACGGATCCCATGACGATCCGGACGTCGCTGACGGTGTACGGGGCCGGGTCCGCCGCCTCGTTGGCGTCCCCCTTCATCGTGATGACTCGTTCTGCATCCGACGGACCGTCGCCCACGGAGGTCACGCGGTGCGTGATCGGGAGGGCCGCCAGGCGCTCAACGGTCACGACATCCCCGACCCGGATCTCCGTCGCGGGTATCTCGCGCACTACTGCCAGTGACCCGGCAAGGATCGTCGGGCCCATGGAACCGGTCTTGAACATGATCAGGGAAACATTGAATACAAAGGCGAGAATGACCAGCAAGACACAGACAAATCCCCCGAACGCCGCCAGGCTCAACATGGCATCGCCCAGGAACCTCCCCGCGCCCCGCATCCGCCTATCCATGTCAGGCCCGGCTACTCGGCCGTCGCCGCGAAGGCCCAGCGTCCGGTGAGGACCGTTCCCTGGGCGGCGTTGGGTGCTGTCGTGGGCAGGGTGACGGCGAAGCAGTAGTTTACGGTGGAGGACCCCTTGGCCCCCAGCGCGATCTTGGCGGCGGACCCCGAGGTCAGCACGGTACCCGCGGAGACGACGGAGGTGCCCGCCGCGAATGTGGCGGCGTTGCAGGTCGTTCCCGGGACCCCGCTTACGCCGTAGCGCAGGTACTCCCCGAGCCCGGTGCCGTTTCCCGGGTCCGCCGCCAATTGCACGGAGCCGGCGACGCTGGAATTCGCGGTTTTCACGGAGTACAGGGCGAACACCGTCGTGCCCGGCACCATGGCGTCCGGTGTCACGCTGAAAACAAGCGGGGCGCCCGGAGCGGTCGGGTGATCGCTGAACTCGGTGCCGTTGGTGCTGCCGACGATCGAGAAGGTGCCGGCCTGAAAGGATCCGGAGGCGTGTTCCTCATCGGTCCACGCGGCAAGCGTCGCCGTGGTGCCGATTCCGAGCACCAGGCCACCGGCCAGGACGGCTCTGAGACGGGTGAAACGCCGCCTGGAAACCGTCGTCTTGGTGTTTCGCATCCGGCGGTTTTAGGAAGTCGAGCTGCCGAGGAATGCCCAGGTTCCGTTGGCCGTGGTGTCTTGGGCGATGGTTGGGCCGGCGGTTACCTGCACGCACAGGAACACGTCGGCGCCGGGGGCGCCGTCAACCGTACTCTTGGCCAGGGTGAACGTGCTTGCGCCGGCGACGGAGTCCATGGCCGTACCGGACGGGACGATGGTTTGCGTGCCGGTTGCTGTGGGGGTGCATGCCGCGACCGAGTCGACCTGGACGATCCCGTAGGTGAGTTCGGCAGCTGCGGTGCCCGTGGCGCTGGCCGCGTCAACGGAGACCGTGGCGTCGTTTGTGGTGGCCGCGTCCACGTGCAGCACGAAGGGTGCTGCGGCCGTGTCGGCGGGGCTGAGGTTGTCGAAGCCGGCCGAGAATCCAAGCGGAGCGGCCGCGCCGACGGAGGCATGGTCGCTGAAGGTCGTGCCGTCGGTGCTTCCCTGGATGTTGAAGTGTCCGGCGCCGAAGACGCCCTGCGCGAACTCGGAGTCGTTCCATGCGGCAAGTGTTACCGCTGCACCGACACCCAGCACCAATCCGCCGGCCAGTATCGCCCGGATCTTGCGGTTCTTGTCCTTCTGAGCCATTAGCTCCCCCTTGCTAAAAATACCTTGTCGCTGCCGGAACGCTGATGGATCAAGCGCGTGGGACAGTCGTACGCGGAGTCTCTTCCTCTTCCACAAGCTAACAGCGCCCGGGAGCCAATACAGTTCGGTTGCGGGGGTTTGGCGAAAGGATGGCCAATTGCCGGGCAAGATTGGAAGGATGCCCCTAACGAATAGCCGCAAGCCCCAATACAAGGCAATTCCGGCAGCCAGGTGGCTAACGAATCAGGCCGTTCAGCTACCCAAACGGCGCAAGTAGAAGCGCATGGGAAAGTGCCGGATGGCCCGCGGCAGGATGCGCATCGAAATGCGAGCGCAGCGAAACACCAGATTCACTCCCCGTTGTTGACGCGCGCCGAATTCGAAGCCAAACAGGGCGCGCACCGGCTCGGGCAGCAGCCCGATGGACATGAGCCGGACCAGAGGCATGGCCGCGCGCATCCACCAGGGTGCATGTTTGGCGGCCAGCAGCTCATGGGCCACCGCGCGAACCGGGGCATCGACCCGCATTTGTCCCAGGGTCCGGGCCCAGTATTCGGCGAACTCCGCCCGGGTGGCCGGCCAGAGGTGCGCCGGCATGCCCAGTTCGGTACCCAGCTGCGCGTAGTCCCGGTACAGCGCCTCGGCGGTGACCTCGTCCAGTGGCGGGAACACCGCGCGCTGGATCTGCATGGCGGAGTCGTAGAGTGTTGCCGCGACCCACAATTGCAGCTTCGGGTCGCGCGCGGAGTACGCGGGGTGCGAGCCGTCCTTGGTGGCGGCCGCCTTGACCGGTGCGTGGGCTGCATGGACGATTTCACGAACCTTGGCCCGCTGTTCGTCGGTTCCGTTGCTCAGGGCGTAGATATAAGTCAAGGTGCCGTTGAGCCGGCCCAACGGGTTGGATGCAAAATTCGAATGCCTGGCCACGCCGTGGCCAACGCCGGGCAGCGCGAGCTGCATCAGGATCGCCCGCCCGCCGCCCAGCAGGTACACGGCTTCGGGGGCGAAGCGGGAGAGCACGGACTCGGGGGGCGCCTTCGCGCCCCGGAAAGTGTTCGTGCCCCTCGCCATGGCGCCGCTACTTCTTGCTCGCGCGCACCGGGTGCTGGGACAGGATGGAAACGCGGTTGAAGGCGTTCATGGCGATGGCAGCCCACTGGACCGCGGAGAACTGCGCGTCATCAAGCACCAGCCGGGAGGCCGCGAGCTCGGCAATCCGGGTTTCCGAGTCAGGCAGGGAGGTGGCTGCCTCGGCTACCGACAGGGCGGCCGACTCTAGGTCGTCGAACAGCGAGGTTTCCCGCCAGGTGGAGAGCACCGCCAGTCGCTGGGCGGTCTCGCCGGCCTCGAGCGCCATCCGCGAGTGCATGTCCAGGCAGAACGAGCAGCCGTTGATCTGGGAAATGCGCACGTTGAGCAGTTCGATAAGCCGGGTGCCCAGTCCGGCGGCATCCGCTGCTTCCTTGACCTTGAGCGAAAGGCCGTTCAGGGCCTTCCAGCTGGCGGTGTCGGACTTGTCAAGGAAAAACGGTGCTGCCAACGACATCAAAGAACTCTTCTCATCAATGGCGCATCGCGCCCCAACGTGGTGGTTACAGCCTACTCAGCCGCGGCGAGCTGGCCGCATGCGCCGTCGATTTCCTTGCCGCGGGTGTCGCGCAGCGTGGTGGGCACGCCGGCGGACTCCAGGCGGTCGATGAACTCCGCGGTGACGTCGGGTTCGGAAGCGGTCCAGACCGAGCCCGGGGTCGGGTTCAGCGGGATCGGGTTCACGTGCACCCATCCGCGGCCACGGGCGTTGAGCTTGCGGGCCAACAGGTCCGCGCGCCAGCCGTGGTCGTTCATGTCCTTGATCAGCGCGTACTCAATGGAAACGCGGCGACCGGTCTTCACGTAGTAGTTGAACGCGGCATCCAGTGCCTCGTCGACCTTCCAGCGCGAGTTCACCGGGATCATCTCGTCGCGCAGCTCGTCGTCCGGCGCGTGCAGCGAGAGCGCGAAGGTGACGGGCACGCCCTCCTCGGAGAGCTTGTTGATGGCAGGGACCAGGCCCACGGTGGAGACCGTGATGCCGCGGGCGCTCATGCCCAGGCCCTCGGGGGCCTCGGCGACCATGCGGTGCACGGCGTTCATGACGCGCTTGTAGTTGGCCAGCGGTTCGCCCATGCCCATGAAGACGATGTTGCCCACGCGCTCTTCCGGGTGCTTCTGGCCGCCCAGTCCGCCCTCGGCAATCACGCGGTTGGCCTGGACGATCTGGTCCAGGATCTCGGCGGTGGACATGTTGCGGGTCAGGCCGGCCTGGCCGGTGGCGCAGAACGGGCAGTTCATGCCGCAGCCGCACTGCGAGGAGATGCACAGGGTGATGCGGTTGCTGTAGCGCATCAGCACCGACTCGACCAGCGAGCCGTCGAAGAGACGCCAGAGGAACTTGATGGTTTTGCCGTCATCGGTGGCCAGTCGCTTCACCTCGGTGAGCAGCTTCGGGAACATGACCTCGGCGATCTCGGCGCGGCGGTCCTTGGGCAGGTCGCTCATCAGCTCGGGATCGGTGGTGTAGTGCTGGAAGTAGTGCACCGAGAGCTGCTTGGCGCGGAAGCCGGGCAGGCCCATCTCCTTAAGCTTGGCGGCGCGCTCGGCCAGCGTGAGGTCGGCCAGGTGCACCGGGGGCTGGCTGACGCGGGCCTTGGCGGTGAACTGGAGCTGCGGGCGGCCGTCCTCGCCCATGGCCTGCTTCCACCCCTCGGCGGTGGGGCGCACCTGTGCACGGCCCTCGGCCTTGGCACGGGATTCGGAGATGCGCATTTGCTGGGCACCCTGGGCCGCGGCCTGGGCGGCGCGGCGGGCCGCGGCGTCCTCTGCGGCGGGCGCAGTAGTGGCAGGCACGGTCACTGGGGTTTTTTCGGGGGAAGTCATCCATTCCATTCTCCCATGCATGTCCAGAGTGTGGGCGGTGAGATTGGGCACCCCCCCGGGGCCGCCGCGCGGGTCTCCGGGCTAACAGGGGGCGACTAAGACGGCCAGGCAAAGCATCCCGGTCGCAGAACCCGGCCGATACCGGCCGTGGCCTGACCGGGTCGTATCATGGGGACGTCGAACTTATCAGCCTGCGCAAGGGAAAGGGAGTGGATTCCAGTGGACCGCGAGGAACTTCCCACGATCTTCAACCTTGCCTCGAGCGATCCCCGCAGCGAATTGATCGACAGGTCGCAGCTCAGCGAGGAAACGCTGCTGCAGATCGATCGGATCATGTCCGAAATGGGTCGGCTGCGGGCCGTTGAGCGCAAGATCTCCCGCGCCTCGCAAAGCTACATGCACCTGAACGAGACCGACATGCGGGCTATCAGATTCCTGATCTCCGCCAAGAACACCGACACCGCGGTGACCCCGGGAATGCTGGCCAAGCACCTGGGCATCACCACCGCTTCGGTGACCAAGATGGTGGACAGGCTGGAGAAGGCGGGCCACGTGGTGCGCGCGGCACACCCCACCGACCGCCGATCCCTGTGCATCACCGTGACCCCCGAGACGCATCTTGCCGCCCGCCAGCAGGTCGGTCGGCACCACGCCGCGCGCTTCGGCGCGGCCGCGCGGCTGAGCTCCGCCGAACGCGAGGTGGTCATCCGGTTCCTCGCCGAAACGGCCATGGACCTCGAGGACAGCATCGGATCGGTCGGCGAGCGCAAGCCCTCCGAAGACTAGGCCTCGTCCTTGGCCTCGAGCCCCTCGGCGGCAGTGGTGATGCGACGGGCCATGGAGGAGAAAATCACCCCGTGGAAGGGCAGGATCGCCAGCCAGTACAGCCGGCCCGCCAAGCCCTCGGGGAAGAACACCGCACGCTGCCTGTAATGACTCCCCGATTCGGTCGGTTCCACCGAGAGCTCCAGCCATGCCCGCCCGGGGACCCGCATTTCCGCGCGCAGGCGCAGCAGGCGATCCGGCACCAGCTCTTCCACGCGCCACCAGTCCACCGCGTCCCCCAACGCGAGGGAGGTGCGGTTGCGCCGACCGCGGCGCAGGCCCACTCCCCCGGCGAGCTTGTCCAGGATCCCGCGCAGCGCCCACGCGCCGGGCAGCGAGTAGTAGCCGGTTTCCCCGCCGAGTGACGCGATGACCCGGAACAACGCAGCGGGACTCGCGCTGGTTTCCCGCTCCCGGACATCGGTGAAGACGGTGTGCCCGGCCCATTGCGGATCCGAGGGCAGCGGCTCGGCGGGAGCTTCCAGGGCGTGGGCGGTCGTCCACGTGGTTTCCACGGTGTCGTCGCGCATCTTGGCCAGCGCCAGCTCGACGGAGCGCCGGTATCCGGTCAGCCCCTCGGCGGGGCGGTCGATGACCGCATCGATGTCGCGGTTTCGCATCACGCAGTCGTGCTGCAGGGACTCGACCAGCGGAATGGCCAGCGAGCGCGGGATCGGGGTGACAAGGTTGACCCATTGGGCCGCCAGCCACGGGGTCAGCACCGGCAGCGCCAGGATGACCGGGCGGCGGATGCCCGCGGCATCGGCGTACAGGCGCATCATATCCCCGTAGCTGTGCGCCTCCGGCCCGCCGATGTCGTAGGTGCCGGACACCTCCGGCGGCAGGCCCGCGCATGCACCCAGGTAGTGCAGGGCATCGCGCACGGCGATGGGCTGGACCCGGTTCAGCACCCATCGCGGGGCGGGCATCACCGGAAGCACGTCGGTGAGGTGGCGGACCATCTCGAAGCTTGCGGACCCGGAGCCGATGATCAGCCCGGCCTGCAACGTAATGGTGGGAATGCCGCTGGATTCCAGAATCCGCCCGACCTTGACCCGAGAGGCCAGGTGGCGACTCAGCTCGCCCTCGGGATGCAGTCCCGAGAGATAGACCAGACGCCCGAGGCCTGCGGCCCTGGCCGCTTCCACGATGGTGTTGGCACAGCGTTCCTCGACGGGGGCAAAATTGCTGGTGCCGCCCATCGAGTGGACCAGGTAGTAGAGGACCGCGGCTCCCTCGCACAATTGGGCAGCGGCCTGCGGATCGGTCAGGTCCCCCTCCACGATCTGTACCCGCGACCCCCAGGGAACATCGCGCAGGGCGTTGCTGCGGCGGGTGAGCACCCGCACGCTGTGGCCCTGTTCCAGCAGCAGCGGAACCAGTCTCCCGCCGATGTAGCCGGTGGCCCCGGTGACGGCAATGACGCTCATCTCGCCACCCCCGTCGCGGCCGGTGCGTCCCCGCGAACCCGTCGCCTTGCGGCGGACACGAGGGCGAAGAGCAGCAGGGCCCCGGCCGCGCAATAGGCGGCGGCCGCGACGGTGCCGGATTCCAGTCCGCCGTCGCTGCGTCCCACGCCGATCCAGGCAATGCCCCACACCATGGCCAGGGCGGCCGCGATGCGGCCCCCGGAATACGCCACCGTCAGGGCTCCGATGAGGGCAGCGACCCCCACCAGGACACAGGCCAGCGCAACGGTCCAGGTCGCCCCGGCACCCACGCCGAGCTCGGAGAGCCAGGCGGCGATGTTGGCCACTGTTGCCACACTGACCCAGCCCAGATACGGGCCGAAGGTCAACGCCATGATCCAGCGCTCGGTGCGCTTCTCGATCCGCGGCTTCATCAGCACAAAGATCCTGGCCAACACCGCCAGCAGAAGCAGCATCACCACGACGCTGGCGCCGAGCCAGCCGAGCTGCACCACGCCGATCCACAGCGCGTTGAGGATCGCGGAGCCGGCTGCCCACGGTCGGATGCGTCGCTGCGTGGCACTGCGGGCCGCCCCGGGTGTCAGCTGCCAGAGAGCGTAGATAACCAACCCGATGTAGACCACGCTCCAGATCGAGAACGCTCCGGTGCCCGGGGCCAGCAGCGTCGAATCGGCCCCGAGGCGTCCGTCGGCGGCCTCGGCAATCGGGGTGCCTCCCAGCGCGCCGCTTCCGATGAAGGCGCCGGCGATGGCAGCAAATACCGCCGCTGCGCACATGATCCGGCTCGTTGCGGACGCCGGTGGTGTCGATTGCATGGGATGGGTCTCCTTTGCTGTGGGGGAAATATGCACGGAATTCATCAGCCCTACTCGACAAACCCTATCTTGTTAACACATGATGTATCTAGCTAAGCTAGTAATCAACCATTCGAGGGATTTATGATCCAAGTTCACGCGGGCGAGACGTCGGGCCCACACGCGGCCTCCGCACTGCTGCACTCGGTGCTCAGGAGAAACGATGCCCTGGAACATGCCCTGTGCCGCCACTTGGGAATCAACGAGACCGATTTCCAAGCCCTCCAGCACCTGATGCTTGATCATCCGATGACTCCCGGTGACCTGGCCGCGAATTTGAACATCTCCAGCGCCGCCACCACCACCCTGATCGACCGGATGAGCGGGCGCGGGTTCGTGATCCGCTCGGCCCACCCCACCGACCGGCGCAGCCTGCTGCTGCATCCCAGCCCCGAGGCCGTGACCCGAACGATGACGGCCCTGCGGCCACTGTTCGCCGATGCGGAACTGGGCATCCTAGGGCTCGATCCCGAAGGACAACTCGCGGTGGTGCGCTATCTGGAACACATCCTCGCCGCCATGCAATCCCGGATCGACGCCCTCACTCCTCCCACCGCCACCAAGAAACGGAACGAACGATCATGAGCCTGCCCAGCCAAATTCCCGCGCAGACTTGCAGACCACGAGCTGCCATGGGATCCGACGCGCTCCAGCAGCGGGTCAGATGCCACCTGGCCGCAGTCATCCAGGAGCACCGGGATGCTGCAGGCGAGTATTCGAAGGCCACCCAAACGCTCTGGTCCCGCATCGAGCTGGCGCTGGAGGGCGGCAAGCTCACCCGACCACGGCTGGTCTTGCTGGGCTACCAGGCTTTCGCGTCTCCCGCCGCGGACGGAACCGAGTCCGGGGATGGCCTAGAACGCGTCATCCAGTTGGGCTCCGCCTTCGAATTGCTCCACTGCTCGTTGCTGATGCACGACGATGTCATTGACCGCGATTTCACCCGCCGCGGGCGCCCCACCCTCTCGGCCCTGTACCGCGACGATGCGCTGGACCGGGGCAAGTCCGCGCAGGACGCCGAGCATGCCGGACACGCGGCGGCGATCATCGCCGGCGACCTGCTGCTGGCGGCCGCGATCAGGCTCGCCCGTCGCGCCGCGGATTCACTGCCGGCGGCCGCGGCCATCGAAAATTCCTTCCACCAGGCCATCCACCATGCCGGTGCCGGGGAGCTCGAGGACCTGCTTTTCTCCCTGGACCCTGTTCCGGCCCAGGTGCACGAGGTGCTGCGGATGGAGAAGCTCAAGACCGCCGCCTACTCCTTCTCGGTGCCGCTGCACACCGGGGCGCTTCTGGCCGGTGCCGATGCCGCCGGGGCCTCGGCCCTGGCCAACATCGGCAGCCAGCTGGGCGTCGCCTACCAGCTCATCGACGACATCCTGGGGACCTTCGGGGATCCTGAGCAGACCGGGAAGTCCATCGAATCGGACCTGCGCGAAGGCAAAAGCACCATCCTCACGGCAATGGCCGCGGCCACTCCCGGATTCACTGACGACCTGCAGCTTTTCCGGGACCGGGACGCGGACGTTCCGGCCATGCGCTTGGCCCTGGAATCCACCGGTGCCGAGCGCTTCGCCCGGCAACTGGCGCAGGACCTGTGCACCGGCGCCACCTCGGCCTCGCGCACGCTCAACCTGCCCGCCCGCGTCAGCTCCGAGCTCGAGGGCTTCGCCGACCTGATCCTGAACCGGGGTGCCTAGGACATGAACGCGCACACCATAACCGGAACCGGCGGGCCCACCGCCCTGCAACGCTATTCGGCCACGGCCAGCAGCAGCGCCCGGGTGGTCATCACCCGGTATTCCACCTCGTTCTCGCTGGCCTGCCGCCTGCTGGGCAGCCCGGCCCGCGAACACATCTCCAACATCTACGCCCTGGTACGCCTGGCCGACGAGGTCGTCGACGGGGTCGCCCGCGAGGCGGGCCTCGAGGTCTGGGAGGTCGCCGCGGCCCTGGAACAACTCGAGGCCGAAACCGAGGCGGCGCTGGCCAGCGGCTACAGCACGAACATGATCGTGCACGCCTTCGCCTGCACCGCCCGGTCCCAGGGCATCGACACCGAGCTGACCCGCCCGTTCTTCGCCTCAATGCGCAGCGACCTGCAGGTCGCCAGCCACGACGCGGCCACCCTGAAGGGCTACATCTACGGATCGGCGGAAGTCGTGGGACTCATGTGCTTGCGCGTGTTCCGCTCCATGCCCGACGCCCCGGCCGGGCACGAGGCGGAAACCGAGGCCGCCGCCCGGCACCTGGGAGCGGCATTCCAGAAGGTCAATTTCCTGCGCGACCTGGCCGCCGACACCTCGGAGCTGGGCCGCAGCTACTTCCCGGGGCTGGATCCACTGGCTTTCTCCGACGAACACAAAAACGCCCTCGTGCGGGAGATCCGTGCGGACCTTCACGCAGCCGCGCTGGGCGTCCCGCACCTTGCCCCACGCGCCGCCCGCGCCGTGGCAATGGCCCACGGGCTGTTCAGCGAGCTGAACCACCGGCTCGAACGTACCCCCGCCGCCGAGCTGACGACCCGGCGGATCTCGGTGCCGCCCGGACGCAAGACCCTGATCGCGCTGCGCACCGTCCTGGGCGGGCGCCCCGCGATTGCCACCACCGCCCCGGCGACCAAAGGACAACCATGAAAAATGCATCCCTGCCGGGCCAACGCCGGGTCGCTGTCATCGGCGGAGGATTCTCCGGATTGGCCACCGCCGGCCTGCTTGCCGCCTCCGGGCACCGGGTCACCCTGCTGGAAAAGCAGCACG
The DNA here is from genome assembly GCF_059759235.1 of Paeniglutamicibacter sp. GQ140. Lineage (NCBI taxonomy): Bacteria > Bacillati > Actinomycetota > Actinomycetes > Micrococcales > Micrococcaceae > Paeniglutamicibacter > Paeniglutamicibacter sp. GQ140. Next base: position 381,285 of record NZ_JCAXDW010000001.1, read on the forward strand.
AGCTCGGCGGCCGCGCCGGGCGGTTTCGGCGCGGAGGATTCAGCTTCGACACCGGCCCTTCCTGGTACCTGATGCCCGAGGTCATTGAACATTGGTTCGAGCTCATGGGAACCTCCACGGACCGCGAGCTGGACTTGGTGGACCTGCCGACCGGCTACCGCACCTGGTTCCAGGGCGACTACACCCCACTGGACATGCCGTCCGGGTCCGGGGCCCGGGAAGCCTTTGAATCCCTGCAGCCCGGTGCCGGCGCCGCCTTGGACGGCTACCTGGAAAAGGCCGCCGAGAGCCACGACCTGGCCCTGGAGCACTTCCTCTACGCCGACCTCTCCTCCGCCTCGTCCGTGCTCGATCCCCGGCTGCTGCCGCTGCTGCCCAAGCTCGCGCCGCTGCTGGCCGGATCCTTGGACTCCTTCGTGGCCAAGCGCTTCAGTGATCCGCGGCTGCGCCAGATCCTGGGTTATCCCGCGGTGTTCCTGGGCTCGAGCCCCAAGCGCACCCCGGCGCTCTACCACCTGATGAGCCACCTGGACCTGACCCAGGGGGTGAAGTACCCGATGGGCGGCTTCGCGCAGCTGGTCGATGCCATGGCCTCGCTCTGCATCGATGCCGGGGTGCAGATCACCACCGGGGCCGAGGTCACCGGAATCGAGGTCTCCGGCACCGGCGCGAACGCCCGTGCCCGGGGCGTGCGCTGGATCCAGGAGGGCACGGAACGGCATCTGGAGGCGGAGACCGTGGTGGGAGCCGCGGACCTGCACCACCTGGAGACCGAGCTGCTCCCGGTGGAACATCGCTCCTCCTCCGAAGCCAGTTGGAGGCGGCGCGATCCGGGGCCCAGCGCCGTGCTGCTTTGCCTGGGAATCGCCGGCAAGCTACCGGAGCTCAGCCACCATAATCTGCTGTTCACTTCCGATTGGGACGACAACTTCGGGCGCATCCACCGCGGGGAGGACCTCGCGGAGGAAACCAGCCTGTATGTCTGCATGCCCAGCGCGACCGATCCCTCCGTGGCGCCGGCGGACCACGAGAACCTGTTCATCTTGGTTCCCGCCCCCGCCCTGCCCGCGTGGGGCACCGGCGGCCCGGACGGCACCGGATCGCATCAGGTGGAAGCCGTGGCGGATGCCGCGCTCGACCAGTTGGCCGCCTGGGTCGGGATCGAGGACCTGCGCGAGCGCGTCGTGGTGCGCCAGAGCTTTGGCCCCGGCGACTTCGCGCAGAACGTCAATGCCTGGCAGGGAGGAGCCCTGGGGCTGGCCCACACGCTGGGGCAGTCGGCCTTTTTCCGCCCCTCGAACCACAGCTCGAAGGTCAGCGGGCTGCACTATGCGGGCAGCTCGGTGCGTCCGGGCATCGGCATCCCCATGTGTCTGATCAGTGCCGAAATCATTGCCAAGAAAATCAACGGGATCACCGACAAGGGACCCATCGGCCCCGGCCACCCGGCGTGGGCTGGGCCGGCCCCGCGCACCGCATCGGCCCGGGAGGCACACCAGTGACCTACCTGCTGATCCTGCTGACGCTGATCGCCTGCATGGCCGCCCTGGATGCCAGGTACCGGCTGTTCGTTTTCGCCCGGCCCCTGCCCGCCGCACTGGCACTGGCCGGCGGCACCGCGATGTTTCTGCTGTGGGACGTGATCGCCATCGACCTGGGAATCTTCCTGCACCGCGAGTCCGCCCTGATGACAGGGGTGATGCTCGGTCCCCAACTGCCGCTGGAAGAGGCCTTCTTCCTGTTCTTCCTCTGCTACAACGCGATGGTCCTGTTCACCGGTGCCCTGGCCCTGCGGGCACGGCGCGCCGTGGCGGCCCGCCCCACCACGCCCGCGGCGACCCTGGAGGAACGACCATGAGCTTCGCCCACCTGTCCCTGTATTTCATGCTTGGTTCCCTGGCGCTCTTCGCCGTGGCACTGCGCGTGCGCCGTGTGAGGCTGCGCGACATCGCCCCGGCGGCCGGGCTCACCCTGGCGGTGCTGCTGGTGCTGACCGCGGTGTTCGACAACGTGATGATCGGCTCCGGCCTCTTCGACTACAACAACCAGGCCCTGCTGGGCATCCGCGTGGGCCTGGCCCCGCTGGAGGACTTCAGCTACCCGTTCTGCGCGGCGCTTGTCGTCCCGGCCCTGTGGTGGCTGGCCGGGGGCGCTCCCGCCGGCGGCACGCCGGAGCCCGGTACGCTGCCCGGCACCGGAAGGGAATGCTAGCGATGCTGCGCGAACTGACGGTGACCTCCAGGCCCGTCTCCTGGGTCAACACCGCCTACCCCTTTGCCGCCGCCTACCTGCTGGCCGCCGGGCGGATCGACTGGATCGCGGTGGTGGGAACGCTCTTCTTCCTCATCCCGTACAACCTGGCCATGTACGGCATCAACGACGTCTTCGACCACGAATCTGACCTGCTGAACCCGCGCAAGGGCGGGGCGGAGGGTGCGGTGGTGGACCGCAGCCGGCACCGCGGAATCCTGGTGGCCTGCGCGGTGGCCTGCGTGCCGTTCCTGGCGGTGCTGGGAATCGTTGGTTCCTGGCGGGCGAACTTGGTGCTGCTGCTCTCGATGGCGGCGCTCCTCGCCTACAGTGCCCCGGGACTGCGCTTCAAGGAGCGTCCCTTCCTTGATTCCTTGACCTCCAGCACGCACTTCGTCTCCCCCGCGCTCTACGGCCTGGTGCTGGCCGGGGCGCACTTCGACTACGCCTTGGTGGCGATCCTGGTGGCCTTCTTCCTCTGGGGCATGGCCTCGCATGCCTTTGGCGCCGTGCAGGACATAGTGCCCGACCGCGCCGCATCCCTGGGCTCCATCGGCACTGTGCTGGGGGCCAGGAGGACGGTCCGCTGCGCCGCGGCCGCCTATCTCGGAGCCGGCGCTCTGCTGCTGACCACCGACTGGCCCGGTCCGCTGGCCGCGTTGCTGGCGCTGCCCTACCTGGCCAACGTGCTGCCGTACGCGCGGCTGCGGGACGAGGACTCCGCCGCGGCCAACGCCGGCTGGCGGCGCTTCCTCTGGCTGAACTACGCCACCGGTTTCATCGTCACCATGCTGCTGATCTGGCATGTCCTGGGCCGCTAGACCGGCCCTTGTTCCTACCCCGAAAGCGTGAAAGGCCGGACCATGAAAGAACCATCCTCCCTGATGTGGTTTCGCGACGACTTGCGCGTCGCCGACAACCCGGCACTCTCCGCGGCCATGGCCGCGGGGCCGGCCGTTGCCCTGTTCATCCTCGACGAGCAGTCCCCCGGGATCCGGCCGCTGGGCGGCGCGGCCAAGTGGTGGCTACACCACGGGCTGAACGAACTGCGCGATTCCCTGGCGGGTCTCGGAGTGCCGCTGCTGCTCTACCGCGGGGCCGCGACGAACATCCTCCCGGGGCTGCTGGCCACCGGTTCCTTCAACGCGCTGCACTTCAACCGCCGCTACGGCGGGCCCGAACGCGCGGTGGACACCGCAGCCAAGGCGTTGGCGGCCGCCGCGGGAATCGATGTCCACAGCCATGCCGGCACCCTGCTGCACGAGCCATGGACCGTGGCAACGCAAGGCGGCACGAACTTCAAGGTGTTCACGCCGTTCCACAACGCGCTGCAGGCCCTGCCGCTGCGCCGGTCGCTGCCCCGGCCCGACGCACAACACGCCCCGGCGATCTCCCTGCCCGCGGAGGAGCTTGCCGCGTGGGACCTGCTGCCGGTACATCCGGACTGGTCGCACGGGCTGGCGGCCACCTGGGTCCCCGGCGAGGCAGCTGCCCGCGAACGCCTCGGCACGGTGCTGGAGTACATCGCCGGGGACTACGCACAGACCCGCGACAGGCCCGACACCGACGGCACCTCGCGGCTGTCGGCCGCCCTGCGCTGGGGACACCTGAGTCCGGTCGAGGTCTGGGAGGCACTGGCTTCCACCCTGGCCGAACACCCCGAACGGGCGGCGGGGGCGCGGGCCATGATGCGGCAACTGGCGTGGCGCGACTTCTGCTGGAACCTGCTCTACCACCACCCGGAGCTGCCCACGGCGAACCTGCGTGCGGAATTCGACGCGTTCGAGTGGGCCTGGCCGCCCACCGGTGAGGCAAGCGGAGGGCAGGACGCGGAGATCGTGCGCCATCTCGAGGCCTGGCGCACCGGGATGACGGGCTTCGGCCTGGTGGACGCCGGCATGCGGCAGCTGTGGGAGACCGGGTGGATGCACAACCGGGTCCGCATGGTCACCGCGAGCTTCCTGGTCAAGAACCTGGGCATCCACTGGCGGGTGGGCGAGGAATGGTTCTGGGACACGCTGGTGGACGCGGACGCCGCCTCCAACCCGGCCAATTGGCAGTGGGTCGCCGGGTGCGGCGCCGACGCCTCCCCGTTCTTCAGGGTCTTCAACCCGCTGCTGCAGGCGCGGAAGTTCGATCCGCGCGGCTCCTACGTTGCAGGCTTCGCCCCGCTGTCCCCGGGCGGGCCGATTGTGGACCTCATGGCCTCGCGCGCCGACGCGCTGGCCGCCCACGCGCGCATGAAGGAACGCATGCGCCCGGACCCGATGTGGTGATTGCCCGCCACGGCGCCGGCACCAGTGCTTTGCCCGGCCTTGGGGCGTAGCGTGGGTTTCATGGACGCGACGCTATTGCACACAGACGTTTTGGTCATCGGCGCCGGGCCCACGGGCCTGATGGCCGGGGCATGGCTGGAGAAGTTCGGAATCGACTCGAAGGTCGTGGACCTGAAATCCGGGCCGACCCGCGAATCGCGCGCCTTGGCGCTGCAGGCGCGCAGCATGGAGATCTACCGCCAGCTGGGGCTTGCCGACGAGGTCAAGGCACGCGCGGTGCCCACCGGGGAGATGCGCCCGGGGATCGGCGCCCGCAGCTTCAAGAGCATCAAGCTCAACCGGCTCGGCTACGCCCAGACGCACTACGCGGGGCTGACCATGCTGGAGCAAAGCGCCAACGAGGAGCTGCTGGCCGAATACCTCCGCAAGGCGGGCAACCCGGTGCTGTGGGAACACGGCTACGAATCCTTCGCCGACACCGGGGACCGGACGCTCGTGAAGTGCACCGGGCCGCAGGGGCCCGTGCACATCTCGGCGCGCTACGTGATCGCCGCGGACGGCGCTTCCTCCCCCATCCGCGAGGCCCTGGGCATTGCCTTCGAGGGGAAAACGGACGACGAGGTCTTCTACGTGCTCGACGCACGGGGCGTCACCGGCATGGGCTCGGGAATCAACCTCCGGTTTTCGGATGAGAACTTCATGCTCGGCTTCCCGATGGGCAAGGACGAAAACGGGGGCGAGCGCCGCCGGCTGCTGGGCATCCTGCACGAGCCGCAGCACCCCGCCTCGAACAAACCCGAAATCGACGAGGGCCGCGCGCGGGCCAGCCTGCGCAGCGAATTCGGCGTCAGGTACCAGGAGGCCAGCTGGTTCACCACCTACCGGGTGCACCACCGGGTTGCGCAGCACTTCGCCCGCGGCCGGGTCTTCCTGGCCGGGGACGCCGCCCACATCCACTCCCCGGTCGGCGCCCAGGGCATGAACACCGGGCTGCAGGACGCGCACAACCTGGTGTGCAAGCTGGCCGACGTCTTTTCCGGGCGCATGCCCGAGACCTATCTCCAGCGCTACGAACTCGAGCGCCGCCCGGTGGCGCTGCGCCTGGTGGCCACCACGGACCGGCTCTTCGGACTAGCCACCTCCCGGTCCCCGCTGGCCCGCACGGTGCGCACGCGCGTGCTGCCGGTCCTCTGGCCCGCCGCGGTGCGCTTGGTGGGCAGGATCCCTGCCGGCCGCCGCTTCTTCGGGTACCTCTCGCAGATCCGCGTCCACTACTGGATGGATGACAGCGCGATGGACCGCGCGACCCTCGCAACCGGCTTCGCCCGGACCCGGCGCCGCGGGAAGGTGCTGGGACGCCGGCTGCCGTGGGTTCCCAACCGCACCGGCGAGCACGCGGACAACTTCGAGGTGCTCAACGACGCCTGCTGGCAGGTGCACATCTATGGCCCGGCGGGCCGGGACCGCGGGGAGCAGCTGGCCGCCGAGTACGAGGTGCCGCTGCATGAATTTGCCGCGGCCCCCAAGCGCCGCCTGCCCGACGGGTCGGTGGTGTTGGTGCGCCCGGACATGTTCGTGGCCCACTTCGAGCAGGTACACTCCTAGGCCCGGCCGTTGACGGCGAGCACCTCGGCCAGCTCCTTGCGCTTGACGGCGAGCGCCGCGTCGGTGGTGCGGATGAACACGCTCAACCAGCCAAAGACGATGCCCACCACCGCCAGCTCGAAGGCCGTGAGGTTGTAGTAGGCCAGCGGCTGCCAGAGCAGCGCGGCGCCCACCAGCCCCAGGAAGCAGGCGAAGGAAAGCAGGTGGAAGACCCAGGGGAATCCCGGCAGCCAGAGCGCGGCGCCCAGCAGCAGCACCACGATGAACAGGGCGGCGATGCGCACGATGGCCGAGTGCACGGGCGCCGAGACGTTGAACGGGATCAGCCCGATGCCGATCACGCACGCCCCCAGGCCCAGCAGGCAGGTGCGCACCACGGCCGGGCGCGGACGGATGAACCGGGGCAGCGGCCTGCCCTGGGCGATGGCCAGCTTGTCGTGGATGCGCGCCATCCGGATCACGTCGCGCACGATGAATGCCGTCAGCGTGCTGAGCACCAGCCCGGAGACGACCAGGGTGAGATTGAACGTCCAAAAGGACATCAGCCCGGAGTCGCGGGTGCCCAGGGCGGAGAACATGGAGCGCCACCAGAAGGGATTTTCCGCGGCCAGCATGCTGATGAACACGCCGGTGGTCATGAAAGCGGCCAACAGCGTTGAGAGGCTTTGCGCCGTGACCCGCGCCGAGGACAGCAGCGCGACGTAGCCGGCGATCCCGGCGGTGATGCCGATCATGAGGCTGCCGGCAAACCTGTCAACGGTCAGCCCCAGGAACGCGTCCTGGACGATCCGGAAGGTGACAAGCGCGGCCATGGCGGAGATTGCCGCGTGGATGATCACCAGGGCCCCGGCGTTGACGACCTGCCGGTAGAGGGGAAAGTCCAGCAGCCAGTCCTGGGTCTTGCTCAGCACCTTCAGGTAGCCGATGATGCTTCCGGCCGAGGCGGTCAGCGCCGCCAGGATCGAGGAGAGGACGCCCACCGAACGGTAGCCGGCCAGATCCGGACGGTAGTCGGCGAAGGCGACAAGCCCGACGAGGACGCCCAGGACCGTTCCGCCAAAGCCGAGCCAGAGCGCCCAGCTCTCGCCGCGGAACTGCAGGTCGGCCGTCTCCCTGCGCCGTTGGGGGCCACGTTCAATATCCACACCGACGATTCTTCCATTTTTTCGGCTGCCCACCTGTAGGCCCTTGGTCCCCGCCGATTTCGGGAATGGGCAAAAATGTTTTGTTTGCACTATTGACACATGCTCATAAACTGCGCATGATGAGTTTATGAACAAGAAGAAGCGCACCCCGATCGACGAAGCCCGCCAGCTCCTGGGGGATGTCCCTTCCGACCCGCTGGCGGCCGTAGAACGATTGGGAGAGGTCCGCGAACTGATCGATGCCGCGTTGAACGAGGAGATGGCCAAGGCCGCCCTCGAGGGCGCATCGATCCGTTCGGTGGCCGTCCGCGCCGGGCTCTCTCCCAACGCGGTCCCCCCGCGGCTGGCCCGCACCTCGCAGCTCTCCAGCTACACGGACGCGGGCGGCAAGGTGTCAAGCTCCTCCATCGAGCGGGCCCGCTACGACTCGGAAACCGGGCGCCCCGCGCCTACCGGGCCCATGACCTTCAAACCCCGGCGCTCCACCTAAAACTCGCGCCACTTCCCGAAAGGCACTCGCCATGTCCGACAAAGACACCGCCCTGCTCGTCTTCCTGCTTGACCGCTCCGGCTCCATGTACGACATCAAGCACGACATCGAGGGCGGCCTGAACGCCTACGTTGCCGAGCAGAAGGCCGAACCTGGCAGCGCCACGGCCTCGCTGCACCAGTTCGACACCGAGTATGAAGACGTCTACCTCGACAAGCCATTGGCCGAGGTACCTCCCTTCGTGCTGGAACCGCGCGGCGGCACCGCATTGTTCGACGCCATTGCCCGGACCATCTCCGACACCCGCCAGCGCATCGCCGCGATGCCGTCGGACAAGCGCCCGGGCGTCGTGCACTTCAACATCGCCACCGACGGTGAGGAAAACTCCTCGCGCAAGTACTCGCGCCGGGCCGTCCGCGAGCTGATCCAGACCCAGGAAAAGGTCGACAAGTGGGTGATCTCCTACATGGGTTGCGACCAGGACGCCGTGGAGGTCGGCGCGAGCCTGGGCATTGCCCGCGAGCGATCCATCACCTACACCCGGGAAACCGCCGCGGAGGCCATGGAGGCATATAGCCAGCTCACCACCGCGGTCCGCGGGGCCACCCGCCGCGGCGCGGACTGGGACGAGGTCCTCGCCGAATCCGTCTTCACCGAGCGCCAGCGCAAGGACACGGGCCAGTGACATGCGCGCCAACCTGAACTGGGTCACCAACGACCTGGCCGTGGGCGGGGACCTGGATGGCAACGACAGCGTCATGGTCGCCCAGGTGCTCGAGATCATCGACCTCGGCATCACCCACGTGGTGGACCTGCGCATCGAGGATGACGACACCGAGATCTGGGAAGCCGCCCAAATCTCGTACCTCTCGGTCGGCACCACCGACGCCGCCGGCCACGTCGTGGCACCGGAGGTCTTCGACAAGGGGGTCCGCTTCGCCCGCCTCGCGGTGCGCAACGGAGGAAAGGTGCTGGCCCACTGCCACATGGGCATCAACCGCGGCCCGTCCATGGGGTTCGCGATCCTGCTGGACCGCGGCCACTCCCCCATCGAGGCATTCGACATGATCCGCGCCGCCCGCCCGCAGGCCTTCATCGCCTACGCGCAGGACGCGCTCGCGGCGCACGTGGCCCGGCAGCTGCGCAAGGGTGGCTGCCCGGCCGACCCCGGGCGGCAGGCGCGGGCACTGCAGAAGCACATCGATGAGGTCCTCACGCCCAGCACCGTGGGGCGCATCCGCCACGTGATGCGACAGAACCACCGGCGAGACCTGGGCTTCTCCGCCTGAGCCGCCGCGGCCAACCGGCGAGCGCGCGGTGCGGCGCTCGCCGCTTACGGCGCGTTCGACGCCGCCATTCCCAGGCGCTTGGCCAGGTAGGGCGCGGTCCGGGAGCCCGGATGCACCGCCAGCTGTTCCGGGGTCCCCGTCGCGACGATCTTCCCTCCGGCGTTTCCGCCGTCCGGGCCCAGGTCAATGACCCAGTCGGCGGCTGCCACCACGTCCATGTGGTGTTCGACCACGACCACGGTGTTCTCCTCCTCGACCAGCCGGTGCAGCTGGCCCAGCAGCAATTGCACGTCCGCCGGGTGCAGGCCGGTCGTGGGCTCGTCCAGCAGGTAGAGCGTGTGCCCGCGCCGGGCGCGCTGCAGCTCGGTGGCCAGCTTGATGCGCTGGGCCTCGCCCCCGGAGAGTTCGGGGGCAGGCTGGCCCAGGGACAGGTAACCCAGTCCCACGTCTCGCAGCGTCTGCAGCGACCGGGCGGCGGCGGGGATCCCGGCCAGGAATTCCGCGGCGGCATCCACGTCCAGGGCAAGGACCTCGGCGATGTTCCTGCCCTCGTAGGTAACCTCGAGGGTCTCGGTGTTGTAGCGCGAACCGTGGCACACCGGGCAGGGCCCATAGCTGCCGGGCAGGAAAAGCAGCTCGACTTCCAGGTAGCCCTCGCCCAGGCAGTTCTCGCAGCGCCCGCCGGCAACGTTGAAGGAAAAGCGTCCGGCCCCGTAGCCGCGCTGCCTGGCCAGCGGCGTGTCGGCAAAGGCCTTGCGCACGGCGTCGAAGAGGCCCGTGTAGGTGGCAAGGTTCGAGCGCGGAGTGCGGCCGATGGGTTTCTGGTCCATCGCCACGATCCTGTCGATCCGCCCGGCTCCGCGCACTTCGCGCACCGTTGCCCTGAAGTCGGAGGTTTCCGGCTCGAGGTCCCCGGGCTCCGCGGCACCGACCGCTCCGTGGGGGCCGCTGCCGCGCAGCACATCCGCCAGCCCGTGCGCCAATGCCTGGCTGACCAGCGAGGACTTGCCGGATCCGGAAACCCCGGTGACGGCGCTGAGCACGCCCAGCGGGAAGCGCGCATCAAGATCCGCCAGGTTGTGCAGGGAAATCCCGTCCAGTTCCAGCCAGTGCCCGGCCGTGCGCGGCGTCCGCGCCGGCTCGGCTCCGGAGGCAGGCCCCAGGAAACGCCGGGTCACCGATGCCTCCACCTGCGACAGTCCGGCCACCGGGCCGCTGTAGAGCACGCGGCCGCCCCCGGCACCGGCGCCGGGACCCACGTCAACGATCCAGTCGGCCCGGGAGACCACCTCCATGTTGTGTTCCACCACGAAGACGGAGTTCCCGCCGGCCTTCAATGCCTCGAGCACCTCCAGCAGCGGCCGGGCGTCGGCCGGGTGCAGGCCGGCGGACGGCTCGTCAAGTACGTAGATGACCCCGAAGAGGCCCGAGCGCAGCTGCGTGGCGATGCGCAAGCGCTGCATTTCCCCGGGCGACAGCGTCGGGGTCCCGCGGTCCAGGCTCAGGTAGCCCAGGCCCAGACTGGTCAGCACCTCGATGCGCCCCAATAGGTCAGCGGCGATCGAGGCCGCGACCTCGAGGGCGGGCTCCCCGCCGGGACCAGGCCGGTTCCCGGCGACCGGACGCAGCACCGCGGCCAGCGCATCGAGCGGGGTCGCGTTGAAGGCCGCGATATCCAGCCCGGCGAATCCCACGGCCAGGGCCTCGGGGCGGAAGCCGGTGCCCGAGCAGGCCGGGCAGGGACCGGTTTCCATGAACTGCAGGGCCTTGGCGCGCATCGATTCGGACTTGGAATCCGCCACGGTGTGCAGCACATAGCGCCGGGCGCTCCAGAAACGGCCCTTGTAGGGCTTTGCCACCCTGTCGCGCTGCGGCACCACCTCCACCACGGGCTGTTCATCGGTGAACAACAGCCAGTCGCGCACCGTGCGGGGCAGGTCCTTGAAGGGCACATCCACGTCATAACCCAGGTGAGTGGTGATGTCGCGCAGGTTCTTGCCCTGCCAGGCACCCGGCCAGGCGGCGATGGCGCCCTCGCGGATGCTCAGGGACGGGTCCGGAACCAGGGAGTCGGCGGTGACGTTGTGGGCAACACCCAGCCCGTGGCATTCGGGGAACGCTCCCACCGCGGTGTTCGGCGAGAAGGAATCCGAGTCCAGGCGCGGGGCATTCTCCGGGTAGTCCCCGGCCCGGGAGTACAGCATCCGCACCGAGTTCGACAGCGTGGTCAGCGTGCCCACGGTGGATCGGGAGCTGGCGGTTCCGCGGCGCTGCTGCAGGGCCACGGCCGGGGGCAGGCCGGAGATGAATTCGACCCTCGGCGTGTGGCCCTGGGCGATGAGCCGGCGCGCATAGGGTGCCACGGATTCAAGGAACCGTCGCTGTGCCTCGGCGAAGATCGTGCCAAAGGCCAGCGAGGATTTCCCGGAGCCGGACACCCCGGTGAAGGCCACGATGGCGTCGCGCGGGATGCGCACCTCGACGTCCTGCAGGTTGTTCTCGTTGGCGCCGCGCACGTGGACGAAACCGTCGTGCGTGCTTGGTGCCGGGGTGTACTCGGTGTCCTGCCCATTGCTGTTCACCTTCCCCACCCTAGGGCCGGCACCCGCCCGATCTCCAGCCGTGCCACGGTTTCGGGGCTGAACCTGTCGTGTTGCCATGCCCTGCCGCGATGCGTCGCATAATGTTTTTCACAAACCGTCCCCCCGCAGAGGAGTTCGCCATGGCCAAGCACACCGACACCGCCAAGAAGTCCGAGGACAGCGACGAGGAGCTGCACCGCAAATGGAATGAGTTGCTTCAGGAGATGCGCGTGATGCAGACCGGTGCGCAGATCCTCGCGGCCTTCCTGGTGGTCCTGCCCTTCCAATCCCGCTTCGACACCCTGGAGGTGCCCGATGAGAGGTTCTATTTGGTGTTGCTTGTCGCCTCGGCCATGGTGATCCTCCTGCTGGTCACCCCCGTGGCCGTGCACCGCCATTTCTTCGGCCAGCAGCTGAAGGCCACCACCGTCCACCTAGGCCACATCATTTCCAGGCTTGTCGTCGTGGGCGTGGGGGTGCTGGTGGCCGGGTGCGTCTGGTTTGTCGTCCAGGTCCTGCACGGCTGGCAAGCGGGCCTGCTCGTGGGCGGAATCCTGATGGCTGCCGCACTCTTCCTGTTGCTCGTCCTGCCGCGGGTCGTCACCCCGCGCTCGAAGCTCCCGGCGGAATGAACGACAGCGACGCAGGAATTAACCCACCATTGTTTTCTATTCGCGAAATCCCCGGGCGTTTCGCTCCGGGTGCGTGATACGTTCCTAAGTACCGCTACATCACATGGATATCCACGGAAGACTGCCCAGCAGTCAGTTATCGAGGAGGCATCAATGGCAGCAAAGACATCGAGCAACGCAGGATTCACGGTTCCGGGAATGAGCCTGGCCAATGGCCACAAGGTCGCGGGCGCCCTGCAGATGCGGATCCACGCATTCAACGACCTGCAGCTAACCCTCAAGCACGCGCACTGGAATGTGGTGGGACGCGACTTCATCGGCGTCCACGAAATGCTTGACCCGCAGATCGAGTTGGTCCGGGCCATGATCGACGCCCTGGCCGAACGCATGGCCACCATGGGCGTGGCCCCCAACGGCTTGCCCGGTGCCCTGGTTGCGGCACGCAGCTGGGACGACTACGAGATCGGCCGGGCCAGCACCACCGAGCACCTTGCCGCCCTTGACCTGGTCTACACCGGGGTCATCACCTCGATGCGCAAGACCATCGAGGAGGTCGGCAAGCTGGACCCGATCACCGAGGACATCCTCATCGGCCAGACCGGCGAACTGGAGCAGTTCCAGTGGTTCATGCGCTCGCACCTGGAAAACAGCGAGGGCGAGTTGTCCAACGCTGAGGCCCGCACCGAGAAGGGCGCGGCCAAGAAGGCCAAGTAGCCCGGAGGGCACGACCTGGGCAAGGGGATGGAAGGGCACGACCTTCCATCCCCTTTTCCGTGTCCGGCCCCTGACCTTGACCCGGGATTGCGACGCTGGCAGTCTCGAAAGCAGGGAGCCGGCCGAACCGCGGCAGGCCCATGCCACCAATCGCGGGAGAGCGCGCAGATGGAAACTCACCAGGACTCCACGAAGACCGCGGACCTGCGCGTGGTGCCCGCAAACCAGGCCAGCAGCGAGGACCTGGAGAAGATCTTTGGCACCCGCGGCGATCCCGGGCATTGCCGCTGCCAGTGGTTCCAGAATCCCGGCAAGGCCTTCGGCGCGCTCACCGACGAAGAACGGGCCGAGCGGCTGCGCGCCCAGACGGCATGCGGAAAACCGCGGGCCGCCCAAACGAGCGGGCTGGTCGGCTACCTCGACGAGGAGCCGGTCGGCTGGTGCGCCATCGAGCCGCGCACCGCCTACCCGCGGCTGCTCGCCTCGAAGGTCCCCTGGGCAGGGCGCGAGGAGGACAAGGAGGACCCCGACATCTGGGCCGCGGTCTGCTTCGTCACGCGCACCGGGTACCGGCGCCTGGGCGTCGGCCGGGCCATGGCCGCCGCGGCGGTGGACTTCGCCCGCGGGCGCGGGGCCCGCGCCGTGGAGGGCTATCCGATGCTCCTGCCCGAGGGCAGGAAGCCCATGTGGGGCGAGATGTTCGTGGGCAGCCGGTCGATCTTCGAGGAGGCCGGATTCGGCGAGGTCAGCCACCCGACCCCGCGCCGGCTGGTTATGCGCATCGACTTCACGGAATCGCCCTAGGGCCGGGGAATCAGTTTCCCGCCGCGGTGCGCCCGCCGAAGTCGTCGGCGATGTCCTGGGCGACCCGGCGCATCAGCGGCACCATCTCATCGGTGATAGAGGTGGAGCCGATGCGTCCTGGCTGCACCGAGACGTTCAGCGCACCGAGCAGCTGCGCGCCCCGGTAGACGGGAACCGCCAGCCCGCGCAGCCCCTCGTCCAGTTCCTGGGCGACCAGCGACCAGCCCTGGGCGCGCACGGTGTCGAGCTCCGCGCGCAGCTCGTCGATGCTCGCCACGGTCTTGGCGGTGTAGTGGGTGAGCCTGGCGTTGGAGAGGAACTCCTCGCGCGCCGCCGCCGGCAGCTCGGCGACCAGCACCCGGCCCATGGAGGTGGCCCAGGCCGGGAGCCGGTTGCCGATTGACACGTTCATCGAATGCATGCGCGGCGCGGAGACGCGTTCCACGTACAGGATGTCCTGGTCATCGAGCACGCACAGCGCCGTGGTCTCCGAGAGCTCGGCGGCCAGGGCCTGCAGGTGCGGGCGGGCCACCTGGGGCAGGGTCAGCCCGGAAAGGTAGGAGGCGCCGATGTCCAGAACCCGCGGGGTCTGCCGGAAGGCGTTCCCGTCGGCCTCCAGGTACCCCAGGTCCACCAGGGTGAGCAGGAAGCGGCGGGCCGCGGCACGCGAGACGGAAATGGCCTCGGCCACCTGGGTCACCGTCAGCAGCGGGTGCGCGGCATCGAACGCCAGCAACACCGCCAGCGTCTTCTCCGCCGACTTCACATAGTAGTCAGGCTGCTCGGCCATGGCTCACCACTTCCCCTTGTTCTTCCCTAGTACGCCATCAGGCGGTTGCGTTCGAATTGCGCGGCCAGGCGCACCGGTGCGTTCGGTGCCCCGTAGCCGTCGTAGCCGCCGCGGCGCTCAACGACCTCCAGGAACATCGAGCCCACGGTTTCGGTGTAGAAATGCAGGAACTCGCCGCGCTCGTCCCGGTCGTAGAGCAGGTTCAATTCCTGCAATTGCGCCAGGGTTTCCCCGTCGAGGCCGAAGCGTGCCGCCAGGTCCTCATAATAGTTGTTCGGCACGGCCAAAAAATCCATGCCGGCGGCCACCGCGCGGCGGGCCAGGGAGATGATGTCATCGGTGTGCACCGCAATGTGCTCGGGATAGCGCGGGGCGCTCTCGCGGGTGTCCTCCAACCCGTGCGGCACGATGTTCAGCGCCAGGCGCACGGCGCCGTCATCGGTGCGCAGCACCTGGGAACGGACCAGGCCCATGGGGCTGGGCACCTCGGTGCCCGGGCGGGCGGTGAGGTCGAGGGTGGAGGTGTAGAAGAGGACCGATTCGTCGAAGGCCTGCCAGGGCTGGGCCAGGTTGATGTGGTCGATCCCGGTGATGCCCCCGGGATCTGCGGGCTTGGTCCCGTCGCCGAACTCGGCGGCCCAGGCCGGCTCGTCGGCGGTGGTCCCGAAGAACACCTCGGTGGCGTCGGGCGCGGTGAAGCCGTGCAGCGGCTGCTCGCCCACGGTGTGGTGGCGCGGGACGGCCGGGGCCTTCAGCGCGGTGGCGCGCTTGGTGCCCAGGGCCGCGTCGGGCACCTGGATGCCGAAGCCGGAGACCTCCGCGGTGATGCCGCGGCTGCGCTGGGTGTTGATGATGATCCGTGCGTCCCCGGCGCTCCAGAGCGTGACCGGCTTGCGGCGGTGCTGGCCGCGGAAGGTGAAGCCCAGCTGGGCCAGCATCCCGGCGACGACCTCCGGGTCCTCGGTGCGGATCTCCGCGTAGTCGAAGCCGGTGGGCTCCTGCGCCCCGGGCAGCGCGGCCAGGCCCAGCGGGTAGCCGGCGGCACCGGATCCCAGGTGGGCCGCGGTCCGGTCCTGCAGCCAGATCAGCGAGCGCATCCCGTCCACCGCGGTGCGCTCCACGTTGGACTGGCGGAAGACGTCGTTGAAGATCTCCAGCGAGACGATCCCGTCGTAGCCCGAGCGCACCAGGTGGCCCATGAAGGCATCGAGCTCGAAGCCGCCCTCGCCGGGGAACACCCGGTAGTGGCGGGACCAGGACAGCACGTCCATGGACAGCACCGGGGCGTCGGCCAGCTGCACGAAGAAGATCTTCTGGGCCGGGATGTCCGCGATGCCCGCCGGGTCGTCCCCGCGCGAGAGGATGTGGAAGGAGTCAAGGCAGAGCCCCACGTTGGGGTGGTCCACCATTTCCACGATGCGCCAGGAGTGCGCGTAGGTGTTCACGTACTTGCCCCAGGCCAGCGCCTCGTAGGCGATCTTCACCCCGTGTTCGGCGGCGAGTTCGGCCAGGGCGCGGATCTGCGTGGCGAAGAGTTCGTCGTCGTCGATGGTTGCGGTGCCCACGTTGGAGCACAGCAGCATGGTGTCGATGCCCAGGCGGTTCATGAGCCGGAACTTGGCCGCGGCCCGGGCGAGGTTCGCGGCCAGCGTCTGCGCGTCCACGCCCTCGAAGTCGCGGAAGGGCTGGAAGAGATCCAGCGTCAGGCCCAGGCGGCGGGCCAGGGCCCTGACCTCCTCGGGGGACATCGGCGAGACGGTGAGGTCCTGTTCGAAGATTTCGATGCCGTCGAAGCCGGCCTTGGCGCAGGCGAGCATCTTCTGCTCGAGCGTGCCGGAGATGCAGACGGTGGCGATGGAGGTGCGCATTAGAGTCCCGCCTCCAGCATCGCCAGCAGGTGGTTGCGCATCCGGGCGGTGTCGGGGGTGGTGCCGGTGATGATGGAAAAGGCATCCACGGCCTGGCCCACGGCCATGTGCCCGCCGTCCAGGGTGCGGCAGCCCAGGGCGCGGGCCGCGCGGATCAGTTCGGTGTCCACCGGGCGGTAGACCACGTCGGCCACCCAGTGCTCCGGCGTGAGCCCGTCGACATCGAGGGGCACCCCCGGGTGGTGGTGCATGCCAACGGGGCTGGCATTGAGCACGCCGTCCACGCGCCCCAGCAGCGCCGGGACCTGGTCCGGGGTGCAGGCCAGGATGGTGCGGTCCGGGAACTGCATGGCAAGCGTCGCCGCGCGCTCGGCGGCGCGGGCCGCCTCGGGATCCACCAGCAGCAGTTCCCTGGTCCCGGAGTCCAGCAGCGCGTAGGCGACCGCGGAGCCGGCTCCTCCAACGCCCAGCTGCAGCACGGTGTCCAGCCTCGCCCCGGGCAGGCCGTTGGCCAGGGCCCAGGAGAAGCCCGAGGCGTCGGTGTTGTAGCCGTGGAACCTGCCGTCGCGGATGACGACGGTGTTGACCGCGCCGATGGCCCGGGCCTCGTCGCTGATCTCATCCAGGTGTTCGAGCACCAGTTGCTTGCATGGGTGGGTGATGTTGAAGGCGTTGAATCCCAGCATGGCGCCTGCCCGCAACAGGTCGCCCACCTCGTTGGCGTCCTTGCCGATCCCGGCCAGGTCGATCGGCCGGTAGAGGTAGCGCAATCCGTGGGCGTCCGCCTCGGCCTCGTGCATCGGCGGGGTCAGCGAAGGCATGACCCCGTCCCCGATCAGGCCTACAAGGTACGACTGCGTGGTGGTGCTCATGAGTGTTCCAGTCCTTGAGATTTTTCGCGGGAAGATTGTCTTGGGTGTGATTTAGCTCTACTCTAATGGTTGTACGCAATTCGTACAACTGTACGCTATGCGCACAACGATCTCGCAGACACGTTGAGTTCCCCCTCAATTTTCCCGTCACACCTAGGAGTACCCGATGCCAAACACGACGCAACCACCGGCGCAGGACGCGCCCGGCACCGGGGGCAGGACGCCGGTCAAGGCCGCCCTGGCCAGCTTCATGGGCAGCGCCGTCGAATACTACGACTTCTTCATTTTCGGCGCCGCCGCAGCCCTGATCTTCCCGCACGTGTTCTTCCCCGACGCCGGCGCCAATGCCGCTGTCATGTCCCTGGCGACCTTCGGCTTCGCCTATGTCGCCCGTCCCATCGGCGCGGTCATCCTGGGCCACTTCGGGGACCGGATCGGGCGGCAAAAGGTCCTGATGTTCACCCTGGTGCTGATGGGCGCCGCAACCTTCGCCATCGGCTGCCTGCCCACCTTCGACCAGATCGGCTGGTGGGCCCCGGCCCTGCTGGTGTTCGCACGCCTGCTGCAGGGACTCTCCGCCGCGGGCGAGCAGGCCGGGGCATCCTCGCTGACCCTGGAACACGCGCCCGATGACCGCCGCTCCTTCTTCACCTCCTGGACGCTGACCGGCACCCAAGGCGGCCAGATCCTTGCCGCGCTGATCTTCATCCCCGTGGTGGCCATGCCCGACGAGATCAAGTACGGCATTGGCTGGCGCATCCCGTTCTGGCTCTCCGCGGTGGTCGTGCTCGTGACCTTCTTCATCCGCCGCACGCTGCACGAGACCCCGGAGTTCGAGAACGCCAAGAAGAACAACGAGATCGCCAAGCTGCCCCTGGGCGTGCTGATCCGTTTTCACTGGCGCGACGTGCTGCGCGTGGTCTTCTGCGCCTTCATCGCCGCGGTGTCAACCGTCTATGGCACGCTGGCCATCTCCTACGGCAAGACCATCGGCAACATGGATGAATCAATCACGCTGTGGCTCGTGGTCGCCGGCAACATCGGTGCCCTGTTCACCCAGCCGCTCTTCGGCAAGCTCGCCGACAAGATCGGACGCAAGCCGGTGTTCATCTACGGTGCCCTGGGCTCGGCTGCATTCATGCCCTTCTACCTGCGCTCGATGGAAACCGGCAACACCCTGTTGCAGTTCGCGCTCTCGCTGCTGGTCTTCTCCTGCGCCTACGCGGCCACCAACGCCGTCTGGCCTTCCTTCTACGCGGAGATGTTCTCCTCCCAGGTCCGCTTCTCGGGCCTGGCCATCGGCACCCAGCTCGGCTTCCTGATGGCTGGCTTCGCCCCGTCCATCGTCGCGGCCCTGGGCGGCCTGGAGCCCGGCGGCTGGGTGGTCATCAGCCTCTTCACCGTTGTGATCGCGCTGATCGCCTCGGTCTCCGCGCTGACGGCCAAGGAAACCTACAAGGTGCCCACGCACCTCTTGGGCCGCACCGCACACAAGGTGGAGAACGCCTCCGGCGCCCACGTGCAGTAGCGCCCCGCACGCCACGAACCCGTGCCCCGGCCACTCCCGCAACGGGAGGCACCGGGGCACGGGTGCGTCCGGCCCCTGCGTCGGGCCATGCCAGTCGGGCGCATTTCACCCGGGATTTCAAGGCCGTCACCGGGATGAACCCGGGCGCGTACATGCTGCAGGTCCAGGCCGGCAGCTCCATCGGCTGACGCGGGAATTACCTCTATTCCGTGCCCGTGGCGTTGAACGATTCAAGCCAAGTGGCGACCCGGCGTTCGGATTCCTCCCGGGACAGGTCCTCCACCCTCGTCATGACGTTCCAGCGCCTTCCGAATGGATCGGCCAGGGTGGCAAAACGGTCGCCGGAGACGAAATTCGCGAGCTGTTCCACCGCGGTGGCGCCTCGCTCCACGGCGCGGGCAAAGACCGCATCGACATCCTCGACGTACAGGCCGATGGAATTGTTGGTGTGCTGTGCATCGGCCGCGACCAGCCCGTAGCCCGGCTGCGGGTCCGAGAGCTGCAGGAAGCCATTGCCGAAATCGAGTTCCGCATGGGCGATGGTGGCGCTGCCATCCTCCCGCGGGGCGCCGGGCATCACCGAGAGCACCGTGGCACCGAAGACGTCGCGGTAGAACTCGATGGCCTCGTGTGCCGGGTCAACCACGATGAACGGAGTCAGTGCCGTGTAACCGTGCGGCACCCCGTTGGTCGTGTGTTTGCCGGTTGCTGCCGTGGTGCCTGGTTCCGGGGACATGATCGAATACCCTTCGCTGGTCTGGATTCCTGCTTGCCATTCCATCGGACGCCGGGCGGGTGGTCAAGGTCTTGACGGAATCCGGGGGGCCGCGGGCAGTACAGCACCCGGTCGCGGACGACACATCTTCGTGTTCCGGATCACCGCCATGGAAGAATCCGATCAACTGCCCAACGAAGGACCTCTTCCATTGACCATGACCCAACCCAGCCTCCGACGCACCGCCAGCGGCAATGCCGCCTGGATTGTGGTGGTGGTTGCGGGCATCACCGCTGCGCTTCATATCTGGAAGCTTCCCGCGGCCCTTCCCCTGATCCAGGAGGACCTGGGTCTGTCCCTGCTGGCCGCCGGGGTGTTGCTGGGTGTCGTTCAGGTGGCCGGCATGGTCGGCGGCCTGGCGGTGTCGCTGCTGGCCGAGGTCATCGGCGAGCGCCGGACCCTGATCCTGGGGTTGCTCTTCCTCAGCGCCGGTTCGGTCTTTGGCGCCTTGTCGATCGGCGCGAACACCCTGTTGGCCTCCCGGGCGATTGAGGGCGTCGGGTTCATTGTGGCCACCGTGGTGGGGCCCGGGCTGATCCGCCGCCATGCACCGTTTCGCCGTGTCAACATGGCCGTCGGCTGCTGGAGCGCCTACCAGGGCACCGCGACCTTCGTGGGATTGATCGCCAGCGCCTTCTTCCTGCAAGTTGGCACCTGGCAGATGTGGTGGTGGGTCATGGCGGCCGTCAGCCTGGTGCCGATCCCGCTGGTGCTGCGCCTGGTCCCGAGGGACCAACCCGCCGGCGCCGGAGGGGCCAAGGCCGCGGCCGGGCGCATCGGCATCACCGCCCGATCGCCCAAGGTGTGGCTCGCAGGGGTGGTTTTCGGTTGCTACACGGTCCAGTGGATGGCGGTGGTGGGTTTCCTGCCCACGCTCTACGGGGAAAGCGGCCTGAGCGGCACCCATGCAGGGGTCTTGTCGGCCATCGTCGGCGGGCTCAACGGGGTCGGCGCCATCATCACCGGCATACTGCTCCAGCGTGGCGCCCCGGCCCGCGCCTTGTTGTTCGTTTCCTTCGTGTTGATGGCGGCAGCGAGCCTGCTGACCTTCGCCATTGACTGGTCGCCGGTTCCCGGCGGCCTGGCCTGGCAGGTCGCCTGCGTCGGGTTCTTCTCCTTCTCCGGAGCCATGATCCCGGCAACCATGACGCGCATGGCGGTGGACCTGGCCCCCGAGGGAGGTTCGGCCCCGGCTGCCATGGGATTGATGCAGCAGATCTACAACGTCGGCAATTTCACCGGCCCCATGATCGTGGCCTGGCTGGCCATGGGCACCGGCGGATGGTCCTCCACCTGGTGGATGACCTGTGCCTTCGCGGTCCTGGGCATCATCCTGTCCGCGGTCTTGGTCGGCCGGCGCGGCAGCATGCATTTCTCCCATACCCAGTAGGCACGCGCGCAGATAATCACATGAAACGCGATGCCGTTGTCCATGAAATGTCCAGAATCATTCCCTAGAGTCGTATCTACCTCTTGGAGGTGCGAGTGATGAGAGCACCGGTCGGAAGAATCCCCCATAATCTTCCGGCCGGTGCTCAACCATTTAATCCAGCAATGCCGGCGGGCAAAGCACATCATGGCCCAATCCCGGCCGGTTGTTGCCGGAGGTTTCCACTGCCCGGAAACCACCCCTTGGGTTTGCGGTGCGTTGGTGCAAGCATGTGCCCATGGTTAAAATTCACCCCCAGGCCAACCACTTTGGGCTCGACAGCTCGGAGTACATTCCGCCGCCGCTGCCCGATCTCTTTGAGACCCATCCGTTGCTGGGCGAAATCTGGGGCCGGGCACGGGATCTGCTGGCGGTGCGCGACAACGACGCACATACCCTCTATTCCCTTTCCCTGGCCGCCGCCCTCCTCCATCAGCGCCCTCAGGCCGATCCCGGCGTGGTGTTGCCCGCGATGATGCTGCACGACATCGGCTGGTCGCAGGTGGAGCCCGGGCTCGTCCTCGCCGCTATCGCCCCCGGCGGCGGACGACCGGAGCTGGTGTTGCAGCACGAAAAGGAGGGCGCGCGACTGGCAACTGAGATCCTGGATTCCCTCCGCGTGGATACGGTGGTGATCAATCAGGTCGCCGCAATCATCGATGGGCATGACTCCCGCTCCCATGCGCTAAACCCCGACGACGAAATCGTCAAGGACGCCGATAAGTTGTGGCGGCTGTCCCCGCACGGACTGGACACCGTCATGGACTGGTTCGGGTTGCACCGCGGTCAGGCCCTGCGCCTGTGTGCCTCGCGGGTGCTGGGCAAGCTTTTCACTCCCGAGGCAATCACCATGGCAAACGGACTCATCGCCCTGGAGCAGGCCAACCTCTGGCCGCGGAGCCGGGAACTTCACGCGGTGCACTAAGGACTCTATGTCTCCGTCTCCGTCTCCGCCGGCCGCTTCCGAGGGTCCTCGCCTACACTCAAAGGTGCGAGCAAAATAGGCGCGGCAGATGGAAAGGACACCGTAGATGGCAGGTGGAAACCGAGTGCCCGGAAGCACCGTGACTTCCAAGGTCCTTGCCATCATGGAAGTGTTTGAAACATCGCGCCGGGCTCTGAGCCTGACCGAAATCGCCGAGGCCTCGGGCGTGCCGCTGAGCACCACCCACCGGTTGGTGGGCGAGCTGGTCGAGTGGGGCATGCTCAGCCGCGGACCCAACGGAGGGATCCAGCTTGGCTTGCGGTTGTGGGCCATCGCCCAGAATGCGGGGCGCCAATTGCGCGACACCGCCCGCCCCTTCGTCCAGGACATGTTCTCCCTGACCGGGGAAACCAGCCAGCTTGCCGTACGGGACGGCAACATGGCCTTGTACATCGATCGGGTCTACGGTTCCAAGCGGGTTCCGCGCGCCTCACGTGTCGGCGGCCGATTGCCCTTGCATGCCACCGCGGTGGGCAAGGTGATCCTCGCGTATTCCGAGGACTGGGTCGCCGACGCTTACCTCAACCG
The DNA here is from genome assembly GCF_059759235.1 of Paeniglutamicibacter sp. GQ140. NCBI lineage: Bacteria > Bacillati > Actinomycetota > Actinomycetes > Micrococcales > Micrococcaceae > Paeniglutamicibacter > Paeniglutamicibacter sp. GQ140. Next base: position 403,847 of record NZ_JCAXDW010000001.1, read on the forward strand.
CCCACTGGCCACCGTCACCGGCCACACCCACGTCAACCCGACCAGACTGCGGGCCGAGCTCGCCCAGGTTCGGGAGCAGGGCTACGCCACGACCCAGGAGGAGGTCATCATCGGCTCGTGCTCCATTGCCGTGCCGGTCTTCCACACCGGCCGCCTGGGCTGCTCGATCGGACTCGTGGTCCCCTCCGCCAACGCCAGCACCATGACCCGGCACCTGCCCGTGCTCAGGGGCATTTCCCAGCGCATCGAGGCGGCCACGGCACATATTCCGCTGGAAACCCTGCTGGGCAGCGTCACCGGAAGCGCCCCCCGGCCTCCCGCCGAACCCCAGCCCTGAACTAGTTTCCACTGAGTGGGAAACATTCAGCACCCCTGGCGTGTGTCATGGGTAACACTTGAGGCAATGAATGTTGCGCAGCCCACAATCGGTCAGCGCAACCCCGATCTTCTTTCCTCAAGGAGTCCGTTCCATGTCCAGCAGCAATGTTGCAGCCGGGGTTTGCCCTATGGGGCACGGCGCCACGGCACCGGCCGACCACCACGGTTTTGAACCGTTCACCATGGAAAACCCGTTTCCCTCCTACACGAACCTCCGCAACGAACAACCCGTGATGTTCGATGAACGTGTCGGGCTCTATGTGGTCACCCGCTACGACGACGTCAAGGCCGTCTTTGAGGACTGGGAAACCTTCTCCTCGGAAAACGCCCAGGCTCCGGTGCGCAAGCGCGGCCCGCAGGCCACCAAAATCATGAACGACGGCGGCTTCACCACCTACTCCGGGCTCTCGGCCCGCCGCCCGCCGGAGCACACGCGTATCCGGGCCATCGCCCAGAAAGCCTTCACCCCGCGCCGCTTCAAGGCCCTGGAACCCTCCATCCGCGCCAACGTCATCGAATCGATCGAGGCCATGCTTGCCCGCGAGTCGGGCACCGGCGACATCGTCAAGGACCTGGCCTACGCCATCCCGACCATCACCATCCTCACCCTCATCGGCGCCGATGTCTCCCAGGTCGACACCTACAAGCGCTGGAGCGATTCGCGGGCCGCCATGACCTGGGGCGACCTGAGCGACGAGGAGCAAATCCCGCACGCCCACAACCTCGTGGAGTACTGGGCCGAGTGCATGCGCCTCGTGGCCCACGCCCACGAGCATGGCGGGGACAACCTCACCGCCGACCTGGTCAAGGCCCAGTCCGAGGGCGCGGAAATCACCGACCACGAGATCGCCTCACTGCTCTACTCCCTGCTTTTCGCCGGCCACGAAACCACCACCACGCTGATCTCCAATTGCGTGCGCGTGCTTCTGGCCCACCGCGAGGCCTGGGAGCAAGTGGTCCAAAATCCCAAGGCCATCCCCGCTGCCATCGACGAGGTCCTGCGCTACGCCGGATCCATCGTCGGCTGGCGCCGCAAGGCCCTGAAGGACACCGAAGTCGCCGGGGTCAAGATCCCCGAAGGCGCCGAGCTGTTGCTGTTGATGGGTGCGGCCAACCGCGACGAAGGCCGCTTCGCGGACCCCGAAGCCTTCGACATCACCCGGACCAACGCCCGCGAACACCTCTCCTTCGGCTTCGGCATCCACTATTGCCTGGGCAACATGCTCGCCAAGCTGCAGGCCAAGATCGCCCTGGAGGAACTGACCGCCAGGCTCCCGGGCCTTGAGCTGATCGACGGCGAGGGCATCGAGTTCCGCAAGAACCTGTCCTTCCGCGTCCCCGAATACGTCAACGTGAGCTGGAAGGAATCCCAGGCATGAGCAACAACGACTTCATCGAATTCTTCGACGGCGGTGCCGAACCGAAGCTGGAAAACCTCGGCGGCAAGGGCGCCTCGCTCATCACCATGACGGCAGCAGGCATGCCGGTGCCTCCCGGATTCGTCGTCACCACCGCGGCGTTCGACGCCTTCATGGAAGGCGGCATCACCGCCGAAGTCAACGCCCTGCTGGCCGGCGTCGACCCGGAGGACGTGGGCGCGGTGGACGCCGCCAGCGCCACGATCCGCTCCATGATCACCCAGCGCCCGGTGCCCACCGCCCTGCGCCAAGTCACCCAGGACGCCTACGCCACCTTGCAGGCGAACTTCGCCGCGGAGGTGCCGCTGGCGGTGCGTTCCTCGGCCACCGCCGAGGACCTGCCCGATGCCTCCTTCGCCGGGCAGCAGGACACCTACCTCTGGCTCAACGGCTACGATGCGGTCACCGAGCACATCCGTGCCTGCTGGGCCTCGCTCTACACCTCTCGGGCCATCCTGTACCGGCTGAAGAACAACATCCCCGACGAGGGACTGTCCATGGCGGTCGTCGTGCAGAAGATGGTCAACTCCGCCGCAGCCGGCGTGGCAATGACCCTGGACCCCACCAACGGGGACCGCTCCAAGATCACCATCGACGCCTCTTACGGGGTCGGCGAAATGGTCGTCTCGGGCACGGTCACACCCGACAACATCCAGCTGGACAAGGTCACCCTGGCCATCATCACCGAGCACATCGGGGCCAAGCACGCCGAACTCATTCCCGACCCGGCCACCAACTCCCTGGTGGAGGTCGAGGTCAGCGACGAGCGCCGCGCGGTGCGCTGCCTCTCGGATGTGGACCTGGCCCTGGTGGCGCAGCTGGCCAAGCGCGCCGAGAAGCACTACGGCTGCCCGCAGGACATCGAGTGGGCGCTGGATGCCGATTTGCCCGAAGGCGAGAACCTGCTCCTGCTCCAGTCCCGCCCGGAGACCGTGCACTCGTCCAAGTCCACGGTGAAGCCGACCGGCGGCGGCTATGCCGCCGCCCTCGGGCTGGGTTCGGGCTTCAACTTCTCCTCGATCACGTCCGCGCTGATGAACACCGCTTCCTAGCGTTGCTCCACCCACCACCGTTCGCCGCTTTTCCCCCAACTCCGCAGCAGCATCTTTTGAAAGGCATCCACCACCATGAGCATGAAATCCTTTCCCAAGCCTTCCGATCTCCAGGTTCCCCCGGGCGCCGAGGGCTGGGAGGAGCTCTACCCGTACTACTTGGTCTTCCAGGACGCACTGAAGGCCGAGGAAGACGAGAAGTTCTGGTTCTGCGATTCCCAGCACTGGCCCACCGTCTTCAAGCCGTTCGAGACCATCGGCGGGGAATTCGCCGTCAAGTGCCTGGGCCAGTACAACGCCCGACACCTGATGATCCCCAACGCCAACGGCATCGACTTCCGCATCCACCTCGGCTACCTCTACATGTCCCCGCTTCCGGTGCCCAGCGAGCAGATCGCCGCCCGTGTCCCTGACTTCGAGGCCCGCATCGGCCACTACTTCGCCAATTGGGAAGAGCTGCTGAAGGCCTGGCACGTCAAGGTCAAGGGCACCATCAGCGAGATGGAAACCCTCAGCTTCGAGGCCCTGCCCGAGCAGGTTCCGATGGCGGACATCCTTTCCGGCAAGGCCAAGGACGGCTCGGAGGTGCTGCTGGAGAACTACGACCGGCTGATCCAGCTCTGCTACCAGAACTGGCAGTACCACTTCGAGTTCCTGAACCTGGGCTACATCGCCTACCTGGACTTCTTCAACTTCTGCAAGGAGGTCTTCCCCAACATCCCCGACCAGTCGATCGCTACCATGGTCCAGGGCGTGGACATGGAACTGTTCAAGCCCGACGACGAACTGAAGGAACTCGCGTCACTGGCCGTGGAACTGGACCTGTCCGGCGCGTTCTCCAACACCGACGACCCGGCAGCCACGCTGGCAGCGATCGCGGACTCCCCCTCCGGCGAGCGCTGGCTGGCTCGCTGGGAGGAGGCCAAGGACCCGTGGTTCAACTTCACCATCGGCAACGGCTTCTACGGGCACGACAAGTACTGGATCGAACACCAGGAGATCCCGCTCGGCTTCATCGCCGACTACATCCACCGCCTGCAGGGCGGGGCGAACATCCTGCGCCCCACCGACAAGCTGATCGCCGAGAAGGACCGCATCGTCGAGGAGTACCGGGACCTGCTTGATCCCGAGGTCCGCGAGGTCTTCGACGCCAAGCGCACCCTTGCCGCCACCGCCTACCCGTACGTGGAAAACCACAACTTCTACATCGAGCACTGGACCATGGGCGTGTTCTGGCGCAAGGTGCGCGAACTGTCCCGCATGCTGCATGCCCAGGGCCTCTGGAACGAACCCGAGGACATGCTCTACCTCGGCCGCAACGAGGTCCGCGACGTGCTCTTCGACCTGGTCACTTCCTGGGGCATCGGCGCCGGCGACCCGATCGGCAACGTGGTGTGGCCACAGGAGATCGAACGCCGCCGCGGCATCATCGACGCACTGAAGACCGCCCGGCCGGCCCCGGCGCTGAACACCCCGCCCTCGGCCATCACCGAACCGTTCACCCGGATGCTCTGGGGCATCACCACCGAACAGGTCCAGCAGTGGCTGGGCGGGGACGAGGATTCCGAGTCGGGCGTACTCAAGGGCATGGCCGCCTCCCCCGGCCTGGTCGAGGGCGTGGCCCGCGTGGTCATGCATGCGGACGACCTCTCGGACGTGCAGGCCGGCGAGATCCTGGTCGCCCCGATCACCGCCCCGAGCTGGGGCCCGATCTTCGGCAAGATCAAGGCCACGGTCACCGACATCGGCGGGATGATGAGCCACGCTGCCATCGTCTGCCGCGAGTACGGCCTGCCGGCCGTCACCGGAACCGGCAGCGCCTCCACCACCATCCGCACCGGCCAGATGCTGCGCGTGGACGGCACCAAGGGCACCGTCGAAATCCTCGAGGAGTCGCCCGTGGTCACCGGCCCCGGGGCGCACTCCCACACACACGTCTAGGACCGCTTCCCCCCATAGCGGTTCCGGACATCCAAAGGTGGGCGGGGCACCCCAAGGCCCCGCCCACCACCTACCCCCGATTCCCCACCCCACAGCATTCGCCCCAGTGAAAGGCCCCCGGTACAGACAATGAGCACCGAAGCACACACCCCGCCGGGCACGGTGTTGGTCACCGGCGCCGCCGGAGGCCTCGGCCGGGCCTTCGCCCTCGGATTCGCCCGGCGCGGCTATGCGGTCGCCGCGGCGGACATCGATCCTGCCGGAACCGCGGAGACAGCAGAAATGGTCCGGGCCGCCGGCGGCCGGGCCGAGGCCTTCACCGTCGATGTCACCAGCCCCGCCTCCACCGACGCGCTCGCGGCAAAGGCTGCCGGCTTCGCCGGCGGCCAGGTCCAGGTGCTCATCAACAATGCAGCCATCTACGCCACCGTCACCCGCTCGCCCTTCGAGGACATCGACTTCGAGGAATGGGACCGGGTCATGGCGGTGAACCTCAAGGGGCCCTGGATGATGGCCCGGGCGCTGAGCCCGCACCTGGGAGCCGGCTCGCGCATCATCAACCTGGCCTCGGCCACCGTCTACTCCGGTTCCGAGCAGTGGGCCCACTACGTGGCATCCAAGGGCGGGGTCATCGCCCTGAGCCGGGTCATGGCCAAGGAACTGGGCCGGCGCGAAATCACCGTCAACACCATCGCCCCGGGCTTCACCCTTACGGAGGCCAGTTACGGGCTGATGGACAACGCCGAAAACTACGGGGTCGACCGCGGTGCGCTCAAGCGGGCAAGCCAGCCCGAAGACATCGTGGGGGCCGCGCTCTTCCTCGCCGGTCCCGATTCCTCCTTCATCACCGGTCAGACGCTCGTCGTCGACGGTGGCCGCCAGTTCATCTAGAAAGGTCGATTGATCCTCATGCCTACAGTCCACTTCACCGATGCAGCCGGTGCCACCACCACCATCAACGCCAACACCGGCGACTCGGTCATGGAGACCGCGGTGCGCAACGGCGTCACCGCCATCGTCGCCGAATGCGGCGGTTCGCTCTCCTGCGCCACCTGCCACGTCTTCGTTGCCGAAACCGACCTGCCGAGCCTGGAACCCATGGGCGAGATGGAGGACGAGATGCTCTACGGCACCGCCGTTGACCGCGAGGACAACTCCCGGCTTTCCTGCCAGATACGGCTCTGCGAGGACCAGGAACTCCACGTCACCACCCCCGAAACGCAGGTCTAGGACATGGACACCGCCACCGTTCCCTCCCGTGCCGGGGCCGACGCACCGGAGGCGGGAACCGCCACCGGCCTGCTGATCGTCGGCGCTTCGCAGTCCGGGGTGCAGCTGGCCATCTCGCTGCGCGCCCTGGGCTACACCGAGCACATCACGCTGCTGGGCGACGAGGACCACCGCCCCTACCAGCGCCCGGCCCTGTCCAAGGAATTCCTGCAGGACAAGGTCGGTTCCGAATCCCTGATCTTCCGCACCAACGACTACTGGATCGAACACAACATCACCCTGATCAAGGGCGAGCGGATCGAGTCCGTGGACTCAAACACCGACGGCAGCGGAATCGCCCGCGGCACCTCCGGCACGACCTACCCCTATCAGCGTCTGGCCTTGACTGTCGGCGCCCGACCGCGGCACCTCGAGGCCCCCGGCGCCGAGCTGGACGGGGTGGTCTACCTGCGCAATGCGGACGACGCGCTGCGGCTGAAGGAACTTGCCCCCGCCACCACCGACGTGGTCGTGGTCGGCGGCGGGTTCATCGGCCTGGAGGCCGCCAGCTCACTGGCCGCCATGGGCAAGCGCGTCACCGTCCTGGAGTACGGGCAGCGCCTCGTGGGCCGGGCTGTGGGCACCGAAACCAGCGAGTACTTCCTCACCGAACACCGCAAGCGCGGCCTGGACATCCGCATCGGGGCGCGCATCGAGCAGATCCTCGACGACGGCAACGGCGCCGTGGGCGGGGTGCGCCTCGAGGACGGGTCCGAGATCACGGCCCAGATCGTCCTGGTCGGCATCGGGGTCATCCCCAATACCGAGCTCGGCGAGGCCCTGGGACTGGAAATCAACAACGGCATCGTCGTGGACGCCGGGGCGCTCGCCTCCGACGGCACCACCATCGTCGTCGGCGACGTGGCCAACATGCCCAACCCCGTTCCCGGCGCACCGGCCGGTGAGCGCATCCGTCTCGAGTCGGTGAACAACGCCATTGAGCACGCCAAGGTCGCCGCCTACTCGCTCATGGGACGCAGCGAGGAATACGCCGGCATCCCGTGGTTCTGGTCCAACCAGGCCGACATGAAACTGCAGATCGCCGGGCTGTCCACCGGCTTCGAATCCACGGTCATCCGCCGCGACCCCGACAAGGGGAAGTTCACCGTCCTCTACTACCGCGGCGGGCGCATCATTGCCGCCGATGCCGTCAACGCCCCGCTGGATTTCATGGCCGTCAAGCAGGCCCTGGCCGCCGGCAAGTCCATCGACCCGGAACGGGCCGCCGATCCGGCCACCATGCTCAAGTCCCTCATCGCCTAGCCGCCCTCCCCCACCTACTCTGCCCTGACGCAAGGAGCCGCACGCGCCATGAACACCCTGACCGACACCGATCCCGGCGCCGCCTTCGCCGCTGCCTATCCGCAACGCCCCATTCCCGCCCCCGGGAAGGTGGACACCAGCCCGATTTGCCTCACCCCGGGGATCGAGGCGGACCTGCTCCCGCTCTGGGCCGCGGTGGTTCCCGAGTCCCGTGCCCGCGGCAACGACATCCACCTGCCAATTTCCCTGGCCTTCGCCCGCCGCCTGTGCGACGCCTACCCGGAAGCGAACCGCGAGCTGGTGCTCGTGGCCACCCTGTTGCACGACACCGGGTGGGCGCACGTGGATGAAACCAAGATCATCTCCGAGGGCTTCCGCGGCGACTGGCGCAAGGCCGGCATCCGCTTTGAGCACGAACGCCTGGGCTGCGACGTGGCCCGCCGCGTGCTGCCCCCGCTGGGCTACGAGCCCGGGTTCATCGAGGCGGTCTGCGCCATTATCGACGGGCACGACACCCGCCCGGTGGCACACTCCCTGGAGGACGCGCTGATGCGCGACGCCGACCGGCTCTGGCGCTTCGACCACGCCGGCATCGCGCTGGCCGCCGGCTGGTTCTCGCAGAACCCGGCCGTGTACACGGATCGGCTGGAGACCGAGATCATCCCCGAGCTCATCACCCACGCCGCGGTGGACATGGCAACCACCGACCTGGACCGCTCCCGCGCCCTGTTGCAGACGGCGGTGCTGCGATGAGCACGCAACAGCAACACCTCCAGCATCAGCCAGGCGCCGCTGCCGCGCGCGCGGCCCTGGCCCTGCCCTACCGCTACGTTGACACCCATTTCATTGACGGCCAGTGGGTTGCCTCAACGGGTAGCGCCCGAAACGACGTCACCGACCCGGCCACCGGGTTGGTGTGGGGTTCGGTCGCCGACGGCACCACCGAGGACCTTGAGAAGGCGGTGGACGCGGCGCGAACTGCCTTCGACTCGGGTCCCTGGCCGCGGCTGTCGCCCTCCCAGCGGGCGGCCGTGCTGCTGCGCGTTGCCGATCAGATCGAGGCGCGCTCCACCGAGCTTTCGCTGACCAACACGTTGGAAAATGGCTCGCCGGTCTCCGAGACCAAGGGCGCGGCGGCAAATGCCGCCAGCATCTTCCGATACTTTGCCTCGCTGGCCTCGCTGCTGGAATCCGAGGACGTCCGTCCCTTCCCCAACGGCCTGGGCGAGTCCCTGGTGCGCCGGGACCCTGTGGGCGTTTGCGGGTTGATTGCCCCGTGGAACTTCCCGATCAACCTGATGGTCATCAAGCTGGCGCCCGCGCTGCTGGCCGGGTGCACCGTGGTGATGAAGCCGGCCTCCCCCACGCCGTTGTCCTTCAGGATCATCATGGATGGGTTGGCTGCCGCCGGTGTTCCGGCGGGCGTGGCCAATCTGGTCACCGGGTCCGGCCGCCTGGGAGACGCGCTGGTGCGTCATCCCAAGATCAACAAGGTCGCCTTTACCGGCTCCACGCCGGTGGGCCGCAAGATCGCCGCGGCCTGCGGTGAGCTGCTGCGCCCGGTCACCCTCGAATTGGGAGGCAAGTCCAGCGCGTTGGTGCTGCCGGATGCGGATCTGGGCGCCATGGGCGACACTCTCATTCGTTCCTGCATGCGCAACACCGGGCAGACCTGCTACATTTCCACGCGCATCCTGGCCCCTTCCCAACGCTACGACGAGGTCGTGGACCTGGTCACGTCCACCATTTCCGCCGCACCCCAGGGGGACCCGCTGGATCCGGCCACGGTGTTTGGCCCGTCAGCCACCGCCAGCCAGTACCGGACCGTGCTCGAGTACATCGAGTCGGGTCGCGCCGAAGGAGCCCGCGCCACCACCGGCGGCAGCAAGGCCCGGCTGGGCGGGGACCTGGACGCCGGATATTTTGTCGCCCCCACCGTGTTTGCGGACGTGGTGCCCGGGATGCGGATTTCCCGGGAGGAAATCTTCGGACCCGTGGTCTCGATCCTGCGCTACAACGGAATCGATGAAGGCATTGCACTGGCGAACAACACCGAGTTCGGCTTGGGCGGCATCGTCTTTGGCGCCGACACCGTGGCGGCGCAGGCCGCGGCAGAGCGCATGGACACCGGAAGCGTCGGCATCAACTTCTTCGCGTCCAACCATGCCGCGCCCTTCGGCGGCCGCAATGACTCGGGGCTGGGCACCGAATACGGTCCCGAGGGCCTGGCAGCCTATTTGAGCTACAAGTCGATTCACCGCCGCTGAGGACGGCAAGCCGCGGGGCGTGTCAAGAATTCATGTACCCGGCGACAATGCATTGACTGACAACGTTCTTCACACCCAACGTCATGGCCAGGCACATCGGATCCATAGGGTCGGACCATAGAGTCATAACTACCTCATGAAGGTGCGAGTGATGCGAGCACCGGCTGGATCAACGATTCATTCCCCCGAATCTTCCGGCCGGTGCTCAAACCTTTAACGGCGACTTCGCCGTTGGGACAACGCCCTGTCGACTCCGATTCTCCGCGGCCGCATAACGAATTCCCTCCGGTGGACTTGCACTTACTCTCCAAATGCAGGTGCTCAGCTTCAGGGTCAACAGCGAGGTCATGGCCATCGGAGCATCTGCACTCATCCTTGGGGTTGCAGCAATTGCCGCAGCGGGGGCGCTGGAAAGTGCGTGGCTCTTCTTCGCCGCCAGCGCCATCGGCGGAATCGGCTTCGGTGCGGGGTTTCAGGGTGGACTTCTCTCGGTGCTCGAATTGCTCCCGCCCCTTCAACGCGGCGGTACACTCGCGTCGCTCTATCAGGTCACCTATATGGCGTTCGGTGTGCCGACGCTGGTCGCGGGACTGCTCATTCCCACGCTCGGCCTGCAGAACCTCGTCAACGGGTATGCGGCATTGGTCATAGTCCTCTCACTGGTGGCGCTCGCACTCCTGCTTCGGAAGCCCCGCCCCGTGGCGTATAGCGTCGCCGCTTAATCGTCCAGGACGCCGGGCCAGCCACGACTTCACCCCATGGGCTAGAATTTAGTTGAATCGTCAACTTTAATTCTTTTCGACAACGACGGGGACTTCATCATGGGCAACACCGCAGCGCGCAGCGCCGACCGCATTCGACCCACGCGGTGGGTGATCGCTGCGATCCTGGCGGCCCTTGCATTCGTGCTCGCGGCCTGCGGCACGACCCCCGAGGCCGAAGACGGCCCCTCGCCCAGCGCGCTGGGCCCCGGACTGCGGATGGGTCCCGTCGAATTGGTGACGTCCGACCTCGACGGGCTCCACCGCTTCTACACCGAAAGAGTGGGCCTCACCACCATCAGCAGCGACGAGGATGACGTTGTCCTGGGCACCGAGGACACCGAGCTCTTCCGCCTGATCGCGGCCGATTCCCCCGATGCTGCGCCCGATGACTACACTCAGGCCGGGCTCTACCACTCCGCATTCCTTTTCCCGGACGAGGCCGAGCTGGCCGCTTCCGTGCTGCGCACCGCGAAACAGGCGCCTGCCTCGTTCCAAGGTTCCAGCGACCACAAGGTGAGCAAGGCCTTCTACTTCGCCGACCCCGAGGGAAACGGCGTCGAGCTCTATGTTGATACTCCCGAGGACACTTGGGAATGGAACGACGGACTCGTCACGATGGGTTCGGCGGCGCTGGAGCCGAATGCCTTCATCGCCGAGCACCTTGGAAACCGTGCTCCCGCTGCCCGCGCCACGACTATGTCGATGGGGCATGTGCACCTGCGCGGCGGCGACCTGCGGCAGGCCGAGGAATTCTACGAAGACGGGCTCGGATTCGCCGTGACGGCCCGTTCGGAAGGCGCCATTTTCCTGGCGGCCAATGGGTACCACCACCACTTTGCCGTCAACACCTGGTCCTCATCCGGAGCGGGCAAACGCCCGGAAAGCCTCGGCCTGCGCGTCGTCTCTCTCCAGGTGGCCGATGATGCCGAACTGGACGCCATCGCCGCCCGCCTTACCGCGAACCAGATCCCGCACGAGCTCGGCAACCTGTCTCTGGCCACCAACGACCCCTGGGGCAGCCGAATCATCGTGCGAGTTGAGGACTGACCCGGCGTGTGAACAGCTCGCGGTGACTTCTCACACCCAACACCATGGCCCGACACAAGAGATTCATAGGCTCGAACCATAGAGTCGGTATTACCTCATGTAGGTGCGAGTGATGCGAGCACCGGTTGGAAACACGATTTGTCCCCCGAATCTTCCGGCCGGTGCTCAAACCTTTAACGACGGATTTCGAGAATTTGCACGTGCGGATTCACCAACCAGGTCAATCCTCGTCGTTCAATTTTTCCGGATCCGGCAATTCGATTTCCCGGGGCACCGCAGTTTTTCGTCGTTCCTCCGTGAAATATGCCAATTGCTCTTCAGGCGTCGCATTCAGCTTGGAGACAGAAGGTTCAATGCCCTGCGATTCGTTTTTCGTGTTATCGCTGGGTTCCATGTTGCACGTCCTCAAACGACGGTGGGTGGAATGCCATCATGGCATTCCACCCACCGTTTGGACTACTAGTTTTGTGCGCTCTGGTATGCCTGTTCAATGACCGAGCCCCAGTATGGGCCGAACATCGTATTGCGGATTCCTCCGTAGCCGAAGCTGTTCACGGAGTTCTGGAACCCATCCGATCCACCCAGGAACCATGGCCCGCCGGAAGAACCACCGGTCATGTTGCACGGAATTCCCTGCGACTGCGTCTGCCCGTACGGATCGTCGCTCGCGGCTCCACTGCATGACTGCAGGGTCTCCCCGTCAAATGGCCGTGCGGCCGGATAGCCAAAGGCGGTGTAGGTCAGTCCCCTGGCCTGGTTGAAGGCGACGCCGGAGGCACCGACCTGATCTGCCAGGCTCACGCCGCTCTGGTCCGAGACCACAGCGAAGGCCGTGTCGTAGGTGATGTCCCCGCCTTGCGTCCATTGCGTCGGAGCGACAAGCTCAGTTGCCGCGAAAGACCCATAGGGAGCGCTGCCGTTTTCATAGGCAGGAACAAAAACCCAACGCGTTGCGAATGCGCCCGGCCCCTCGTTGACACAGTGGCCCGCGGTCGAGACGGTCGCCTCGTTTGCGGCGACAACGGCGTTTCCGGAACATACGTAGTTCGCTCCACCCAAGGTGAAGAACACCTTTCCTATGTGGGACACGGGTGTCTCGGCCACGTTCTTGACCGGTTTGCTTGCAGTCGTTTTTGCCTTGCTTGCGCTTCGCCCGGCGATCTTGGTTGATTCACCGATATCAAGCAGGGCGTTCGACGCCGATTTGCCGCGGGTAAGGCTATCGGCGGGCTTGGCGTCCTTCATTCGCTGGGGTGTCCAGTAGTTCATTGCCGCTTCGGCCTGAGTCGAAGAGATCTTCTTCATGTCGACCGAATCGGTTTCGGACAGCGGGGCAGAGGTTGCCGTGGATGCTGTTCCACCGATCAGGGCGCCCGCGAGAAGAAGCGCGGCTACCGTCCTGCTCATGGATCGGCCCTTGGGATTCTGACTTACGTACGATACTTGCACGTTTTTTCCTGTCCGGTGGCGTCATTGCCACCTTCAAAAGTGTGTGCCGAGGCACTGGAGGAGAACAGTCAAACACATGCTTCAAACAGCGCCTAGAGACTTTTGGCTAACATTTTCGAGGCCGAATATTCTGGACCCCAAAAATTTATGAAAGGAAACCGAACCCAAAATTCGAGGAATACCCACGAGTAGGTTAGCTGTCGAAATTGACAGCTTTTGTCCAAAACCATGCGTCTTCGGGCTGGCGCAACAGAATGTAGGGCATGTCCGGGTTCCTGTTTGGCCAAAGTTGCGAATCCACAACGGCCAAGGAGACCGTCCTTGGAATGTGAAGGAAAACGGCGGCAACGATGGCGGCGGCAGCAAGAAAAAAATTTCCGCTGACGCCTGATCGTGCCCTTTCAGGAGCAGCGGGTGCACAATCAAGACATGGACAGCATGTCCGAACAAGCGCGCTCGCAACTCATGGGCAAGATCCGCGGAAAGGATACGAAGCCCGAGCTATCCGTGCGAAAGCTGCTCCACGCCGCCGGATACCGTTACCGGCTACACGGCCGCATTCCACGTGGAACACTCGAGAAGCTGAAGCGAGAGAATCCCGAGACACCGCTGCGCGGCGGCAGGCTCCCCGGCGCCCCGGACATCGTCTTTCCCGCTCGTCGCCAGGTCGTGTTTGTCAATGGGTGCTTCTGGCACCTGCACGATTGCCCCGCCGGGCAGCATGCGCCTGCGACCAACGCGCAGTTCTGGGCGGACAAGCGCAGCCGCACCCACGAACGGGACCAGCAAAACACTGCGGCCCTGCGAGCGCTGGGTTGGGAGACGATCGTGTTGTGGGAGTGCGAGCTGCGCGACCCGAAGTCCACGCTTGAAGCCCTCATCAATTTCCTGGGCCCTCCATCATCGGCCGGAGGGCCGCTGATCGATAGGGGGATGTAACGGCGTGGCCCCGATACCCGCGAATATCGTCGAGGGATTGCTCCACGACATGCATGTCGTTTGGCACCGTCGTTGCGACCCGGCGCGGAGCGCACCGCGAAGACGGATTTGATACCTAGCACGTGGAATCTCGCACCGTTCAGGGCAACCTTGCCGCACGAGATTATCGCCCCTAGGCACCGGGGTCGCTCCCGCGCTCCGATCGCCCGCTTGGCTACGAAGCGCAGACAAAGACAGGCAATACCAAATCTTCCCCGGCAATCCACTTGACGTTGCCACACAAACGGGCATAAAGTCATTCAAACACAGATTCATGTGTGGCACGTCACTGGATGCGAGGAAGCAATGTTTGCCGAAGAGCGGCACCGCCTGATCACCGAGATGATCGCCGGAAACGGGAAGGTCACCGTCGCCGAGCTTTCGGCACGCTTCGAGATCACCCGAGAGACCGTGCGACGGGATTTGGCCCAGCTCGAGTCCGAGGGCACGCTGCGCCGGGTCCACGGCGGCGCGGTTTCCACGCTTGCCGCCAGCACGCGGGAGGAAAGCCACAGCGAGCGGACCACCATCCATGCCGACGCCAAGGGCCGCATTGCCCGGGCGGCGCACCTGCTGCTGCCAGGCGACGGCGTCTCGGTCATGCTGGACGCGGGAACCAGCACCGAGATCCTGGCCGGGCTGATCGCCCAGATCCCCGCCAACACCCCCGCCCTGGTGATCACCCACGCGCTTCCGATCGCCGCCCGCATCGCGGCCAACCCGCAGATCCCCCTGGAACTCATCGGGGGCCGGGTGCGCGGGCTGACCAGCGCCGCCACGGGGGCCGGAACCGTAGACCAGTTCTCCCGTCTCAGCGCCGACATTGCGTTCATCGGCACCAACGCCCTGCACTCGAACTTCGGACTGAGCACCCCTGATCCCATGGAAGCCACGGTCAAGACCGCCATGGTCTCCAGCGCCCAACGCGTCATCGTGCTCGCCGACTCCTCCAAATTCGAAAGGCTCACCCTCGTGCAATTCGCAAAGCTCGATGCGATCGACACCCTGGTCACCGATGCCGCCCCGACCGGAGAGTTGGCCGCGGCCCTGGAGGCCGCCGACGTGGAGGTGGTGCTGGCATGATCGTCACCCTGACCATGAATCCGGCGCTGGACACGACCATCGAGCTCGGTGCCCCGCTGGCCCACGGCGGCGTCCAGCGCTCCCTGGGCAGCCACACCCAGGCCGCCGGCAAGGGCGTGAACGTCTCCCGCGCCGTTGCATCCGCGGGCGTCAAGACCCTCGCGGTGCTGCCCGGCGCGGAAACCGACCCGCTGCTGCGCCGGCTGGTCGCAGATGACCTGGAGCACCGCTCGGTGCACATCGGGGCGCTGCTGCGCACCAACATCACGCTCACCGATCCGGACGGCACCACCACCAAGATCAACGAACAGGGCCCGGTGCTGAACACCGCGGTGCTCGCGGAGATCGTGCGCGTGGTCGTGGACGCCTCCCGCTCCGCCTCGTGGCTGGTGCTGGCAGGTTCGCTGCCGCCGGGCGCGGCACCCGGTTTCTACGCGGAATTGGTCGCCACGGTCCGCGAGGCCCTGGGCGAGGCGGCCCCGATGATCGCCGTCGACACCTCCGAGGCACCGCTTCGGGCGTTGTTCGCCGAGCATGTGCAACAGCTCCCGGACCTCATCAAGCCCAATGCCGAGGAACTGGCCGAGCTTGCCGGCCAGGGGTCGGGCGAGGACTTCGAGGATTCGCCCGCGGCCACCGCCGCGGCGGCCCGGACGCTGCTGGACCGGGGGGTCGGCACCGTGCTGGCCACCCTTGGCGCCAACGGCGCGGTGCTGGTCAACGCCGACGGCGCCTGGCACGCCACGCACACCCCGATCACCCCGCGCTCCACCGTTGGCGCGGGAGATTCGGCCCTGGCCGGATACCTGCTGGCAGATGAAGCAGGAGAAACCGCCCCCGGGCGGCTGGCCTGCGCCGTGGCCTACGGCTCGGCCGCGGCATCCCTTCCGGGCTCCGCCATCCCCACCCCCATCCAACTGGCTCCCGACGCCGTGAGCGTCGAAGAGCTGACCCTGATCCCAAGGACGATGTCATGATCGAACTCATTAATCGCGGTCTTGTCAGCCTCGACGCCAATCTGGGCGCCAGCACCACCGAGGTCATCGAGCACCTGGTCGCGCTGGTCGCCGCCGAGGGCCGCACCTCAGACTCCTACGCACTGGCGGCCGACGCCAAGACCCGCGAGGCCAAGACCGCCACCGGTGTGCCCGGCGGAATCGCGATCCCGCATTGCCGTTCCGCCGCGGTGCTCGAGCCAACCCTGGCCATGGCCCGGCTGGCCCCGGCAGTGGACTTCGGCGCCAAGGACGGCCCGGCCGACCTGGTCTTCTTCATCGCCGCCCCGGAAGGCGCCGACCAGACGCACCTGAAGCTGCTCTCCAAGCTGGCCCGCGCGCTGGTGAAGAAGCCCTTCACCGCTGCCTTGCGCGCCGCCACCAGCGAAGACGAAATCGTGGAGCTGGTTTCCGCAGTGCTCTCCGATGATCCGGCGGTCGCCGCTGCGGCCGTTGCCTCGAGCGCACCCGCGGCACCAGCTGCGGCTCCGGCCGCCGAGGCAGCAGCCCCGGAACGCAAGCCCCGCATCGTCGCGGTCACCGCCTGCCCCACCGGCATCGCCCACACCTACATGGCAGCCGATTCCCTGGCCCAGACCGCCGAGGAACTCGGAGTCGAGTTCGCCGTGGAAACCCAGGGCTCCTCGGGTTCCACCCCGCTGTCCAAGGCCGTCATCGATGCCGCCGACGCCGTGATCTTCGCGGTGGACGTGGACGTCCGCGACCGCTCCCGCTTCGCCGGCAAGCCGCTGATCCAGGTCCCGGTCAAGCGCGGCATCGACGAGCCGGCCAAACTCATCAACGATGCCATCGCCGCTTCGAAGGACCCGAAGGCCCGCCGCGTCCCGGCCGGCACGGGCGCCGAGGAGACGAGCGAGTCCACGTCCAAGGAATCCTTCGGCCGTGGGCTCAAGCGCGCCCTGCTCACCGGCGTGTCCTACATGATCCCGTTCGTCGCCGGCGGCGGCCTGCTCATGGCGCTCGGCTTCCTGCTCGGCGGCTACGCGATCACCGAGGTCGCCGACACCTACCTGGCCGAAAACACGCTCTTCAACCTCCCCGATGCCGGCCTGGCGGCCTACCTGGGCGCCGCGGCATTCAAGATCGGCAACCTGTCGATGGCCTTCCTGGTCCCGGCGCTGGCGGGCTACATCGCCTACGCCTACGCCGACCGACCGGGCATCGCCCCGGGCTTCACCGCCGGTGCCGTTGCCGTGTTCATGGACGCAGGCTTCCTCGGCGGCATCGTCGGCGGCGTGCTCGCCGGCCTGGCGGCCCGCTGGATCACCTCGTGGAAGGTCCCGCGCTGGCTGCGCGGGCTGATGCCGGTGGTCATCGTGCCGCTGCTGGGCTCGATCATCGCCTCCGGCCTGATGTTCCTGCTGCTGGGCGGACCCATCGCCAAGCTGACCGAGGCACTGAACACTTGGCTCTCGGGCATGACCGGGACCGCCGCCGTGGCACTGGGCCTGATCCTGGGACTCATGATGGCCGTGGACCTGGGCGGTCCGGTGAACAAGGTCGCCTACTCCTTCGCCGTTGCCGGCCTGGGCGCCGCATCCATCGCCGAGAACCCCGCCCCGCTGATGATCATGGCGGCCGTCATGGCCGCCGGCATGGTGCCTCCGCTGGCCATGGCCCTGGCCACCGTCATTTCGCCGAAGCTCTTCACCGGTGCCGAGCGCGAGAACGGCAAGGCCGCCTGGCTGCTGGGCGCATCCTTCATCTCCGAGGGCGCGATTCCGTTCGCCGCCTCGGACCCGCTGCGCGTCATCCCGGCCTCCATGGTCGGCGGCGGCATCACCGGCGCCATGATCATGGGCTTCCACGTCCTGTCCCAGGCACCGCACGGCGGCATCTTCGTCTTCTTCGCCATGAACAACACCTGGCCGATGTTCCTGGTGTCCACGATCGTTGGAACGCTGGTTTCGGCCATCCTGGTGATCGTGCTGAAGAAGTTCGTCCGCAAGGCCGCACCGCAGGCGGTTGCCGTCGAAGAGGCAGCCCCCGTCGCGGCCTAAACACCCCCGCCCGTCCCGGATCAACGACTGAACCAAACACCACCAAGGAGAACCCCATGGCAGAACGTATTGCAACCATCGCCAGCCGCGTCGGCCTGCACGCCCGTCCGGCAGCTATCTTCGCCGAGGCCGCCGGCAACGAAGACCTCGAGGTCACCATCGCCCGCGAGGGCGAGCCTGCCGATGAAGCGATGGACGCCTCGAGCATCCTCTCGCTGATGGGCCTGGGTGCCGAGCACGGCACCAAGGTCGTGCTGCGCGCCGACGGCGAAGGTGCCGAGTCGGTGCTCGAGACCCTGGCCGCGATCCTGGAAACGGACCACGACGCCTAGGGTTCGCTGCTTCCCAATACCTATATACAACGCATCCCGGTGGGGGCTTCGAGCTGAAGCCCCCACCGGGATGCGTTGTGATGTGTGCGGATTCCCTGGTGTTTCGCAACCGCCACTAACTCCATGGCCGCCGGGTGCTTTGCCGTCTCACCCGGTGCCGTACCGCCACATCCTCACCGGCGTTTTAGCCAGCCAGGCGGATCCTGCCGGCAACGGATTCCAGGCGCTGTTCGCGGACCGCCAGTTCCAGCCCCTGTTGCAGGCGCGATGAAACCTTCTGCGTCATGCGTCCGTATCCCAGGACACCCATGGCCTCGCGCTTGAGCTCGTCGACCCAGGACTCCCCGGCCAGAGACGCCCGGGCGCACATCACGTTGGCGATTTCCCGGAGGCTGATGTCCTCAATGTCCAGATTATGTGCCGCGAAATTCGTGCGGTAATCGACCCACCGGGCAGGTTCCTGCCTGGAAGGCCAAATGAATCCCTCCGCATCAACCGTGTAGGACTTCCGCGGCAGAGCCGCCAACATCGATTTTTCACGTGCCGCGGACACCCTGCCGGATTCGTGGGCGCCGATGGCCAATCGCGCCAGCCGTGTTTCGTGGATCGGCCATTCCGCCCCCGCGATCTCGCCCAGCAGCGCGGCTGCCTTCTTCTTGCCGGCCGCGCTCCTGAGTTCGTCAAGGTCGCCGAGTGTCCCCACCGTGCGCACGTCCCACGGCTTGTACGCGGTGGCCTTGCCCGGATAGGCTTCCGGCCGCCCATCCGCCGCCCCGTCCTGGCTGCCACGCAATGCCGGGCCTTCGCCCGGGCATTGCGTGGCGACCGGAGCCGCTTCCCGCGCCGCACGCGCCTTGCCCGCCTTTTCCACCTCAGCATCAAGGGAGTCCAGCACAGCCCCGGCATCCTGCAGCCAGGCCGGAAGCCAGATTCGCGCGACCGATTCCCAGCCCAGCAGTCCGCGCAGGATTTCCTGCGGCAGGCCGTCGCGGTCCCCCACGGTCCGGCGCCGCGCCCACGGCTCGTTGTCCAACAGGATCGCCAGCAACGGCTCGGTCGGTCGGGCGGGATCCGCAACCGTCAGATCGATCCTGAAGTCCGAGAGTCCCACGTTCGTCGCCACCAGGTGGCCGCGTTCCTCCAGCGCCGCCGCCACCTGCTCGCGGTGCCGGTCCCGCGCCACGGCCGAATCCGACCCGTTGTCCAGCGTGCGGGTGCCCTCGGCGGCAAGGTCAAGGTAGGCGCGCAGGTGCTTGATGCCCAGGGCCGAGGAGTCCTCGGCCCGCAGGTCAGCGGGGTCGAAGCTGGAGAACACCACGACCTGGCGCCGGGCACGGGTGATGGCCACGTTCAGCCGGCGCTCGCCGCCGACATTGTTCAGCGGGCCGAAGTTCAGCGGCAGCCGCCCGCGTGCGTTGGCGCTGAAGGCGGTGGAAAACAGGATCACGTCGCGTTCGTCTCCCTGCACGTTCTCCAGGTTCTTCACGAACAATCCCTCGTCGTCCGTTTCCAGCGCGGCACCCAGGCGCTCGTCCGGGTCATCGCGCAGCAGGCCCTCGATCAAATCGCGTTGCGGGGCGTTGAAGGTGACCACCCCGATGGACGGCGTGGACACCGGGGAGGCATCGAATCGTTCCTTGATCTCCGCGACGATGCGCCCGGCCTCCACCGGGTTGGTGCGCAGCACCTCGGCGGGCCCCGTGCGGTGGAAGGTCCCCTCGACCCGCACCAGGGAAATGCCGTAGCCGTCGGGGCCCGCGTGCGCGGCGCCGTGGCGCGGGGACGGGAAGGATGAGAGCTTGCCGTCATAGTAGTGCCGGTTGCTGAAGGCGATCAGCGATTCGTCCTGGCTGCGGTAGTGCCAGGACAGCCAGCGGCGGGCCACCCGGGCCATGACCGCCTCGGACAGGATCGATTCCTCGTCGGCCACCGGCAGCCCCGATTCCGGATCCTCGTCCGGCTCGACCGAGACCTCGGCGAAGGAGCTCGGCGGCATCTGCTTCGAATCCCCCACGATGACCGCGGACCTGGCCCGGCCCAGGGTGCCAATGGCGTCGGCCACGCGGATCTGTGAGGCCTCGTCGAAGACCACGATGTCGAACTCGCCGGCCCGCGGCGGGAAGAACCGGGCGGCGGAGTCGGGGCTGACCAGCACGCAGGGCAGGATGGTGGTGACCAGGTCGCCGTAGGAGTCCATGAGCTGGCGCACGCTGAGCCCTCCGCGCCGGCGTTCGAGCTGGCGGGCCAGCTCCCCAACGCGGCTCTCGGCCTGTTTCAGCTTCTGGGCACGCTGGCGGGTGATCGCCTCGGGCAGGGACTTGGCCACGTGCCGGCGCAGCTGACGCGACGAGTCGGTGAATCGCTGGATGGCGCGCGCCTGGGCATCGGTGCTGAATTCATCGAATCCGTGGGTGGCAAGCCGTTCGGCCAGGGCCGACTCGGCGGTGCCGCGCAAGAACCCGCGCAACGCATCTTCGGCCGGGATCCAGCCGGTGGCAAGTTGCGTCCAGGCCGCACCGAGGCCGTGGGACTTCAGCGGTTCAAGCGCCTCGACAAAGGTGACCCAGCGTTCGAGCCCGCGCTCGGCGGTGCGCCCGGTGCCCCGGTCCTGGCCGGTGCGCCGGTACCTGCCCAGGAAACCGGCGGTGTCGGGCCAGGCGTGTCCGGCGCGCAATTCGGACGGAACTGAATTCCGCAGCGCGTCCCACGCTGCGGCGATCCGTTCCAGTTCCCCGGAACGCACCGGATCCGCGGGGGCGTTTCGTCCCAGGACCTCGCGCAACAACGCCGCGTACTCCCGGTCCCCTCCGGCATGTGCGAACAGGTCAGAGAGCTGAAGCAGGTTCTCCCGCTGTTGCGCGAGCAATTCGATGTCGCCGTCGACAAAGGGGTTCCAGTTCCCGGGCAGGGTGATTCCGGTCAGGGAGCCCAGGCCCGCGACGATTTTGGCGCACTGCGCCCGCGCCTCGATCATGCCCTCCACGCTGGCCACGAGATGTTGCGCCGTGTCCTCGCCGCCGATCCAGCGCTGGCCGAAGTGCTCGGCGATGACCTGCAGGCGGCGCCTCTTCCGGCCGATCCCCAGGAAACCGAACCTGTTGGCAAGGGTGGCTGCCTCGTGAACCGGGGCAAGATCCATCTGAAGCACCGACGGCTCCACGACCTCCGGCAGCCAGGCCATGTCCTGGACCAGGGAGGTGGCTTCGGTCAGCAGCGTCTCGCTGCGCGAGCGCCACTCCTCCGTCGCGGCGGCCTCGAGGACCGGCAGCGGGACCCCGGCTTCCAGCAGCCGGGCCAGGGAGCGCAGGTCCTCGGGTTCCGGGGCACGATCCACCAGGGCGGCCACGCCCGGATCGCGCGTCAGGGTGCCGGCGCCGTGCAGGGCCAGGTCGAGGGCCTGCGCCGCATCGAGTATGGCTTGTTGCTGTTCACCACCCAGCGGCCTGCCAATGAATCCCCAGGGATGTTCTTCCCGCGGCCTGGTCGGACCCGCGGTGTCCGGAAGCCGCACCAGCGCCTGGCGTACCTCGTCAACGGCGGCGGGGTCTGTCTGCGCGGCAAAGCGTTCGGGGATGGGCAGTGCGGCAATGGCCGGGTCCATGGACAGGGCGGTGTTGTACGCCGCATAGGCGGAGTAGCCGGCGGGGTTCTCCTCGTGGAGGTCCCGCGCATACCCGGCCAATCGGTGGACGGAGGAGGACAGGTCGGTGGAGGCCAGTTCCATCCCCGCCGTGTCGGCGAAGACCAGGTGGTCAAGGGAGGCCTTGATCTGGGCGCGCACAGCGTTTGGCGAGGATCCCTTGTCATGCAGGTCGAGGGCGAATTCGCCCAGGCCCACCTCGTTCAGCCGCTTGCTCACCACCTCGAGCGCCGCCCGCTTCTCGGCCACGAACAGCACCCGCTGCCCCCTGGCCATGGCATGGGCCAGCAGGTTGGTGATGGTTTGCGACTTCCCGGTGCCCGGCGGGCCCTCCAGGACGAAGGTGTGCCCGGCGTGCGCGGCGGCGACCGCCTCCAGCTGGGAGGCATCCGCCGGGACCGGGAGCCGGGCCGCGAGCTGGTCCAGGTCAACGTCCTGCCCGGTGCCGGACCCGGCGGGGTCGGTGAATTCGCTGGTCGGGGTGTCCACCAGGTGACGCACCAGCGGCGCGGACATGAAGGTTTCCCAGTTTTCGTCCAGGTCCCGCCACATCCGGAACTTGGCGAATTGCAGGATCGCCAAATCAACCGTTCCCTCCACGTGGAAGGGCAGGTCGGCGTCTGCCAGGGCGGCGCGCAGCGCGCCCAATGCGGATTCGAGGTCGATTCCCGAGCCGACGCGCACCGGATCCTCGAACCCGGGGATGCGCAGGTTGAATTGCTCGTGCAGCTTCTCGCTCAGGCAATAGTTCGGGGCCGAGGCCCCGGTCTCGTCGATTTCCAGGCGGAAGTGCTTGCCGCGTCCCGCGGGGCGGAGGGTGACGGGCACCAGGAACAGCGGCGAGCGCAGGGCACGTCCGTCCATCGACCAGTTCAGTGAGCCCAGGGCCAAATAGAGGTTGTTGGCGCCGCTCTCGTCTATGATCCGCTTGGCCTGGCTGGCCAGGCGGCGCAGCCGGGTGAGGTAGGGTCCTGAATCGAGCTTCGTGTAGGCCCGGCCGCGGGTCAGCAGCAGCTCGATCCGGCGTTCGACCGGAAGCAAAGGCCCCGAAGTGTATCTCTCCTTCTCGAGCGCGCCGATCTCGTCGGCGGGCAGCAACTCGATGCTCCGCCCGTTGTTGACCAGGTCCTCAAGCCCGGCGAGAACGGAGTCGGGGATCGCCAGCGGGAGCCGGGAACGCTCGGTGAAGTTCAGCAGGCGGTTGCGCAGGGAAAGATCCAGGAGCCCGTTCTTCCACGCGGCGATGCGCGGCGGCGCCGCCTGGCCGGTGGGAGCCGGGGCAGCCTGGCGGCGTTCGGTCCTTTCCCGGAAAAACGCTCGAGGGTGTCCGGTGCTGCCGCCCGGTACTCGACCACGACGGGCTTGCCGAACTCCGAGATGCCGCGGGCCGGCAGCGGGCTGATGCCGCTGCGACGCGCCTGCCGGATGTCGATGGCGTAGAGCAGCGACGCGGCCGCCGACGGAAGCTGTGCGTGGGCCAGCTTGGTCTCGGCGGCGGCTTCAGCCAGGGGCGCGCGCCCGTCGGTGGTGATCGCGGTGGTCTCCACAATGCGCAGGTGGTCGGCGTCGACAAGGTTCGCCAGCGACCGGGCTCCCTCGGCATCGAGGCTGCTGCTGGGCAGCGCGCCGTCCGGGATGCGCCAATAGGCCAGGAACGCATGGCCGCGCACCAGCCAGATGACCGAGTTGATGGCCACGCGCTCGAGCAGCGCGGAGAACAGCAGCGTGGTGTCCAAGGCGGTTCCGAGCCGTCCGGTGAGGACCTCCTGGGCCGCGCGAACGTGTTGTCCCCCGAGATCGGCAAGGTCCCAATCCGCGGGCGGATTGCCAAGCCGGATGCCACGGGCGCACATCACCTCAAAGATGCACTCGACGGATTGGTCGACCCGCTGGGCGCCGCCCTGGCGGGCGTCCAGCGAGTCGTCCCCGGTGCGCGCACGGAACAGGTCCCCGGCCTCGGCGAGAATTCCGGTGAGCAGCGGATCCTGCGGCTGCACGAACGCGGCCAAAAGCTCGGCATTGGCCTGGGTGCCCGCACCCGGCCAGTAACCGGCCGGAAGCAGCTCGATCGCGCCCGAATCCTCGGCGACAAGTTTTCCGTTCTCGGCCACCCTGACAATGAGCCTGCCCGGGCGGCGGGTATCGATCGAGGCGAAGGCCGCCGGGTCCAGCACGACATCCAGGTCGTGCAGGGTCGTGACGCCGGGCGGCAATTCCAGGCGGCTCTCGGCCACCGCGGAGACCGGAAGGTTGCCTGCCATCACCACGGCCGTCACCAGTATCGACCGTGGTTCCCGGCCGGGGTTCTCGAGTACTACGCGTTCAAGGATGCGGGCATGGGTGTGGGCCGAGGCGTAGTTAATGGAAGGACCGTGCGCGATGTCGATCCGGACGCGTCCACCGTTCCCCGCCGGCGCCGCATCGAAGGCGGGTTCCTCCATGGCCTCCGGGTCATCGAGGTGATCCGCGGCGGCCAGGGCCAGCTCGTCCACGCGCCGTGCCGGATGTTCCAGGTCCAGGGCCCGGAGGAATTGGGCACAGGTCGCCAGGCTCCGCTGGACGGCAGCGGCATTAAAGCCGGCACCCAATTCCCAGTCGTTGGCCACTTCGCGCAGCCCGGCGGCCAGCTGCCCTTGCCCGGCCGAAAGTGTGATCACGTGCCCCGCTGCTCCGGGAGGTGTCATCAGCCTGCCCAACTGCGCGGGCAATGCCGCGGGGATGCTGGGCTGTTCGGCACCCAGTGCATTCTCGAGCCGGTCCAGCAGACCGGTCCAGCCGGCGGTTTGGTTCTGTCGGGCAAGGTGGTCGGCGATGAATGGAGTCAGTGCACCCGAAACGATGTCCAGTGCCGCACCGACGTATTCACGCAGTCTCATCCAGTTGTCCGTCCCCGTTGCTCGCCGGGCAACCCGATCAAGGGTGCCGCTTCCCTCCTAAGAACCTATCCCAGATGCGCAGCGGCGGCCCGTTACGCGAGGCGCAGGTCAATCGTCGTCACCTATTTGTAGTCGTTCTCGGTCAGCTCGATGACGAAGGCACGGCGTTCGGTGATCAACGCATCGCGCATCACGAAGACCTCTGCCATGCTCATGCGCATGGTCTCGCCGTCGGCGCGGCGTGCCTCGCCGGACAGTTCGGCCATCACCACGTCGTCTTCCTCGACCAGGCGCACGATGTCCAGCACCGGCGGTCCAGTGAAGTCCGGGCTTTCGATCGTCTCGTTGTAGGCTTCCTTGCCGCTGAGCCGAAAGTGGCCGAAGACCGTCCATTCGATGTCCTCGGTAAGGCAGGAAAGGATCTGGGCGTGGTCCGACTTGTTGAATCCGTCGATGTACTTCCTGACGGTGTCCTTGTTTGCTGACATGGATGAAACCTCCGGGACTCCTGTGTGGCGTGATGATGGGCGGCAGCAGCGGGAGCGGGCACCCGCTGCCCAACAGCTCGGTCCAAGGGCGCAGTCCTGCCGTTTTCCCAAGGCTATCCACTGGCACGGAGGGATGGGAATACAGACAATAACCAAGTGGCTGTAAAGCCTCACTTCGACCTGGAATCACCCTCGCTCCCTAGGCCATTCCTTGCCGGATCGGAAAAAGAAATTCATGACCGTTCGGTCGGCTGAAATAAAGAGTGCCGCTGTGACCCACGTCAAGTATTGTTGGCTTCCAGCGGACAAGTAGCCGCCGACAACTGAATAGTCTTCCGATCACGCGCGGCTGGAGAGTCCCGGACACCACTCGGGCACCGAAGGGGCAAGCACCCGCAATCTCTCAGGTACCAAGAACAGCCGCGTGAGGAAACTCTGGAGAGCAGCCGCCGGGACAGGTGGTTCACCGACGAAGCACGCCGGTGCCATGGGGCACCGGTTTCACTTTCAGGTTCAGGACAGAGCGGGCACGGTGGCACCTGGCAACAACAGAGGCCCGCTCCCACCGCACTGAACCCTTCGATGAACGGTAGAACTCCCCCATGCAAATACCTGCCATATTGCCCGCCGTTGCGGACAGCAACTCCACGGACATCCTCGCCCTCGCCAATTCGCCGGTCCTCTGGGCGTGCGCCATCGGTGTATTCCTGGTCATCATCGTCCAGTCCGTCATCTACATGAAGGCAGCCAGGGTCGCCGCACCTCACATCGGGATGTCCCAGGCCGAGCTGAAGACAAGCTTCCGCGCCGGAGCCATTTCCGCTTTGGGTCCCTCGCTTGCCGTGGTCCTTGTCGCCGTCGCACTGCTGACGATTTTCGGCACCCCCGCTGTCTTGGTGCGCATCGGACTGATCGGTTCGGTGTCCTATGAAACCGCCGCCGCCGCCATTGCCGCCAAAACCGCGGGCGCGGAACTCGGCGGCCCGACATACACGCAGGCGGTCTTCGGCCTGGCCTTGGCCGCCATGAGCCTCGGCGGTGCCATGTGGATGATCGCCACCCTCATCCTCACCCCGTTGCTCAAGCGCGGCGATTCCGCGTTGCGCAAGGTCAACCCGGCCATCATGCTGGTCGTCCCGGGTGCTGCCATGGTTGCCGCATTCATGGTGCTGGGCATCGGCGAACTGCCCAAGTCGTGGCTCCATGTGGTTGCCTTCGTCTCCTCGGCCGCGATCATGACCATCCTGATGGTGGTCGCCAAACGGGTCAACAAGCCGTGGATCAAGGAATGGGCGCTGGGCATTGCCATCATCCTGGCCTTGGCCATCACCTACGCCGCCACCCGCCTCTAGCCGCCGCCAAGATTTCCAGGAGCACATCATGAGCAATGCAACAGAAATCCACCAGGCGCTCGGCGCCTTTGACAAGACCACTTCCCGCTGGGGCCGGATCACCATGATCATTGGCCTGTTCTTTTCCCTGGCCGCCCCTGCCTACCTGGTCTTCTTCGCCGGCCTCGACATCGAACTCTCCGGCATCATCACGGCCTTCGCCGCCCTGGCCGCGGTCTTCGGCGTCATCTGGATTGTCGAGCCGTTGACCTACTTCCCGATCCTTGGCGCCTCCTCCATGTACCAGGCGTTCATGATCGGCAACATCTCCAACAAGCTGCTGCCGGCGGCCATGATTGCCCAGTCGACCATCGGGGTGAAGCCCGGCACCCGCAAGGGCGAGCTGGCCTCGGTCGCCGCCATTTGCGGCGCGGCCACGGTCCACCTGGCCTCGCTGTTCATCTTTGTGGGCCTGCTGGGCACGTGGCTGGTCAGCGTGATCCCGGTCGACATCATCCAAACAGTTCAGTTCTACATCCTGCCGACCGTCATGGGCGCGGTGGTTGTCCAGGCCATCGTGAGCCAGAAGGCCCCGCGCTCGGCAGTAATCGCGCTGGTGGTCTCGGTCATCGTGGTCTTCTTCGCCCAGCTTTACAAGCCCTTCGGACTGTTCTCCACCGCCGTTGCCGTGATTGCCACGGCCGTCCTCGCCTGGGTGTTCCGCGACCGCAAGACCCTGGGCACCCCGGAAGACGTCCCGGTGGACGCCACCCCCGAGGGTCCGGTGTACTGACCGGCACCCCCGGCGACCGTACCGACCCCGCTGAAACACGCACTGTAAAAATACTGACCGGCGGCGGCACCCTGCGGTGCCGCCGCCACCCCAAAGCAAGGAACCCCCAGCCCCATGGCCAGCACCACGATTCCCCAGTCCCTGAAAATGTCCGCGGCTTCGGCGGCCGAAATGGGCGATACCTACAAGCACTTGCATGCCACCCCCGAGCTGTCCATGCAGGAACACAAGACCGCAGACTACCTGGCCAAGCGGCTCGATGATTTGGGGCTTGAGGTGTTCCGCTGCGGCGGCACCGGCGTGGTCGGCGTGCTGCGCAACGGCGAGGGACCGGTCATCGGCCTGCGCGCCGACACCGACGGGCTGCCGGTGCTCGAGGACACCGGCCTCGACTATGCCAGCACCGCGACTGGTTTCCTGGATGACGGCACCGAGGTTCCGACCATGCACGCCTGCGGCCACGACACCCACATGGCCACCGCGCTGAAGACTGCCGAGCTCTACGCCGGTGCCACCGACGCCTGGGCCGGGACCATCGTCTTCGTGCTGCAGCCCGGCGAGGAAACCGCCGCCGGCGCCCGCGCCATGGTTGAGGACGGGCTCTGGGACAAGGCCCCGAAGCCGGAGATCATGTTCGGCCAGCACGTGATGAACGGGCTCACCGGCACCGTCTCGCTGATGGGCGGAGCGGCTATGACCACCGCCGACTCCTTCAAGGTCACCGTCTTCGGCCAGGGCTCGCACGGCTCGATGCCCGAGCACTCCATTGACCCGATCGTGCTGGGCGCGTCCATGGTGCTGCGACTGCAGACCATTGTCTCGCGCCAGGTCGCCCCGCAGTCCGCGGCCGTGCTGACCATCGGGTCGTTCCACGCCGGGCTCAAGGAAAACGTCATCCCCGACCGCGCCGTGTTCACCATCAACGTGCGCACCTTCGAGCCCGAGGTCAGGGACATCGTCCTCACCTCGATCCGGCGCATCATTGCCGCCGAGGCCGAGGCCTCCGGCGCATCCGAGCCACTGATCGAGGACATCTCCAACTTCCCGCCGCTCTACAACGACCCGGCCGAAACCGAAAAGCTGGCCGAGGAATTCCGCGATGAGTTCGGCGAGGAGCGCGTCCTGCAGGGCTCGCCGGTTATGGGCAGCGAGGACTTCGGTGCGCTCGCCGCGGCGATCGGCGTGCCCTCGGTGTTCTGGTTCTTCGGCGGCAACGACGCCAAGACCCTGGCCGCCGGCCACCCGCCGGCAAACCACTCGCCCTTCTTCGCCCCGGTCATGGAACCGACGCTGAGCACCGGCGTCGAGGCAGCGGTCCGCGCCCTGTACTCGAAGGTCGGCAAGTAGCGTAGACCTTCAATCCTCCGGCCAGGTCTTCTTGCTGAAGGCCTGGCCGGAGGCATATATATGGACTTTGGACGGCATCGCGCGCGTGCAGGGTCCTTAGCGGCTACCGCGCAACAGCGCGCCGATTTCGCCAGCGGTCCGCACCACGGCGGTGCCGTACTCCTCATACTTTGCGGGCTCGATGCGGCTCGAGGGCCCGGAAATCGATACGCTGCCGACCGGCACTCCCGCGGAATTCACGATGGGCGCCCCCAGCGACGTGATACCGCTGCTCAACCCCTCCTCGTTGATGGCGTAGCCGCGCTCCCGAGTTTCCCGCACCAGTTTCCACACGCCCTCGGGGTCGGTGACGGTTTGCTCGCTGACGCCCTCCAGCGGACCTGCAAGGACGTCGCGGACAAACTCGTCGGTGGAGGCTCCCAGGAAGGCCAATCCCGTTGCCGACGCGTGCAGGGGAATGGGGGTTCCCAGCGCCAGGAACGCGCGCAGCACATGCGGGGTGTCCAGCCGCTCGATGACAACCAGCGACTTTCCGTCCGGGACACACAGGTGCACCGTTTCCCGGGTGTCCAGTTGCAGTCCGTTCATCGGGCCGATGGCGATGTCCCGCAGGTCAACGCCCAGACCGGCACGCGCGGTCACGGCATACGCGTGAAACGAGAGCGACCAGGCCGCGTCCCGCGTATCGCTTTGCTGCACCCAATTCATCTCCTTGAGTGTCGCGAGCATGCGCAGGACCGTGGCCTTTGACCCTCCGGTCCGCTTGGCAATGTCGGAAAGCCCGATGGGCTGGTGCAGCGAGATTGTCTCAATGACCTGGATTGCCGTCTTCACGCTTTGCGTACTCACCGTGGATGTACCCGTTCCTTCCCTTGACCAACGCCTTGTTGTGATATAGCTTACATCCGAATTCCGAAAATGAACCGTCGGTTCAACCAGTGAACCGCAAGATGTGCAAGTGAAAGGACGAGCGTGAGTTCTCAAATCATTGCCTTGTTGATCTTCGTGGGGATCTTTGCCGTGGCCACGCTTCGAAAGGTCCACCTCGGCGTCATCATGTTCGCCGCGGCCGCAGGTGTCGGCATTTGGCTGGCTGACCTGGAAATGAAGCAGGTGATCGGGGGCTTCCCCGTCTCCATCCTGGTGCTGCTCGTGGGGGTGACCTATTTCTTCGCCATCGCCCAGGAGAACGGGACCGTTGACAAGATCATCGAATCCGCGATTGCGAAGGTCGGCGACAACGCCTTTGTTCTCCCCATCGTCTTCTTTGCACTGTCCGTCGGCATCTCGGCCATGGGCTCCCCGCTGGCGGGCCTCGTCCTGACACCCATCGGCATGCCGCTCGCCAAGAAATACGGGATCGACCGGATGCTGATGGGACTTGCCATCGGGTGCGGCCTGAGCGCCGGCGGGTTCGCCCCGACCAGCCTCTTTGGCATCGTGACCTATGGGACCGCCCACTCGGTCGGAATCCCGCTGAACCCGCTGCTGCTCTTCGGCGTCGCACTCGGCGCCAACCTCGTGTTGATGATCGCCGCCTACGCCATGTTCGGCGGTTTCGCGCTGCTCAGGTCGCGGGCAACCGGGACCCTCAAGCCCTCCGACGCGCCGCGTTTCGCGGGCCGCGGCCCGCTTCCGGCCCACCCGTTCGAGCGCGAGGGGCTGATGCGCCGCAGCGCCGAGGCGGCCCGCAGCGGCCTGCAGACCCTCGAGCGGGCCGATGCCGCGCCGACCGCGCGCCCCAGGATGAACGGCACCCAGCTGGTCACCGTCCTGTGCATGCTCGGACTGCTCACCAGCGTCATCGTCCTGGCCGTGTGCGGCCTGGACCCGGACATCGGCATCCTGTGTTTCGCCTTCGCTTCGGTCATGACCTTGGTCGACCCCAAGACCGGCAAGACCGCCGTGGGCAAGATCGACTGGTCCACCGTCCTGATGGTCGGCGGCATCATCACCTTCGTCGGCGTGCTGCAGAAAATGGGAGCCGTCGAGCTGCTGGGCGAGGCGGCCAGCCAAATCGGCGCCCCGCTTGTCGCGGCCCTGGTCATTTGCCTGATCGGCGGCCTGGTCTCGGCCTTCGCCTCCACCACCGGAATGCTCGCGGCCCTGGTGCCGCTGGCCATCCCGCTGGTGGCCTCGGGCGACATTGCAGGCTGGGCCCTGATCGCCGCGCTCGGTGTCTGTTCCTCGATCGTGGATGTCTCCCCGTTTTCCACCGTGGGGGCCACGCTGGTGGCCACCGTCGAGGAAGACGAGCGCCCGCGCATCAACAGGCTCTTGACCAGGTGGGGCATGTCCATGGTCGTGATCGGCCCGCTGGGACTGGTGGGCACCCTCGTTCTTCCCACCATGTTCTAGGCAGCCATGTCAGATTCAATTCCCCAGAAAGAGGACACCTTGCTTCCCTTGAGCGGTATTCGCGTCATCGACCTCAGCCGCGCGCTGGCCGGCCCCTACTGCACCGCATTGCTCGCGGACCTGGGTGCGGACGTCATCAAGATCGAGACCGTCACCGGCGGGGACTCCTCGCGGGCCTGGCCGCCGTTCGACGGGGACCACAGCCTGTATTTCGATTCCACCAATCGAAACAAGAAGTCGATCTCGCTGGATCTCTACAGCGACGCCGGACGGGAACTGCTCACCGGATTGCTGGCCGACGCCGATGCACTGGTGGAGAATTTCAAGCCGGGAACCATGGAAAAGATGGGACTCGGGGCCGAACGGCTGCGGGCCGTCAATCCGCGGCTCATCGTGTCCTCCATTACCGGCTACGGCACGGCCGGACCCTGGAAGGACCGTGCCGGACTGGACCAGGTCATCCAGGCCGCCTCCGGACTGACCTCGGTCACCGGCAGAAGCGCGGAGGAGACCTACCGCGTGGGAATCCCGATCGTCGACATCACCACCGGCATGGTTTCCGCCTTTGCGCTGGTTAGCGCGCTCTATGCGCGGGCAACGGGCGGGACAGCACAGAGTGTCTCCACCTCGCTCTTCGAGACCGCGCTGGGGCTCTCCGCCTTCCAGGGCCAGACCGCCTTGACGCTGGATCGAGCACCGCAGCCCCAGGGAAACAACCATCCAACCATTGCCCCATACGGTGCCTATGCCACGGCCAGCGACGACATCGTGGTGGCTGTTGCCACCGAGTCACAGTGGGCCGCGTTCTGCTCGGTCATCGGGCGAACCGACCTGCCCAAAGAGCCGCGATTCACCACCGGCCGGGACCGTGCGTTGCACCGCGAGGAGCTCAACGAGCTGATCACCCGGGAGCTGTCGACCCGCCCGGCCGCCGCATGGATCGAGGAGCTCAACGGCGTGGGGATCCCCAGCGGTCCGGTGTTCGACTATTTGCAGGCGGTCAACAGCGACCAGGCCCGCGCGCTGGGACTGATCGCCGAAACCCGGCGCTCCGACGGATCGGAGTTGCGCGTGCTGCGCGGACCCGTGAGCATCGACCAGGCACCCACGCCGGTGCGCCAGGCACCGCCCGCCCTGGGCGAACACAGCCGCGAGATCCTCTCCGGCATGGGACTCGACAACGAACAAATCGACCGACTGATGGCAGAGGGCATCGTGCGGGAGCCGGCCGTCCTGGCCCCGAGCGGAGCGACGGCATGAGCGCAACCACGGGGGCAGCGGCCCAAACGCTGGCAGGTCGCATCTCCAGTGAAATCAAGGGCGACATCGGCGAGATCGTGATTGAGAACCCGAACCAGCGCAATGCCCTGACCCGGGACATGTGCATCGAACTTGCCGCACAGGTGCGCCGGCTCGATGCCGACCCCCAGGTCAAGGTCATCACGCTGCGTGGCAGCGGAGACGACTTTTCGGCCGGTGCCGCCATCAACGAACTTGACCACATCTTGTTCGATGCGGGCCCGGACGGGGAAAGAATCGACCACCTCAGTGCCGCCGATGCCGCGATCGGTGCGGCGCGCAAGCCGACCGTGGCGCTGGTGCGCGGGACCTGCATGGGTGGCGGCTGGCAGATTGCCTCGGCCTGCGACATGAGCATTGCTGCCGATTCCGTCAGGCTTGCTGTCACCCCGTCCAAGCTCGGCATCATCTATCCGCGTTCCGGCATTGAACGGCTGGTTCAGCGTCTGGGCGCGGACAAGGCGAAATACGTGCTGTTCAGCGCGGACCTGATTCCGGCGGACAAGGCGGCGGCCTGGGGGCTGTTGACGGACGTGGTCCCGGAGGACGAGTTCGAGGTCCTGAGCCAGGGACTGGTCTCCCGCATGGCCACGCGCTCGCAATATTCGATCCACACCATGAAGTCGCTGATCGATTCGATGGTCTCCGGAAGCGATACGGAGGACGAGCTATGGCGCGAGGAATGGGCGAAGCTGCCGACCAGCGAGGACTTCGCCGTCGGCCAGCGCGCGTTCCTGGAAGGCGAAAGGCCGCGCTTCACCTGGGGCGGCTGAGCCCGAAGCCGTTGCCTCGCGGGAACGGTGGGCGGACATGCGCCACGCGAAATGTCCGCCCACCCATTACTCCGGATCCGATGGCGTTAGAACACGATGACCGGCTTCAGCGTCGAGCCGTCCGCGGAATCGGCGAAGGCCCGGTTGATGTCCTCGAACGGGTACTTCTTGATCAGTTTGTCGAACGGGAACAGGCCCCTGGCGTGCAGGCTGACCAGCCGGGGAATGAATTCCTTGGGCACCGCGTCGCCCTCGATGACCATGGAAACCTTGATCCCGGTCAGCAGCAGGTTGCCGATGGCGAACGGCGCTTCGGTCCCCAGCTTGGCGGCGCCGACCAGGGCACCGTGGCCCCGGGTGGCCAAGGCCTGGGTCATCTGGGAGAACACCGGGGGCACCCCGGTGGTGTCCAGCGCGAAGTTGGCGCCTCCACCGGTGATTTCCTTGATCGCCTCGACCGGGTCGGTCTCCTTGGAGTTCACGGTGTGGGTGGCTCCCAGCTCCTTGGCGAAGTCCAGGCGTTCGGGGACGATGTCCACCATGATGATCGTCGTCGCGCCGGCGGCCTTGGCCGCCAGCATTCCGGCCATGCCCACCGCTCCGGTGCCGAACACCGCGATGGAGGAACCGGGCTGTGGTTGCAGGACATTGAGCACGGCCCCGGAACCGGTCATGATGCCGCAGCCCAGGGGACCAAGGATCTCCAGCGGCACGCCATCGGGGACCTTGACCGCCCCGTGGGCCACCACGTTGGTGTGCTCGGCAAAGGACGACTGGCCGAAGAAGTGCGATCCGATCGGTCCCTGCGAGTCGGAAAAGGACTTCGAACCATCCGGACGCTGGACTCCGAAGTTCCGGTCGTAGAAGTTCACGCAATACATTGGATGCCCGGCGAGGCATTGCTCGCAGCGACCGCAGAAGGCCGGGCCGATGACGACCTTGTCACCCTCGGCGAATCCCTGCACGTCCGAGCCAACGGCCTCGACGATCCCGGCACCCTCGTGGCCCAGGACCACCGGCAGCGGAACCGGGTACCACTGGTCGCGGATGATGGCATCGGTATGGCAAACCCCGGAGGCAACCATCCTCACCCGCAGTTCGTCGGCGCGCGGGTCGTCAACGTCGATTTCGCGAATTTCCAGGTCGGATTCGGGGGCAATGGCCACTGCTGCTCTCGTCTTCATGGTTTTTCCCTTCGGGTCTTGGAGAATGACGGAGGGTACGTGCCCGGTGGAAGCGTGGGCTCCATATCCCGCACAACTGTGGTGATCCGCACGTAAGGCGCAACGGCGCGAAGGTCACCGCTTTCAGCTAACCCCGCGGCACGGGGATGGTCAAGGATGAAGTGGGGACCATAACGGCGGAATCGTCGCCCATGCCCGGATGGCCTTGCGCGATGGGTCAGCTGGCGCAAGGCTGGTGGTGACACTGCACCGACCGCGGCAAGGAAGCATGATGTTGAAGCTCGAGGACCTCGCCCTGGAACGGATCGCCTGGGCCATGCAGGACGACGGTTCCATGGGCGCCGAGTTCTACCTGAACCTGGATACCGGGGACGTGGTGCTGCCCGGCTTCGAGGAGGACCTTGACCAGTCGGACATCGAGGAGGGAAATTTTGCCTCGATCGACCACGTCGAGTCCTACGAGTCGTTCCGCCACATGGAGGACTTCGCCTACGCGCTGCCCGAGGGCGAGGCCCGCACAAAACTCGAGCAGACACTGATCCGCAGCAAGCCGTTCCGACATTTCAGGGACGTGCTGGGCACCTTCCCGGAAGAACGCGAAGCCTGGTACAGGTTCAAGGACGAGGCCATGCGTGCAGTTGTCATCCGGTGGCTGGTCGGGATCAAGGCCATTGAAGACCCCGATCCCGACGACGCCTTCGGAACCGAGCAGGCGTAGGGGCTACCCCAGCAGCGGGAATCCGGGTCCGGGGACGAGGTTCTCCACGGCAGCGGCGATGCGGAAGGCCATGGCCTCGTCGAAGGGGTGGCCGACGACCTGCACGCCGGTGGGCACCGACTCGCGGGACAGCCCGCTGGGAACCGAAACGACCGGGCAGCGGTTGGCGACATTGAACGGGCTGGTCAGGTGCGCCTCCCAATAGTGGCCCAAGTGCCCCTCTGCGGTCTCGATCCCGTCCAGGTAGTCCCCGTCGGCGGCCAGCGAGGCCACCGCCGAGGTAGGGCACAGCAGAGCATCCAGCCCTGCCATCGCCGCGGCCAGCTCCGTCTGAAGCGCTTGGTCCATGGCCAGGGATTCCACCAGGGTGTGCCGGCTTGCGGCGGCCGCGGCGTCCTTGATGAACCGGGCCGTGTAGGCCGCCAGCTCCGACTCCGTCCCTGCGGTTTCCGTGGCCATGGCCGGGCCCAGGATGTGCCCGAAGTGGGCGAAGGTCGTTTCGGTGATCCGCGCGGTGGTCCAAGGCAAGTCAACCGGCACGACAACGGCTCCCGCGGCTTCCAGTGCCCGGGCGACCTTAAGAGTGTTTTCGACGATCTCCGGGGCCACGGGATAGTTGCCCAGCGTGAGCGAGAGCCCGATGCGCAACCCCGCAACGTCAGCTGCGGCGAGCGGGTTGATGCCGTTTTCGCCCCACGAGCCGTGGTCGGTGTGGTGGCGTCCGGACATGACGCCGGCCAGCAGCGCGGTGTCGGCAACGGTGCGGCCCATCGGCCCGTCGCCGCGGTACCAGTCGGCGGCCAGCGCGCCGGCCCCCGGGATCCGGCCATAGGGTGCCTTGTAGCCCACGGTTCCGGTGAACCCTGCCGGAATGCGGGTGGACCCGGCGATGTCCGAGGCGGTGGCAAGCGTGGTGAACCCGGCGGCCAGCGCGGCCCCGGAGCCGCCGGAGGATCCCCCGGGTGTGGCCTGTTTGTTCCACGGGTTCCTGGTGATCCCCCACATGGGCGAATGCGTGGTGGTGGCACAGCTGAATTCGGGACTCGTGGTGCGGGCGTGGATGATCCCGCCCGCAGCTCTCAGCCGTTCCACCACCGGGTGGTCGACAGGGGCAACGCGTCCACGGTGGGCGGCCAGGCCCTGTTCGAGCTTGAGCCCGGCGATCCCGTGCTTTTCCTTGGTGGCCACGCTCAGCCCGAGCAGCGCGGGGGCTCCCCCGCCATCGCGCGCCAGTCGCACGTATTCATCTGCCGCGACGCGTGCCTGCGCGCGGGCGGAGTCGAAGAGCGTCTCGGTGAAGGCATTGATGCCGGTCGCCCGGTCCCCGTTGTGCTCCTCAATCCGCTGGATCTGGGCCTCGAGGACCTCCACGGGCGAGAGGTCCAACGACCTGAATCCTGCCAGCGCGTCGGTGGCCGAAAGATGGGCCAGCGAGGTCTCCGGCTTGGGATTTGCCGCCGTGGAGGTCATCAGGAACCGGCCTTCGAGAGCTCGCGGTCGGTTGGGTTCCTTGCCGCCAGCGCACCGTTGACCATTTCCCAGGCCACGGATTCCAGCGCCTTCACCCCGGCCACCATGTCGGCGTCGGTGGTGAACTCGCGTTCGCAGTGGCTGACCCCGTCGACCGAGGGAATGAACATCATGACGGTGGGGACGATGCGGTTCATGGCCACCGAATCGTGCCCGGCCATGGTGCGGATCCGGCGCACCGAAAGCCCCAGGTTCGCGGCGACCTTCTCGGTCAGTTCCAGCCCGTCCTCGGGGTAGTACTGGATGCCGCGCACGTCGAAGTCGTTGACGTTGATGCGGATGTCGTGGTCCTTGGCGATCTGCGCAATGTCGGCCAAGAGGCTTGCCCTGGCCTCGGCGACGATTTCCGGGCTTGCCGAACGCAGGTCGGCGACCAGGTGCACCCGGCGGGCCACCACGATCGGGGAGTTCGGTTCCAGGGTCAGCTGCCCGACCGAGGACACCAGCGCCTCCGGGGCGAATTTCTGCGTGACGTCGTGGACCAGCAGCACCACCTTGGAGGCGGCCACCAGTGCGTCGTGGCGGTCGGCCATGGCCGTGGCCCCGGTGTGCGACTGTTCGCCGAGCACCTCGATGTCGAGTTTCTGGGTGTGCCAGGAGTAGTCGACGGCTCCCAGGGTGATGCCCTCGCGCTCGAGGATCCTGCCCTGCTCGATGTGGATCTCCGCATAGCCGGCAAGGTCCGGGCGTTCGTCGGTGCCCAGGTATCCGATGGCTTCCAGCGCCTGCGCGACGGTGGTGCCGGCCAGGTCCTTGACCGCGAGCATCTTCTCCTGGTCCATGAGCCCGGCGAAGACCGAGGAACCCATGATGGAGGGGGCAAAGCGCCCGCCCTCCTCGTTGAACCAGTTGACCACGGCCAGGTTGAAAACCGGGGTGGTGCCCGTCGCGGCCAGGGATTCGGCCACGCGTTCGGCGGCGTGCAGGCCCGCCAGCACCCCGTAGGCCCCGTCGAAGCGTCCGCCCAGCGGCTGGGAATCCAGGTGGGATCCGAGCAGGATGTACGGCGCCCCGGGGACCAGCTCGATCAGGGCGAACATGTTCCCGATCCCGTCGACGCGCACCTCCCAGTTCCGTTCCCGGGCGAAGCCGGCAAACCAGTCGCGGGTGGATTTGTCCGCCTCGGTGGCGGCCTGGCGCTCGACGCCGTTGTTCTCGGTGGCACCGATCGCGGCGACGTGGTGGAAGTCGGTGAGGAATGTTGCATCGCTCATGGGGGTGGGTGCTCCTTGCAGTGGTTCGGTGGTTCGCGTGGTGGGTCGGGAAGTGGTCAGCCGACGCGGTGGTGGGTCTCCGGGACCTTGGTGAGGGTCAACAGCAGGAACACGATCACCGCTGCACCGGCCATGTAGTAGCCCGGTGCGGCGCTCAGCCCGGTCTGGGAAACGAGGAAGGTTCCGACGAAGGGGGCGGATCCACCGAAGATCGCGTAGCCGACGTTGTAGCTGATGGCGGCCGAGGTGAAGCGCGTGCGGGTGGTGAAGATTTCCACGAAGAACGTGTAGCAGCCTCCGCCGTAGATGCACATCGGGACCACGAAGAGCAGCTGGCCGGCAATGGCCAGCGGCAGCGAGCCCGAGGTGACGAGCATGAAGCACGGGATGGACAGCAGTGCCAGTGCCGCGGAGCCCGCAATCAACATCGGCTTGCGGCCCACGCGGTCCCCGATGATTCCGCCGACGGGCAGCAGCAGCGCGTAGAAGAGCATGGCCGTGGCGTTGGCCAGCAGCGACTGGTCGCGGCTGAGGTTTCCGGTGACCTGGACGTAGGACACGAAGTAGCCGGAGAGGAAGTAGAAGCCCATGGCGGTCAGTCCCATCACGAAGATGACCTGCAGCATGCGGACCTTGTTCTCGGCGAAGGCCTCGCGGATGGGGCTGTATTCCTTGGATTTTTCCTTGGCCAGCACGGCCTTGAAGGCCTCGGATTCCTCGGTCTTGGCGCGGATCCACAGGCCGAAGAAGGCCATGGGCAGGGCCAGGAGGAACGGGATGCGCCAGCCCCAGGACATGAATGATTCGGAGGACATGGAGCTGGAGAGCACCAGGATCAGCGTGCCGCCGAAGACCGAGGGCAGGGCGGTGGCTGCCAGGGTGATGTTCAGCCAGAAGCCGCGCTTGTTGATCGGTGCGTGTTCGAAGACGAAGGCCGGGGCCCCGACCGATTCACCGCCGGCGGAGAACCCCTGGATCATGCGGCAGAGCACGAGCAAGATGGGGGCCGCCGCGCCGATTGCCGCGTGGGTGGGCAGCAGGCCGATCATCGCGGTGGCCGCGCCGATGGACAGGAGCGTAATGAACAGGACCTTGCGGCGCCCGATCTTGTCTCCCAGGGCACCGAAGAAAAGTCCGCCCAGCGGGCGGACCAGGAAGGCGACGCCGAAGGTTGCGAAGGTGGCCAAGAGCCCGGCCAGTGCACTGGTGCCGGGGAAGAAGAGCTGGGAGAGCACCACCGCGGAGAGACCGTAGAGGGTGAAGTCGTAGAACTCGATGAACTGGCCGATGCTGCCGCCGGCGAGCACCCGCTTTTGCATGCCGCTGGCGGCCTTGCGCTCTCGTTGAAGCACTGCCTGGGGCTCTTGTGAATGGATCTCGGTCTTCATCGACGCTCCTGAGTGTGCGGTCCGCTCGACCCATTGGCTCAAGCGGCGGCTTTTGATGTTTACCCTTGGAACCATTGTGGTGATCGCCATCACATAGGTCTAACGGATTATTTCGGTTAGGTCCATCGAGTGAATCGATTGGAACTCGGTCAGGCGGAGGCCGCCTGATCGGAGCCAGACCCGTAGAGCCCGATGCAGACCTGCTCGAACGCGAGCGATTTTCGGGTCGGTTTGGCTCCGACGGGGCGGACCAGCGACATCTCGATCGGCGGCAGGTCCTCGATGATGTCCAGCGGAACCACGGAGCCGCCGGCATAGGTGAGTTCGTTGGTCAGCCGCTGGTTCAGCAACGAATATCCGTGGCCGCGGGCCACATAGGAGCGCACCGTCTCGTAGCCGGAGACCACATGGCGGATGGATGGACGGATTCCGAGCTGGCTGAACATGTCCAGGTAGTACTCGCGGGTGTGTTTGGCATCCAGCAGGATCAACGGCTCGTCGGCGAAGTCCCGCAGGCTGACAGGCGTGTTCGGGGTGGCGGCCCGCGGGTGGTTGGCCGGGACCAGAACGTGCGGCGGGATCCGCTCCAGGACCCGCCGGTCGAACTCGGCGCCCACCCCCTGGTCGTACATCAGCGCCAACTCGCAGACCCCGTCGAGCAGCGCCTGGCGCAGCGACTCCTGGTCCCCCTCGTGGAAACTGACCTTCACGTTGGGGTGCGCCGACTCGAATTCCTGCAGGATTATGGGCGCCTTGAACGGGGCCAATGGCGAGTACATGCCCACCACCAGTTCCCCGGCGAGCGCTTCGCCCTCGTCGAGGACCGCTTGGTAGAGCAGGTCGGCCTCCTCCAGAAAGGCCTGGGATCCCAGCAACAGGCGCTTCCCGGACGGGGTCAGCCGCAGCCCCTTGCTGGAGAGCCGGGTGAACAGGGACGCGCCGAACTCCTCTTCGAGCCGGGCGATGGCCGAGGAAAGCGTGGACTGGGTGACATTCAGCTCGGTCGCCGCCGCTGTCATGTTCTCCAGCCGGGCCACCGCCCCGAAGTAGCGCAGCTGTACCAGCGTGAAGGATTTGCTCATGACTGCATTATGGTCCCACCGTGTCCCGGCTGGCCGTCCCCGCACGACCAGCGCGCAATGTTACCCACTGCCGACCCACGGCACCATGGTTATTCAAGAGACGTTAGAATCGTGGGGCCAAGCCCCCTCGACCTTCGAATGAGCCGATGAGCAAGCCACTGATCACAGCCCGACGCAAGCCGTCGTTCGGCGTCCCCTGGATTGCCCTCCTTCTGGGCCTCGGCACCCTCGTCTTCGCGGCAACCGGATTCAACGCCGTCACGGCCCGTCCGACGGCACCGGTCCAGATCGTCGTCCAGGGCGAACACCGGCTGAACATCTCGCAGGAGACCGTCGACGCCGTCGTCACCGAGCCGATCCTTGCGTGGAAACCGCTCAAGATCCTGGTCACGCACCGCCTGCTGAGCTACGACGAGCTGCAGGGACGCGTGGATCCGGGGGCCGACGTCATCATCAGCACCGCCATCGTCGACGACGCCCTGAACTCCGAGCGCAGGGAACGCTTCAACGGGGCCGGCATCCACCCCGCCGATGCGGACCGCGACCTGAACACCTCGAACCGGTTCGATATCCACAACGCCTACATGAACAACGTGGGCCTGGGGCATGGGCCGGCGGCGGTTGCGGCCGCGGCGCAGCGGGCGGCCGAGGTCCTGGATGGCGGCAGCATCCGCACACCCGAATTTTGGGTCGCCGGTACCGCGCTCGGCCTGCTGCTGACGGTGCTCGCCTTCAGTTTTTCGCTGCCCCGGCGCAGGCGCCGCGAAGCCCTCCATCGCCGGCTGGCGGCCGCACAGTTGCAACTGGCCGGGGTCGTGCTGGAACTCGAAGCCCTCGAGGTGACGTACCGGAGCACCGATCCGGACCAAAGGCCGCCCGCGTTCGGCGCCACGTGGAGACAGATCCGCGAATCGTCGCTGGCCATGGCGCGAAGCGAGGAAGCGGTGATCGATGCCGTGTACAACCCCAGGACGTCGCTGAAACCGCGCACCGCAGCGATGGTGGCCGCCTTCGAAACCAAGGCGCGGCGCCTGGTGGCCTCCGCGGATGCCTTGATGGGTGCCGGCTCGGTGCTCGGCGGCTTGGAGGGAAGCGAAAGGACCTTCGACAAGCTGGCGGCGCCCCTGGCGTTTGCCACGCGCGAGTTGCTGGCCCGGCTGGATGCGGCACCGGCCGGCGCGGTTGCGTCCAAACGCATCCGGCGCCTGGAAAAGGCCATCACTGCCCTGCTGGGCACGGGGGCCAAGAACCATCGTTCGACGGCGGCCGTGGAGGCGTGGAAGAAGGCCGAACAAGAACTCGAACGCAGCGCCACCTCGGTCAATCGGACGTTGCGCAGGCATCGCCGGGGCCGGGTCAAGGCGCGCCCTCGCACCGGGGAAGACTACTCCTCGCTGCGGGTGGGACTGGGGCTTCCGGCCCATGGCTCGCAGAGGATCCTCCACATACTGGACAGCGCCAATGCCGCGGCCCGCGCGCTCCACGACCCGCTGCCCGGAACGGCAGACGGCCAGGAACCGCCCGCACCCCGCCACCGCTGGAAATTGCGCCTCCGGCGACCCGGCCGCCCGGCCGTATGTGTCACCGCGGGCATCGTCAGTGCGCTGGTGTCCCTCATTGCCGCGGCGCTGGTGACCGAGTCCGTCATGGACCGCCCCCGCTGGAACCTCACGGGCACCCAGACCTTGCGGTCCCTCACCCTTGACGGAGACACCCGGGGACTGACCGAGGCAGACATCCGCCGCTATCTGGATGACAAGTTCACCGAGGCACTCGATGTGACCGTCGCGGTGCGCGACGCCGGGGCGTATCTGAAAATGGCCGACACCCGGGTTCCCGAGGGCCGGCCCTCCGACCAGGACCTCGACCCCGTCGCCTTCGTTGACGCCCTGTGGCGCGTCAAGTCCGAGCTGCCCGAGCTCGTCGACGCGGCCACCGGCGAACTGCTGCCCGGGAAGGCCATCATCCCCGTGTGGGTCTTCGCCGATGACACCGCGACCAGCCCCATGCCGATCACCAGCGCCATCGGGAGCGGTGACATCAGCAGGCTCGGGGACAGCACGTGGGAATACGGCAGCTTCTACGCCTCCTCGTTCCGGGCCAGCACCGTGGCGACCGAAATCGAGCGGCTGTCCCGGGGACTGCAGGGCAACGGCTACATGAAACCGGACGTCAACGAGACCCTGCTCTTTTGGTTGCTGGCCTCCGCCTTTGCCCTGGCGCTGGTGACACTCGCGCAGCTGCTCATGTATGCCGGCAGCGTGTCAATGCGCCTGGGCAAGTTTGGCCGGAACGCCTCCAGGGTGCGGCGGATCCGGCGCCGGCTCGAAGCCCTGGCCCTGGGCCTGGATGACTCGCGACTCAACACCGTGGCAGTGCTCGGTGCAGGTTCGGCCGCCAACGGCGCCGAGGCCGGCCAACGCATCTTTGAGCGGGCCCTGGCCATGGCCTGGCGCATGGCCGACGAGCTCGGCACCCGCCCGCTGTCCCAACGACTCGGCGCCGACTACCTGCGGCAAATCGACGCCCTTGACGACCTGGTGGCCACGCTGGGCATCCGCGACGCGGATGCCGCGCGGCGCACCCGCGACCTGCTCGACGCCACGCTCCCGGAGCGGACGACGGCCCGCTAAAACGCGCCCGACCGCAAACCCGCCGGCGTCACCGTGGGGCAACCGAAAAATGCTGCGGGGTCACGCGGGGATTCACCCGGCGGCGTCCTGGCGGAAGGCCTCCAGGCGTGCCTGCAATTCCCAATACGGCGTGGCGGCCGGGACCGACATGCCGTCGCGCAGCGCATTGACCGCCCCGACGGCGGCGTCCACCGCCGCGCGATACGGCAGGGATCCGGAGCTGACGCGCCGCACCCCCAGCTTCCCCAGTTCGGCCACGCCCAGCGTGGGATGTGCCAGCACGTTGACCGGCAGGCGGATCCCGGCGGTGATGCCGCGAATGTCGTCCTCGGCCCCCAGCCCGGGGACGAAGATGCCGTCGGCGCCGGCCGCGACATACGCCCGGGCCCGCTCCAGCGCGGCATCCACCGTGGCCTGTTCGGCGAGCCAGAAGTTGTCGACCCGGGCATTGACGAAGATCCCGGGGCTGCGCCGCTTGATGGCAGAGATCTTCGCGGCGGCCGTTTCCGGGTCCACGAGGTGTCCGTCGTGGCTGTCCTCGATGTTCAGGCCGGCCACGCCCAGGGCCGCCAATTCGGCGACGAACTCGGCAACCTCGGCCGGCTCGTCGGAGTAGCCGTCCTCGATGTCGGTCGTGACGTGGAGGGG
This sequence comes from Paeniglutamicibacter sp. GQ140, assembly GCF_059759235.1. Lineage (NCBI taxonomy): Bacteria > Bacillati > Actinomycetota > Actinomycetes > Micrococcales > Micrococcaceae > Paeniglutamicibacter > Paeniglutamicibacter sp. GQ140. The sequence goes on from NZ_JCAXDW010000001.1 coordinate 447,406, forward strand.
CAAGCGGACAAGCTGCGCCGCGAGCGCGAGGGTTGCACTCTTGCTGGCCCCGTGGCCGTCGGGATTTCCGGCGCTGGCGGCAATCCCGAAGCTGGTGGTTGCCACGGCCGGATAGCCCGCCGCCGCAAAGGCCAGTGCCGAGCCGACATCCCAGGCGTTGGGCAGCAAGAACGGCGCATCGCCGTGGTGGAGTTCATGAAACGTGGGCATGTTTTTTCCGTCCCGGGTCAAGCCATTTGCAGGATTCCCCCCAGCCTACAAGCAGGGCCCGGTCCCGCACCGGCGCCGGCCGGCGCGGCTCAGCCCGCGGGAACCAGCCCCGCCTCGGCCGGGCTGGAGATCGGGAAGTGGCATTCGGCCGTGTGGGCGCGCTCGGCCGGTCCAATGGCGGGCATCCCCAGCGAGATCGACCCGTCCGCGGCCGGACCCGCGGCCTCGGGCCGGCGCGAGGCGCAGATGTCCTCGGCCTTCCAGCAGCGGGTGCGGAACCTGCAGCCGCTGGGCGGATCCAGCGGCGAGGGCAGTTCGCCAGCCAGCACGATCCGCTTGGCCGGGCGCATTGCCGGGTCCAGCTTCGGCGATGCAGACATCAATGCGGCGGTGTACGGGTGCAGCGGCCGGTCAAAGACGTCCTCGGTCACTCCGGTTTCGATGATCCTGCCCAGGTACATCACCGCGACCCGGTCGGTCACGTGGCGGACCACCGAGAGGTCGTGGGAGATGAAGATGTAGCTGACCCCCAGCTGCTGCTGCAGCTCGTTGAGCAGGTTCAGCACCTGCGCCTGCACCGAGAGGTCCAGTGCGGAGACCGGCTCGTCCAGGATGAGCAGATCCGGGTCAAGGGCCAGGGCGCGGGCGATGCCGATGCGCTGGCGCTGGCCGCCGGAGAACTCCTGCGGCGTCTTGTACGCGTCGGTGCTGCGCAGCCCCACCAAATCCAGCAGCTCGTTGAGCCTCTTGGAGCGGGCGGCGGAACCTCGGTACAGGTCCTTGTGGGTGGCGAAGGGCTCGGAGATGATCTGCCCGGCGCTCATGCGCGCGTTCAGCGAGGCGAAGGGGTCCTGGAAGACCATCTGCACCCGCCGGCGCCAGGCCAGCAGCTCCTTGCCCTTGAGCGCGAACGGGTCCTGCCCGTCAAAGCGCACGGTGCCGGAGTCTGGCGTCTCGAGCATCATCAGCGTGCGGGCCAACGTGGACTTGCCGCAGCCGGACTCCCCCACCAGGCCCAGGGTCTCCCCCTTGCCCACCGACAGGCTGATCCCGTCCAGCGCCTTGAGCTGGCGCGATCCGCCGCCGGCGGAGACGGTGAAGGACTTGCTCAGCTCCTGGACCTCGAGGACGTTTTGCCTGGGTGCCTGGGTCTCGTTGGTGCTCATCGGTTTTCCTCCTGCAGTGTCGACGCGGTTTCCGGCGAGGCAACGGATTCGGCGGCCGGAGTCGCGGTGGCACCGGCGCGCAGGGATTCGGAGAAGTGGCAGGCGGAGAACTGGTTCGCACCGGTGGGGCGCAGCTCGGGGCGCTCTTGGCGGCAGATCGCCGCCGCCATCGGGCAGCGGTCCTGGTAGACACATCCGGAGGGAATCGACTTGAGCTCCGGCGGGCTGCCCGGGATCGAGGACAGGTCGTCCCCGCGCCGCGCGTGCGTGGGCACCGACTCCAGCAGGCCCTTGGTGTACGGGTGGGTGGGGCTGGAAAACACCGTGGCCACCGGCCCGCTTTCGACAACGTTGCCCGCGTACATGATGCACACGTCGTCTGCCTCCTCGGCAACCACGGCCAGGTCGTGGGTGATCAGCACGACCGCCATGTCCTCCTCCTCGCGCAACCGGCGCAGCAGCGCCATGATCTGCGCCTGCACCGTGACATCCAGTGCGGTGGTGGGCTCGTCGGCGATCAGCAGCCGCGGGCCCAGCGCCACGGCCATGGCGATGAGGATGCGCTGGCGCATGCCGCCGGAGAACTGGTGGGGGTAGGCCGAAACCCGCACCTCGGGCTCCGGGATGCCGACCCGGCGCATCAGCTCGATGGCCTGGGCGCGGGCCTGCTTCTTGTTCATGCCGCGGTGGATCCTAAAGGCCTCGCCGAGCTGCGCGCCCACGGTGTAGACGGGGTTCAGTGCGGTCAGCGCGTCCTGGAAGACGATGCCCAGGCCGGGACCGGCGACCTCGCGGCGCTGGCGCGGGGTCATCGCGTTCAGGTCCCTGCCCTCGAGCCGAACGGTTCCCCCGGCCACGGAGGCCACCGGGTCAAGCAGGCCGGCGATGGCCTTGGCCGTCATTGACTTGCCGCAGCCGGATTCGCCCAGCAGCGCCAGGGTCTGGCCCTGGTAGGCGGTGAAGGAAACGTTGCCCACCACGCGCACGGTGCCCGTGGGGGTGCGGATGTCCACGTCGAGCCCGGTGACGGCCAGGACGGCCTCGGCGGTGGCCGCCTCGCTGGTTTGGGGATCAAGTACTTCCATCATCACTTTGCCTCCTTGGCTGCGGTCTTCAGGGCCTTCTTGGCGGGACGTTCCAGGGTCAGGCGCCAGCGCTGGGCCGGGTCGGTGGCGATGCGCAGCCAGGCCGCCAACAGGTTCGCGGCGATCGCGGTGATGACGATGGCCAGGCCCGGAAGGATCGACAGCCACCATGCGGTCTGCAGGTATTGGCGGCCCTGGGCCACCATCAGCCCCCAGCTCACGTCCGGCGGCTGGATGCCGATGCCCAGGAAGGACAGCGAGGACTCGGCGAGCATGACGTAGCAGAATTCCAGCGTGGCCAGGGTCAGCAGCGTCGGGGTGACCACCGGGATCACGTGCGTCGCGATGATGGAGTTGGGCCTGGTGCCGAAGGTGCGTGCGGCGTCCACGAAGGTGCGCGACTGCAGCTCGGCCGATTCGGCCCGCGCGGTGCGCATGTAGATCGGGATGCGGGTCACGGCCAGGATCAGCACGATGTTGGCCACCGAGGGGCTGAAGACGTAAAGGACCACGACCGCGAGCAGCAGCGAGGGGAAGGACATGATGATGTCGGCGATGCGCATCGAAATGTTCTCGCGCCGCCCGCGGTGGTATCCGGCCCAGACGCCCCAGAGGGAACCGATGAGCAGTGCGACGAGGACCGCGGGGACCGCAACCATGAGCGTCGTGCGGGTGGCAACGACCAGGCGGGCGAGCACCGAGCGGCCCAGGGAGTCTGAGCCCAGCACGTAGGCCCACCCGTTGGCCGGGTCAAAGGGCGCCTTGTTCATGAACATCAGGTTTTGCTTGGTGGCCAGTTCGCCCATGAGCGCGGGGCCGAAGATGGCCACCAGGACCACGAGGCCCAGGACCAGGGCCCCCACGGAGGCGAACTTGTCGCGCAGCAGCATCCGGAACATGCTCGGACCCCCGAGCCGTGCCTTCTGGGGCCGGGGCCCGCGGTCGCGCAGCTTGGGCGCGTTCAATGTCTGTGTCATGGTCTTTCCTAGGCGTTCGCGCCGGCGGCGGCAGGGACGGCGGGCCCACCGGGCGTGGTGGAGTCGGGTCCGGGGGCAATGGCCCGCGCCTTGCTCCGCGCCCTGGCCCCGGCGGTGGGACGGACCCGCGGGTCAAGCAGCGCGTAGCCCACATCGATCACGATGTTCAGCACGAAGATCGCCAGGGCCGTGAGCAGCACGCAGGCCTGGAGGACGGCGAAGTCGCGCTGCAGGATCGAGTCGATCATCAACTTGCCGATCCCCGGCCAGCCGAAGATCGTCTCGACGACCACCGCTCCGTTGATCAGCCCGACGGTGAGGTCGCCCGCAACCGTCAGGGCCGGGGCCGCGGCGTTGCGCAGGGCGTGGCCGGTGACCACGCGGTATTCGGTGGCGCCCTTGGAGCGGGCGAGCTTGATGTAGGGCTCGGAGAGGGAGGTGACCATGGCGCCGCGGATGACCTGGACCAGCGCCCCGAAGGGCCGCATCACCAGTGTTGCCACGGGCAGCACCCAGGCGGCGGCGCCCATGACGCCGGAGGTGGGCAGCCATCCCAGGTAGATCGCGAAGACCCAGATGCCCACGATGGCCAGCCAGAAGTCGGGAATCGAGGCCGCCGCCATGGAGACGAAGGAGGCGAAGCGGTCAAGCACCCCGTTGGGCTTCAGGGCCGCCGCGGAGCCCACGATGATCGCCAACACGATGGCGATCACCATGGTCATCGCGGCAAGTTGCAGCGTTGCCGGGAAGGCGCGCAGCGCCATGGCCGCTGCATCCTCCCCTGTACGCAGCGAGGTGCCGAAATCCAGTCGCAAGAGACCACCGAAGTAGTCGGCCATTTGGACCAGTACGGGCTGGTCCAGGCCGTTCTTGGCAATGAAGTCCGCGCGCATGGCGTCGGTGGCGTTCAGTGGCAGGTAGAGGCTTGCCGGGTTTCCGGTCATCCGGGCCAGGGCGAAGACACCCACCACCACGACCACCAGCGGCAGTGCGGAGGAGATAATCCGTTTACGCAAATAGGTGAGCATGATCTAAGTTGCTTTCCGTCGAATTCTTTATTGCCAATGCCTTGCGAAGGCCGGGAGACGGGCTACTGGCCCTTGGTGACCTCGGCCAGGCGCAGTTCGTCGCCCGAGGAGGAGTTCGGCTCGTAGTCCACGGTCGCGGCCACACCGAGCATGCCGGTCTGGTGGGCGATGTGGGCGAACTGCACCACGTTGTCGTTCTGGTAGGAGAAGACCTTCTCGAAGGCGCCCTGGCGGTCATCGCCCGTGGCTGCATCGGCGGTGGCAATGAGCTTGTCGAGCTCCGGGGTGCCGAAGGCCGACTGGGCGCCCTTGGTTGTCATGTACTGGTCGACGGTGAAGGCTGCGTCGCCGGCCTGGTTGCCGTGCTGGGTCATCAGCATGATGGCGCCCTCGTCGTCAGTGGGGAACGGGCGGACCTGGTAGGTCAGGTGCTGGCTGGTCTCGAGCATCTTCAGCTTCACGTTCAGCCCGGCCTGGGTCAGCTGCTCCTGGATGACCTGGCCCAGCTCCTCGATCTTGGGGAACTGTGCCGAGCGCACCACCAGGCTGATCTGGGCGGAGGTGTCAACGCCGGCTGCCTTGGCCTCTTCGACCAGGCTCTTGGCCTTTTCCGGGTCGTAGGGCCAGACCGGCAGGGACTCGCTGTGCCCCACGACGCCCTCGGGCACCAGCTGGGCGGCCGCCTTGTCGCGTCCGCCGTAGAGGGAAGCGACGATGGCTTCCTTGTCGATGGCGTAGTTTACGGCCTGGCGGACCTTGATGTCGGTGAAGGGTGCCTTGTCGGCGTGCATGCGCAGGGCCACGGTTTCGTTGTTGGGGTAGGCAACGCCCAGGTCCCCGATGTTGTCTTCCGGGCTCAGGCCGGTGGCGATGTCTGCCTCGCCGGAGGTGACCATGGCGGCGCGGACGCTGCCCTCGCTCCTCCACTGGTAGTTGGCCTTCGGGAAGGCGGGGGCCTCGCCCCAGTAGTCGGCGAAGGCCGAGGCGCTGATGCTCTGGCCGGCCTCCCACTTCTCGAGCCTGTAGGGTCCGGTGCCGATCGGTTCGCGCACCTTTTCGGTGGTGGAGGTCTCGGCGGGCACGACCTCCAGGAAGGAGAGACGCAGCGGCAGGATGGGGTCGGCCTTCGGCGAGGTGACCGTCAGGGTCGTGTCGTCAACGACCTTGACCTTCAGGTCGTCGTCGCCAAAGACGTAGCCCTCGACGTTGCAGCCGAGCTTGCCGTTGACGGCGCGGTCAATGGTTGCCGCGGCGTCCTCGGCGGTGAATTCCGATCCGTCGTGGAACTTCACTCCCTCGCGCAGCTTCAGCGTCCAGGTGGTGTCGTCCTTGCTGGTCCATTCGGTGGCGAGCTTGGGCTCGAGCTCCCCGGAGGTCGGATTGCGCTCAATCAGCGGCTCGGTGATGGTCGAGCGCACTACGACGCCGGTGCTGGTGAGGTTCGATTCGCAGGCCTCGAGCGTGGGCGGTTCCTGCTGCAGCACCACGCGCAGGGTGTCGCCGGCGGCAGGGGCACCGGCTGAGGAGGAACCGCCGGCCCCCGAGGAGTTTGCCACGGAGCAGCCGGAGAGGATCGTGGTGCCCAAAAGGGCTCCGGCGGCCACGGCCATGGAAAGTCGGCGGGTGCGGGTCACGGGGGTCGTTGCCTTGCTGGAAAAAAACATCGGTGTTTCCTCTGCGGTGAGCGAAGTGGACGAGTGCGAACGACCAATGCATCGGGATTTGCCGGTCGTGTTCCCATAGCCTTGACGGCGGAACCGAGACGCGTCAAGGCCTTGCTTCCGCATGAACTCGCGGTTCCGGGACGGTTGGTCCCGATCGGCATTCGATGCGCATTGTGACATCCGCTACATCACGCGGCTGACGGGGAACCAATGCCCCAACGGTATTGATCCATGCATTCTGTGTGTTGGACGCGCATGCTTGCGCCTCCCTAGGATTCAGGTATGTCAGCAGATACCAGCGCCATCACGCGGCGCGACCCCAGCCCCATTACCGGGAACGCCATCTTGCGCGTTGGCCCGGTCAACCCCACGGTCGCCAAGGCACTCGTTGACGACTACGACGCACTGATGCTTCCCGAGCCCGGAGCCGGCCGAGTGGAATTCCTCGCCGAACACGGCGAGTCGATCCGCGTCGCAGTGTGCTCTGGAAAAATCGGCGTCGACACCGATCTCATGAAGCGCCTGCCAAGCCTCGAGGCCATAGTGAACTTCGGGGTCGGCTACGACGCCACCGATGTCGCCCAGGCCAATGAACGCAACATCCCGATCAGCAACACCCCCGACGTCCTGACCGACTGCGTCGCCGACACCGCCCTGGGCCTGTACCTTGACACCCTGCGCTCGCTGAGCGCCGCCGAGCGCTTCGTGCGCGCCGGCACCTGGGCCAGCGGCGCGAATTTCCCGCTTGCCACCCGCGCCAGCGGCAAGCGCGTGGGCATCCTGGGGCTGGGGCGCATCGGCGCGGCAATCGCCAAGCGGCTCGAAGCCTTCGGCTGCGAAATCCACTATCACAACCGCTCGGAAGTCAACGGCAGCGCATACACGTACCACCCCTCGGCCGCGGCCCTGGCCGAGGCCACCGACGTCTTGATCGTCGCGGCGGCCGGCGGCCCCGCCTCGGCCGGACTCGTCGACGCGACGGTGCTGGAGGCGATTGGCACGAATGGCTTCCTGATCAACATTGCCCGCGGCAGCGTCGTGGACGAGCGGGCCCTGGTTTCGGCCCTGCAGAACGGCGGCATCGCCGGCGCCGGTCTGGACGTGTTCGCCAACGAGCCGCACGTTCCCGGGGAGCTCTTTGCCCTGGACAACGTGGTCCTGCTGCCCCACCTGGGCAGCGGCACGCACGAGACGCGCGCCGACATGGCGGCGCTAACACTGGACAACCTGCGCAGCTACATCCACTCGGGAGAGTTAGTCACTCCCGTTTCATAGGCATCCCATTCCCACGTGTGGCCCACCCGGTGTTCCGGGTGGGCCACTGGCATTTTCTCCCTACGTGCGTGGAGGGGATCCGGAGTGAATGCGGTCCGAAATACTTCCCCGAAACCACTTGTGCCATAAGTTTTCAACTTATACGATAAGTTGTGTTCACCAGCACAGTCCCGCCATTCCCTCCCCAGGAGCACAGAGCCGCCATGAGCTACACCCCCGATGCCATTCGCCACGTCAAGCTGTCCACCGCACGGCTGCCCCTGGCCACCCCGATCTCCGACGCCAAGGTCTTCACCGGGCGCCAGAAGCCCATGACCGAGGTCGTCTTCCTCTTCGCCGAGATCAAGACCGAACAGGGCCACGAAGGCCTTGGCTTCTCCTACTCGAAGCGCGCCGGCGGACCGGCACAGTTCGCCCACGCCAAGGAAGTCGCCGAGACCATGATCGGCGAGGACCCCAACGACATTGCCAAGCTCTACACCAAGCTCCTGTGGGCCGGCGCCTCGGTGGGACGCTCGGGCGTCGCCACCCAGGCGCTCGCCGCCCTCGACATCGCCCTCTATGACCTGAAGTCCAAGCGCGCGGGCCTGCCGCTGGCCAAGTTCCTCGGGTCCCACCGCGACTCGGTGCGCACCTACAACACCTCCGGGGGCTTCCTCAACGCCTCCATCGCCGAGGTCAAGGACCGCGCCAGCCAGTCCATCGAGGAGGGCATCGGCGGCATCAAGATCAAGGTCGGCCTGCCGGATTCCTCCGAGGACCTGCGCCGCGTCGCCGCGGTGCGCGAGCATATCGGCCCGAACGTGCCGATGATGGTGGACGCCAACCAGCAGTGGGATCGCGCCACCGCGCTGCGCATGGGCCGCAAGCTCGAGGAGTTCGACCTGGTCTGGATCGAGGAGCCCCTCGATGCCTACGACGCCGAGGGCCATGCGGCGCTCGCCGCAGCCCTGGACACCCCGATTGCCACCGGCGAGATGCTGGCCTCCGTGGCCGAGCACGAACGCCTCATTGCCACCCGCGCCTGCGACATCATCCAGCCCGACGCCCCGCGCATCGGCGGCATCACCCAGTTCCTGCGCTTGTCCACGCTTGCGGACCAGGCGGGCCTGGACCTGGCACCGCACTTCGCCATGGAGATCCACCTGCACCTCGCCGCCGCTTACCCGCGCGAGCCCTGGGTGGAGCACTTCGACTGGCTGGACCCGCTGTTCAACGAACGCCTCGAGACCAAGGACGGGCGCATGCTGGTCCCCAACCGCCCGGGACTCGGCTTCACCTTCAGCGACCAGGCCCGCGCCTGGACGACCGATACCGTCGAGTTCGGCCGAGCCTAGTCGCCCCGCCGCGGCGCTCGTGAAAGCATTCGAAGTATGAAACCCAATCTGACGACCGGCCTGGTTGAGCACCTGCGCGGGCAGATCAGCTCCGGGGAAATCGCCCCGGGAGACAAGCTCCCCAGCGAGAATGCCCTGATCGCCGAGCATGCCGTCTCGCGCACCGTGGTGCGCGAGGCGCTGACCCGGCTGCAGGCCGAAGGACTGGTCCACACGCGCCGCGGTGCCGGCAGTTTTGCCCTGACTCCGCCACCACCGGAAACCGGTGCGCAGGCCCGGGTACCGCGGACCCTTGCCGAACGCCGGCATTTGCTCGAGTTCCGGATGGGCCTGGAATCAGAGGCGGCAGCCGCCGCCGCGGTCACGGCGAACGCCGGGACCCTGCCCGCCCTCGACGCGGCATTGGAAGCCTTCCGGAACGCCGGTACCAACGCCTCGCGCTCCATGAGCTGCGACTTCGAATTCCACTCCGCCGTGGCGGCCGGGAGCGGCAACCCATACTTCCTGGATGCGGTGCGCCACCTCGGCCCTGCCATGATCGCCATGCCGCGCCAGCGACTGGACTCCACGGATTCGGTGCTGGTCCCACGGCTGGAACAAGTCGCGGAGGAACACCTCACCATCCGCAACGCCATCGCCTCGGGCAACGCCATGGCCGCCGCCGCGGCCATGCGCGTGCACTTGGCAAACTCACTGCATCGACTCGAGATTGAGGCCGGGGTTGCCCCACCCACCCTCTGAGAGGATCAGCACCCGCCAAGACGCGCAGGCGGCAGCACCGTCAGACTTCCCCCCAGCATCAGGCACCATAACGTTCTCATCCGCGGAGACGGGACCACGGAGTCGACCGCGGCACGTTTGCCCGCCGTTCTGGAACCCGGGAGGCGAGGGAATGGTGATTCACCGATTCTGTTGGTATCAGCTGTCTAACTCCACAACCACTCTTGAAAGAATCAACTTAGATCCGTCGATGTCAGCCAGCTGACCATAGGCCGGGGTGCGGTGGGGACCGGCGAAACGAGGAGGACCTGTCCGCGTTCCAATGCGAGAATGAGTGGATGATCGCCGTGGTTGCAACATGAACGAGACCTACTCGTTGGTCAAGCCCGATGCCAAGGAATGGTCCGACCTTCCGTTGTGCCCTCCCGCACGGCGGCAAACGGTGGTTGCTTGGTTGATCGTGTTAGTGACTACGGTTGCCTCCTTCATCGCCGATCGGGGGTGGGAAGATCTTCCACCGGAATATTGGCAGGGCACTTACCAGGCCCTAGATATGTACGGTCTTTCTGCGACGTTTGTTGCCCTAATCGTTTCATTCACCGGCTGGCTTTTTGGTCGTTTGGCCGTCGCGATGGCACCCATCGTTTTGCTCTATGCGGCCATACCGTATTCCCTCGACACAAGCGAAAGCGCCACTTTTTGGTGGGCAGGCACGATAGCCGCGGCAACTTGGTGGCTTATCCAGGCGAGGTTCACTCTGCGGCAAATTCATGCAGTCCGCACTCTTGCGTCGGTATCAAACACGGGGACGACGATTGAGCTCGGGTCAGGTGCCATTGAGGCTTTGAGACGCTTCAAGCGGCGCAGCCTGTCTTGGGCAACAGGTTTGAGCGCGCTCGCCATCGTCGGCTGGCTGGCCGCAATGATGGCTATGCCTGCTGCGGTGGGACGCACCTATCAAGAACTGGAAGACCTGGCGTTGCCCGATTGCCTGGGAACGGCAGCTGCAACCGTGAGTATTCTGGCACTCGTCCAATGGCATCGCTGCGGCTGGAGATTTCTAGCCAGACGGCGCATAGGCACCGTGGTGTGGCATGTTCCGATAGTTGCCGGTCCGGTCCAAGGGCTGTGGGCCTCGCTTTCCGAAGACGCCGGGACGGTTCCCTTCAACCGTGCCAGTTCGGTGCCTTCGTGTTCTTGTATCGAAGAATCATTACGGGCAAACCCCGATGAAGCGGACCTTTACGGTGACATCGGTGTTCTGGCATCCGCCTACTGCCCGGTTCACGGGATCGACCGGATCAATTCACTTTCTGTCGAACAATTTCGTTCCGAGGCCACCAATACCTGGCTCTGGGATGAAGAGTCCCTGTTGCCCATGTCCACGCAGGCGGAATCAGACAGAACATTGCTCATTGGCTATGCAGGTAATGCCTTTACTGGGTTGCCTGCACGTTTCACCAATGGCATGGCGGAAATCTACCCCGGCGCGGACGACCTGGTCGAAGAACGCGAGTCACATACAAATGAATCAGAGTGGGAGCGACCGCTGCGCCCTCTGGGCGGAGTACTGGACCGGATCGATCTAGCACCCGCAGGACTAGGAGGGCATGCGGTCCGTTACCTGCACGGCCGTGCCTGGTTCGATACCACTGATGAAGCATAGGTGGAACCATGGGACCGGTGTGACGATCACAGCCTGGCAACCGCCACGAAGGACAAGCTCGGCCTCTCCATCCGGCATCAAGCCGAGAGAGCGGGCCGGTCAACGGCTCCAAACGGATGACGAGACCGACCCGCGGATCCAAGCAGGGATCTCTAGACCTGGTCGGCCTTCACGGCGAGCACCGGGTGCTCGGCCTGGAGCAGGATGCGCTGGGCGTGCGAGCCCATGATGAACTTGCCGACCTGGGAGCGCTGGCGCAGGCCGATCACGATCAACGAGACGTCGTGCTTCTCGGCCAGGTCAAGGATCTCCTCGGCCAGGTCGTCGCGGTGCACCGATTCCAGGATCCGGGCCTTGATGCCCGCATCCACCGTTGACTGCCTGATGCGCTCGATATCCTCCGGGCTGGCCACTGACTTGTCCACCAGCGCGCCTTCGCGCACGGAGTTCACGATCAGCAGTTCCTCGTTGCGAAGACCTGCCTCGCGGATGGCGGCGCGCACCGCCGCCTCGCCGACCTTGGTCGGAACGTATCCCACTAGGATGCTCATACCTTTTCCTTCACCTTGGTTTCGGACAAGAGGGCGTTTGCCTTCTTGCGCTTCTCGATCACTGTCTTGACCATGGGCCACACCGCGACGAAGACGAAGATCACCAGCAGGGTGCCGGAGATCGGGCGGCTGAAGAACCCGGTCGGATCGCCCTCGAGCACCAGCAACGAGCGGCGCAGCGAGGACTCGAGCAGGCTGCCGAGCACGAATGCCAGCACCAGCGGGCCGGGTTCGAAGCCGAACTTCTTCATCAGGTAGCCGACCGCCCCGAAGAGCACCACGAGCATGACGTCGAACATCGAGTTGCGGATCGTGTAGGCGCCCAGCATGGTGATCAGCGCGGTGATGGGCGCCAGGATCGCGGCGCGGATCCGCAGGATCCGCACGAACAGGCCCACCAGCGGGATCGACATGATCAGCAGCAGGATGTTGCCGATGTACATGGAGTTCACCACGCCCCAGAACAGCTCGGGCTGCTCGGTGATCAGCTGCGGGCCGGGGGTCACGCCCTGGATCAGCAGCGCCCCGAAGATGATTGCCATGGTGGCGTTGGCCGGGATGCCCAGGGTGAGCAGCGGGATGAAGGAGCTGGTGGCCGCCGCGTTGTTCGCAGACTCCGGCCCGGCAACGCCCTCGATGGCGCCCTTGCCGAAGCGCGAGGGATCCTTTGCGCGCTTCTTCTCCACCGCATAGGCGGCCAGCGAGGCGATGGTCGCCCCGCCGCCGGGCAGGATGCCCAGGAAGAAGCCCAGCACCGAGCCGCGCCCGATGGCGCCCGAGGACTGCTTCAGGTCCTTGCGCGAGGGCCAGACGTTGGCCACGGCGACCGGGGCGGCCGCCGCGCGGTGGCGCTCCTCCAGGTTGTAGAGGATCTCGCCCACGCCGAACAGTCCCATGGCGATCGGCACGAAGTCGATGCCGTCGGCCAGCGACAGGTTCCCGAAGGTGAAGCGCTCGGCGCCGGTGAAGATGTCCCTGCCGACCGTGGCCAGGAACAGGCCCAGGGCCGCGGCGATCAGGGCCTTGATCTTGGAGCCGCCGGAGATGGTGGCCACCAGCAGGATGCCCAGCAGTGCCAGCGCGGTGTATTCGGGCGGACCGAAGTCCAGGGCGAACCCTGCAACCAGCGGAGCCAGGAAGGTCAGCCCGATGATGCCGATGGTGCCGCCGACGAAGGAGCCGATGGCGGCGATGCCCAGGGCGGTGCCCGCCCGTCCCTGCTTGGCCAGCACGTAGCCGTCAAAGACTGTGACCACGGAGCTTGCCTCGCCGGGAATGCGCAGCAGCACCGAGGTGATGGTGCCGCCGTACTGGGCGCCGTAGAAGATGCCCGCCAGCATGATGATCGCCGTGACCGGCTCCACCCCGTAGGTCAGGGGAAGCAGGATGGCGATGGTCGCCGCCGGGCCGAGGCCGGGCAGCACGCCGATCAGCATGCCGATGGCGACGCCGAGCAGGCAGTACAGAAGATTGGTTGGGTCCAGGACAACACCAAAGCCGTCCAACACCGGGCCGAAGAAATCCATGCCGTTTACCTTTAGGTCTGTGACTTAGAAAAGTCGGGGGATGGTGGTTCCGAGTGCGGCAATGAAGATCGCGTAGAACGCGGCAACAATCAGGATCGAGTACATGGTTGCCGAGCGCCAGCGCTCGCCCCCGAGCCACCTCATCCAGATGAAGCAGAGCAGCAGCGAGGGGATCTCGAAGCCCACCACCGGCATGAGCAGCACCATGCCGATCAACGTGGCAAAGCCGATGGCCGCATACCAGGAGTAGGAGGAGAACTTCTCCCCGTCCTTGCCGCCGGTGCGGCCGATGACGACCTGGACCACCGACAGCACGGCAACGACGAGGCTCACGATGAAGGGCCACATGCCCGGCCGCGGTTCGGCCGGCGTTCCCAATCCCAGCTTCAGCGACAGCAGCATTCCCGCCAGGCCGAGGCCCAGCGCCACCAGGGAGGAGAGCAGGTTGGCCACGGGCCCCGCGGGCTCGGGCGCCTCGGCTGCCCAGACCTCCGCGAGTTGCTCGGGCGTCAGGATCTCTTCCTCGTCCGGCGCCGGGGCTTCTTCGAGGTGCGGCGGCTTGTCTGCTCGCATGGCGTGCTTCCTTTGGATCTGGCGGGCGCCACCTCAGGTGGCTGCCGGGATGCGGAACGGGCGAGGGGCTACTTCGAGGCCAGGGAGATGTCGTACTCCTCGGTCAGCTTCTTGTACTTGGCGGCCAGCTCGTTCCACTCGGTCACCACTTCCTCGCCCGTGATTTCCTTCGGGGTCAGCAGGGTGGATTCGTTGAAGGACTTGTAGGTGTCCTTGGCGACCGCTGCCTTGACCGCGTCGGTGAGTGCGGTCTTGGTCTCGGCGCTCAGGCCCTTGGGAGCGGCGATCGCGCGGTACTGCGAGACCGGGACGTCGTAGCCGGCCTCGATGGCGGTCGGCACGTCCGGGAGGAATTCATTGCGTTCGGAGGAGAAGACCACCAGCGGAACCACGGTTCCGGCATCGATCTGCGGCTTGGCCTCGCCGAGCTGGATGGTGGAGACCTGGACCTGGTTGCCCATGACCGCGGTCAATGCCGGGGAGCCGGAGTCGAAGGGAACGGTCGTGCCCTCGATCTCGGCCTGCGCCAGCAGCAGCGCCTGGGCCAGCTGCGAACCGGTGCCCACGCCGGTGGTGCCGAAGGAGAGCTTCGAAGCCCCCTTCTTCAGGTCCTCGATCGACTTGACGCCCGATTCCTTGCTGGCAACCATCACGTAGTCGTCCTGGGACAGCCCGGCGATGACGTCCAGGTCCTCCAGCGAAACGGCCTCTGCCTCGGAGACGGCCAAGGGGGTGATGGTGATCAACGAGGCGTTGAGCAGGATCAGGTTTTGGCCGTCGGCCTTCATGGCCGCCACTTCCTCGGTGGCCAGGGCGCCGTTGGCGCCGGGCTTGTTGACGACCGGCATGGCAACGCCCAGCTTCTCCGCCATGCCTTCGGCGGCGGCTCGGGCGATCAGGTCGGTGGAACCGCCCGGGGCCTGGCCGACGGTCAGGGTCACCGGGCCGCTGGGGAAGGTCGCTCCCTCGGCGGCACCGCCGCCGACGTTTCCGCCGCAGGCGGCCAGCGAAAGAGCCGCGGTGGCCGCGGCCAGGGACAGCATTGCACGTCGTGTGAATTGCTTCTTCATTGCGAGATCTCCTGGGTTGTCGATGCGTGTTGCCTGGCGGGCCCCACCTGCGAGTGAGTCACAACACGTTGCCTACTTCTGGTTGAGCCTAGAAAATAGTTATGATGCTTGTCCAACCCCATCTATGCATGGAGTGATTCCCGAAAGGTATCAATTGTTCACCTTGGACCAAGCACGAAGTTTTGTCGCCGTCGCGGAGGAGCTGCATTTCGGGCGCGCCGCCGAACGGCTGAATATGACCCAACCCCCGCTGAGCCGGCAAATCCAGAAACTCGAACGAAGCGTCGGGGTTGAGCTGCTCGAACGCGACAACCGCAAGGTCAGCCTCACCGCGGCCGGGGAGGCGTTCCTCGTCGACGCGCGGCGCCTGGTGATTTCGGCCGAGCGCGCCCCGCTGAACGCGCGGCGGATTGCCTCGGGGCAGTTTGGCGAGTTGCGCATCGGGTTCACCGCCGCCTCGGGTTTCAGCCTGCTCGGTCCCCTGCTTTCGGAGATCTCCACGCAGCTGCCCAATGTGCACCTCGAGCTCTTCGAAATGGTGACGGGCGAACAGGTCAACGGGTTGGCCGACGGGGACATCGACCTGGGCCTGGCCCGGCCGCCGTTCGACGAAAAGGTGCTTGAATCTCAGCTGCTCTTCTCCGAGTCGCTCTGCATTGCGGTGCCCACCGGGCACCGGCTGGATCTGCTCCCGCGCGAGGTCGTTGTCGAAGACCTCGCGGGCGAGGCCTTAATCATGCACTCCCCCACGAAGGCCAGGTACTTCTATGACCTGGTGGTGCGGCAGATCGACATCGAGCACCAGAACGTGGTGCACACCGTCAGCCAGGTCCTGACCATGATCACGCTGGTCGCGGCAGGGCGCGGCATCGCCTTTGTGCCCGAAAGCGCCAAGCTGCTGGGCGTCGAGGGCGTGAGCTACCTGCGGCTGGAGGACATTGCGGAGGATGCGGTGGAACTGCATGCCATCTGGAACCGCGATGCCCGGAATCCCGCGATGACCAAACTGGCACAGATCGTGCGCGGCTCGATGCAGGCCTAGGGCCATGGCTTTCGCGGGGCGGGCGGGGGCCACGAATCCTGCGATACCCGACGGGTATCAAACAATACAAATATGGGCTTGGACATGCATCGATGGTGCTCCCTAGGCTGGGGTCAACGAACAACACCATCGCCCGCCACTGATCCACGCCATCGTGGAGGCGCCCCGACTTGAGGAGTATCCCCATGGCCACGTACACCCCCGCCGAACTTGCCGCCAAGCTCAAGGACGGACTGCTCTCCTTCCCGGTGACAGCCTTCGATGCGAACCTGGAAATCGACGAGGCCGGCTACCGCAGCCACCTCGACTGGCAGTCCAGCTTCGGCGTGGCGGGTCTCTTCGCCGCCGGCGGCACCGGCGAGGGCTTCACCCTCACCCCCGAGGAATCGGCCCGCGTGGTGCGCATGGCCGTCGAGGAAGCCGGCGACCGCGTTCCGGTGCTCGGCTCGGCCGGAGGCTCCACCAAGCAGGCCATCCTCAACGCCCGGGACTCCGAGGCCGCCGGCGCGCAGGGCGTGCTGCTGCTGCCGCCGTACCTGACCGAATGCGACCAGGAGGGCCTGTTCAACCACGCCTCGGCCGTCTGCTCCGCCACCTCCACCGGCGTCATCGTCTACAACCGCGCCAACGCCATCTACTCGGCCGACACCGTGGCACGCCTGGCCGACACCCACGAAAACTTCATCGGGTTCAAGGACGCCACCGGCGACATCGAGCACCTGACCCGGGTCTACACCAGGAACGGCGACCGCCTCTTCTACCTCGGCGGCCTGCCCACCGCCGAGACCTTCGCCCTGCCGCTGCTGCAGCTGGGCATGAGCACCTATTCCTCGGCCATGTACAACTTCGTTCCGGAGTTCGCCCTGGACTTCTACCAGGACGTCCGCAACCAGGACCACGCCGCCGTGACCGAAAAGCTCAAGCGCTTCGTGCTGCCATACCTGGACATCCGCGACCGCGTGGCAGGCTACGGCGTCTCCATCGTCAAGGGCGGCCTGAAGGCCATCGGCCGCGACGCCGGCCCGGTGCGCCCGCCGCTGCAGAACCTCACCGAGGCGGACCTGGCCGATTTGGGCGCACTGCTGAAGCAGGCGGGCCTGATGCCCGCCGCCGCGGCCGTCTAGCCGGGCCCCGCAGGACGCACCGACATCTTCACCGACACCCCAACTTCCGACGCAGGAGCAGCAATGTCCACGGATACCCAGCAACTGACCGGCCAGTCCATCCTGGCCGGAGCCCACACCGACGGAAACGGCGGCGAGGTGCGCGGCTTCAACCCCGCCACCAACCAGGGCCTCGACCCGGCCTACTCGCTGATCGACACCGACCAGCTGGCGCTGGCCACAATCGCGGCCGAGGACGCCTTCGAGTCCTTCCGTTCCCTTGACCCGGAAACCCACGCCTCCTTCCTCGAGGCGATCGCCGCGAACATCGAGGCCGTGGGCGAGGAGCTGGTGGCCCGCGCCATGGCGGAGACCGGGCTTCCGGAGGCGCGGCTGGTCGGCGAGCGCGGTCGCACCTGCAACCAGCTGCGGCTCTTCGCCCAGGTGGTGCGGGCGGGCGACCACCACGGGGTGCGGATCGACCCGGCCCTGCCGGAGCGCACGCCGATGCCGCGGGTGGACATCCGCCAGCGCAAGATCCCGGTGGGTCCGGTCGCGGTGTTCGGTGCGTCCAACTTCCCTCTGGCCTTCTCCACCGCCGGCGGGGACACCGCCTCGGCACTGGCCGCCGGCTGCCCGGTGGTCTTCAAGGCCCACAACGCCCACCCGGGCACCAGCGAAATCGTGGGCAGGGCCATCACCCAGGCCATCACGGAGGCGAACCTGCACCCGGGCGTGTTCTCCCTGGTCTACGGGCCGGGTGCAAGCATCGGCCAGGCGCTGGTCTCCGACCCGCGCATCAAGGCCGTGGGCTTCACCGGTTCCCGCGGCGGCGGCACCGCGCTCATGGCCACCGCCGCAGCACGCCCGGAGCCGATCCCGGTCTACGCCGAGATGAGCTCCATCAACCCGGTCATCTTCTTCGCCGGGGCACTGGCCGAGGATGCCGCAGGACATGCCAGGGCCTACCTGGGTTCGGTCACCGGTTCCAGCGGCCAGCTCTGCACCGCACCGGGACTGGTCTTTGTCCCGGCAGGCGAAGAAGGCGACAAGTTCGCCGAGGCGCTGCGCACCGAGACGGCCAACGCCGCCGGACAGACCATGCTCACCGAAGGCATCTTCAACTCCTGGGTCCAGGGAGTCCACAACCTGGGAGCCCAGCCCGGCGTCGAGGTCCTGGGCCGCGGCAAGCCGGGGACAGGCGAAAACGCCCCGGCCCCGTCCATCTTCTCCACCGGGGTGGCGCAGCTGCTGGAGAACCCGGTGCTGCACGAGGAGATCTTCGGCGCGGCCTCCCTGGTCATCCGCTACGAGAACGCAGTCGACCTGGCCAGCGCCCTGTCCAAGCTGGAGGGCCAGCTCACCGCGACCCTGCAACTGAACGACGCCGACCACGAACTGGTCGCCGCGGTGCTGCCCATCCTGGAACGCAAGGCAGGACGCATCCTGGTCAACGGCTGGCCCACCGGGGTCGAGGTCGGGCATGCCATGGTCCACGGCGGTCCGTTCCCGGCAACCTCCGATACCCGCACCACCTCGGTCGGCACCCTGGCCATCGAGCGCTTCCTGCGCCCGGTCGCCTACCAGAACATCCCCGACTCGCTGCTTCCCGCCCCGCTGCGGCAGGGCAACCCGTGGAAGCTGACCCGCCGCGTCGACGGCATCCTGAAGACCGCGGGAGACAACGCATGAGCACCACGCAACCCACCATTGCAGCCATCGAGGTCGTCCCTGTCGCCGGGCACGACTCGATGCTGCTGAACCTCTCCGGCGCCCACGGCCCGTTCTTCACCCGCAACATCACCATCATCACCGACTCCGCTGGCCGCACCGGCCTGGGCGAGGTGCCCGGCGGCGAGGCGATCCGCAGCACCATCGAGGAGGCCGGCGAACTGCTGATCGGCGCCCCGGTGGCCCGCTACCGCTCGCTGCTGCGCGAAGTCGCCACCCGATTCGCGGACCGGGATGCCGGGGGCCGCGGGGCACAGACCTTCGATTTGCGCACCACGGTGCACGCCGTCACCGCCATCGAGTCGGCGCTGCTGGACCTTCACGGCCAGTTCCTCGGCGTTCCGGTCGCGGAGCTGCTGGGCGACGGGCAGCAGCGCGATGCGGTGCCAATGCTCGGCTACCTCTTCTATGTGGGCAACCCGGATGACACCGACCTGCCCTACCTGCGCGAGCCCAACGGCACCGATGACTGGGAGCGGGTCCGCCGCGAAGAGGCCATGACGCCTGCGGCCATCGTCCGTCTCGCCGAGGCCGCGCAAAAACGCTACGGGTTCAAGGACTTCAAGCTGAAGGGCGGGGTGCAGGAAGGAGACGCGGAGGTCGACGCGGTCATCGCGCTGAAGCAGCGCTTCCCCGAGGCCCGCATCACCCTGGATCCCAACGGCGGCTGGCTGCTGAAGGACGCCATCCGCCTGGGCAAGCGCATGGCCGGAGTCGTCGCCTACGCCGAGGACCCGTGCGGCGCCGAGGGCAAGTTCTCCGGGCGCGAGGTGATGGCCGAGTTCCGGCGGGCCACCGGCCTGCAGACGGCCACCAACATGATCGCCACCGACTGGCGCGAAATGTCCCACGCGGTGCGCTCCAACGCCGTGGACATCCCGCTGGCCGACCCGCACTTCTGGACCATGGCGGGATCGGTGCGCGTGGCCCAGCTCTGCAACGAGTTCGGGCTGACGTGGGGTTCGCACTCGAACAACCACTTCGACATCTCGCTTGCCATGTTCACGCAGGTCGGTGCCGCCGCCCCGGGTACGATCACGGCCCTGGACACCCACTGGATCTGGCAGGACGGGCAGGGACTGACCGAGGAGCCGCTGCTGATCCGCGACGGCGAGATCAAGGTCCCAGCGCGTGCGGGCCTGGGCGTCACCCTGGACCGCACCCGGCTGGCCGAGGCGCACGAGCTCTACCTGCAGCACGGGCTGGGCTCGCGCGACGACGCGGCATCCATGCAGTACCTGATTCCCGGATGGGAATTCAACGCGAAGTCCCCGGCGCTGGTCCGCTGACGCCGATCTTGCAAAACTCCACATAAAAGGCAGGGACGCGGGAAACGTTCTCCGGAACGTTCCCCGCGTCCCTGCCATGCTTAAGCGCGGGCGTGGATCGCGCCAGCTTTTTCAACGCAGTTTCGGGAGGCCATGTGCAGGGAGTGCTCCAGGGCTTCACGATCGTGCTGATCCTGATCTTCATCGGGCTGGCCACCGCGCGGTTCCTGCCGCGCAAGCGCGAATCCATCGCCACCGGGCTGACCCCGCTGATCTACTACATCACCAACCCCGCGCTGATGTTCACCCTGCTGGCCGACACCGACCTGCGCTCCGTGATCGGGGTGTTCACCCCGATAGCGCTCATCACCGCAGCGCTGACCGGCGGACTCTACGCGCTGTGCGCCAGGCTTTTCCTCAAGGTGCCGGCGACCCGGCTTCCCGGTGCCGCCATGTCCACCAGCTACGTCAACGCCGGAAACATCGGCGTCCCGCTGGCGCTCTACGCGGTGGGAAGCACCAACCCGGTGGTCTCGGTCCTCATCGCCCAGCTGCTGCTGATCGCCCCGGTCTACCTGTGCTTCTTCGCCCTGGCCGCCCGCGCCGCCGGAAACCGGCAGCACCAGACACCCTTGGGCAAGACCATCCTGCGCTCCATCGCCAACCCGGTCACCATCGCCACGTTCATCGGAGCGCTCTTCGCCGCCTTCAATTTGCACCTGCCCCAGGTCATCCACATCCCGCTGGACATGCTGGGCCAGGCCTCCATTCCGCTGCTGCTGATGGCCTTTGGCATGTCGCTCTACGGGCAGCGTCCGCTGGCGGAGAAGTCGCTGCGCGGCGAGGTTTTCCTGGCCACCTTCTTCAAGATGGCCTTCATGCCGCTGGTGGCGTGGGTCGTCGGCGCCTTCGTGTTCGGGCTGCAGGGCACCGCGCTGCTCGGGGTGGTGATCATGGCCGCGCTTCCCACGGCGCAGAACGTGCTGCTCTTTTCGCAGCAGTTCAGGCTGGAGACCACCGTGGTCCGCGAGGTGGTGCTCTGCAGCACCCTGTTGGCCCTGCCGGTGACGCTGGTGATCACCCTCCTGCTGGGCTGATCACGGGCGCTGCCCACGACGCGACGGCATCTACGCTCCCTGCTCCCCCACCTACTCCGGCCACGCCCTGATCTTGCCGAGGATTAGCCGAGCCACCGGAAGTCGCGCACCCCCGAAACACCTGCGTTAAACAGGAGTGGTGGGGTCCGGCCCACGGCCGCACCCCACCACGTGTTTCCCGGATCGGCCGGGCTAGCCGATTTCGACCTTCATTTCCTCAAACATCTTCTGTGCCGCATCGTCGGTGCCCAGGCGCCCGAAGAACACCTCGAGGCCGTAGCGGTACAGGATGTCCTGCAGCCCGCTGAATCCGCGCGGCGGAATCGGCTCGGCCGCGGTGACCTCGTCCTCGATGTCGGCGATGAACTCGGCCGAGAGGGCGTCCGGGCCCTCCAGCTTGTCCACCACTGCCTTGCGGACCTCGAGGTTGGAGGGCAGTCCGCGGTCGGCCAGGTTGAGCAGGCCGGCCTCCGGGGAGTTCACCATGAAGTCGATGAACTTCTTGACCTCTTCGGGGTGCTTGGTGCCCTTGGTGGCGGACATGAACATCGATGATTTGAAGAAGGTCTGCGATCCGCCGGCTTCCCCGCTGCGGCCCGGCATGCGCAGGGGCACGAGGTCCTCGCCGGAGGCACCGGAAAGGGCTGCCAGCTGGTTGGTCCACCACATACCCATGGCCGCCCCGTTGGTGCCGGTCAGCGACCTGTCGGGGCCCGGGCTCTGGTCCTCGGCGATGCCCGAGGCGCTCGGAATGGCCTCGGCCTCCATGAGCCCCTTGAGCATCTCGAAGTACGAGGCGGCATCCGCCGGCTCGAATCCGAGGGTGCCCTCGGCGGTGGTCAGCGACTTTCCGTCCTGGCGCAGCCAGAACTGGAACCCCGCGGGCTCGTTGGGGCCGGTGGCTCCGAACGCCTCGGTCCCCTTGGTGATCTTGGCCGAGATGTCGCTGTAGTCGTCCCAGGTCCAGGTCTTGTCATCGGGCAGCTCGACGCCGGCTTCCTTGAAGAGCGTCGGGTTGGCCATCATGGCCATCGCGTTGATGCCGGTGGTGATGCCGACGACGCCGTCCTCGGTGGTGCCGTTGGCGATCGCCGCCTCGTCGAACTTGGAAACGTCGATGTCGGAGAGGTCCAGCAGCGCTCCGCGGTCCGCGTATTCGCGCAGGTACTTGTCGTCCATCTGGATGATATCGGGTGCATCGTTGGAGGCGACCTGGGTGGCCAGCTTGTCCCAGTAGCCGCCCCAGTCGCCGTACTCGCCCTGGATCTTGATGCCAGGGTTCTTGGCTTCGAATGCCTCGATGATCTTCTGGGTGGCCGCGGACCGCGACTCCGACCCCCACCAGGAAAAGCGCAAGGTCACATCTCCGTTGGCGTCGGCGGCGCTTCCGCTGCCGCCGCATCCGGTCAACGCAAGCGCGGCAATGGAAGCCACCGCCGTAAATTTGGCCAGTCGAGCGAATCTCATCATCGAATCCTCAGTCTTGGGTGTGGAGCACGGTCATCCGCCATTGGGAAAGCGGTTTCCAACACCGTATGTGTGATTGGAATCACCCGTCAAGTGGTCCGGCGATCTTCATCTTGTCAATTGCGCATCCATTGATACCCAAAGGGCAATCAACGAACTCACTGGCAAAATGCGGTGCTTTCGCGCAGGACCGGCACCCCCTCAACCACCTGGGTGGCCTCCTCGCCCTCCTCGCCCAGGAGCATCCTGGCCGCCTGCTCCCCCATCGCATCCAGCGGCAGGCGCACGGTGGTGACCGAGGGAACCATGTCCTCCAGCGTGGCAATGTCATCGAACCCGGCCACCGCCACATCCTGCGGCACGCGCAGGCCGGCGCGCCGCACCGCGGTCAGGGCACCCAGGGCCATCACGTCGTTGGCGGCCAGGACGCAGACCTGCCCCCGGGCCACCTCGCCCTTCGCGGACTCGAGGTATTCGGTCATGGCCTCCAGCCCGCCGTCGCGCGTGAAGATGCCCGGCAGCACGGCGAGCGGCTCAAGCCCGGCCTCCGCCAGGCCCTCCAAGATGCCGGCATGCCGGTCCCCCACCGTCACCAGGTTCATGTCCCCGGACAGGATGACGAAGCGCCGGTGGCCCAGTGCCACCAACTGGCGCACCAGCTCGGCGGCGGACCCGCGGTTGTCCACGCGCAGGCCCAGCGTTCCGGGCAGCGGCTGGCCGATCATGACCACCCTGCCGCCGTTCTTCCGGTACGTCTCCACCGCCGCGGCAAGGTGTTCGTCGCCGTCAACGGTGCGCGATCCGGCCAGCACGATGCCCTCCGTGCGGTAGGACATGAAGGCGCGCACGGCCTCCATTTCGGTCTCGCCGTCCCTGTCGGTGCTCGAGAGCATGACGCGCAGCCCCGAGCCCTTCAGCCCGTGCTGGACCCCGTGGGCGATGGAGGAGAAATACGGGTCGGCGATGTCGTGCACGATCAGCCCGACCAGCCCCGCCGAGGAGCGGGCCAGCGCCTGCGCCTGGGCATTGGGGAAGTAGCCCAGTCGCTCGGCGGCGCCGCGGACCTTCTCCGCGATTGCCTCAGCCGGACTCCGCGAGGAGCCGTTGAGCACCCGGGACGCGGTCGCCGGAGAGACCCCTGCCTCCCGGGCCACATCTGCCAGCCGTACGACCATCTGGAAAACCACCTTTCATCGATTCCGGCGCCACGCCGAAACCCTCAAGCCATTGTGACAGTTGACACGTCGATCCAAACGAATATATCTTGGAAAGCGCATTCCCACTTACTTTCCCGAGATTTACCGACCCGATTCCAGGAGTCAGAAGACCATGCCGGAAACACAAGTACTTCGCATCGCCATGAACGGTATCACCGGTCGCATGGGATACCGCCAGCACCTCCTGCGCTCGATCCTTCCCATCCGCGACCAGGGCGGCATCACCCTGGCCGACGGGCGCAGGGTCACCGTCCAGCCCATCCTGGTCGGCCGCAACGAGGACAAGATCCGGGAACTTGCCCGCATCCACAAGATCGAGCACTGGACCACCGACCTCGACGAGGTCATCAACGACCCCACCGTCGACATCGTGTTCGACGCATCCATGACCTCCCTGCGCGCCGAAACGCTGACCAAGGCCATCAACGCCGGCAAGCACATCTTCACCGAGAAGCCCACCGCCGAGACCCTCGACGAGGCCATCGAGCTGGCCAGGATCGCCAAGGCCAAGGGCATCACCGCGGGCGTGGTGCACGACAAGCTCTACCTCCCGGGACTGGTCAAGCTGCGCCGCCTGGTCGAGGAGGGATTCTTCGGAAGGATCCTCTCGCTGCGCGGGGAATTCGGCTACTGGGTCTTCGAGGGCGACATCCAGTCCGCCCAGCGCCCCAGCTGGAACTACCGCCTGGCCGACGGCGGCTCGATGACCACCGACATGTACTGCCACTGGAACTACGTGCTCGAGGGCATCATCGGCAAGGTCAAGTCGGTCACCTCGAAGACCGCCACCCACATCCCGGCACGCTGGGACGAGCGCAACGAGGAATACACCGCCACCGCGGACGACGCCGCCTACGGCATCTTCGAACTCGAAACCCCTGCCGGCGATCCGGTCGTTGCCCAGATCAACTCCTCCTGGGCGGTGCGCGTGTACCGCGACGAGCTCGTCGAGTTCCAGATCGACGGCACCCACGGCTCCGCCGTCGCGGGCCTGAACAAGTGCGTGGCCCAGCAGCGCGCCCACACCCCCAAGCCCGTGTGGAACCCCGACCTTCCGGTCACCGAGTCCTTCCGCGACCAGTGGCTCGAGGTCCCGGCCAACGACGAACTCGACAACGGCTTCAAGCGCCAGTGGGAGGAATTCCTGGGCGACGTGGTCAACGGCCGCGAACACCGCTTCGGCCTGCTCTCGGCCGCACGCGGCGTCCAGCTGGCAGAACTCGGCCTGCAGTCGGCCGCCGAACGCCGCACCATCGACATCCCGGAGGTCGTGCTGTGAGCCTGACAACCAGCACCACCCTCCTGCTGCCGGGAACCGACGGCACACTGCGCGAACACACCATGAACGCACCCGGGGCATGGACCCACCCGACGGCCCCGATCACCTCGCGCAACGTCTACGCGGCGGCCCACGTGGTCCCGCAGATGGCGGCCGAGAACACCCCGGGATCGCCGGCGGCGCTGGACTGGGAGGCAACCCTGGGCTACCGCCACGAGCTCTGGTCCTGGGGACTGGGTGTCGCCGACGCCATGGACACCGCCCAGCGCGGCATGGGCCTGGACTGGGCAGCCACCCAGGAACTGATCGCGCGCTCGAGCGCGGAAGCGGCCTCCGTGGTGCACGCCGCACCCGCCGCCTTGCGCGGCAAGAGCGTGCGGGACCTGATCTCCTGCGGCGT
This sequence comes from Paeniglutamicibacter sp. GQ140, assembly GCF_059759235.1. Lineage (NCBI taxonomy): Bacteria > Bacillati > Actinomycetota > Actinomycetes > Micrococcales > Micrococcaceae > Paeniglutamicibacter > Paeniglutamicibacter sp. GQ140. Next base: position 472,858 of record NZ_JCAXDW010000001.1, read on the forward strand.
GGGCACCGACCAACTGCAGCCCGATTCCCTGCAGCCAGGCGCTGCGGGACTGGACGCCGTGAAGGCCGCCTACCTCGAACAGCTCGAGGTCGTCGAGGCCGCCGGCGCCAAGACCATTATCATGTGCTCCCGCGCCCTGGCCCGGGTGGCCCGCAACGCCGAGGACTACCTGCGTATCTACACCGAGCTGCTCGAGCAGTCCTCCCGGCCGGTCATCCTGCACTGGCTGGGCACCATGTTCGATCCGGCGCTGGAAGGCTACTGGGGTTCCACCGACGTCGCGGTCGCCACCGCGACCTTCCTGGAACTTATCAATTCCAACCCGGGCAAGGTCGACGGGGTCAAGGTGTCCCTGCTCGATGCCGGGCACGAAACCCAATTGCGCGCGTCCCTGCCGGCCGGGGTGCGCCTCTACACGGGCGACGACTTCAATTACCCGGAGCTGATCCGCGGCGACGGACAGCGGCATTCCGATGCCCTGCTGGGGATCTTTGCCGCCATCTACCCCGCGGCCTCCACCGCGCTGCAGGCCTTCGACGCCTGGGATCCGGAGCGCGGATACCAGATCCTTGCCTCCACCCAGGACCTGGGCCGGCACATCTTCAGTGCCCCGACCTTCTACTACAAGACGGGCATCGCGTTCCTGGCCTGGCTCAACGGCCACCAGTCCGGCTTCCAGCTGGTCGGCGGCCTGCACTCCGGGCGCTCGCTCCCGCACCTGGCCAAGACCTTTGCCCTGGCGGACGAGGCCGGGCTGCTGCGCGACCCGGACCTGGCCGCACGCCGCATGGGCGCCCTGCTCACCACCGGAGGATTCAATTGAGCTTCGAACTGTCCCTGAACACCGGCACCACCCCGAACCTGACCCTCGATGAGGCAATCCGCCACACCGCCGAGGCCGGTCTGAGCCACATCGGGCTCTGGCGGCACCTGCTGGTGGACGGCGCGGAGGCAGCAGCCAAGGCGGTTTCCGCTGCGGGACTCAGCGTCTCCTCGCTGTGCCGCGGCGGATTCCTCACCGCCTCCGACGCCGCCGGCCAGGCCGCGGCCCTGGCGGAAAACCGCCGGGCCATCGAAGAGGCCGCGGCCCTGGGCACCGGCGAATTGATCATGGTCGTCGGCGGGCTCCCGGCAGCCGCCCACGTCCTGGGCGGAACCGGCGACCGGGACGACAAGGACGTCGCCGCGGCCCGCGGCAGGGTCGCTGACCGGCTGGCCGACCTGGTTCCCTACGCCGCCGAGCACCGGGTCCGCCTGGTGCTCGAGGCCCTGCACCCGATGTACGCCGCCGACAGGGCCGTGCTCTCCACGCTGGACCAGGCGCTTGACCTGGCCGCCCCGCACCCTACCTCCGCTGTGGGCGTCGTCGTTGACACGTTCCACGTCTGGTGGGATCCGTCCCTGTCCCGGGCCATTGCCCGCGCCGGGACCGAGGGCAGGCTGGCCGGCTACCAGGTGTGTGACTTCAACCTGCCCATTGCCAACGATGCCCTGAAATCCCGTGGCATGATGGGCGATGGCTACGTCGATTTTGCCTCCATTTCCCGCGCCGTCGCCCAGGCCGGGTACACCGGGCCGGTCGAGGTGGAGATCTTCAATGAGGACATCAACAACCAGGACGCCGCGATCACCCTTCAAACGATGAAGGAACGCTACGCGAAGCTGGTCCTGCCGTCCCTGCAAGGGGCCGGCTCGCTGGTGTAGCACCCCCCTGGCGGGCACCGGCCACCACCGGCCGGTGCCCGCCGCATTGCCGAGCGTCGCGGCCTGGCTCCGCGACAGAACTGAAGGAGCGAGCATGAGCACCCCACCCGCACGAATCTGCCTGGTCGGCATTCGCGGCTTCGGCCTGCGCCACCTGGAGAACATCCGCGCGCTGGAGGCCGGCGGCCACGCGGTGCTTTCCAGCGCGGTGGACCGGAGCCACCGGGAGGGCGAGCAGCCGCTGGGTGACGGCGTTGCCATGTACAGCTCGCTGGCCCAGGCCGCGGAGGCCGGTGAGCCCGTCGACATCGTGGTGCTGTCAACCCCCATCGACACCCACTTCGAGCAGGGAATGATCGCCGTGTCCATGGGTGCGGACCTGCTGCTGGAGAAGCCGCCGACCGCCACTCTGGCCCAATTCGAAGAGCTCCTGCAGGCCTCGAAGGATGCAGGGACCCGCATCCAGGTCGGCTTCCAGTCCCTGGGTTCCCATGCACTCCCGGCCATCGCCGAGCTGCTGGACTCCGGCACCATCGGTGAGCTGCGCGCCGTGGGCGCGACGGGCATGTGGCAGCGCGACGCCGCCTACTATTCCCGTTCCCCCTGGGCCGGCAAGCGGGTGCTCGACGGGGTCCAGGTGGTCGACGGGGTCATCACCAATCCCCTTGCCCACGCCGTCATGACCGCCCTGCACATCGCCGGGGCGCAGGAAACCGGCGACATTGCAGAGCTGCACACCGAGCTGTTCCATGCCAACGACATCGAGGCCGACGACACCTCGACCCTCAGCGTGACGACAGCGGGCGGGACACCGATCACCGCCGTGTTGGCCACCACGGCCGCCGAGCAGCGCGATCCGTTCATCACGATCTCCGGGACCAACGGGCAGGCGATCTTCCACTACACCCGCGACGAACTGGCCATCACCCCGCAGGACGGCGAGACCAGTGTGCAGACATTCGGCCGCACCGACCTGCTCAAGAACCTGATCGATTCCCGCGGCACCGAAGCCGCCGCGTTGCTCAGTCCCTTGGAGCGCACCGGTTCGTTCATGCGGGTGCTCGAGGCCGTGCGCACCGCGGAAGATCCCGCCCCGATCGCCGCCGAGCACCTGCGCCTCGTGGGCGAGGGCCCCGCGCAACACGTGGTGGTTCCGGGCATCGAGGAGCTGGCCGAGCGGGCCATCAAGTCCCCCGCCACGTTCTCCTCCCTCGGTGCGCCCTGGGCCGCCCCGGCACCGACCGGGGAACCGCTGCGCGTGGCAGGCCGCGAAGTGGCCGGCGTGCGCCTGGGCACCGAGCTGTCCCCCACCAACTCCCCTCGCCCCTTCCTGCACCCGGTGCGCACCCTGGCCAACACGGTGCTCACCGACCAGCAGCCGCTCGACCACACCTGGCACCTCGGGGTCGGCGTGGCCATCCAGGACGTGGACGGCGTGAACTTCTGGGGCGGCCGCACCTACACCCGCGAGGCGGGCCGCTACGTGTGGCGCAAGGACCACGGCCGCATCGAGCTGCTCTCCTCCACCGGGGACGAATCGCGGCGCAAGGACACCCTGGCGTGGATCGGGCCGGACGGAAGCACCATCCTGGATGAGGAACGCACCATCACCGTCACCGCGGGTGCGAACGGAAGCTGGGAGCTGGGCTACGACTTCACCCTCACGCCCCACGGCGCCGCGGCGGTGAAGCTGGGCAGCCCCGGCTCCAATGGCCGCGTGGCGGGTGGCTACGGCGGCTTCTTCTGGCGCCTGCCCGCCGTCGCGAACGCGGAGATCTTCACCGCCGAGGCGAGCGGCGAGGAGGCGGTCCACGGAAGCATTGCCCCGTGGCTCGCGTTCACCGCCGACTTCGGCGGATCCGAGGCCACCCTGGTCTTCCACGCCACCGACGAGGACCCGTGGTTCGTGCGCTGTGCCGGCTACCCGGGCATCGGCCGCTCGCTGGCCTGGGAACAGCCGCTGGCCACCACGCGGGAGAATCCCGTGTCCCGCTCGGTGCGGGTCATCGTCGCCGACGGCCGCCTCGGGGCCGAGCAGGTCGTTGGCCTGCTGGCCGAGGCAGGGATCCCCGCATGAGCACTGCGGCATTCGCCGATCCCGAGCTCGGCGCGAAGCACCAACGGGTGCTAGCCATCCTCGAGGCACGCGGCGCCGACGCCCTGGTGCTGGACTCCCCCGCCGCGCTGGGCTGGTTCCTGGCCGGGACGCGCAGCCACGTCTCGCTGGCCGGAGCCCCCGTGGTCCAAGTGCTCGTCCACTGGCACGGGGCGGCCCTGGTCGTGTTCGAGAACGAGGCCGAACGCCTGGTTGCCGAGGAGGTCCCGCCGGGGCTGGAGATCCTGTCCGTGCCCTGGCACGCGTCGCTTTCCGAGTACGGCGCACGCGCAGCGAGGGAACGCGGCTTCGTCCAGGTCTTGGCCGAGGATGCTGTCGCACTGGAACTGCGAGCCGCACGCGCCGCCCTGCTGGAGGTGGAACAGGAACGCTATCGGCGACTGGCCGCGGACACCGCACGCATCCTGACCGACGTGCTCCTGACCGCAACCCCGCACGACTCCGAGCGCGAGATCGCGGCACGCCTCGCCGCGCGGATCGTGGGCGATGGCAGCGACCCGCTGGTGGTCCTGGTCGCCGGCGAGCAGCGCCTGGGCTTCAGGCATCCGTTGCCGACCGGTTCCCCGGTGGGCAATCGGATGATGGCGGTGCTGTGCGCCCGACGCGCGGGATTGATAGCAAACGTGACCCGCTGGGTCTCCTTCACCCCGAGCACCGCCAGACAGCGTGGCGACGAGGAGGCGATCCTTGCGGTCGAGGCGGACATCCTCGCCGCCACCCGACCCGGCATCAGTCTGGAGTCATTGCTGCCTGTCATCCAACAGGCATATCCGCGCCACGGCTTCGCCGCTGACGAATGGACACGCCACCACCAGGGAGGACCCACCGGATACGCGGGACGCGACCCGCGCCTGGTCCCGGGAATTGAGGACGTGATCGTCGCCGGGCAGGCCTTTGCCTGGAATCCCTCGGCACCTGGCGTGAAGGTCGAGGACACCATGCTGCTGGTCGAAAACGGTCTCGAGGTGCTCAGCATCGACGAGCGCTGGCCGACCGTGAACGTTGCCGGACGCCCGCGGCCTGCTGTCCTGGTGCATTAACAAGGAACCACGGCTGAATGCTGTTGCGCCCTTGCCCGGGGGCGCAACAACTCGGGTCCGCTAACCGGCAGCAGCGGTGAAGAAAGTCCATGGGAATGCGGACGGTTCTGCCTCGGCAGTCAACATGATCCCCTTCGAGAGCCTGTCATTTTTCGTCCCGCAGACGGCCTGCCTTGCGAAATACCAGTACCCCTGGACGAGCGCTGCCTTGCACGAAAGATACTTTGTGTTGAATGTGTACACAAGTGCTATTGTGGTTACATGAACTCGATCACCTCATCCGTCACGATTCGAGAACTTCGCGATGGACTCGCCGATGCCGTAGGCCGTGCCAGCTATGGACGTGAACGTGTGCAGATCACCAAGAATGGCAAGCCGGCGGCTGTGCTCATTGGACCCGAGGATTTTGAGCTGCTGGAGCACCTGGAAATGCTTCGTGACGTCGCCGAATACCGAGCAGCCAAGTCGGCTGACGACGGCGGGCGCATCAGCTTGAACGAACTGCGTGCTGAGCTGGACGCGTGAGTTCTTACCGCGTTGTATTTACCACCGCGGCAGCCAAGGAACTCAGAAAGCTTGACCCTGGTATCCGAAGGCGCATCCTGTCCGGCATTGCCGATCTTGAGCGGGAACCCCGCCCTGCAGGATGCAAGAAACTGGCCGGCGAAACCAATGCCTGGCGGATTCGCGTTGGAGACTACCGGGTACTCTACGACGTTGTTGACGATATTCTCATCGTCACCGTGGTCCGCGTGGCACACCGCCGCGAGGTTTACAAATAGCCACCCGCCACGGGTCATGAACACTTGGATGCCCTCGGTTTCAGCAGTTCTCAACGCACTAAATCGGATAGACCGCCCCCAGCAGGGCCGGTTGCTTGCCGAATCCTGAGGACCTCAGTCTTGATGCCCACCAAGTCGGAGTCGACACTCCCGCAGAGCTCCGCCATACGGGACTGGTTCAGTTCATTGGACAAACGTTCCGGTCAGTGCTGAACCGCTTGGCATGATTTTTCGCTACCAGTAGACCCCTCTGCCTTGCAGACCGGCAGGACGGCACCTCCGTCCCGCACAAAGGAAAGGCACGTGGCCACCGCCCGCTGGGGGCGGCAGCCACGTGCCTACCTGTCGTTCCCGGTTCTCAGGCTCCGTGCACCGGTTCGGGCTGGTTGACCAGTTCGGTGCGCCAGCTGCGCTTGGGCTCCCAGCCCAGGACTGTGCGGGCACGCTCGATGCTGAACGCCGGGGAGGTTCCCGACAACACCGCGGCCTTCTCCTCGCTGCCCCGAACATAGCGCGGCACCAGCTCGCTCAACGGGCGCGTGGCCAGCGCGTCCGCGGCGCCGACGAAGAAGGTCGAGCCGTTCTCGATCTTGTCCATCTTCCCCAGCAGCAGCAACAGGAAGTCTGTGACATCCCGCGCATCGACGTAGTTGAACAGCGAGGGTGCAGCGAGGTCCGGGTCCTGAAGCCGTTCGGTGACGGTGTGGCCCTGCTGGGTGGGAGCGCCCTCCCATTCCTCGGGGGCAATCACGTAGCAGGGACGGAAGGAGGCGAACCGTGCCTCGTTGCCGCGGGCCGCGGCAAACATCGCGGCGACCTGTTCGGCCACCAGCTTGGAGAGCCCGTAGGCGTTCCACGGCAGGGTCGGGGTGTCCTCGTCCAGCGGGAAGCGTTCGGGCAGCCAGCCGGCGGGCGCCCCGTAGCCAATGACGGTGGGGCTGGAGGCCAGCACGATCCTGGTGCACCCCGCCTCCAGCGCGGCGGATGCTACGTTGTGGGCGATGGTCGCGTTGGTCTTCAGGATCACCGCCTCCGGGGCACTGAACGGCACGGCGATCGCGGCCAGGGAGATCACTGCATCCGGGCGGACCGAGGCGAAGGCCTCGAGGGTCTGCTCGGTGTCCATCAGGTCGACCGAGAGGTAGTTTGCCCCGGGCTCCGGGGCCTCGGGCAGGCGTTGGTCTACGGAGGTGACGGCGTGGCCGGCTGCAAGCAGCCCTTGGACAACGCTGCGTCCGAGTCGTCCCGAGCCGCCGGTGACCAGAATGTGTTCGGTATTTCCCATGTCCGTCAGCCTACCGCCCGGCCGGAACCGCGTGCGCGACGTCCGCCATGTCCAGCTCCAGCCCGAGGTCCGCCACCTGGATTGGTAATCCGAGGCGCAGGGACTCGTTGCCGGCGATGCCCACGGCAATGGCAGCGACCCCGTCGCCCAGGCCCGCGGGACGGGCGTACTCGTCCTGGACGGCACCGCGGAAGATGTCGGCGAGCAGGAGCTTGTCCCCGCCGCCGTGGCCTCCCTCGCCGTTGACGATTTCCAGCTCCTGGGCTGCCTCCCAGTGCCGCTGCAGCACCAGCTGCTCCCCGCGGCGGCGCACCAGCGAGTCCTGGCCGTCCACCGAGACCGAGGGGTCAACCGGGGATCCTCCTACAGCCGGGAGCACCGCGGCGCGCTCGACCACGTCCAGCTCGAGCCGCCCCTCGGTGCCGTTGATGCAGACCCGGTAGCCCTCCCAGGGGCTGTGGGCGTTGAGCGAATAGGACAGCAGCGCCCCGCGGCCATAGGTCACCGTGAGTGCCAGGTTGTCCTCGATGTCGATCTCGCCGCTGAACACGTCCTGGTCGCGCCGGTATCCGTCGAGGTGCTCGTTGTCCAGGTAGAGGCCCTTCAGCCTCGGGTCGCTGCGCAGGTCAAGGGCGAACGGGTCGGCCTCCGAGCCGTCGAAGGTCCCCCGCCCGTGCTCGCGGTGCTGCCCGCGCGCCTCGGCGTTCCCCGGTCCGTAGAAGGCCAGGGAGCCCGCTGCGTAGACGCGCTCGGGCGCATCGTCCAGCCACCAGTTGACCAGGTCGAAGTGGTGGCTGGACTTGTGGATGAGCAGGCCGCCGGAGTTCGCCTTCTGCCGGTGCCAGCGCCGGAAGTAGTCGGCCCCGTGGACGGTGTCCAGCATCCAGGTGAAGTCCACCGAGGTGACCGTCCCGATCCGTCCCTCCAACAGCGCCTTCTTCAGCGCGGTGTTCCGCGGGGAATAGCGGTAGTTGAACGTCACGATCACGCTGCGCCCGGTTTCCCGCACGGTGTCGGTGATGCGGCGGGCGTCCTCGGCATTGATCGTCAGCGGTTTTTCCACCACGACGTCGGCGCCTGCCTCAAGTGCGGTGCAGATGACCTGGGCGTGGGTGAAGTCGGGGCTGGTCACGATCAGCCGGTCGATGTTCTTCTCCCGGATGAACTCCGTCAGGTCCTCCGGGGCAAAGCCCTCGACCTTTTCGCCGTAGCTCTGCTCGATGAGGTCCTCGAAGTATTCCAGGCGCCCGGGGTTGGTGTCGCACAGGCCGACGAGTTCCGCCACGTCGGCGTGCTCGCCCAGGATCGCGTGGATGTACATCTCGCACCGGTTGCCGGTGCCGACGATTCCGTAGCGGAATCGTGCCTGGCTGGTGTCCTCGAATTGCACGTGCTGGCCTTTCCTCAGTGGTTCACTCGGTGGTTCATGGGTGTGGGCGGTTATTTCATGCCCGTGGTGGCGATGCCCTTGACCAGGAACTTCTGGCCCAGGACGAAGGCGATGAACACCGGCAGCAAGGTCACGATCGACATCGCGAAGAGCGCTCCCCAGTTCGATTCGCTGGTGGCGTCGACGAAGGCGCGCAACGCCACCGGGACGGTGAACATGTCGGGGTCGGTTAGGTAGATCAGCGAAGAGAAGAAGTCGCTCCAGGTCCAGATGAAGGTGAAGATGGTGGTGGTGGCCAGCGCCGGGACCATCAGCGGCAGGATGACCTGCAGGAAGATCCGCGGGTGGCCGGCGCCGTCGATGCGTGCCGCCTCGTCGATGTCCCGCGGGATGCCGCGGATGAACTGCACCATCAGGAAGATGAAGAAGGCGTCGGTGGCCAAGAGCTTGGGCACGATCAGCGGCAGGAAGGTGTTCACCCAGCCGAGCTGGGAGAACATGATGTACTGCGGCACGATGATCACGTGGATCGGCAGCATGATGGTCATCAGCATGATCGCGAAGAACAGGCCCTTGAACCTGAATTCGAGCCGGGCAAAGGCGTAGGCGGCCATGGAGCAGGAGACCAGGTTGCCGATGATGGAGCCGAGCACCACGATCGCGGAGTTGAGCATGAAGTGCCCGAAGGGGTGCGAGAGCGCGGTCCAGCCCTCGGCGTAGTTCTCCCACTGGAAGGTCTGCAGGAACAGGCCGGGTTCGCGGAAGATCACGTCGGTGGGGCGCAGCGAGCTGACCACCATCCACAGCAGCGGGTAGATCATCACCGCCGCAACGGCGATGATCATCAGGTGCTTGAGCAGCGACCTGGCCACCGACCACTTGGCCTTGCGCTCCCGGCGCCGCAGGGCGCGCAGCCGGTTGCGCTGTTCGCGCGGCAGCCGTTCCTCATCCAGCGCGGCTTGGGCTGCGATCAGTTCGAATTCCTCGTCCGTGCCGGTGGCCGCCTTCCGGTCATCGGTGACCGGGGATTTGATTTGCTCAGTCATCGTAGAACACCCAATACTTTGAAGCTAGGAAGTTGATGGCCGTGAACGCGCCGACAATGACCACGAGCAGCCAGGCAATGGCCGAGGCGTAGCCCATGTCGAATCGTCCGAAGCCCTGCTGGTAGAGGTAGAGCGTGAAGAACATGGTGGAGTCGGAGGGCCCGCCCTTGCCGCCGGAGACGATGAAGGCCTGGGTGAAGGACTGGAAGGCCCCGATGACCTGGAGGACCAGGTTGAAGAAGATGATCGGGCTGATCATCGGCAGCGTGATCGTGATGAACTGGCGGAACTTGGACGCGCCGTCGATCGACGAGGCCTCGTAGTACATCACCGGCACCTGGCGCAGGGCGGCCAGGAAGATGATCATGGGCGAGCCGAAGGTCCACACGTTGAGCAGGATCAGGGTGCCCAACGCGGTGTTGGGGTCAGAGATCCAGCCCGGTCCCTGGATCCCGACCATGGCCAGGAACTGGTTGACCAGGCCGCTGGTGCCGAAGATCTGCTTCCACAGCACGGCGATGGCCACGGAGGATCCGAGCAGCGAGGGCAGGTAGAAGATCGAGCGGTAGATGGCCAGGCCGCGCATCCCCCGGTCCAGCAGCATTGCCACGCCCAGGGCCAGCGCCAGCTGGAGCGGAACGCCCACCAGCACGTAGATGAAGGTGACCTTCAGCGAGTTGTGGAGCCGGGCGTCCTCCATCATCCGCACGATGTTCTCGAAGCCGCTCCACACCGGGGCCTGCAGCAGGTTGTAGTCGGTGAAGGAGAGGTACAGCGACATGAACATGGGTCCGATGGTGATGGCCACCAGCCCGACCAACCAGGGCAACAGGAACCAGTAGGCGGCCTTGTTGTCCTTGTGCTTGATCTTGATCTTGGTCTTGCCCCGGCCGGGACTCGTCTTCAGCCGGGAGAGTTCTCCGAGCGCACTCATGAACCTGCCTTTGTTTTGGTGCCGCGGGCAGGAACAGCGGCCCTGCAGAGCGGAAGATGGACGTTCGACATGCACGGCCTCCTGATTTGGGAAAGCGGTTTCCGGGGTTGCATCAACACTAAACGCAGCACGATGTGACGTCAAACACCCTAGGGTGAATTCCCGGGGCGAACATTCACCTTTCCGGCCCGCGGGGCCGCCCCGAACCCGCTTTTGCCCCTACTGGACAAAGCAATCCGGGGCCCGGATTGTCGCCCATGCCTTTATGGCATCAACCCATCCACATTTGGTCCTAGACAGCAGTGGGGCCCGACCCTATATTCGGGTGGTGTGGGATGCACCCATCTCCGCCCGGCAATCTGCCCCGCAAAACCCATCCTTCACTTGGAGCCTTCCCCATGCCAGAGACAGATCCACGACCGGAACAATTCATTGAGTCGGTGGAGCTGCTCCGGGTGCGCATGCCCTTCAACGCGGCCCGCAGCGCGGAGCCCGGAGACGAGAGCGTTGACGAATTCAATGCCTCGTCGCACACCTTCACGTCCATGGAATCGCTCATGGTCAGGGTCAGCACCAGTGAAGGGTTGATTGGCTGGGGAGAGGCCTTCGGGCACAAGGTCAACGACGTCACCTGGGCCGCCCTCGAATCGCTCGTCGCCCCGTTCTACCTGAACAAGCCCGTGGATCCGGAAGCGCTCAACGACCAGGCGCAACGTGCCTTCCATGCCTTCGGCCGCACCGGCCCGGTCCTCTATGCCATTTCCGCGCTCGACATCGCGCTGTGGGACATCAAGGCGCAGATCGCCGGAAAGCCGTTGCGGAAATTGCTCAACCCCGCGGCCCGGAACAGCGTCGGCGCCTACGCGAGCCTGGTGCATTACGGGGAAGATCCGGCAGAGGTGGCCCGGCAGATTTCCCGCGCACAACAGCTGGGCTTCGAGGCCTTCAAGCTGCACGAATCCAGCTACCCGGCCATTGCCGCGGCCCGCACCCAGGCGGGAGCCGACGCCCCGCTGATGGTGGACGTCAACTGCCGGTGGAATGAAACGGACGCGGCGGACGCCATCGACTCGTTCCTGCCGTTGAATCTGCGCTGGCTGGAGGAACCACTGTGGCCGCCGGACGACGTCGAGGGCCATCGCCGCCTCAACGCCCGGGGCATTGAGCTGGCCGGTGGCGAAAACGCCTCCGGAGCCGAGGCCCTTGATGCCGCACTGGCCGCCGGTGCCCTATCCGTGGCCCAACCGAGCATCGGCAAGATCGGCGGATTCAGCTCCATGCTGCGTTACCTGTTGCCCCGCACCGACGCGGCCGTGGTGGTTCCCCATTGCTTCTACTACGGACCGGCACAGGTGGCCACCGCCCAGTTCATTGCCGCCATGACCGGCGAGGTCCAACTGGAGGCCCCGCTGCTCATCTGGGACGAGCACCTGCACCCACTGCATGCCGCCCGGGCAACCGTGGAGCTTCCGGATACACCGGGCCTTGGATTCGCCCCCGACGCGGAAGTTCTCGAAAGGTATCTGGTGGACCGGCTTTTGCTGGGCGCACCGCAGCGCGCGGGACTGGGCGGGCAGTAGCATCGGCACGTTCGGCACCTGCGCCCGCGAACCGCAAGGCTGCCGCATCTCCCGCCTCCGGCCGCGGACATGACGCCATGACTGGATCACTCCCCCAAGACCAAAGGCCCGCCCCATGACTCACGACGAAAAGAAACACCTTCCAGCGCTGTCTATCGCGATAGTCCCCGATTCCTTTAAGGGCAGCGCCTCGGCCGGGCCCGTCGCCCAGGCAATGGCCCGCGGCGCCCGGGCGGCGGCACAGGCCTCCGGGCGCTCGGTCTCGATCAGGACGCTGCCCTTCGCTGACGGCGGCGAAGGGACCCTCGATGCCATCCTCGATGCATGGGCCACCGAGGCCCGGACCGTCGCCACCACCGACGCCCTCGGACGCGCGGTCACCGCCCGCTACGGCCTGTCACCCGACGGTGCCACCGCCATCATCGAGGCGGCCGAGGCCAACGGCCTGCCTGCCGTCAGCGACGTCCCGCTACGACCGCTGGATGCCACCACCTTCGGCATCGGCGCACTGGTCAACCAGGCCCTCGACGCCGGCGCCACGGACATCGTGTTGTGCATCGGCGGATCGGCCACCACCGACGGCGGCACCGGATTGCTCAACGCCCTGGGCGCCCGCTTCCTGGATTCGGAGGGCACCGAGCTGCCTCCGGGCGGCGGATCGCTGCTGGACCTGGCCTCCATCGACGCTTCCGGAATCGATCCGCGTGCACTCGCCGTGTCCTGGAAAATTGCCTGCGACGTCACCAACCCGTTGGTCGGCGAGCGCGGCGCGGCAGCGGTGTTCGGACCCCAAAAGGGTGCAAGCCCGCAGGACATCGAAATCCTGGATGCCGGTCTTCGGCGCCTGGCCACTGTCATTGGCGAGGCCACCGGCCGTGAGCTCGGCGAGGTTCCGGGCATGGGTGCGGCAGGGGGTTTGGCCGCCTCGCTGGCGGGGTTCTGCGAGGTGGAACTAGTCCCGGGCTGGGAGCTCGTGGCCCAGATCCTGAATGCCCGAGAGATCCTGGGAAGCTCCGACCTGGTGCTCACCGGCGAAGGTCGCCTGGATTCCCAGTCTCTGCACGGCAAGGTGGTCAACGGGGTGCGGCTGGCCAGCCGCCCGGAGACGGACGTGATCGTGATTGCCGGCAGCGTTCAGCTCAGTCCCGAGGAGTTGGCCAACGCCGGCATCCTGGCAGCCCATTCGATTGCCCCGGGTCCGGCCACCCTGAAGGAACTGAGCGAAGATGCCGTGGAGCTAATCGCGCGGACCAGCTACAGCGTGGTGCGCACGTATCTTGCAAACCGCTGACGGACGAGGAACGCCGGTCGCTCCCAGTGCGGGCTCAAGATGATTCCTTCGGTCCCGTCGATTCGTCGGGTTCCCCGGATTCCGGAGTGAGCGAATCGAGGAAGATCTTGCGCAGCATGTCCGCCGCCGGGTTGGTGGACGACTCGTCCCACGCCAGGTACATATCCGAATGGTTGAGGTTCGACAGCCCGTTGGCCCCGGTGATTTCCTCAAAGACCACGCCGCGCGGGGCGAACTCCATGGCGGTTGCCGGTACCAGCGTGACGCCCAGACCCGCAGCCACCAACGCCAACAATGCCGGAATCTGGCTGGCAATCTGGGCAATGTTCGGCCGGGCGCCGACCGAGTCGAAAAGCCGGAGCACCAGGTCATAGAAGTACCGGGCCTCCCCCGTGGAATACATCATGAGTGGCAGGCCAACGAGTTCCTTGATGAACACTCCCTTCCCCGTGGCCAGGTCGTGGCCCTCCGGCAGCGCCACCACCAAACGATCCTTCTTGACGAGCTGGGTGACCACACCGGGGCGGGTGACAATCGGACGCAGGAGCCCGATATCGATCGAGCCCTTGCTCAGCGCCTCCAGCTGCTCAACGGAGACGGCCTCACGCAGCACCAGGGTGACATGCGGCAGGTGTTTGGAGGCCTGGCTCAACAGGTCAGGAAGCACTGCCTGGCCGGCTACGGCCGTGTACCCGATGACCACGGTCCCCGCGTCACCCGTGGCCACCCGGGACACCTCCAAGCTGGTCTTCGAGCTCAAGTCGAGGATTCGCCTGGCATTGGGCAACAACACCCTGCCCGCTGCGGTGAGCTCCACCCGGCGGGAGTTGCGAATGAAGAGCTGGGCCTGGAGCTCGCGTTCAAGGAGTTGGATCTGTCGACTCAGCGGAGGCTGGGTCATGTTCAGCCGCTCCGCCGCGGCACCGAAGTGCAATTCCTCGGCCACCGCCACGAATGACTCGAGCTGGATCAGCGAAAACATCGATTCACTCCTTGAATGATTGGTTCTCTTATTTGGCTTGGACACGCATCTTTGCAAGCACCTAGGGTGAGTCTAGCCACACCAATGATACGGAGCCCCACATGTCGGAATCTGGACCAGACTTCTCGCTCGCAACACTCAATCCCGAGGCCACTGCCTCAAACAGTTCCATCATCACCGAGATCAGCGTGACTCCCGTGGCGTTCTCCGATCCCCCGCTGCTGAACTCCGTGGGCGTGCACGAGCCCTTCGCGTTGAGGGCCATCGTGGTCATCCGCACCGAGGAGGGTCTCTACGGCCTGGGGGAAACCTACGGCGACGAAGCCCACGTGGCACGGTTGAACCGGGCAGCCTCCATGCTGGTGGGCGCGGACGCCTTCAACATCAACCAGGTTTCGGCCCTGGTCACCGAATCCCTGCGCGAGGACTCGGGTCTCGGCGGGCATGGCACCGGCGGCATGGTCACCACCACATCCCTGGAAGACAGGGTCCTCTCGGCCTTCGATGTGGCCTGCCTCGACATCCAGGGCAAGGCACTTGGAGTACCGGTCAGCATGTTGTTGGGCGGAGCGGTGCGGGACGAGGTCGCATTCAGCGGCTACCTCTTCTACAAATGGGCCGGACACCCGGGCCATGCACCCGATGTCTGGGGCGAGGCGCTGGACCCGGCGGGAATCGTGGCCCAGGCCCGCAAGATGGTCAGCGACTACGGCTTCACCGCCCTGAAGCTCAAGGGCGGGGTCTTCGAACCGGAGATCGAGGCGGCCACGATCGAGGCCTTGCGTGAGGCGTTCCCCGAGATGCCGCTGCGCATCGACCCCAACGGCGTGTGGACCGTTGAGACCGCGATCAAGGTTGGGCGGCGGCTCGAGCCGGTGTTGGAATATCTCGAGGACCCATGCCTGTCCATTGCTGACAATGCGGCGGTCCGCACCGCAGTGAACCTACCCATCGCGACCAACATGTGCGTGGTGTCCTTCAACGACGTGCCCCCGGCCATCGCCGCCGGCGCCGTGGACGTCGTCCTCTCGGACCACCACTTCTGGGGAGGCCTGAGGCGCTCGCAGGCCTTGGCCGGCATCGCCGAGACCTTCAAGCTCGGCCTGTCCATGCACTCGAACTCGCACCTTGGCATCAGCTTTGCCGCGATGATCCAGCTGGCCGCCGCCACCAGGAACATCGACTACGCCTGCGACACCCATTGGCCCTGGAAGTTGGCCAGCGATGATGTCATTGTTCCCGGAGCCTTGAAGATCGAAGGCGGCTCGGTGCGAGTTCCCACCCGACCTGGACTCGGAGTGGAACTCGACGAGGAAGCGCTGGCCCGGATGCACCAGCAATATCTGGATTGCGGGCTCACCAAACGCGACGACACCACCTACGTGCAGAGCATCCACCCGGATTTCCAGCTCACCACCCCGCGCTGGTGAAGCCCATTCGTATCGTCGTCACCGACCCCATCATCTCCAGATTCGCGGACCTGCTGCAGGAAACCGCCCCCGGGAACGACTGGGACTTCGTTGCCGACCTTTCCTCCGAAGCACAGTCCGCGGCCATCGCCCGTGCCGAGGTGCTGGTGTGCGCCAAGCTCAGTGCCCGTGATGCTTCCGCCTGCACCGCCGGATTCGTGCACATCACCGGCGCCGGCGCAGACCGCGTCGCCGTCGCCGACCTCCCCATCGAGACGGTGATCGCCCGGACCTCCCACCATGAACGCTCAATCGCCGAACACATCCTGATGGCGGTGCTTGCACACCAGCGGCGGTTGCTGTCCGTGACCGACCAAATGCGTTCCGGATCCTGGCGCTCGGTGGCCACCGAACCTGGCACTCCCCTGCACCGGACCCTGGATGAACTCACGATTGGCTTCGTGGGACTCGGCGGGATCGGAACCGAAGCCGTGCGCATGTGCACCGGGCTGGGAATGAGAGCCGTTGCCGTGCGCCGGAATCCCGAAGCGGCGGAAGCACCAGGAACCAATCTCCAGTGGGTCAAGGCCATGGAGGACCTCCCCGAACTTCTGGCGGCGAGTGACGTGGTCGTCCTTTGTCTGCCGCTCACCGAGGAAACCCGCGGGTTGATGGGAACCGAGCAATTCGCACGGATGCGCAGCGACGCCCTGCTGATCAATGTTTCTCGCGGACCGATCATTGCCGAAGAGGCACTGTACGCGGCGCTTCGTGAGGGAACCATCGGAGGTGCGGCCTTGGACGTTTGGTGGGACGCACCCAACGGCACGGAGGCACCCGAGACTGTTGGCCGCTTCGCGGCCCTCCCGAACGTCATTTCCACCCCTCACCATTCCGGCCACGCCCTCCAGACCTTCGTGCGTCGCGCGACTGAAATCGCGCAGAACATCAACCTTTTCAAGAAGGGACGACCACCAAGCAACACCTTCGATCGCGTCCAGAGTGCGGCACCCTTCAAATCGCTTCCGCTCGCGTAAAGTCACCGGCAGCAAGGCGGTAAGTCTGCCTGAAGCAGGGAGCTCCCCCGGCACGCCGCAGGAAGTGACCCACGGCCGGCGGGCATCTCCCTGTGCGATTGGCTGACTTTTACTACGTGGTGGTTTACGCTCGCCACGTAGCGAAACCATCGGAGAAGGGACCTTCAATGAGTCATGATCGTGAAAATCCAAGTTCCGGGCATACGGTGCCACCGAACACGTCGAAGGAAACCATCGATGCATTGGGAAAACTCTCCGAAGCGCTCGAAGTCGTGGAAGATGCCCGTGGAAGTCTGTATCGGTTTCATCGTCTGACAGGCAGGGCAGACCTGGCCCTGGGCGAAGCCGTGGACATGTTCAAGGATGCAGGGTACGAAGATATCGCCCGCAAATTGCAGGACACCATGGTGGGGCGCAATGTCTTGGAAGGACGATGGACCTTCCAGGTCATGGAGGAATACGACGATGGGTACTACAAAGATTTCAAGACACTGGAGGAAGAGATTCGCCAGCAGCTCGTCGAGGGTCGTCGTCACCTCTTTGAGGCGCAAATGAAGGAAGATCGCCGAACTCACGGGCAACGCCATCACGAAGCCAGTCCACCGGAGGAACCATTGTGAGCAGGTTGCCCGCAGCCACTAACCCGCGGGTTTCCCTGCCGCTTCTCAAGGAACCGGCGAGCGCGTACGAGCAAGTCTTCGTTCCACACCTCGGTGATGCCTTGCGGTTGGTTGCCCTGTTGGCCATTCCCGCGGCGTGGATCGTTTCGGGTCCGCTCTCGGCACTGACGATGCTGCTGGTGTCCGGCGGGACGTGGGCATTGCGCTACTACTCCTCGTCCCGGAGTGAGGATCTCGCGGGCCAGATCGTGTTGCTTCTTGGTGGGGCATTCAGCGTGCTGGGCACCTACAGGGAAGTCGAATGGCTGGATCTCGTAGTCCACTTGCTGATGCTGGCGGCCTTGACCAAGACGCTCGCCAACATGCTGGTCCACCATGCGATGTTGCCGGATGCCTCAAACCGGCGCCAGGCAACAGGATTCTTGGTGGTCGTGACGGGATTGGGAGTCCTGCTCGCCGTGCTCTGGGAAATCGGCGAATGGGCGGGCCACACCTTCATCAACCCGGAAGTCGGAGTCGGCTATGAAGACACGCTCGGGGATTTGGTTGCTGGTTCCCTGGGGTCGCTGATGGCCGCATTCTGGTTCCATCGCTCGACCCGTTTTAGCAGGCCATCATGAGTACGCTCAGCGTGGTGGTCCCGGTACTAAACGATGCTCAGCACCTGCGAGTACTCCTTGACCTGCTGGCCCGGCAATCAAAGTCGCCGGACGAAATCATCGTCGTCGACAACGGATCAACCGACGATTCCGTGTTCTGGGCCCAAGCCGCGGGCGCAAGGGTGATCCACCAACCTCTGCCCGGAATCCTGGCGGCTGCCGCTGCGGGCTACGAGGCGGCGACGGGCGAGGTCATCATCCGTTGCGACGCCGATACGCGGCCGCCGAGCGACTGGGTGCGCCGGATCGACGAGCATTTCACGCGTAGCGGCGAACTGGATGCGTTGACAGGTCCGGGGCGTTTCTATGATCTGCCGGGCTTCATGGGTGCGATGGCCTCGTTCTTCTATGCTTCGGCATATTTCATGGGTATCGGCGGAGCCGTCGCCCGCGTGCCGCTCTGGGGGTCCAACATGGCGTTCCGCCGCGAAATCTGGCCGGCGGTGAGCGAGCAACTGGATTTGGGGAACCTGGATGTTCATGATGACTTGGAGTTCACCTGCAAACTCGAACCCGGCGCCGTCACCCGATTCGACAGGAAGGTGCGGGTTGGAGCCGCCGGGCGAATTTTCTCCAGAAAGGGCGGGCTGCGTGATTCCGTCGGCGTGGCGCTGCGCACCCTGGAACTCAACGGCGCTGCGACAGGGGTGCGGCGACGCTGGCGCCGGAAGCTAGGTGCCGGGCGTCATGCGACGCGGTGAAAGATTCCTGCTTGTGCTCCGCGAACGGGTCGCGGAGCATCTGATCCAAGGGTCGGACGGACGGCGGCCATTCGATTCCGCGAATCGGTGAATGCTGCCAAGTTGTCTGGCACCAGCGCCCGGGCCAGGCACACATGCAGCAGGCATGCGCGTTCACCGGATATTTGCCAACTAACTATGGACGGCTCTGCGGCCTCCGTGTTGGACTGTCCCCATGACTAACTACAACATTGGTTATTTCGTCGGTTCCTTGTCCACCAACTCCATCAACCGCACCCTTTCCAAGGCGTTGATCAAGCTGGCCCCGGACAACCTTCAATTCACCGAGATCTCCATCAAGGATCTCCCGTTGTACAACTACGATTTCGATGCCAACTACCCTCCCGAGGGCACCGCATTCAAGCAGTCAGTCGAGTCCTCGGATGGCCTGCTGTTCGTCTCCCCCGAATACAACCGTTCAATCCCCGGCGCACTGAAGAACGCCATCGACTGGGGTTCACGCCCGTGGGGTGCCAACTCCTTCGCCCGCAAGCCCAGCGGCATCATCGGCGCATCGGTCGGTGCCATCGGCACAGCAGTCATGCAGTCGAACATGCGCAGCGTGCTCAGCTTCCTGGACGCCCCGCAACTGAACTCCCCCGAGGGTTACATCGCCTTCAAGCCGGAAATCTTTGATGCCGAGGGCAACGTGTCCGACAGTGGGACTGCGGAATTCCTCGGCCACTACATGAGCGAATTCGCAGCGTTTGTCGAGCGCGTACTGGATGCCAATGCCGAAGGGCACATTGGCGACCTGGACCCCGTCGAGGCGCCATAGCAACAGCCACCACCGAAAAGGGCTGGGATCGGGTTCGCCCGATCCCAGCACTCTGTCGTTCAGGTGACTTCCGGGCGCATAGGGCCTCGTGACACTTTTCGGCCACCCGTCCAAAGTATGAAATTGTGGTTTGACCGATGACCCCACCGAGAGAGCTAAGCCCTTGACACTGCCTATGCCACCCGCCGGCCCTTCTCCCGACGTGGCGCGGAGCAAAACACCTCGAATCCACCGGGCCTGGCTCGTGGCTGCGGTGACGGTTCTTGCCCTGATTGCGGCCGCCGCCTTCCGCTCCACCACCGGGGCGTTCTTTGAACCGCTGGAAGCCGAATTCGGCTGGACGCGCTCCCAGCTTTCCACCGCGGTGACCATCAACCTCGTGGTCTACGGCCTGGTGGCGCCGTTCGCGGCGACGCTGCTCGAACGGTTCTCGATGCGCTTCGTTGCCGCCCTGGCCCTGGGCTTGGTCTCGGCCGGCGCCGGGCTCGCGGTCTTCGTTTCCGAGGTGTGGCAGCTCTGGCTCCTGTGGGGCGGACTGGTGGGAATCGGCACAGGTGCCATTGCCCTGGTGTTCGGTGCGGTGGTGGCGAACCGCTGGTTCGCCGCGCGGCGCGGACTGGTGATGGGAATCTTCTCCGCGGCCAACGCCTGCGGCCAGCTGATCTTCCTCCCCACCATCGTGCATCTCACCGGACTCCACGGCTGGCGCACCGCCTCACTGCTGGTGGCGGGCTTTGCGCTGGCCATCGTTCCCCTGCTGTTCTGGCCGTTCGCCAACAGCCCGGCCGAGGCGAAGACCACGCCCTACGGTGCCGCCGATGATGCGGAGGCCACGACGGCAACGGCCAAGGCCCGCCCCGCCGGCAACGCCATGGCCGAGACCTTGGGGGTGCTCCGCCATGCGATGAGGTTCCGGGCATTCTGGATCCTGGCGTTCACGTTCTGGATTTGCGGCTGGTCGACCAACGGGCTGATCCAGACCCACTTCATTCCCGCATCCCACGACCACGGCATGCCGGCGACCACCGCCTCCGGGCTCCTGGCATTGATCGGCGTCTTCGACATCATCGGCACCATCGCCTCGGGCTGGCTGACCGACCGGGTCCGCCCGTGGCTGTTGCTGGTCTTCTACTACGGCCTGCGCGGGGCATCGCTGCTGACAGTCCACTCGCTTCTCGGCCCCACGGTGGAACCGGTGCTGTGGATCTTCATCCTCTTCTACGGGCTGGACTGGGTGGCAACCGTGCCGCCCACGGTGGTGCTGTGCCGGCAATACTTCGGCCCGGTGCGGGCTGCTGTGGTCTTTGGCTGGGTCTTTGCCTTCCACATGGTCGGCGCTGGCGTGGGCGCGCTCACCGCGGGGATCGGCCGCGACCTCTCGGGTAGCTACCTGATCGCCTGGATCACCGCCGCAGTTCTCTGCTTCCTCGCCGCCGCCAGCCTGTTCCTGCTGCCGGGCTCGCGGAAGGCCGTTGAGGCGGAACCCGAAAGCGTCCCCGACGAACTGGATCCCTCGCGCGTGGACTAGACACCAAGAAGGCCGGCCCGCGATCGCGGGCCGGCCTTCTTCGTGGAGGCTAGTTTTTCAGGGCCGCCCGCACGGCGGGCAGCACTTCGGTGGCCAGCAGCTCGATGGAGCGCAGCGTCTGTGCCTGGGACAGGCCGCCGAGCCCGACCTGGGCCAGGAAGCGGGTGTGTCCCAGGATCTCGTGCTCCCACAGGATCTTCTCCACGATCTCCGCCGGGCTGCCGGCGAAGAGGGCACCGCGCGGCGACGCCCAGGACTCGAAGGCTGCCCGGTCCAGGCGGCCGGCCCGCGGCATGTTCTGCCCGATGTAGGAGCTGTAGTGCGGGAAGAACGTGTCTTTCGCTCCCTGCGAGGTCTCCTCGACGTAGAAGTGCGAGGTCACCCCGATCTGCCCGGGTTCCCGGCCTGCGGCCGTCGCGGAGCGGCAGTACAGTTCGGCCAGCGGCGCGAAGCGCGGCGGGTCGCCGAGGATGGCCAGGTACAGCGGCATTCCCAGCTTTCCCGCGCGCACGGCTGAGGCGGGTGTCCCTCCGACGGCGGCCCAGATCGGCAGGGAGCCCTGGACCGGGCGCGGCCAGATGCCCGCACCGCGCAGCGGCGGGCGGGTGCTGCCATTCCAGGTGACGGGGTTTTCGTCGCGGATCTTGAGCAGTAGCTCGAGCCGGTCATCGAAGTACTCGTCGTAGCGCTGCAGGTCCTGGCCGAAGAGCGGGAACGACTCCAGGTAAGCACCGCGCCCCGCAGTGAGCTCGGCCCGTCCGGAGCTGATCAAATCCAGTGTCGCGAAGTCTTCGAAGACACGGACCGGGTCGGCACTGGAGAGCACCGTGACGGTGCTGGTCAGGCGGATGTTCTTCGTTTGCGCGGCGGCGGCCGCAAGCACGACCGGCGGGGAGGAGACAGCGAAGTCCTCGCGATGGTGCTCCCCCACGCCAAAGACATCGAGTCCGGCCTCGTCGGCCACCCGGGCCCATTCGAGAATGTCGCGCATGCGCGTGGCGGCGTCGATCGGCTTGCCGGCCGCATCGCGGGTGAGCTCGCCGAAGGTGAAGATCCCGATCTCGAACGGGCTGGCGGCACTCATGCTCCGGAGACAACCTCGGCGCCGATGTGGGCGGTGATGAAGTCGCGCACGTCGTCGAGCTCGGCTGCGTTGATGCCGTGTGCCAATCCCGGGTAGACCTTCTCAACGAGAGCGGAGTGGGCCGGAAGGAATTCGGTGGTGCGGGCGATCGCCACCGGGGCAATGACCCGATCCTCAGAGCCGCGGCCCCAGAAGACGGCCGGAAGGTTTTCGCGCAGGTCCTCGTCGCCAGGCTGGGTCGCACCGAGGACGAATCCACCGAGGATCACCGGGGCGATCACACGCTCGGGGCGGGTGCGCAGCAGTTGGCTGGCCATGAGCCCGCCCTGGGAGAACCCGACGGGAATGATGCGGGTGGCCGGGTCGACGTTTTGATCGATCCAGGCCCAAATAGCGACGGTTGCCGCCTCGACCGGTGCCGCATCCGGGGCACCGGGCGTGGTGATCTCAAACCATGCCGCGCCGCCGTTGCCCAGTTCGAGCGGCGCACGCAGTGAGGCCCAGGGAAGGTCGAGGCCGAGGGCCGGGGCCAGTCCGCTGAGGTCCTGTTCGTTGGAGCCGAAGCCGTGCAGGAAGAGCACGACGGCCTCAGGCGCCTCGATGGTGGTCCAGCCGGTGGAGCGTACGTCGCGCAGTGTGGTGGTCATTCGAGGATTGACTCCTTGGGTTGTGTGATTCGGGAGCCGGAGTCCGGCCTTGGTGCCCAGCGGAACCGTGGGACGTAATGCACCGTCGTAGCGGACGACAGTACCGGCCGGTGACGCTCTTCTATCATTCAACAGTACACGATTTACTTGACATTTCAAGTAAATCGTAACGGTTCGGCCTATTCCACGCGAGCCGGAATGGCAGCCAGCCAAGCCTCGTACCGCACAGATATAGCGCGATCCTCAACTTCGCCGTCGATCCAGAGCACACCAAGGTCAATAGGGTTGCGGCCCGCGCGAACTCACCATCAAAACATCCGATACGCTAATCGGATAATTTGCGCCACAAAGTAGGCGTCCGGGCGCTAGATCCGGTTCGTTAAAAAAAGAGAACGCTGAGGAACCCATGGGAATCAATAATCTCGAAAATCGCTACGGAGCCGAGCTCCCAGGGGAATATTTTAGCAATCGAGAGATCAATCCAAATTTAAAACTCCAAGAGCAATCAGTCCATGACTTTTGGGACCTCATGATGGAAGAGCAAAGCTTCGCAAAGTTGGATGCGGAATCGGCAAGCTCACTCCGCACGCATACGACACCGAAACCCCTTGTCTTTCGAGGTCAATCGAATCATGGCCACGGACTATCAGCATCTCTACATAGGTTTGCCCAATCCGAATCAACGAAGATTCTAACGGAAAGCGCCCTTGGACGAATGGAGAAAGCCATCTTAGAGGAGGCGCAGAAGCATGGACTAAGGAAAGAGGTATCTCCCGGCGAGATCTTGATGATCCTTCAGCATCACGCGGCTCCGACTCGCCTTTTGGACGTATCCGTGAAGCCTCTAGAAGCACTCTATTTTGCAGTTGAAGACAATGACGCCATCGATGGTCGATTATTCTTGATTTGGTTGAGAAGCAAGGAACAAGTGAAGCTCTCAGACCGCAACGACCTTCCATGGAGCGGCGACGTTAGAGGAGAATCTTCGGCAACAGCCAAATGGTCGCGCTCATTACTAATGGTCGAGGATCGACCACTCGATGCGAGAATGATTGCCCAACGCGGGAGATTCCTAGTCGGCGGGCTTCACAGAACCTACATGGGGCTGAACATGTGGCACGACAAGCAACTGCGCGCATCGGAACGCCAACAAATAAGCATGTTTCTTATCAATTTTCCAAAAATAAATTTGAACCAATTTGAATCGAGAAAAATAAAACACTCGATTGAGAGGTGGCCAGCAATAGCCTGGACCATAAGGATTCCCGCAGCATGGAAGGCAACCCTTCGAGAGCTCTTGGCCAACGAGGGGATATCCTACGAATCCATGTACCCAGATCTCGCGAATATCCAATGGAAAACTAAATCTGCTTTGCGCGATTTTTTGAGTAGTTAACGAAAACATACGATTGGTGTGATGCTAAATGTGCTTACTTAAGAAAAAATCAAGTATTCGAGCGAAAGCAAGCGACCCTACACATGAGATGCTGGCAGGAATCGATCCACTGAGTCTGGCGATGTACGTGAGGGTGACTATACGTGAAGCAAAAGACTATGCACGATCCTCTCGGCGTCAATGGAGTCAATGGTCCGTTACGCTGCAAGTCTCCACCTTGGCCTTATCAGTCCTTGCGACAATAATGCTTGGATTAGCTGAAAGAAGCCTAGTCTCGAATATCGGCCTTGTTGCATCCTCACTTGTGGCTGTGAGCTCCAGTCTAGAAGGATTCTTCAATTGGCGGTCTCGGTGGGTGCTCGCTGAAGAAGCTCTGGCAGAGTGGCATGCCATTGAGGACGGACTGATGGTTCACGTCGCGAGTACAAAGCCTGATGAATTGAAGATCGAAGATATCTTGGATTTTGATCGAAGGCGGGCTGATGCCTGGAATAGGCTAAGTTCTGAATGGATAGATCAAAGGCGTATGAACGGATTGAATAGCGAGAAATTGATTGTCTAGTAGTCCTTGAAGGTTATCCTGATCTCACAAATATAAAACGCGCGCGGGAAGGGCATACCAACGAGATTGCTTAGCAAGCCGTCGCATGGGGATGAGAGGTGAGCTGTGGGAATCTCAGACGACCAGCTGCAGCTTCGACATCGGTGCGATTTTCAATAGGTCAACTAGAATTTTTCCCCTTGTCTCTAGAAATTTGTGGAATTTTTGATGCGCCTTACGCAAGCTTTTCATGAGGGTTCCAACCCGACCGGTACATACCGGACGAAAGTATACTCGGAATTGGGAAGATAGAGATATCTACATCGAATATTCCTGCTTCAAGTGACTGCTCCATCGAAGATTCAACAATGTCCGAGTTTTCCCGCACTTACCGGGCTCTCGGACTTTGAGCGTGGCGTCATCAAATAAGTAGGGCCCGCAGCCCTACGGAATTATGGGTGTTGACTAAGACATTCATAATTCCAAGGACCACGAGCCGTGTTAAATACTACGGGCGCAGGCGATGCTGCGTCGACCCTGTTCAATCTTGATGACTATGCGGTGCTGGGCGTTGAGGGATCCGGTGATTCCCGCTCGGTGCTGGTGGAGCCCCGCAATCCCGAGGCGCCGTGCCCTGCATGCGGGGTGTTCTCCCGGCGGATCCAGGCCCGGCCCGTGCACCGGGTCAAGGACGTGGCCTGCGGCGGCAAGGGCCTGGAGGTCCTGGTCAGGAAACGGCGCCTGGTCTGCCAGGAGGCCGCCTGCCCGAAGCGGACCTATGTGGGCTCTCCGACTTTAAGCGTGGTGACTGGGTGTTCAGCACGGCCGGAGGCGTGCCGTGTACAACAATATCCGCCATCGGTAGTTGTGGTGGTTGACGTATCCTCGGCCGATCCGCTTGATGTTCTTGGCGGTGAGGTTGGCGGCCTCGCTGCGGGCATTGGTGAGCCGGGTGAGGCAGAAGGTTTCCAGTTCCGTTTTCCAAGCGGTGAAGGTCCGGAACAGGGACTTGGCCTCGTGCATGCCGGTGGCTGCGAAATAGCGCCTCTTGGTAGTGCTGTTCCGACGACCTGGTAGTGTCCCCTCCGGGCAGGCGGTAGTGGATTTCCGGCGAAGTGGTAGTGCGTCCGGCTTTTGTCGTATTGGCCAAGAGCCGTCGAGGGGCTCTTGGCCAATACCATTTAGGGTGAAGGCTCGGGAGTCAGCTGTTCAGGAACGGACTGCAACCTATTCCCAGAAACCGGCGGAGTCCCGGGCCTTCTCATGCTTGAGCTTGCGCATGTCGGTGTCTCCCAGCACGAGCCACCTGGTGTTGTTCGCCAGCCGGTTCACGATCGAATCCCCGGCCACGCGGTCGGGCAACACCTGCACCCAGTAGGTGGGATCGGTCTGGCTGACGATCACGGTGGGCAGCCGGTGTTCCCGGTCGGCCAGCACCCCGAACAGGTCGCTGGCGATGTTCTGGTCGATGCCGACGGTCAGGAAGTCGTCGATGATCAGCAGGTCCGCTTCCCGCAGCTTTTCCAGCAGGGCATCGTGGACCTTGCTGTCCGCCCGGGCGATGAGCAGCTTTCGGGCCAGCACGTCCATTCGCGTGTAAAACACCGAATGCTCGCTGTGGCAGGCGGCAATGCCGATCGCGCAGGCAATGTAGGTCTTGCCCCCGCCGGACGGGGAGATGATCAACAGGTTCGTCGGATCCTCCCGCCACTGGTGCGTGGCGTAGCGTTTCATCCGCGCCTCGTCGATCTTCCGCCCCGGAAGGTAGTGCAGCTCGGCAATCGACGCTCCGGGCAGGGGAAAGCGTGCCTGCTTGATGAGCCGGTCGACCTTGTTCGACCGGCGGGCATCCAGGGAATGGTTCACCGCCTGCATGAACACCTCCTCCGGCAGCAGCTTGTCGTTGGCTTCGTCGCCGGCCAGTTCCAGGAACTTCTCGGCAAACACGGTGAGCCGCAGGTCCTTGATCTTCTGGTGATCCTCGCTGTTAAGCATCGGTGCCACCCCGCCCCTTGTAGTGGTCGGCATCGCGGACGAACACTCCGGGAAGGTTCTGGATTTCCTTCAGGTTCTTCACGTTCTGCGCCGCCGGGACGGCCGCGCCAGGTTGGTCCTTGGCGGCGGCCAGCGTCGCCATCACCCGCTTGAGCGAGGTGTAGGTGGCATGCCCGTTGATGTTCAGCAGTTCCTGGCAGGCTTCCTCCAGCGAGGCCTTCTTTCCGCCGAGCTCCGAGAGGATGTTGCGGCACGGCAGGTAGGCCTGGGCCTCGACCTGGTTGCGGTCCAGGATCTGGGTGATGACTTGCACGGTGGCCGGCCCGTAATTCCGGGCGCGGTTCAGGAACCACTCCCTGGACCACAATCCCTGGACCTGCTGGTGGTGCTTGGGCGCATGGGACAACTCGGTGGAGTATTGGCCCCGGCGCCCGAGCTTGCGCGGGTGCTCGCAAACCTTGGCCTGCCCGTCGAAGATGCTCACGGTGGTTGCGGTGATCCGGACCGACAGGATCTTCCCTGCCAACGCGTACGGCACCGAGTAGTGCTGGTAGTCGCTGGTGACGTGATAGTTCCGCCCGACCTTCAACTGCTTGTATTCCACCGACTCAAACGGCTGGTCCGGCAGGGGCTGGAGCAATGCCGCCTCCTCCGCGTCGAAGACTTCCCGCCGGGTGGTCCCGTTGACCCGGCGCAACCGTTCGTTGAGATCCAGCAGCCGCTCCCGCACCGCGTCGTTGAGCTCCTCGAACGAGGTCCAGGTCTCCGAGGCAAGATAGCCCATGACGCGGCTTTCCACGGCCTGCACCATTCGCTCGACGTGCGCCTTGTCGGTCGGGCGATTCGATCTGGCCGGCACGATTGCCGTCTGGTAATGCTCGGCGAGCTGGCGGTAGGACTTGGTCACCACCACCTCGTTGTCCGCCCGGGTGCGCTTGTGCGTGGCGGTGCGGGCGTTGTCCGGGACGATCAGCTGCGGCACCCCGCCGATGAACGCCAGCGCGTTCACGTGCGCCTGGTTCCAGGCCTCCTGCTTCATGTTGCCGAACGCCTGGCAGAACACCAGCCCGGAGTACGGCAGCGAAGCGACGAAAAAATAAGCCTTGCCGATATCCCCGGTCACGGTGTCCACCACCGGCAGGGTCGGGCCGACCCAGTCCACGAACATGGTCTTGCCCGGTTCGTGCTGCAGCGTGGCCACGACGTCGGTGGCGGCGGCGAACCGGTTGAACAGTTCGCAGTATTGCGAGTAGCCGTACTTCTTCTTCTCGCTGGGTGAGCCGAGGTATTTGACCCAGCCCTGCTGCAACGTGAAGAACCGGTTGTGCTTCATCTCCTCGACGACCTGCGCGAAATGCGGGTCCGCGTAGTCCTGGGAGACGGCCTTGCGCCCGTCCGGGAAGAGCTGCTCGATGTCCGTCGCGGTCATCGACGCAAAGCGGTCGGCGGTGATGCCGGCGGTGGCGATGGCCCTCTTCACGGCCGAGACGTCACGATGCGAGCACCCGACCGACGCGGTGATCTCCATGTAGGTTCGGCCCTTGAATACCAGGGACATGATGGCTTGATAATCCACCAAGGTTTTTCTCCTCTGATCTGGTCGCCGCGCCGTGTTGCGCGGAGACCAAAACAGACGATCACGAAAAGCCCTAGAGCACTACCATGTATCCGGAACGAATCTACCAACAAGCCGGAACGGCACTACCTCCCGAGGCTATTCAGCAGGTGGCCTTGACGGAAGCTTCGAGCTTCGCCCAGGCGGCTGCGAATGATTCCCGGTCACGTGTTTTCAGCAGTTCCCGGACGTGTTCCTTGATGGCATAGACGACCCCGAGTTCGACATCCGATGCCAGGACTTCCTTGAGCCGCTCCGTCTGCTTGTTGGAGAGCTTCTCGATGTTGCAGGTCAGCAACTTGCGGTATTTGTAGGCCGGGTCGGTCATCTTTCCGCGGCGGCCGTTGACGTCGTGGGAGCGGCGCCTGCGCACCGCGGTGATCATCTGGTTGGCACGCTGGATGATGTGGAAATGGTCAACCGAGATCCGGGCCGCTGGGAGGGATTCGCGGATGGCCTTGCGGAATTCCGCGGACATGTCCATGGCCACGTACTCGATGTTCCGTTTCCACTGTTCGGGGCGCTGGGACATCCAGCTGGTCACGGCCTTGCCACGGCGCCCGTCCACGATGTCAAGGATCGTGCCGGTGTCCAGGTCGGTGAACACGATCGACCACGGCTCGACCCGCATCATTTTTCCCGTGGTTCCCAGCACAAAACGGACCCGGCGGAAGCGGTGCTCGTCCACGCCAAGCCGGCGCACCAGGCGCTGGTCCACGTCCAGGACGATCTGCTCGGTCACCAACAACTTGCGCATGACCGTGGGCCAGGAGACGCCGTGGGTCTTGGCGATGCCGCTGACCGCGCGCAGCTCGTGGATGGCGTCCTCGACGATTTCCCCGACCAACCTCGTGGTCAGCCTGGAGCGCAAGGGAACCTGATCGGTGACCTGCACGAACGTCCGCTTCGGGCAGGCGGCCTCCTGGCAGACCAGGCGCCGTTTCCTGACCAGCACCTCCAGGCCCTTGCCGCCGCAGGCCACGTCCTTGACCCGGTGCACGGGCCGGGCCTGGATCCGCCGGGAGAACACCCCGCACGCAGGGCACGGCGCCTCGGGATTCCGGGGCTCCACCAGCACCGAGCGGGAATCACCGGATCCCTCAACGCCCAGCACCGCATAGTCATCAAGATTGAACAGGGTCGACGCAGCATCGCCTGCGCCCGTAGTATTTAACACGGCTCGTGGTCCTTGGAATTATGAATGTCTTAGTCAACACCCATAATTCCGTAGGGCCACGGGCCCTACTTATTTGATGACGCCACGCTCAAAGTCCGAGAGCCCCTTTGGCAGGAGACACAATGTCACGAAGTGGCCTGAGTACTCAAATTGTCTCAACCCGCGGGTATCGTATGGATAAAAGCAGGAAGTTGTCCCTTCAAGTTCAACTTCTGTCTCTGGGGGGATATTTCAACGAATGGTGACACGTCACGGGCCTGTGCGGCACCCAATGCAGGCATCTGGTTGCCGATATGGCGGCTTCGAGCGCGTGCTTGAATTTCCTGTTCGCATGGCGGAGATGGCATGAGCACTGCCATCGAATTGGCTCCCGATCCGCAGCTCATGGAATCCATTCGAGCTGTGGGTTATACGTTTCCTACCGCACTTGCCGATATTATCGACAATTCCATCTCCGCAGACGCCAGCCAGATCCAGATTGTGGCACCGCCAGGCGAGGAATCATTCGTGGCCATCCTCGATGATGGGCTGGGCATGAGCGCAAAAACGGCGACCCACGCAATGAGGCTGGCCGGGACGTCCCCTACCACTGCTCGTGGGGGGAACGACCTAGGACGGTTTGGGCTCGGTCTCAAGACGGCATCGCTGTCCCAATGTCGCTCCCTGACCGTAGCCTCAAAAAAACAGGGCGAATCGGTGGTGGCATATGAATGGGACCTTGATGTCTTGGCCGAGACGCAATCTTGGTCGTTGCTCGAGCTCTCCCCCGCGGAAATCGAAAACCTTCCTTGTATTGGGCTCCTGAACGCGCAAGAATCAGGCACGCTGGTCCTCTGGCGCAAACTGGACAGACTTCTACCTGACACAGGCCGTTCTGAATTGGATCTCGCCGAGGAATTGGCGCGCGCCAAGGAACACATCGGACTGGTGTTCCACCGTTTCATCTCGGGCGATACCGGGCGACCGTTGGGCATCTCGGTCAATGGCCGCGAGGTCATCGGGGCTGACCCCATGCTTGAAGCCAATACAGCCACCATGCCAAGCCCGGTCCAGCCTCTCTCCATAGACGGTGAAACAGTGACGGTGCGAGCTTTCACCCTCCCCCACCGAAATAAGCTCACTGAAAAAGAGATTGCTACAGCGCAGATTGGTGGCTCCTTTCGCGACAGCCAAGGGTTCTACGTCTACCGCGAGAAGCGCTTGGTCATCTGGGGGACTTGGTTCAGGATCGTTCCCAAGCAAGAACTGGGAAAACTGGCGCGGGTCCGTGTCGATATCCCCAACAGCTTGGATCATTTATGGGCCCTCGATATCAAGAAGGCCCAAGCCATGCCCCCGCCGCCCGTCCGGGAGCAGCTCAAGCGTATCGCCGATCGCATCGTTGCTCCCAGCCGGAGGGTCTTTACCTACAAGGGACGAAATCTTGGCCCGACGGAAGTAGTCCGCCTGTGGAACCACATTGATGAGCGCGGAGAATTCCACTACGAGCTCAATAGGCACCATCCCATGGTGGCGTCCCTCAAAAAAGCGCTGCAGGATCTTCCGCATGCCAAATCATTACTGGAAGAACTCTTGGCAACGGCTGAACGCGGTTTCCCGGTTGACGATGTGTATAGCCGGCTTGGCCAAGACCAGAAGTTTGCTGGACCTCGGGCGAATGAAGAGGACATGCTCGTCACCGCGAGGAGTCTCGCCAGCGCCGCTCATCGACTGGGGCTGCAGCGAGATCAATTTGTCGAAACATACATCTTGTCGGAGCCGTTTTCGGGCGCTGACAGGGCAGAAGAACTACTGAGGAGTGCCTACGATGCCATTGCTTGATCTGACGAATGTCGCAAATGAACTCGACGTGATCCGGCGGATGGTGACCGCTCGGCACAACATCGTGGATGTCGAAGGCGACCACTCCGACTTGACGGAGGATGATATCCGTCAATCCGTGCAGACCCTCAAGCCTTTTGCTCCGACAGCAACAGCAGCACAATTTGAGGTGGTCGTCAGGACCCTCTGCGAAGAATGGGGCATCATCGATCTCGGCACCTCCGAGCCGGATGATGGCGGCACCGTGGAGGCAGAGCACGAGGAATGGCTGGAAAAGGCACTCAGCGAGGGGAACGTGAAGTGGCGCCGCTGGAGCGCCTATAAGAGGCTCCTGAGGCACCAAGGAAGATCTCCCCAAATCGTGAATGATCTTGACGACGCCACCAACCGGATTCTCGATCTGGCCGGCAACCCCCGCGAGGAAAGCACCTGGATCCGGAAGGGATTAACCATTGGAGACGTCCAATCCGGCAAGACCCAAACCTTTTTGGCAGTAGCAAACAAAGCGGCCGACGCGGGCTACAAAGTCATCATCGTTCTAGCCGGCAACACCGAGTACCTGCGGAAACAAACCCAAGAACGAGTGGACTCTGACTTCATCGGTCGCGATGGCTCGAAATTGCTCAAAAAGGTCAACTCTAGTGCTTCGACGTCCAACCGAATGGGGATCGGCCTTCTCGACAAGACACTGCATGCCAATGGCATGACAACCCCGTTCTATGACTACTTGCAGCTCAAGAACGAAGGCCACAATCTTGCCTTGGTGACCAAGGATTCGGAACATCCCTACATATTTGTCGTCAAGAAGAACAGCTTTGTCTTGGATGCCGTCGACCAGTGGTCAAAGAACCAAGCAGACGGAGCCGGCATTGTCGATGCCGCAGCACTGATCATTGACGATGAATCGGACTATGCCTCCGTCGACACTTCGGTGGACGGCAGTGATCCCACCAAGATCAATTCAGCCATTCGGCGCATTCTCTCCCGTTACGGGCGTTCCTCGTACCTGGCGGTTACAGCCACTCCTTTTGCCAACATTTTCATCAACCATGAGGGTTATGGGGACGTTGGAAAAAAGCCAAAGAAAGGCAAGACCTCCGTGGGGCCGGAAGCCGAAACCTTGGAGACCAAAGACTTGTTCCCCGAAGACTACATACATGCACTGAAGGCCCCAAAAAATTATGTAGGACTCAAGCGAACGTTTGGCACTCATGACGAGCCTGTCGTCGACAGGCTGCATGACAACAGCGATTGTGAGTCCACAATCCCGCTGAAGCATGCGAAGGACCGGGAAATTGAGCAGCTCCCTGAATCACTCGAAGACGCGATCGACACTTATGTCTTGGCAAACGCGGTATTCGACCTGCGGGGTCGGGCCAAAGACGCCCGCTCGATGATTATCAACGTCTCGAAATTTACTGAAGTTCAGAATCGTCTAGCGGATTTGGTTCAGGAGTATCTAGCCAGAATTCAAGATGCCTTGGAGGCCTTCGGTGGCATCGAGGTCAGCGGACAGCATGGACAATCACTGGCAAAACTGAAAAGCGTCTTTGAGGAGGAATTTTCCGCATGCGGCTCGACTTGGGAAGAGGTCCTTGCCGTCCTGCCTAATTCGGCATCGCCCATCCGTGTCAAGGTCTATAACTCCAAGCCAAATCGGTTCGGAGAAGACGAAGCGTTTGAGGCTGGGGCTCCTTCCCGGCAGATTGCCATCGGTGGCGATTTGCTCAGCCGTGGGTTGACTCTCAATAATCTCCTTACCAGCTATTTTTACCGCAGTCCCATGGCCGCGGACACCCTGATGCAGATGGCACGCTGGTTCGGCTACCGAGATGGCTACTTCGACCTGGTCAGGCTCTGGATACCCAGTGAAAAAAGAGGCGACTATCGATTCGTGGAACAGGCAGTCCGGCAGCTCAAACGGCAAATCAAGACGATGTCCGAACAAGGGCTCACCCCCTTGGATTTCGGACTTGCCGTCCAGCAGCATCCGGAATCGCTCCTTATTACCGCTCGAAACAAGTCCCGGAGCGCGACCAGTGCGCCCAGCACGATCGACCTCACCAACTACAGGTTGGAAACAACCAAGGTGCCCACGGACGTGGAAACGCTGCAAGCAAATGAGCGGGCAACTGCCCAGCTCGCGGCCGCGATGGATGAATTATCGGATGCCGCAATCTCTGAGTCAACAACTGTCATTCGGGGCGTTGACAAGAAGCACATCGCCAGCTTCTTGGACGAGTACAAGTTCTCAGCTGCCGAGCGTCTCTTTGACAGCGAGGCTTTGGCAGCCCTGGTTCGAGGAAGTTCGTCAGACACCTACACCCATTGGGACGTGGTTTTCATCGCCGGCCAAAAAGGCAACGAAAGATGGTTGCTTCCCTCCGGCCTAGAAATGCCGCGGTTGGTCAAGCGAGCCTTGCAGCCCCGAGACGGGTACTTTGCGGTTAGTGGAAACAGCTCGCGCCTTGCAGGTAGCCAAGACCTTCGATACGTGCTCTCGGAAAAGAAGCTTGACGAGATAAAATCTGCCGATGGCAAGTTGCCTTCAAATGAAGAATTCTACTACCAGTACATGGACCGTCCTGCATTGATGATCTATGCCCTCCAGCCGGTCCAAACAATTAAGCTGCCATCACCTCCAAAAAAAGCTACGAGGGAAGACAAGATCGAGGACGTGACAAGTGTCGTGGCAGTGAAGCTCGCCCTGCCTAGGACGAAGAAGCTTGACACCGAGGCTGGCCGGGACGGGGTGGCGACCTACCTTCACAACTCGGTGGCTGCCCGGGCATGGAAGGCCCAATATGCGGCCCTCGAAGGCGAAGATTCGAAGGAGAAGACCAATGTTTAGCACCCAATTGTGGAGCGAGCGTGTCTCCAAGTCCGGACAGGGAAACTGGGAAGTCGACGCCAGCTTGAGCATTCGGATGTACTACGGTGCAGACGAAGCAGGGAACCTGACGTTCGGCTATATGAGCAGTATCCAGCCGCCGGAGCGATCGGTCTCGCTCGCAATCGGCGTGCGAGAGGGGCGGAGATCCGACGGGCTATGGACCCAGACCTTCATCTTGAGGGACAAATCCTTGAGCGAGCCCTTCCAGCTCTTCTGCTCACTGATGTATAGGGAAGTCAGTTCGACGGCCACTGAACCGTCGGGCCTTCAAGCCGTGGAAGACTCCATAGAACACTGGACACGGCTACTTCGACGTGGCTGGCGACAGCAACTTAGCAGAAACGAAATGCGCGGTCTCTTCGGGGAACTGCATTTTGGTTTCGAGGTTCTTTCCCCACAGATTCCGGCGGATACCGCCGTATTGGCATGGACAGGTCCCTTTGAGGCGAGCCAAGACTACAACTTCCAAACAGCCGCCTTCGAGGTCAAGAGTCGAACTGCCGGCTTCCAGTCGATAAGGATCAGCAGCGAAGATCAGCTCGGGGCTGATAACTTGACCCTGGCCGTGGTGGTCGTTTCCGAGGCTGCTGGAGCAGACCATGGCTATCGGACGCTACCGGAACTGGTCGCGGAAACCCGGACCAAGCTTTCTGCAGTGGGAAATGACGCTCTGGACCTGGCTTTCGGGGAACTGGGGTTTGATCCCAGCGATCCCGTGTATGACAGCTACTGGTTCTTGGCGGGCGAGAGTGTTTTCTACTCCGTCACGGACGCGTTCCCCCGCATTGTTTCGGAACAACTTCCCGATGCCATTTCGCGCGTCACCTATTCGCTTGATCTGCAGAAGCTTGATGAGTTTCGCTGTGAGCTGCCGCAGCTGCAGCCTGTGGGGGAACTGGCATGAGTGTGGATTTCTATTCGGAATTTCAGTCAGAGGTCGGCACGAAGGCTGAGGTGGAAGGAGACTTCCAAGTCGAGACGTTCACCGCGGTCGTGGGCGAGCATCTGGCGGAGGCAGGTGACATGGAGGATCTGCAAGTCGCCTACTTCGAAGGCACCGGGAGCCGAAATCGCAATCTCAGGGTAGACGGTTATGACCTGTCGAACAGTGACGAAAGCATCGCCCTGGTTGTCTCGGATTATTTTGAAACTGCTGAGCCGCGAGCTGTCCGGCAGGCGGAGATCACGGGGGCTCTGAACGCCCTGTTCAACTTCCTCAAGGAGTCAACGTCGGGCCAGTTCCGCCAAGGTCGCGAGGAAAGCAGCCAGGCTTACCAACTGGCCTATGACTTGGAACTGCGAGGAAACAATGCGTCCAAGTACAAGCTCTTTTATTTCACCAACGGTGTCCTGGGCGGACGGGCAAAGGCGCTGGATACCGATGAGCTCCTCGGCGTCCCAGTGGAGTTTCATGTGTGGGACATTCGGCGACTCGAGGCACTCGCGGCATCGACCATGGGGCGCGAAGAGCTCGTCATAGACCTCACCAAATGGGTACCCACGGGAGTAGAGGCCCTAGAAGTACGGGGGAGCGCCGATTCCTCCATCTATCTTGCAGCCTTGCCCGGCCAACTTCTTGCAGACCTTTACGAGGCCCATGGAAGCCGTCTCTTGGAATCGAATGTCCGCTCGTACTTGTCGAACAGAGGGAAGGTCAACAAAGGCATCCGACAGACGGTTTATCGAGAGCCAGACCGCTTCCTCGCATTCAATAACGGCATCACGGCGACCGCGGCCAACGTCGAATTGTCCCACGATGGGCGGAGCATCCGAACGATCACGGACCTGCAAATCGTCAATGGTGGACAAACCACGGCGTCCCTATTTTACGTGGCCAAGGAGAAGGCGAAACTCAAGGACTGGGATTTGGTCAATGTCCCCATGAAGCTTGTCGTCGTTGACGCCGAGAGCGCATCACGCTTGGTCCCCGATATCTCCCGCTACGCAAATAGCCAGAACGCTGTCAGCACCTCTGACTTTTTCTCCAACGCACCGTTTCATGTGCGGCTTGAGGAACTCGCCCGCAGGACGCTTGTCCCGGCAGTCGCTGGGCAAACGTACCAGACTAAGTGGTTCTACGAACGAACCAAGGGACAGTACTTCACCGAAAAGAACCGACTGTCGAAATCCGAGTCCCTGCGGTTTGAGAAGAGCTTCCCTCGCCTCCAGGTGCTCACCAAGACCGACTTGGCAAAATACGAAATGTCGTGGATGCAGCGTCCCTCCACGGTCAGTTCCGGTGCACAAAAGAACTTCAGTGCCTATGCGTCCGTAGTTACCGACGCTTGGAACAAAAAGGACGGCCCGGAGTCGATCAATGTCGAATACTTCAAGGACATCGTGGCCCGGAGCATTCTTTTCAACGCGATTCGCAGAGCTGTGCAGGCCGCCGATTGGTACGAAGCAGGCTACCTTGCAAATATCGTGACCTACACCGTGGCTCGGCTTGCTCACATCGTGCAGACCAACCACCGGTTGGGCACGATGAACTTTGCCGACATCTGGACCCGGCAAGTAGTTGATCCTGTGGTGCTGGAATTTGCCCTACAAATAGCCGTTGGGGTGAAAGGGGTCCTTACCTCACCCACACGGGAAGTACAGAACGTCACCGAATGGGCAAAGAAGGAATCCTGCTGGGTGCGGGTCAAGGCCCTCCCCCTCGAGGTTCCACCAGAGCTGTCGGCGTGGATGGTGGACCCCTACCGGGCCAAGGAGCGCAAGGTGGCAGCAGTCGAGACTGAAAAGCTCAATGACCAGCTGCGCGCTCTGACCCGCCTCTATGAGATTGCGCAGGAGAGCTGGCAAGCGCTCGAAGTGTTCGCGACCGAGAGGCAGCTGGGGGCTCCTGCCGACCACGGTATCTTGAAGATGATGGTGGCTGGAGGTAGGAAGGTCCCTTCTGACCCCCAAGCGGCGAGACTCTTGAAATTTGTCGCTACTGCCAACTCCTATGGATTTTCCGACTTCGAACCCTAAGCCTGAGTCGCGGTGGGCAAAGGAGTGCCGTTGCCCACCGAGAAGTCCCCAAAACGACATATCTGCGGCTCCGCCCTGCGAATTACTTGACCCTGCAACGCGTGGCATGCGCATTCTTAGAGCCCACCATTCAGATCCTCAGCAATCTGGCGCAGTAAAAGACCCGCGACTTTGCTGTGCTGGCACGAGGCGTCCCTGACAGGAGCTTTTCGTTTGCCCTCCCGTTCGAGTCGTCGCGATGAACATTGGCTACCCCCCCCCCCCCCGAAAAACGAAAGATCTCAACGTTGCTAGCGCATAATACGGCGTAATCTATCACTGTTTGTTGTGGCGGCTTTTACGTCGCATTGATCCATGACCTACTGTTAGCAACAGTCTAGGGTCGACCAAAGAAGGCAGTTGTTTTTTCGGAGCGGCAGAACCGACTGCCACGGAAGGGCAACGCGTAGTGACGTTTCCTAAAAATTTCGTGGGTGGTCAAAGGTACATTTATTGCAAGCTGTGGGAATGGTTCGAATTGAGGATGTAGGCATGGAGCTGGGATATCTGGCGGATCATTTTGACGGCGTAGCAGCTAAAGTCCTAAGCTCCGTTGAGACGGTCGGCAGTGGTTCGAACCAGCACGAACTCGACGGAGTCAGGTCCTTGGTCGACTTGTTCGGCGTCCCCGTCGGCAAGGTACGTTTGACCACCCGGTTTTTGTGGCTGACAGATGAAATGGACGAACCGGAGGTCGAAGACGGACACTTGACGTTCTACAACGCACGGGAGGGCAAGCCTCGGGCCCCCGAGTACCGGCTCTACTACCCCGCCGCGATCAATGCCATGAAAATGGCGCAACCCGGCGACGTGGTCTTCATCGCCCGACAGAAAAATGGTGAGGTCCTGTTCATTGTAGTGCCGACCGAATCGAGCATCGCTGCCCAATTGGACTGGCTCTTCGGGACCGCAGTTCATGAACACCCGGGTTTCTCCGTTCGCCCAGAACTGTCGGGCGTGCAGAACGCACTGGGGCTGCCGGCCATGTACCTGCTGGACATGCTGGGTATCGCTGTGGAACCCCGAAATGATGCTTGGCTGGACCGAATCTTGGCCAAGTTCGGGCCGCGGTTTCCGACCACGGCCGAATTCGGTGCCTTCACCCGATCCACCCTGCCTGGGCTCCTCCCTGCCGATGATCCCGACGGTGTCCTAATGGCGTGGGTGGAACAGGAAGAGATGCTCTTCCGTACTCTGGAGCGGCATCTGGCCCAAGAGAAGTTAGACGCCATCTACACGGACGGGCGCGTGGATGTGGACAGTTTCATCGAGGTTTCCTTGTCCCTCCATAACCGGCGAAAGAGCCGTGCCGGCAAAGGGCTCGAGAACCAGCTCATCGCGCTCTTCAACGCCTTGGATGTCCGGTACGCATTCAATCCCGTCACGGAAAACAGGGCACGCCCAGATTTTGTGTTTCCGGGCATCGACGAATACCGTGACCTAGACTATCCGACTCCGGAGCTAACGGTGCTCGGGGTCAAGACCACTTGTAAGGACCGCTGGCGGCAAGTTCTCAGCGAAGCCAAGCGGGTTGAGGACAAACATCTGCTGACATTGGAAAGCCCTATCAGCGCCGGACAGACCGACGAGATGCGCGACCATCGCGTGCAGCTTGTGGTGCCGCGCGCCTTGCACGGCCCCTATAATACCGCCCAAAAAAATTGGCTTATGGATGTGGCTGATTTTGTCGAGATGACAACGAATCGAGACAACTCCGGCCTAAATCAGTCCACACTCCTCTAGGGACAAGCAGAAGTCATCTCGCAAGGAAGAAAAGAAAGAATGACGCCGGACAAAAGTGCATTGCCACGAGATCAAAGATGCAAGCCTAGTTTGGCAAGTTCGTCCTACTGAGGCCTAAATGGAAATTAATCTATGGCATGTGGCGTTCCACTCCGTGCAGGTATGTGCGTGGATAAACGGGGCTTGTGGTAACGCGTCTGTCACAAAGTCGTAGCCTATACGTGGGCAACGCAAAACACCTGAATGGGCATTGGCCAAGAGCAAGGTCCAGGGCTGGGAGCGGGCCATGCGACTGCGCCCGGCACGAGCAACCGCTAGTCAGGCCGCCGGCCTGAGGCGTGGCGCACGGACCCGCGCCACGTTGGCGCCAAAGCTCGTGCCGCCCAGCGGCTCAGAGAGCGCCACCTGCTCCCGCGAACCGCGAGGGCGCGGCACAACAACGGACGCCCAAGGCCACTGCCGGACCAAACTGCTTGCCCGTGCGCACTGCAGGCCACCAAG
Source organism: Paeniglutamicibacter sp. GQ140 (assembly GCF_059759235.1). NCBI lineage: Bacteria > Bacillati > Actinomycetota > Actinomycetes > Micrococcales > Micrococcaceae > Paeniglutamicibacter > Paeniglutamicibacter sp. GQ140. Next base: position 512,207 of record NZ_JCAXDW010000001.1, read on the forward strand.
GCAACGTTCGACGGCATTTGGTGTGCCCCAGATTCAGAGCCGCCCGGACGGCGGTGTACAGGCCCGGACCGCCCTTGCTCTGGCGGCGGGGCCGCTGCACCTTCCCCATGAGCTGCAAGAGGTGCCGCCTAGCTGGCCCATCCAGACAGCGGTAGATCGCATGGCGGTTGGCGAGGTGCCGGCGCAGGGGAACCTACCCGGGGCGTAGATGCTATCCAGCACCATCCAGACGGACTTCACAGAGGTGATATCCGTTGCTTACAGAAGCGCTACCACTACATTGCACTGGTGCAACGGAAGAACATTCCACATAACGTGCGCCGCCCTGTCAAACTGTCGGAGTCTTGCCATATCTTTTGATGTACAAATGGTCCCCCAGTCCACTGATACTTTCAGATGTTCGCGACCATGAAGTAGATTGCGGAGGGAGAAACCTTAGTGATTCACAACCCAGTTTGGGTGCGGCGCGGCGATTTGCGCGCATGCCAACCATGGGGAATATTTGTAGACAGTTTGACCATACTTTTTCCCCATGAACGGAGCGTTTCGTGACGCTGGCACCGGCCGAACAGGCCACCACCCCCCGCACCCTGCTGCAGGACCTGCGCAAGACCCACAGCCAGGCAAAGCTCGCCTCCCTGCTGGAGGTCTCGCCGAAGACCGTGGCCCGCTGGGAAGCCGGCGAGTCCGAGTGCCCGCCCTACCTGCGTGCCGCGCTCGAGGACATCAAGAAGCACCAGTCCGAGGCCACCGTCCCGGCCCCGACCGACAAGCCCTCCTTCCGCTTCGTGGACCTGTTCGCCGGCATCGGCGGGATCCGCTTGGCGTTTGAATCCATCGGCGGCGAATGCGTCTTCACTTCCGAATGGAACAAGTTCGCGCAGCAGACTTACGCGCGGAACTTCGGCCACGATCTGCCAGGCTTCGTGGACGGACTCCACGCGGAAGACAACGGCCACGTCTTCGCCGGGGACATCACCAAGGTCGACGCCAAGACCATCCCCGACCACGACGTGCTGCTGGCCGGATTCCCCTGCCAGCCGTTCTCCATCGCCGGGGTCTCCAAGAAGAACTCCTTGGGTCGCGAACATGGATTCGCCGACGCCACCCAAGGCACGCTGTTCTTCGACGTCGCCCGCATCATCGAGGAAAAACAGCCCCAGGCGTTCATGCTCGAGAACGTGAAGAACCTTCTCTCCCACGACAAGGGACGCACCTTCAAAGTCATCAAGGAAACCCTCGAGGACGAGCTCGGATACAGCATCGCGTTCAAGATCGTCAACGGGGCCTCCTACGTTCCCCAAGGGCGCCAGCGCATCATCATCGTCGGGTTCAAGGACCCCTCCGTGTTCGAAGGAAAGCATGGGTTCTCCTTCGACAACCTCGCCAAGCAGCGCCACGCCGACGGCACGCCAAAACTCGTCAACCCGACCATGGTCTCAATCCTGCACCCCGAAGACGGATCGGAAATCGCCGAGGCACCCTTCACCGAAGGTGAGCTGGCAACGGTCAGCGAGAAGTACATCCTGACCCCGAACCTCTGGGTCTACCTGAAGAACTATGCCGCCAAGCACCGTGCGGCAGGAAACGGCTTCGGCTACGGGCTGGTCGGGCCCGAATCCGTGGCACGCACCCTCTCGGCCCGGTACCACAAGGACGGCTCGGAGATCCTGGTCTCCCGCGGCATCGGCGAACGCCCCCGTCGACTGACCCCCCGGGAATGCGCACGCCTCATGGGATTCCCCGAGACCTACGAAATCCCGGTCTCCGACACCCAGGCCTACCGCCAGTTCGGCAACAGCGTCGTCGTCCCGGCCGTCACGGCCGTCGCCGAGGAAATGAAGCGCTTCATACGATAACCCCTTCCGTCGGTTGTGGCCCAAGAGCATGGGCCACAACCGACGGAGCTTTTTTGGCCCAGAACGGTCGCACGCTACTGCCGACGTCCGTCCTCGCCGACGCTAGCAGTAGTAGTAGCTCCGTCCGCCAGGGTAGTAGCAGCGGTTTGGGGCCTTGCCGGAGGAATGCCCACCGGATCCGCCGGAATCGGGGGCAGGTCGCCATGCCACGACAGCGGCTGGGCTGGTGCGTGGGGTGCTCGAATAGTGGGCACGTTTTGCGGTTGCCTTCACGGTCATGTCGCTCCCCTCGTCGGCCGACCGAAGCTTGTAGGCCTTCTTGGTGGCCCCCTTGATTGCCTTGCCGTCGCGGTACCACTGGTATGAGTAGGACGTGGCCTGTGGCGAGGCGATTCCGGGCTTGGCGGTGAGCGTGTGGCCGACCTTCCTTGTACCGCTGATTTTCGGCTTGCCCACTGATTTGAAGGCCGTGCCGGCCGCAGTCCGCGCGGCGGTGGTGGATGATCCGGTCTTGAAACCGTGCCGCTTGGCGGTCACCTTCGCCGTGATCTTCCGGCCGACATCCGGGGTGGAGATTTTATACTTGGGTTTCGTCGCTCCCTTGATCGCCTTGCCGCTGCGGTACCACTGGTAGGAGTACGACGTGGGGGTGATGTTCCACGACCCCTTGGTCGCCGTGACGGTCGAGCCCCGGCGGATGGTCCCGCTGATCTTCGGCTTTCCCACTGGCTTGATCGCCGCACTGGACACGGTCCGCGCGGCGGTGGTGGCTGACCCCGCTTTGTAGCCATACCGCTTGGCGGTCACCTTGGCCGTGATCTTCCGGGCAAGGTCCGTGGTGGTCAGCTTGTATGTGGTTTTCGTGGCTCCCTTGATGGCCTTGCCGTTGCGGTACCACTGGTACGAGTACGACGTCGGGGCAAAGTTCCACGACCCCTTCGTCACTGCGACTGTCGACCCCGCGCTGGCGGTCCCGGTGATGGTCGGCTTGCTCTTGGCCGTCAAAGTGCCGCCGGAAACCTCCGTTGTCTCGCCACCCCAAGTCGTGACGTCGCCGTAGCCCTCCGCATACGCCTCCATCGTCACGTACATCCGCTTGCCGGCATCAGCCGAGGTCAAGGTGTATGACCTGCCGGTGGCGCCCTTGATCGGTTGCCCATTCCGGTGCCACTGGAAATGGTCCAGGTGGACCCCGCCAACGTTGTATGTGCCGTCCTTTACAGTGAGCATCGCGCCAGTGCGCAGGGATCCCATGATCGAGGGCTCGGACTTGACCACCAGGTCGCCGGGGCTGACAAAGAACGCGTCGTGGATTCTCTCGACCGTCCACGCACCTTCCTTGCTAAAAACGGTGCGCAGAACGAGATTCTGGCCGTAATGTTCCAAGCCAAGACGCAATCTGGGTGCGGTGGAGATGAGCTTCCCGTCTGCCACACGGGTCCAGTAATAGCGGACGTGGACGTCCGGAGCAATGTCGTAGTACAACCCCACTGTGCCTCCGACGACAGCGCTTCCCCCCACGCTTGCAAGGCCGGGGGCGACGGGGTAGGCGGCGCAGGGTTTGACCTCTTTCTTGGTACCCGCAACGGCGGTCGTCACTGCCCCGGTGTTTGAGAACAACGGCTGCGCAATGACCTCCACCCATAAACGGTGCCCCAGATCCTCACCCTTGATCCAATACGCTTCTTTTCTTTCCCCGTCGATCGGGGTGTCGTCGCGGTACCACTGGTAGACGAGTTGTGGCGCGGCCGTCGGCGTCCACTGCCAGTACTCCCCGAGCTCGGCTGCTGTCACTTCCTGGTCAGGGCAGAAAAAACCCTCCGGATCCGGGTTTCCGTTGAACTGCATCTGACTGTCCGCGTTGGTTCCCACTTCAGCGGAAACTTTCGCCACCGCTATGGGAACAGCAGCGGCGGGAGCGCTTAGGCCAAGGACGAGGGCCATGGCGGAGACAGCAACAAGTACGGTCTTTGCCCAGCGTGAAGGTGCGAATATCAAATTTGTGTTCCCCCAAGATTTTGGGACGGATCAACCGTCCCATGTGGTCTTTTCCGGTCAGTCTACCGTTCGTCTCGGGAGAACTCCGGACCATCGGACGTGCGCATGCTCGGTAGGTCCGGCAAGGCGGTTCCTCTCAAGGTTCCTGGTTCCATGGCGGGGTAGACCAAGCGTCAAGCACCTCCGCGGTCCTCGGTGGCATTGCTATTGGGGGATCACCAGCACAACACGTTGCCATAGGTATGTCGAAGGAGATGCTACGCAACAGTTCAGTACAAACGCCATTGATCTCCACTTCGGATAGGTTTGGTCCATGCCGCAGAGAAAAATTGCCATTGAGTTTAGTGACGAGAATGTCACTGATGCCCGAGCACTGGCGCGAGCCGTGCAATTCGCTTTCGAAGCCAGCCGGGTCGGAGACGGAGCTGTCTACGTTGAGGGGTTCGCCATGAATCCGAAGGACGGCTGGCAATATGGGGACCACCGCATCGACATCGTGAAGAATTCGTAGAAAACTCACGTTCGATCTCGCGCGGAACGGGGCCTACGCGAACGGAATGTTCCCTTCCCACCGCCGATAATCGCACATATGGAATCTCGAAATTGTCCTATTGCAGAATCCGCTGAATCGTTGTCGGTGATATGGCATCTCCATCGTTAGGCGCACTGTTTCAGAAAGCCCCGTCGTTACAGGGATCATTGGCGGCCGGGTGCACCTGTGCGAACGAGGCGCCTCCGCCGCTTTCATGCCTCGAGCGCACCCACCTCGATCAAAACCTTCGAGGACGCGGCAGAGTCCAGCGCCATGGCGAAGGCCTCCTCTGCCTCGTTGATCAGATAGTCGTGGCTGATGACCTGCGCCAGGAACGGGTGCTCGGCCAACAATTCCACTGCCTCGTCCAGCTCGGTCTCGAAACGCTGTGAGCCAAACACCGTCAGCTCGCGCAGCCCGAGTTCCGAGAGCGAGATCGACACTGCGTCACGGGGGAGGATCCCCAGCTGCACAACTGTTCCGCCACGACGGGTCGCATCCAGCACCGTCTGCAAGCTCGCTGCGGCTCCGGCCGCCTCCACGCTCACGTCATAGCCGAGCGATTCCGGACCTTCCCCCTCCCGGATATTGAAGGTCTCGTCAACGCCCATGGAGCTGGCCACATCCAGCGCGCGGGACTGCAGGTCCGAGATCGCTACCGATGCTGCACCGCGCACCTTCAGCACTGCCGCAGCCAGCAGGCCGATCGGCCCCGCACCGCTGACGAAACAACGCGCACCCTCAATGCGGCCCACAGCCCGATCGATCCCGTGCAAAGCAATGGCCAGCGGTTCGGCCAATGCGGCGGTGCGCAGGTCCAGCCCCTTGGGCAATCGGCGCAGCTGCTGCGACTGGACGTGCAGCACCTCGACCAACCCTCCCTGGGTGTGCGGCGTGGTGCTGGCGCTACCCAGATAGGTGCCGCCCTGGATCAGATGCATGCCCGCTGGTTTGGCCCCGGGCTCCGGGCAGGGGTTGGCCGGGTGGATCGCCACGGCATCCCCGACGCTCCAACCGGTGACGCCCTCCCCCAGCTCGCGCACCCGTCCCACCACCTCATGGCCCAGCACCAGCGGCTCCTTCACCTCGAAGGAACCATTGCGTCCGTGTTGCCAGTAGTGCAGGTCGGACCCGCAGATCCCGCCGTAGGCGATATCCACCGCCACCTCCCCGGGGCCAACCGGGGATTTCTGCAATTCATCGACGCGCAGGTCCTTGGGTCCGTGCACCACTACTGCCTTCACTACAACTCCTTGGATACTTTTCTCTCTGGTCGTGCAAGCCCGCGAAGGCGCGGGCCATTTCTAGCGGGCCACTGGTTCGCTCTGCTCGAGCATCCCGAGCTCGTCGCGGCGCGGCATGCCTTCCCAGTCGCCGGGGACCATGCAGGCAAAGGCCCCGGTGCGCACCGCGGTTTCCAGCCGCTGGAGCGGATCCAGGCCATTCAGCAGTTCTGCGATGTAACCGGCGACGAACGCATCCCCTGCGCCGACGGTGTCAACCACCGGCACCTTGATCGCCTCCCGACGGAATTCGTTGCCGTCGATCAGCGCCACGGCTCCCGCGTCCCCCAGCTTGATGATGACCTGGCGCGGGCCCAGCTCGGCGATCCGGCGGGCCAACTCCATGGGATCGTCGCTTGGACCCACGGCAATGGCTGCTTCCTCGTCTCCGGCAAAGACCACGTCGATCTTGGGCAGGATGGCTCGGTAGGCCACCCCGGCCTCTTCCTCACTCCAAAGTGCCGCCCGGTAGTTCAGGTCGAAGGAGACCAGTACGCCAGCGGCGTGGGCGATCTCGATGGCAGCGTCCACCGCGTCGGCGGCCTCGGCTGAAAGCGCCGGGGTGATCCCGGTCAGGTGTAGCAGCTTGGCGTTCGAGATCAACGATTCCGGAAGGTCGTCTGCGCATAACTTCGAACCTGCGGATCCTGCGCGGTAGTACCAGACCTTTTGGTGGGTTTCGGTGCGGCGTTCCTTGATCATCAGGCCCGTGGGGGCCGACTCGTCGCGGACCACCACGGTGTTCACGTCCTCGGCGCGGATTTCGCGCTGCACCAGGTCGCCCAGGCTGTCCGCTCCTAGACGTCCGATCCAGGAAACGGCGGTTCCCAGGCGGCGCAGCGCGATGGCGAAGTTCGACTCGGAGCCGCCCACGCCCAGGCCCAGTGTGGAGGCGTGGGCCAGCGGGCCGGCACTGGTGCCGCGCATCAACGCCATGGTCTCCCCCAGGGTCACCACGTCGGTGTGTTTGTCCTGACTCATGCTTTGGCCTCGTCCCGGGCTGTCGTGACGGCTGCGACCAGAGCCTTGGCCCGTGCCGTGAGATCGTCCAGGTTCCCGCCCTTGAACGCGTCTCCGAGCAGCGGGCCGCCCACGCTGACAGCGAGCGCCCCGGCACGGATCCATTCAATGGCCTCGGCAACGCCGACGCCTCCGGAGGGGACCGCCTGGATATCCGGGAAGGGACCGCGCAGGTCTTTGAGGAACCCGGGGCCCACCTGTGAGGCGGGGAAGATCTTTACCGCGGTGGCCCCGGCCTTCCAGCCGGCGAACAGCTCGGTGGGGGTCATGCCGCCCGGGTAGACCGGGATGCCCGCTGCCACTGCGGCGGCAACGATCTTGGTGTCGGTGATCGGCGTGACAATGAATCCGGCGCCTCCGGCAATGGCTGCCTCGGCCTCTTCAACCGTGGTGATTGTGCCGACCCCGACGTCGGCCGCGGTTCCGTAGCGGGCGCGCAGCGCGGGCAGTTCCTCAAAGACGCCGGCGGTGCTCAGCGTCAGCTCGATGCTGGTTATCCCTCCTGCCACCAGCGCGTCGATGACCGGGGCGTATTCGCTGGCATGCTTGGCCCTAAGGACCGCCACGATCGGGGTTTCGCGCAGCAGCGCGCCGGGGGCCGGGCGATTGATTTCGGTGCTCATCGTGACAGCCACCCGCCGTCCACCGGAAGGACCGTGCCGTGGATGTAGTCGGCCGCGCCGCTGGCCAGGAAGAGTACGGCTCCGGCCAGGTCATCCGGGTTGCCCCAGCGCCCTGCCGGGATGCGCACCAGGATCTGTTCGTTGCGTGCCTCATCAGCCAGCAGCGCCTCGTTCATGTCGGTGGCGATGTAGCCGGGGGCCACCGCGTTCACGTTCACTCCGCGTCCTGCCCATTCGTTACACAGGGCCTTGGTCAGCTGCGCCACCGCACCCTTGGAAGCCGCGTAGGCAGGAACCCGGAGGCCGCCCTGGAAAGTGAGCATCGAGGCCAGATTGATGATCTTGCCGTTCCCGCGTTCCAGCATCGGCGCGCCAAAGAGCTGGCAGAGCTGGAACACCGCGCGGGTGTTCACGTTCATCACGGTGTCGAAGTCCGCCAGCGGGAACTCGACCGCGTCGTGGCGGATCTGGGTTCCTGCGTTGTTCACCAGGATGTCCACCTGGCCCAGGGCCAGTGCCTGCGTGGCGGCCTGGGCGACCGAGGCCTCGTCGCCCAAATCCACGGCGATCGCGTGTGCGCTGCGCCCGGTTTCCTTGGCCAGCTGCTCGAGTTCGGGTGCCAGCTCGCCGCGCTGCAGGGTGATCACGTTGGCGCCCTGGCGCATGAGACCTGAGGCGATGTGCAGTCCGATGCCGCGGGAGGCTCCCGTGATCACTGCGGTGCGACCGGAGATGTCGAAGACTCCCCCGGTCTGGGTCGTGTGGGTGGACACGGTAGAGCTCCTAGCGGGCAACAGCGAGTGCTGCCGGGTTGTAGATGTTGCGTGGTTCCTTGCCCTGGCACACGTCGATGACGTTGCCCAGGGCGCGTGACTTCAGTTCGGTGTAGGACTCCTCGGAGTACCAGGCCGCGTGCGGGGTGAGGACCGCGTTTGGCTCGGTGAGCAGGTCCGAATCCATCGGAAGCGGTTCTTCCTCGAAGACGTCCAGGCCGGCACCGTAGAGCTTGCCGGACCGCAGGGCGCGGACCACGGCGGCGGATTCGACGACCCCGCCGCGGCAGGTGTTGATGAGCACCGCGCCGTCCTTGGCCTGGGCCAGGAAGTCGTCGTTGACCAGGTGATGGGTGTGCGGATTCAGCGGCACGTGCAGGGAGATGACATCTGCCTGCTCGAGGACCTGGTCCATGGTGAGCACCTCGATGCCCTCTTCGGTGGTGGTGCCGACCTCGCGGGCAGGGTCCGAGCCGATGACCTTGTAGCCCAGGCCCTTGGCCTTGCGCCCGGTGGCGGTGCCGATCAGGCCCAGCCCGATCACGCCGAAGACGCGGCCGCGGATGCGGCGCAGCGGCTTGACCGACTCCAGGGAGAAGGGGCCGGCGCGCAGCTCGCGGTCCAGGCGGGTGATCCCGCGGGCCAGGGTGGCGGCCAGGCAGATTGCGTGGTCAGAGACGTCCTCGGTGCCGTAGTCAGGGACGTTGGAGACCACGATCCCGCGTGCTGTGGCGACCTCCACGTCCAGGGTGTCGACTCCCACGCCATAGCGGCCGATGGCCTTGAGCCTGGGCAGGGCGTCCATGACGCGTGCGGTGATCGGTGCGTACTGCACCACGAGCCCATCGAAGTCGGCGGCCGCGGCGATGACCTCGTCCTCGGTGTGGCACTGGGCCAGGACCAGTTCCACGCCAGCCGCGGCGGCGACTTCCTGCTCGACGGCGATCGAGTCGTGGTTGCAGTCGGTGATCAAGATGCGGATGCTCATTTGTGGGCGTCTTCTTCCGTGAGTAGGTCGCGGTCCCGGGTTTCGGGGGCCTTGAGTGCGGCGATGAAGGTGATGGCCATCATCAACATCATGTAGATGGCCACGGGGATCCAGGAACCCGAGGCCCAGGTGACCAGGGCGGAGCAGATCAGCGGGGCGATGCCGCCGCCGAAGACCGATGAGAACTCGCGTCCCAGGGCCACGCCGGCGTAGCGGTAGCGGGAGCCGAAGAGCTCCGGGAAGTAGGCTGCCTGCACACCGACGGTGCCCTGCGCTGCGAAGATGAAGCCGAGCACGATGACCACGCCGATCCAGAAGAGGTTGCCGGTGTTCAGCAGCATAAAGGCGGGGAACGGGAAGAGCAGCAGGAACCCGGTGATGCCCAGGTAGAGCGGGCGGCGGCCGAACTTGTCCGAGAGGTTGCCGGCGACCCAGGCCGAGACGCAGGCGAACATGGCGCCGATGAACAGCACCTTCGGGATGAAGGTGGAATCCACCGCGAGGTAGGTGATCAGGTAGGAACCCATGAAGGTCTGGAAGATGTAGGAGTGGGCGTTGGCGCCCACGTTCATGAAGAAGACGCTGAACAGGCCGCGGCGGCCGTTCTTGAATACGTCGGCGGCGGGGGTCTTCTGGCGTTCGGCCATGCCGACCTCGGCCTTGAGCTCCGCCATGACCGGGGATTCCTTGAGATTGCGGCGGATCAGCCAGGCGGCGATGGTGACGAAGATCGAGGAGAAGAAGACCAGGCGCCAGCCATAGGACAGCAGGGCCTCGCGCGGCATGAGCTGCACCAGCATCCAGACGACGGCGCCCATGGCGGTACCCGCGGCGGCACCGACGAAGACCAGCGAAGCGAAGCGGCCGCGCTTGCCCTTAGCGGCGAGCTCGGTCAGCAGCACCACGCCGCCGGCCTGTTCGGCACCCGCGCCGAAGCCCTGCAGGAAGCGGCAGGCCACCAGCAGGATCGGCGCCCAGACACCTGCCTGGGCGTATGTCGGCAGCAGGCCGATCGCGAAGGTGGCGACGCCCATGAGCATCAGCGTGCAGACCAGCACCCACTTGCGTCCCAGGCGGTCGCCGTAGCGGGAGAAGAACAACCCGCCGAGCGGGCGTGCGCCGAAGCCGACGGCATAGGCGCCGAAGGAGGCGATGATGCCCACAGCCGGGCTGACGTTGGGGAAGAAGATCGTGTTGAAGATGATCGCCGACGCGGTTCCGTAGATCACGAAGTCGTACTGTTCAAGTGCCGTGCCGACCAGGCCCGCCCAGGCGGCGCGTCGGACGTTCTTCTGGTCATGCCGCGGCGTCGTGGCGGCGGGCTGCGCGCCGGCCGTCACTGTTCCGCCGGCGGGAACACCGTTGTTCTCGTTCATAGTCACCAATCCAAAGATTCTTGCCATACCTATTATAGGGATGGCGTCCCACTTTCAATAATCCAACTATAAGCCACATCACACCCGCGAATGCAACCCCCGTCACACGTTCCTGCGTTGACGCAGGTGGCAGGCGAAGTCATGCAAGACTGATGGCATGGAAAAACCGACCGGAGCCAAGACCCTCGAGCGCGGCCTCGAGCTGCTGGACCACGTGGCGGCCGGCGTCGATCGCCTCGATGACATCGCCGCCGCGGCCGGCCTGAGCCGCTCCTCGACCCACCGAATGCTAACCTCCCTGGTTGCCGGGCGGTACCTCTCCCTGGGGGCGGACAACCGCTACCGGCTCGGCCTCAAGCTCATGGAACTCGGCGCCCAGACCCAGCGCAGCCTGAACCTTCCCGAGGAAATCCAATCCCGGCTGGCGGAGATCGCCGAGGCCACCCGCGACACCACTCACCTGGGCATCCTCGAGGCGGACGACGTCCTCTACCTCGCCAAGGCCCGCGGCAGTCGGGGCATCGAAATGGCCTCGCGGCCAGGCGGCCGGCTGCGCGCCCAGAACACTGCCATGGGCAAGATGCTGCTCGCCCTGCGCCCTCGCGAGGAGGCGCTGGCCCGCTTCGACCCCTCCGCCACGATCACCGAGCACTCCATCAAGAACGTGGAGGACTTCGACAAGGAATTAACGGCGATCCGCGAGCGCGGCTACTCCCTGGACAACCAGGAAAACGAACTCGGCATCATCTGCGTGGCCATCCCGATCCCCGACCTGAGCGGAGAACCAATCGCCTCAATCTCCGTCTCGGCACCCAGCGTCTACATGACCGAGGAGCGGATTTCCGATCTGGTCGCGCTGCTGAACTCGCACGGCCCGGAAATCACCAGCTGCCTGCCGCCGGGATTTAAGGACTCCTGGGACTGAACGTAGGTTCCCCTGGGCGGTCGCCCGAACGTAACGTCCCGCTTTCCGTCCCGTGCAGGTGGCTTCATGTCGCAAGTGGGCGTCTTGTGGCGGCCCCCTGATTGATACGCTCAATGCATGCGTGCAATAGAGGAAATCATCGCAGGTCGTCTGACCGGCGAAAGTGGTCAGGCTGCCCATCATCGCCACATCCTGACAGTGTTTGGCCTATATGCCCGCCCGGCAGGTGTACCGATCGCGGTGGCCGCAATAGTGCACCTTTTACAGGATCTGGGCGCCGAGCCGGCCAGCGTTCGTTCTTCTATCTCCCGGCTTAAGAAACGGGAAGTGCTCACCAGCGAACGGATCAATGGAGAGGCCGGCTATGCGCTTTCCGCCATGTTGGAAGAGCACATGCGCGTTGGAGACGAGCGGATCTTTTCACCTCACCCTGCCCGAGCTTCCGACCCTTGGTTGTTGGTCTCTTTTTCGGTTCCGGAGACGCAGCGCGGCCAGCGACACAAGATTCGCAGTGGACTCTCCCGCATGGGATTTGGCATGGTTAGTGCGGGCCTCTGCGTTGCGCCCGGTCACGTCTATGATGAGGCCCTCGAATACCTCCAGGACAACGACCTGTTGCAATTTGTCGACTTTTTCCACGCCAACCATGTTGGCCCGGAGGAACTTCGTGCCAAGGTTGCCCAATGGTGGGATCTGGATACCTTGGAGGCGCACTACCAGGAATTCATTGACAAGTATTCGCCGCTGCTCGACCGCTGGGGCAAACCTGTCCAGCAAACGGAGGAGGGCTCCCGGGAAGCATTCGGCGACTTTATCCGGATGGTGACCGACTGGCGGACCTTGCCCTACCTCGATCCAGGGCTTCCCCTTGAAGCCTTGCCCAAGACGTGGAAAGGCGGCGCGGCACGTTCCCTTTTCCTTGACCTTCGAGCCCTACTTAGCCCATTAGCCGGATGGCACGCACAGCGCATTATCCACGGCACTACGCATTCTGGCGGCCCTGCACAAAACGCGCCAAAAGGCGGCGCAATCTCACGGACTCAATAGCGAATTGATTGGGGTCAACGCCTTGAAGCATCGGCGCATCCGCCCACGCATCAAAGGTCCCAAACCAATACGGCAGGTCGAAGCAATGGCCGCTCAATACACCGGATTGAGGGCTCTTCATCGAGAGGCGCACTAGTTTGGAATTGAGCCCCCGTTCTTTGTACCCTGATGCCAACTCCGTCGGGAACCGCTGGAACTGAATCCACGACGAGACTTCCACGAGCCGCTCGTATGGTTCCTGGGATCGGCCCCGGATGACCGTGCCAGGCGGAAAATCCGATTCATCCAGTGTTGCCGCCCACGCGTCGACGGCTTCATGGGTCACGGACCTTTCCTCCGGCGATTCAAAGAAGAACATCCCCGTTTCCTGTGCCGTGAAACTTAGCAGGACGTCGTTCACGTGGATGTTCTGCGCGCACCACCGGGCTCGCAGGAAATCCTCCGGGATATTCTCGGATCTGCTGGGGAGATAGCCGGATGCCGCGTGACCCAGCGGACGAGACCCTGCGGTTTCCCGCAGCGCGCCGGCGCCTGCCTTGAGCAAATCCTCCACCTCGGCACTCTCGAGGGTCTGGGGATGCAGCCGCCTTGCCGCAGTGCCCCTCACGGTACCCAGTCTTTTCCTGCTCCATGGCTCGCGGGTCGCCATGCTCAGCAGGGCAACACGCCGCACGAGTCCCGTCGCGGTCGGATCCATGCTGAGTAGATGCACGTACCAAGCGCCGGCAGATTGCCCGGCCAAGGTGACTTCGTCCGGGTTCCCGCCGAATGAATTGATGTTTTTCCTGACCCATGCAAGGGCCAACAACAGATCCTGCATCGGAAGATCCGGTGTTCCGGGTGTCGCCAGGTGAGCCAAGGGGCCGATGCGGTAGTTCACCGTCACGACCACCATCCCCTCGGCCGCGAGCAATGAGCCGTCGTACCACTCATTGGATCCGCCGCCGCTCATCCAAGCCCCGCCATGGACGAAGACCAGAACGGGCAATCCCACGGCATTCTCGGGTGCCCAGACGTTCAGGAAGAAGGCGTCCTCGGCCTGCGGGTTCCTCCTGCCCGAGCCCATCGCGGCGGCTAAGCGACTAGGGAGCTGGGGAAAGACGGGAACCCCGGCAAGTCTTTCAACTTCCAGTTGTCCATTCGCTGCCACCGGGGCGGCAAACCGCTCGTTGTTGGAGAGCTGCGCGTAGCGGACTCCGAGCACGGCACGAATGCCCGCTTCATTGGTCTTCGCACGCAGTCCATCGAGGGTCGGCGACGTCGAGGTTCCCATCCTTGCCGCGCCCTAGAGCTTGGTGGAGATGTAGTCGGTTTCGGTCAGACCGTTGCCATGGAGTTCATATCCCATGTGCGCGGTAATCGAGGCATGCCGGGTGCCCGTGTTGATGTCCCGCCACATCCGTCCCAGCAGACTGTTCTCGGCAAAGGCAGCGGTGCCGTGGAGCCAGCAGAGATCGTTGACAGCATCCACCAGCTCGTGGCCCGCGTGCCCGATGCCGCCCCGGTGCCTGGCGCGGTTCGCCAACGGGATGGGGGTCGTTCCCGCTGCAGCCGCATCGATGTCGACTGCTGAGCGCTGAAGCAGCAGTAGTGCCGAGTCGATCTTCATGCTGGCCTGGCCCAATTTCTGGACGAAGGCACCCGAATCGATTTGGCGCTTGTAGTGGGTGTAAGTGATGCCCCGGGTTTGCGCTTTCTCGGTCACGTGTTCCAGTGCAGCCTGTGCAGCGCCCAGCGAGGCAGCTTGGATGGTGGTCGACATGGTCAGGTGCGGGGTGAGTCGTCGGGCAAATGTTGCCTGGGCGTCCTTTTCAGTTGCATCGCCCATCAGTTGGGTGAAGGTGATAACCCTGCCGTGCGGCACCCACAGGTCCTTGGTGTGCATGGTGTTCGACCCGGAGCCCCGCATGCCAATGGTGCGCCAGGTGTCCCTGACCTCGTATTCGCCCCGACGCATGAGCGCAAAACCAACCTGCGGAGTCTCGCTGGTGCCATCCTCGATGAACAGAATTCCAATGGCCCATTCGGAGTGCGAGGAGTTCGACGCGAAAGGCCATTCGCCGCTGACCCGCCAGCCCCCGGATTCGGGAGTCGCGGTGCCTTGGGGGCTGGCGAAGATCGAGGCCATGCGCACCGGACCGTCGGCGAACACTTCGTCGAGAACCTCGTCGGAATAGCGGTTGGCGAGCATGACCGAGCCATTGGAGATCACCGTGCACCACGCGGCCGCGGGATCGTAGAAGCCGATGGTTCGCGCCACCTCAAGAAGCATCGAGGCACCGCCCTCATACCCTCCGTAGCGCTGCATTGCAGAGATCCGCATGGCCCCGATGGAATCCAAGGCCTCGATGGATTCGTCGGACATCACTCGCTGTGCATCGGCGACCACCGCATTCTTGCGCAGCAACGGACCGATCTCGTGGACACGTTTGACCATGTCCGCAGTGATCTCCGATGGGGGCGCGCAAGTCGCGACCGGCCGGGCGGTTTCGCTTGAAAAGTTTTCCGCTACTTCAATCATTGCTCTGCCTAACCTTGTACGTTGAATGTTGACATGGGCGCGCGTCGGGTTTCCTCATCGAACGCTCGGCGGACCTCATGGAGATCCATGAATTCCTGGCATTGGGTAATCCGACCGTCGGCGACGGTCATGATGGTGACAATGTCGTTGTCAAAGGACAGCCCGTCACGGGTAACTGCGGTTTCCCGAAGGTGCGTGACCACCACAGATTGCTCTACATCGAGGTACATGCCCCGGATGTCCATGACCGCACTGCCCGGCACGAACGTCGCCGCGAGCGTTCCGATCAGTTCATCGAAGAATTCCTCCACCCCTCGATACGTTCGTGCCAGAACGGAGTGCTGGCCCACGACAGTCCACTCGATGCCATCGGCTAGCACCGAACGCGCGGACTGCTCGTCTCCAACTGCCTGGGCATCCCAGAACTTCCGCACCACGGTCAGTTGCTGGCCGGACGAGTGCCCCATCAGATATTCGTTCCCGTCACTGCGCCCGGCTCGGCCAGGAGAGTGATATTGAAATCGTCGCAAGCGTTCTGGAGGCGCTGCTCGGTTTCTTCATCCATTTCCCAGCCCCGCTGGGGACCCGCGTAATCCGCCGGGATGGCAACGGCACGGAAGAATTTCTCCAGTCCGCCAGGTGCCGACATGACCAACCACTTGGCTTCGACATCGGGGCTCGCCTGAAAGGTGTGCGGGACGTCCTTGGGCATCAGGATGCAGTCGCCAGGGCCCAGCGTCAGCCCGTCCGCCTCGGCGGCCCAAAACGTCACTGTTCCCTCAAGGATGTAAAAGATCTCGTCCTCGCCGACGTGTTCGTGGAGCGGCGGTTCCGAGGCAAGTTTTGAGTGGGTCAGCGCCATCATGAATCGCCCATCCGTCATTTCGCTTGTAATGATCGGCTGGATCAAGTCGCCGAGGAACCACAGGTTTTCGCGCTCGGTCTGCCGGACAACGCTCAGGCGACTGGTCTGCTGCTGGGTTAGTTGTGTCATCTTCTGCTCCTTCATGGCGGGTGGCGCACTGGCACCGAACGATGTGACCGAAGCTACTACGGTCGCCACGATTACGCAACAAGGGTTTGTGAGGCCCGTCATATTGCTGAAATCTAGACGAGCGTTCAAAAAGGGCTATACAGGATCGATTTCATCTGGCAGGCTACTGCTCACAGGAAGTTCCACCGGGCCCCTGCGCCGATGGAAGAACCAGCCAAGGAGCAGAAAATGATCTTGACACCCCAGTCCCTGGACTCGCAGGTCCTTCGCGAGACCTTTGCCCATTTCCCGTCGGGGGTTGCCGCGATGACGGCCGAGGTCGACGGGGTCGCCCACGCGCTCGTCGCCTCGTCGTTCACCGTCGGCGTTTCACTTGAGCCGGCCTTGGTGATGTTCGCCGTTCAGAAGTCCTCCGGGACATGGCCAATCTTGCGAACGGCAACCCGCGTGGGTGTTTCCATTTTGGGGCAGGACCAAGGCGCACTTTGCCGACAGCTGGCCAACCGCGACAAGAACGCCAGATTCACCGACGTGGAGGTGCACCGCCTGGAGTCCGGCGCGCTGCTGTTGCCCAATGCCTCATTGTGGTTTGAATGCAGCATTTTCGACGAACATCCCGCCGGGGACCACGACGTGGTGCTACTGGAGATTCACGCCCTGCATGTCAACAAGGAGACCAGCCCTCTGGTGTTCCACGACTCCGCTTTCCGGCAACTCGCCGCGTGATCATACCCCTCCGACATTCTGGCATCCCCATGACGATCGCCAATATTCCATGACGGTCGCAAGGCCGATGATGCGCGCGGCACGGGGTAAATCATGCCCCCGCTCAAGCGGTGCAAGTAAAAGGTCGTGGCCTTTCCACGGAGTCACTAGTTCGCCTTCGACACCTACTCGCAAAGGTTTCCATCATGAGTGAATCAACAATTGATACAGCACTACCGGTCTTGCCCGGTTCCGCCATGGACCGCAAGGAAAAACGCAAGATCATCCTGGGCGTGGGTGTGGGAAATGCCCTCGAGTGGTACGACTGGACCGCATATTCCATTTTTGCCGCATACTTCGCCGGACAGTTCTTTCACGCCAAGGACCCTGTCACCGCCCTGCTGGGCACGCTCGCCATCTTTGGCGCGGGCTTCTTCATGAGGCCGCTGGGCGGGTTGTTCTTCGGATGGTTCGCCGATAAATATGGGCGCCGCCAAGCCATGTCCGTGTCAATGCTGATCACAGCCGGCGGCAGCCTGCTCATAGGCATTTCGCCCAACTACCAAATGATCGGCGCCGCCGCGGCGGTTTTCTTGCTCGTAGGTCGCATGCTTCAAGGACTCGGACACGGCGGTGAAGTGGTCTCTTCCTTCACCTACGTCACGGAAATGGCCCCGCGGCAATCGCGCGGCTTGTGGTCATCCTCGGTGTTCGTCTTCGTCACCCTAGGTGTCATCGCGGCCACTTTGCTCGGCGCGATCCTTTCCTCGACGCTGGGCACCGATGCCGTGCGCGAGTGGGCCTGGCGAGTGCCCTTCATTCTCGGTGGATTGCTGGGTGTATATGCCCTGTATCTTCGCCGCAGGCTGGATGAAACACCGATGTTCCGCGCCAAGGTGGAGGCCGCAGCGAAGGCCAAGGCTGCTGGGCTGGTTGCGCCCCGTACGCGCGGCTTGGGTCGGGAGATCTGGCGCCATCGTCGCGCCTGCCTGCGGATCGTTGGTTTGGCCGCCGGTGGCACCGTGATGTTCTACGTCTGGTCGATCATGGCTCCCGCCTTTGCCATGGGCCCGCTGAAAATGGATCCGACACACGTGTTGTGGATCAGCACGGGCGCAAACGTGTTCTTCATGGCCTGCTTGGTGTTCTGGGGCTGGCTCTCGGACCGAGTCGGACGCAAATTCAATTGGTACTTCTTCGCTGTCGGCGCCATCGTGCTCATCATTCCCCTGACGCTGGTTCTCAACGGCGGGCCGGAAGTTTGGCGACTTGCCTTCTACATGGGCATCGGCATGGTGCTGATATCTGCGCCAACGGCGATCATGCCGGCGACCTTCCCGGAGCAATTCCCCACGCACGTGCGGGCAGTGGGCATGGGCCTTCCCTATTCCATCGCCGGAGCGCTGGCGGGCGGCACAGCACCTTATTTGCAGACGTGGTTGTATTCCCAAGGCACTCCACGAATCTTCGATATCTACTTGATGGTGCTTTGCGCCCTTGTGCTCGTCGCAGCAATCGCCTCGCCCGAAACGAGAGGCAAGGACCTCAACGACGAATCCCTGGTCGAGGTCGCCTAAAGAAGTCCAGATAATGTCATGAGGGGTGGACGAGTTTTATTTCGTTCACCCCTCATGTTTTTTCGCATCTTCGCCAGTTTCCCCGAATCCCGGGACAGGCAGCCCCGGCTACTCGGAGTCGCCGGGGCCGTGCACCGCGGGCCCGGCGCTACATGTCGGTTAGTTCTCCCAGAACGGGTAGTCGGTGTAGCCGGCAGCGCCCTCGGTGTAGAAGGTGGAGGCGTCGGGTTCGTTCAGCGGCAGGCCCTCCTGCCAGCGGCGCACCAGGTCGGGGTTGGCGATCGCCGGGCGTCCGACCACCACGGCGTCGCCCCAGCCGTTGGCGGCCACCGCGGCCGCGTCGTCGTAGGTGGTGACGGTCTGGAAGCCGGTGTTCAGCAGGACAGGCCCGCCGAACCGCGAGCGCAGGTCCTGGACCAGTTCGCCGGCGGGATCTGCGTGCAGGATGCTCAGCGCGGCAAGACCCAGGGGTGCAATCCCGTCGATGAGGGCCGCATAGGTGGCGGCGACATCTGCCGGATCGCTCTCCACCGCGCTCTGGACGTTGTGCTCGGGGGAAATGCGCAGGCCCGTCCGGCCCGCACCGATGGCGTTGGCCACGGCGGTGACGACCTCGATGACGAAGCGTGCCCGGTTTTCCGGCGATCCGCCGTAGGCATCGGTGCGGGTGTTGGAGCTGGGCGCGAGGAACTCGTGCAGCAGGTAGCCGTTGGCACCGTGAAGTTCCACGCCGTCGAACCCCGCGGCGATTGCATTGCGGGATCCGGCCACGAACTCCTCAATGATGCCCGGCAGCTCGCCGGTCTCCAACGCGTGCGGGACGGGGTAAGCGTGCTTGCCGGTGTAGGTCCGGGAAACGCCGTCCACCGCGATGGCGCTCGGGGCCACGATTTGTTCCTGCCCGGTGGTCTCGGTGTGCGTGACCCGGCCGGCGTGCATCACCTGCGCGACGATGAGCCCGCCCTCGGCGTGCACCGCGTCGGTGACGCGCTTCCACCCGGCGATTTGCTCCTCGGTGGCAAGGCCCGGCTGGCGGACGAACCCCTGCCCGGTCACGCTGGGGTAGACGCCTTCGGACACAATCAGCCCCATCGAGGCGCGCTGGCGGTAATACTCGACGACGTCATCGTTCGGCACGCCGTCCACGCGGGATCGGGAGCGGGTCAGCGGCGCCATCACGAGGCGGTTGGGCAGTTCGAGGTCACCGAGGGTGAGCGGGGAAAACAGGTCCATGCGGCAGTGCTCCAAACGTTGGGGTGGGTTGCCTGTTGCAACCTGCCCCGCGGCAACGGTATTCCTGCCACCCCGCACAGGTGAGGCGGAACACCCTTTTCCGGCTTCCGCCCGGTATGTGCCGGCACCACCCGGGATCCGTTTACCAGAGCGAGGATCGGCTACCCCAATCAGACACTGGTTCAACCGATCGCGGCCCCCGAAAAGGAGTTTCAGGACCATTCCCGGCCCGGTGTCACGCGGAAATCAGGAGCGTTGCCCATTTGCCGGCGGGTGCTCGGCCACGCAGAACAGGTTGCCTTCCGGATCGGCGAGGGTGGTCCACTGGACGTGCGAAATTTCTTCCAGGACATCCCACCGGTACGTGGCGCCGAGCGCGATCAGGCGTTCGACCTCCGCCGCCCGGGGACCCCACGGGACGGTGAGGTCCCAGTGCGCCACCTGGCGCTCGGCGCGGGGCCGGACTTCCGGCTCCTGTAGTGGTTACTCAGAAGATCATGCGCAACTATTATGACTAACTGGTTCAAGTCATAAAATTAGGATGGCCACTTTATGAGTACTGATACCTCCCAGTCCCGGGGTGCGGGCCATTGGCCCAGCATCACAATGGAACCGCAAATCTGGATGCCGGCCACGGCTGGCCACGGCATATACCAACAATCCCGGTTCAGCCCCTACGAGTCGGCAGTACCTCTCATGATTGCCGATCAAACCCCGGCACCCGACGTCGAGGCGCTCCAGCTGGCCGAACAAGCCACTAACGAGCTAACCAGGCTTGACGCGGAGCTTGGACACAAAGTAGCCAAATTCGCGCCTATACTGCTGCGATCCGAATCGGCGTCGTCCTCCCAAATTGAGAACTTGACCGCCAGCGCCCTAGCCATATTTGGCGCCGAGCTCGGACTCAAGACGAGCCGCAACGCCGAATTGATCGCCGCCAACACCAGGGCAATGACGGCCGCACTGCAACTGGCAGAGAAAATCTCGCCAGATTCCATCCTTCAGATGCACGGCGTGCTCATGGAAAACCAAGGCATCCACCCTGCCGGACAATGGCGCGATGAACCGGTGTGGATCGGTACTCGAAGCGACACCCCCGTCGGCGCCGACTTCGTCGCCCCGCACCACACCAGAGTGCCTGGCCTAGTCGACGATGTTGTCGCCTTCGCCTCCCGTTTTGATGTCCCCACGCTCGTCTCGGTGGCGGTCGTCCACGCACAGTTCGAGACGATCCACCCGTTCACCGACGGCAATGGCCGCACAGGACGAGCCCTCGCCCAGTCAATCCTCCGGTTCCGTGGCGTAACCAGAAATGTGGCCATCCCCGTGTCAGCCGGACTGCTGGCCGACATCGAGGGCTACCACCAGGCGCTCACTGCGTACCGAGCTGGAGATGTCACCCCGATCGTCCGGGCGTTCGCGAACGCCGCACTCAGTGCCGTGTCCAACACACGTCAGCTTGTCGAGCAGATCGAGGCCATCCAGGAGTCGTGGAAGGGCCGGCTCACCGCGCGCAGGAACAGCAACGCTTGGCGGATCCTGGATCTTGTTGCCCAGCGCCCGGTGATCGACTCGGCCACGGCAGCCTCGGAACTCGGAGTGAAGCAACCCAACGTCTATCCACCGCTGAAAGCCCTGGTTGATGCTGGAATCCTGATATCAAAGGCCGAGCACAAGCTTGGACCGTTCTGGCGCACCGACGAAATTTTGGAAGCCCTCGACGATTTTGCCAAACGAGCTGGTCGACGGCAGAAATCCTAAGCCGCCTGGCATGGGACGGCCGGGAACCAGAACAATCGGGCCGATCTGCAAGGAACGCCGAGACATTTTCAATCGGCTCATGTCTGCTGCAACTCGTGCCAATGGAAACCAAATCCAGGCAACTATTGGGAGCGGCTTTGAGGCGAGGCTCGCGGGAGCTATACGCGCTGCTGGTCCACGGGCGGGTGCTCCGCGATGCAGAACAGGTTGCCTTCCGGATCGGCGAGAGTTGTCCACTGGACGTGGGGGAATTCCTCCAGGACATCCCACTGGTGCGTGGCGCCGAACCCGATCAGGCGTTCGACCTCCGCCGCCCGGGAACCCCACGGGACAGTGAGGTCCCAGTGGGCCACCTGGCGTTTGGCCCGTGGCTCGCTTTCCGGCTGGAAGAACATCCCGAATCCTCCGGGGCCGTTTGGCGGCAGGTAGACGCTGTCGCCGCCGGCAGAGGTTTCTGCACCGGTGACAGCCGCCCAGAACTTCGCGAGGGCGACTGGGTTCGCGGCCTCTAAGTTGATGGCTCCGAGCGTGATCTGGTGGTTGGTCATGGGTGCAAGACTAGCGTGCGCGGCCGACACGTCCACGTGAAACCGTTCCCGGCATGGTGGAACCGTATTCCGGCCCGGGGCCAGGACCCAGGCAGGTACGGCCCCCAGTACCCACATCGACAACCCCGGCAATTTCATGGACCGGGCATTGGAGCCACGGCTCCCCCGCAATCCTGCAAGTCACCGGGCGGCGGGGCGAAGACCTCCCGGTCCAGCGATTTCGCGTCACACACACGCGATTCAAAATAAACCCTTGTGCGATCCAAATCACAATGCTAGATTCTTGTCGCTTTCCAGAGGATCGAGTCCTTACATGCAGGACAGCCACCGCAATTGGACCTACACACAAGGACGTTCATGAGTACCGTCGCATCACCCCCGAGACCACCACAGCAGATCATGCACCCACGCTGGCTCGGCGCCCTCCAACCGAACAGGCTCAGCGCTGCGCGCAGCTTCGTGGCCAAGATGGTGCGTGAGAGCTGGGACATTGAGCTGCTGAGCACCGATGTCGACGCATCCGGAAACGGCACCATGGTGTACCGAATCAAAACCCCCTCGGGAACCATGTCCTTCGTGGGATTCGTGTCCGAACCACGTTCCGTCAATCGGACCTCTAGGATCATCGGATCGAGCTGGGACATGCTCGGCAGCCTCATGGACGGCGAACCGGATTCGGCGCGGATCGAACAGAACCGGCGCGAGCTGCCCAAGCTGTACGCCGGCCGGGCACCGGCGGGGACCCTCACCTGGTTCCGCGCCAACCAAAGCGTGCGCCTCTTCGAACACGTGCGCGAGCGCCTGGCAGCAGGAAGCCAACCTGAGACGGAACTCGTCGCCGAGGTCGGCTACCTCTTGCGCAACACCGGCCTTGACGGCAACGGCACCTTCGGCACCCGGGATTTCCGGGAGCTCGGTCCCGGGCATCCGCTCGGCGCCCCTTATCACGCCCAAATGCTCTCCGCGTACCTGATGCGCGAGCTCTCCATCGACCTGGTCCAGCACCTGGCCAGGCTCGACAACCATGGAGCCGCCACCCTGTCACCGGCCATCCGCCGCGGCATCGCGATCGGAAATGGCTCGGCCCTGGGCCTGGTGCTCTTTGCCTTCAACCGTCCCCAGTTGATCGGCACCCTCATTGGCCAGTACGAAAAGGCCCTTGCCCATGCGCTGGATCTGCCGCTCACAGCCGACGACCCGGCCTGGGAACGCCTCGACACCCTGGTCAACCGATCCATCCTCTACCGCCAGCAAGACGTGGGGCGGTATGTCACCCTCCCCAACGGGCCACAGATCTCCTCGGATCTCCGATCGGCCAAGCGCCTCATCGATGCCGCGCGCACCAGCGGCTCCCCACGTCCCCTGCGCGTACTTGAGGAATCGATGAACGGGATATTCCTCCCCGAGACCATCGAGACCATCCACGCCATCATGCTGGAACTGGATCCGACGGCAACCGACGGATTCCTGTTCGCCGACGCTGTTGACGAGAGCTTGCTGGCCAACGGCGCGCAGGCCATCGACGCCCTGCGACTGGACATCGAGAAGCACTTCGATTGGGCGCTGGATCTCCAGCTCGCCGCAGACCACGAAGCCAACCGGGTTTGGTACAAGTCCAGGGATTCGGAGGAACCGCGGTGCGGCCCGGCGAGCGAGGTCCCCGAGGGCACCGTCGACCTTGCGTTCGACATTCCACGCGAGATCCAGCGCCTGCTGGGCCGGATCGACAGGGACGCCGGTTTTGAGACCGTCGGCGCCCTGCTGGTCGCCGACCCGACGCTCGAGCAGATCGTCGCCCACGTGCAGAACCTGGCCGATCTCCCCTACGCCATCCCGCGCATGGACATCAAGGACGACTATTTGGTGCCCGTCCACCTCATCCACCTCCTCAACGGCTTCGCGTTTGGACTGGACAAGACGGTGGACAGGCTCGAGCGCATCCTGCGCGGAGTCATCTTCGACGGCGCCCCCTACCGCGACGAACTGGGCGGCCCGGAAGCCGCGGACTGGTACTGGGCACCGCGCCACGACACCTATGCCCTGCCCGTCATCGACGCAGTCCAATGGAGCGATAAATAATGACCATCGAAAAGACAGCGACCGGCGGCACCAACCTGCTGAGCACCGGAGTAAAGATGCTTCAGGTCATCGACGCAGTGGCCGACTACAAGAACGGCGTGGGGGTTTCCGAGCTGGCGCGGGTGCTCGGCTGGTCGCGCAACGTCACCCACCAATACCTGACCACCGGGGTGGCAGCGGACTGGCTGGTCCAGGGCGAGAACCAAAAATACTCGGTGGGTTTCCACGCCGCCGTGGTGGCCAGGAACGCCTCTCCGCACGGCCGGATCCGCTCGCTGCTGCTGGCCGAAATGAACGACCTGGTGCAGATCGTGAATGCGGCGGTGTCCTACGCGGTCCTCGACAAGGAAAGCCCGATCGTCATCGACCGCGTCGAACCCGACCGCGCCATCCAGATACGGAGCGGGCTCGAGTCGCGCTTCTCGCTGCGCACCTCGGCCTCCGGGCAGGTGTTCCTCGCCCACGCGCCAGGACTCATCGAATCCTCAGCGATCGACAGCAACGAGGAGGAGCTGCGGCAAATCGTGCACCGGGTCAAGACCCGCGGCGCCTCGCGGGTCCACTCGCGCTGGCTTGGGGACGAGATCATCGCCGTGGCCAGCCCGGTGTTCCTGCGCGGACATTGCGTCGGTGCGCTCAGCGTCATCATGCCCGCAACACGCAATGATGCGGACGCCGTCGAGGCGGCACTTGTCGACCGGGCGGAATCCATCAATCAGCAAATCCTGAACCAACAGAACGGAATGAGCCAGTGGTGAATCCCATGAACCCGGCCCAGGACCATCACGACATGGTCGACCTGGAGGAAATCGGCGACGAACCGCTGCTGCTCAAGCGCCGCGAGCTCACGCTCATCAGCGAGCGGGTGTTCCAGCACCGGGGAGTGCCCAACGGGGCCTGGGCAGCGGCCCGCAACAACTTTCTCGACGTCGTGGTGCTGCTCAAGGCCGAGGCCGTGGCCGGACTGATGGAGGTCATCGCCTCCCCGCACCCGGTACACCCCGACGGGCTCGGCGTGGACACCTCCAACGGAGGCCACCGGATCGATGCCCGCCACCAGCATTCACTTGTCATCGGCTCCATCGTGGGCAACGCCATCGAATCCCTGCTGGCCCACTCCCGGAGCGTGACGCTCTCGGTGGTCAATGTCGCCAGCCCCCGCTTCCTCGCCGGGGTCGTGCACCGCCTGGCACGCCGCGGCGTTGAAGTGCAGATCGTCGAGGGCGAAAACTCGGCGACCTTTCTTGCCCGGGGTGCCATCCAGGGAACCCGGCCTTCCAGCCACGGCGACCTGGTGGAGGGAATCACCGTCGCCCCTGCTCTCTGGTGGCCCATCTACAACGCCTCGACGCTGGCCCTGAGCCACGTCACCGAGATCTCCCGGTTCCACACCGGCAACACCCCTTCACCCACCGCTCGCCGCCTGGCGATCAAGTAAGGAAACGGCATGTACTTGGATAGCTTGATCTGTTCGCGCCTGGACCGGGCGGGCCTGCAGGACCTGGTCGACGGCGGCGTTCGCTGTGCCACGGTGACCTGCGGCTTCTGGGAGGACGCCACCGAATCCATGGATTCGCTGGTCACCTGGCACCGGCTCATCGCCGACAACGCCGACCTGGCCGGGCTCGGCACCTCGCCGGCCGAAATCGAGGCCATCGCCGCCCAGGGCCGCGTGGCCATCATCCTGGGATTCCAGAACAGCGCATTCCTCCAGGGACGCCTCGGCTACGTCGAGATGTTCCACAGGATGGGAGTGCGCGTGGCCCAACTGACCTACAACATCCAGAACGACATCGGCGGCAGCTGCTACGACCCCGAGGACGCGGGACTGACCCGGTTCGGCGAGGAGGTCGTGGGGGAAATGAACCGCGTCGGCATGGTCGTTGACCTCTCGCACGTCGGAAACCGCACCTCCTTCGAGGCCATCCAGGCCTCCTCAAGGCCCGTCGCGGTGACGCACGCCAATTGCTCGGACCTGGTTGACCACCCCCGCAACAAGCCCGCATACATCCTGAAGGAACTTGCGGCACGCGGCGGCATGGTCGGGCTGACTACCTATCACAACATCACCCGCGGCTACAACGGATCCCCCGACGAGTGGGCAACCATGGTGGCCAGGACCGCAGAGTTGATCGGTGCCGAGAACATCGGCATCGGTACCGACGACAACCAGGGCGGCGACGCCGCTTACCTGGCGTGGATGCGCAAGGGGCGCTGGAGTTTCCGCACGCAACAAGGCGCAAGCGTCGGCCCGGGACTCGCCACCGCCACCAAGACCGAGTGGTACCGGGGGCCCGGTGATTTCCACGTGTTCGGTCCCGCCCTGCGGCGCGTGGGATTCAGCGAAGGGGAAACCGCCGACATCCTCTGGGGAAACTGGAACCGCTACTACAAGGAGGTCATGTAATGTCTGCTGCACTCTCGGAATTGCCGGCCACCCAGGCCACCAGCATCTCCATCCAGTCCGTCACCAAGCGCTACCACCGCGCGGGCAAGACGATCCATGCGCTGGCGGAGACCTCCCTGGAGTTCGAGGCAGGGAAGTTCATCTCGCTCATCGGCCCCAGCGGGTGCGGGAAGTCCACGCTGCTCAAGATCATGGCGGGACTGGAAACCGCCACCTCCGGTCGGGTGGTGATCGACGGCAAGACCCTGGCCGGGCCGCAGGACGGCGTCAGCGTCGCCTTCCAGAAGCCCACCCTGCTGCCCTGGCGCAGCGTCATGGACAACCTGCTGCTGCCGATCCAGATCTCCGGCAAGCGGATCGATTCCGGGGTCAGGGACCGCGCCCAGCAGCTACTCAAGGTCATGGGCCTGGAAGACTTCTCCGGACACTACCCCCGCGAGCTCTCCGGCGGCATGGAACAACGCGCCGCCATCGCCAGGTCCCTGATCTCCCGGCCCAACCTGCTGTTGATGGACGAGCCCTTCGGCGCGCTGGACGAGTTCACCCGGGAGGACCTCAACGACGAGTTGCTCTCCCTCTGGGCCCGCGAACCCAAGACCCTGGTCTTCGTCACGCACAGCATCTCCGAGGCCGTGTTCCTCTCCGACCAGATCGTGGTCATGAAGGCGCGTCCCGGCGCGGTCCACGAGGTGATCGATGTGCCGCTTGCGCGGCCCCGCCACCGGGACATCCGCAACAGCCAAGAGTTCTACGATCTCATCCGCACGGTGCGGCTCAGCCTCGAAGAGGCCAAGTCCGGCCACGACGTGGAACAGAAACGGAAGGCATCATGAGCATCCTCGAGAAGACACAGCAGATCGACAGGCCCGGGGCCGTCACCACGACGTCGCCCGACGAGTTGCCGTGCAGGCTGGCGCTCACCCTGAAATCAACGTCGTTCCGCGCGGGCGTCATCGCCATTGTCTTGCTGGTCGGCGGGTTCATCCTATGGAACGTCGCCACGGACAAGGAATGGGTGTCCCCGCTGGTTGTCGCCCCGCCCGACGAGGTCGGCAAGGCGCTGAAGGACATGTTCGCCACCGGGGCGGTATGGAAGAACCTGGGTGCCACCGCCTACGTCACGCTCATCGGGTTTTTCGTGGCGACGGCGGCCGCGCTCTTGGTCAGCTTCATCTTCGTCTTCTCCGAGTCGCTGCAGAAGGCCATCTACCCGTTCCTGGTCATCATCCAGACCTTCCCCAAGGTCGCCATCGCCCCGTTGATCATTGCGTCCTTCGGTTATGGATTGCTGCCCAAGGTCGTGCTGGCGGCGCTCATGGCCTTCTTCCCGGTATTGGTCAACGCCATGGTCGGCCTCACCAACATCAACGTGGACCAGCTCAACCTGTTCAAGTCGATGCGGGCCAACACCTGGCAGGTGCTCTTCAAGCTCCGGATCCCCAATGCCATCAGCTACATCCTCCCGGCCCTGAACACGGCCCTGGTGCTGTCCCTGATCGGCACCATCGTCGCGGAGTTCGTCTCCGCCCGGCAGGGCCTGGGCTTTGCCATCCAGTCGGCGACCCAGACCGGCAGCGTCGCGACGACCTATGCGTTGCTGATCGTGCTCGGTGTCTTCGGCGCCATGATCTGGGTTGTCATGGCCATCCTCAACCGCGTTTTCAAGAACTACAAGCAGTAGGAAAGGACCACTCATGAAAATCAAGAATCTCGCAGCGTCCTCGGCCGCGCTCGCCCTGGCCATCGGACTCACCGGTTGCGCGGGCTCCTCCTCGGAGGCCGACGGACTGAGCCGTGTCACCTTCGCCGTGGCGGACCAGTCGCTGAGCGCCACCTCTGCCAGCTACGCCACGGTCCCCGGATCCATGGGCTACTTCAAGGAGGCGGGCCTCGAGGTGGAGATGCAGCCGGTCGAATCCGCCTTGGCGGCAATCCAGTCGGTGGCCTCCGGCAACTCCTTCTGCACCTACGCCTCGACCTACAATGCGCTCTCCGCCATCGAGGACGACCCGAACCTGGTCATCGTCGGAACCACCACTGGCAACATCTTCCGCGTCATCGCCCCCGAATCGCTGGGCATCAAGACCTCCGGCGACCTGGCGGGCAAGAGCATCGGCGTTTCCTCGCTGACCTCGATTGCCACCGACATCGCCAGCATCGGCATGCGGTACGACGGTGTGGAGCCCAGCAAGGACCAGTTCCTGTCCGTGGGCTACGGCGCCCAGACGGCTCAGGCCTTCAAGAACAACGACATCCAGGCGTACTCGGGATTCGACGGCCCCAACATGGTCATCGAGTCGCTGCTCGGCGAGCCGGTGGTGGATGTGGCCTCCGAGGCCGACTCGATGACCGGGACCTCCTCGCTGGTGTGCCGAGCCAAGGACGTCTCCGAAAAGCCCGACATGGTGGCGGGACTGTGGACCGCGTTCTTCAAGGCCCTGGTCTTCTCCCAGGAAAACCCGGAGGCCGCGGTGAAGATGCACTGGGAAAAGTTCCCCGCCAGCAAGCCGACCCAGGGCGATGAGGCGGCAAACCTGAAGATGGCCACCGGCCAGTTGGCCTTGCGCATGAAGACCACCGCACAGGTCGGATCCGCCGGACGCTACGGTGAGCAGACCGAGAAGGATATGCAGCGCCTGATCGACGACGGGCTTGAGGGCGGAATCCTCACCGGTTCGGCCTCCGACTTCGCCTTGGACAAGATGTTCAACTACGACCTTGTCGAGAAGTACAACGACTTCGACGCGAAGGCGGTCATCAAGCAGGCCCGCGAATGGCAGGCCAAGTGAGTTCCGGCGCGCCGGTTCCGCCCATGTTCGCACGCGTGGGTGAAGTCGTGTGGACCGGGGGCCACCTGCCCCGGCTCCCCGACGGCGCTGTCCCGGCCGCCTTCTCGGACCAGGTGAAGCTGGTGCTGGAGAAGATCTCCGCAACCCTCGAGTCGGCAGGTTCGGGGCTCGGCAGGCTGGTCAAGGTCAACGCCTACCTGTCCGATATCGACAACCTGCCGGAATTCAACTCCATCTATTATGCGTTTCTGGACGGTCACCCGATTCCGCCGCGGACGTCGGTGGAAGTGACCCGCTTCAGGGATGCGTCGATGCTGGAAATCGAAGTCGTGGCACACACGAGTTAGCGATGGGGGTGGGACAGGGACTGTCGTGGTTCCGGTCCCACCTCGGTCTCTTGCCCTCGATCCGAACCCACCGTTGCAGTCGCGAAGCCACCCTGAAGTTCGATGACCTCACCGTTTTCCACCCGCGGGAAATCACGTCCGTGGATTGCAGAGAGCACCAGCCGAATAAGTGTCCCGTGGCTGACGATGACCAGACGCCGCCCACGGTGGGAGGCCGCCAGCCATGCAAGGGTCGCGGTGCCTCGCAGCACCACCGATTCCGTGCTTTCCCCGCCCGCCATCAGGTCATTTTTCGCCTGCTCGTCGATGCCCCCGACGGTTGCGCCCTCCGCCGGGCCGTAATCGCGCTCCACCAGTGCCGGAACCTCCACCACGGCACCGGCACCCAGCCGCTTGGCAATGATCCGCGCGGTTTCACGTGCCCGGCCCAAGGTCGAACTGACCACCAGATCCCAGGGACCCCGAGCCGCAAGTTCCTCGGCCGCGGCCAGGGCCTGCGCCCGGCCGGTGTCGTTCAGCGGGATGTCGGACCGCCCCTGCAACCGGCCCGTGCGGTTCCATTCGGTTTCACCGTGGCGCACCAGGGCCCAGTTGCACCGGATCATGCCGCCCGCCCCTCGCCGCCACCGGACTCCCCGCAGAACACATGTGCCGTCTCGACCACCGGACGGACCAGCTCCCCCTCCTTGGGCACCCAGCCATCCACCAACACGCGCAACCCGGTGCCTGCCCAGTCCAGGCTGGTTTCATATCCATGTCTGCCGTAGAGCGCCGAGGTGACCCGCGCCAACTGGATATCCAGTGGCGCCTTCCGGGCCGCCGGTTCCAGCCGCACCCCCGTGGGCGCCACCGCCACGACCGCACGCCGCGGGCGCGCGACTGCCAACGCCCGTTCCCCGATCACCCGTATGGCAGGGTTCCCGTGCGTGCCGCTTCCGATCCGGAACCTCAGCCCGGGATGGTCGGCATGAAAATGACCGTCGACCACGGTGCCCGGGAAGAGCGTCGCATCCGAGACGAAGGAAGCGACAAAGGAGTTCACGGGATTCTCCAGCAGTTCCCGGGGTGTGCCGACCTGTTGGATCTTCCCGCGGTTCAGCACCGCCACCCGGTCGGCCAGGCCCAGGGCCTCGGCGCGGTCGTGTGTCACGTGTACCGCGGTCAGCCCCTCCTCACGGGTCAGGGCCCGCAGCTCCAGCCGGAGCCTTGCCCGCAGGGGTTCGTCCAGTGCGGAGAGCGCCTCGTCAAGCAGCAGCGCCTGCGGTTTGGCCACGATCGCCCGAGCCAACGCCACGCGCTGGCGCTGGCCGCCGGAGAGCGCCGCAGGCTTCCGCTTGGCGTACTCGGAAAGGCCAACCTGGTCCAACACCGCGGCCACGCGCCTGGCGATCTGTATCCGCGGCACACCCTCCAGCTTCAGCGGATAACCCACGTTGCCTGCGACGTTCAGGTGCGGCCAGATGGCGTGGTCCTGGAAGACCATGCCCAGCTCCCGCTTCTCGGGTGGCACCCACACTCCGTCGCCTGCAACGCTGCGTCCGCCGATGGCGAGGTTCCCCGCCGAGGGACGCAGGAAACCGGCAATGGTGCGCAGGAGGGTCGTCTTGCCCGAACCGGAGGGGCCGAGCAAGGCCAGGAACTCGCCGTCGCGCACGTCCAGTTCGATTCCGTCCAGGCCCACGTGCCCGTTGCCGTAGACATGGCCCAGATTGGTCAGTTCAATGGTTGCCACGGGAAGCTCCTTTCACACAGTTTCTATTTGTCGGCACGGCGATTGGCCAGCGCGGCGGTGGCAGAGAGCCCGAGGATTCCCACCAGGGCAACCAGCAGGGCCAGGGCCGAAGCCCCGCCGTAGTCGCCCGACTGCTGCAGGTTGAAGATGGCCACGCCCAGGGTCTGGCTTCCCGGTGCCACCAGCAGGATGGAGATGGTCAGTTCCCGCACCGCGGTCAGCAGCACCACCACCCCGCCGGTCACCGCGGCCGGGACCGCCAGCCGGGCGGTGACATCGAGCAGGGCGCGCAACGGAGTCGCGCCGGCGGAGCGGGCCGCCTCCTCGAGCGTGGAGGACACGGAGGCCATCGGTGCGCGCACGGCCTGGACCACGAGCGCGAGAAATGCCATGACATAGGCGCCCAGGATCACCCACGAGGTGTTGAAGATTCCCAGCATGGGGGCAATGAGCAGCCACCCCACGGCAATCACCAACCCCGGCAATGCCTGGGGCAGGGTTGCCGCCACATCGAGCGCCGGATTGCTGCGGTGTTTGTCGCGGGTCAACAACAGCGCGATGCCCAATCCCAGGACCGTGCAGCACAACGCCGCTCCCCCGGCCAGCATGATCGAGTTGCCGATCCCGGAGACCGCACCGGGTGAAGTCGATGCGCGAATGATGTTGTCCAGGGTCAGGTTCTCCCACGTCAAGGCGACCCCCGGGGCCGGCAACAGTGCCTGGCTGGCCAAGGCCAGCAACGGCACCAAACAAATGATGGCGGTCCACAGCCACAACAGCACCGCAACAGGAATACGGGCGCGGCCCAATTCCAGCTCCATGCCGGCGGGACCGGAGCCCAGTTGCGTGCCGGTGGGCAGCCTGCGCTGGGCCAGCACCGTGAGCACGGCGAGCGCCAAAAGCACCAGGCCGATCGCCGAGACCGCGGGCAGCGGGTTGCTGGTGGTGCTGGAGGCCAGGTAACGATACACCAGGGTGGTCAGGGTCGTATAGCGTTCCGGCAGCCCGATCAGTGCCGGGATACCGAAGTCGGAAAGGTTGGCCACCAGGGTGAGCACGAATGCCGCGAGCAGCCCGGGGCTCAGCAGCGGAAGCGTCACGGTGCCGAGCACCCGGCCGGTGCCCGCCCCGGAGATGCGCGCCGCTTCCTCCAGGTTCCCCGGGATCCGCCGCAGGGCGGCGGCGATGACCAGGTAGGCCACGGGGTAGGAATGCACCGCCAGCAGGAAGACGACTCCCCAGCCGCCGAAGATGCTGGCCTTGGCGTCGATCCCCAGTGACTGCAGCGACTTGTTCACCGGGCCGTTGGCACCGAGCAGCGCCATCCACGCCATGGCTCCAATGAACGGCGGGATCAAGAAGGGCAACAACACCAGCCAGCGCAGCATGCCCTTGGAAGGGACGTTGCCGCGCTCGAGCACCACGGCCAGGAATGCGCCGACAACGGTGGCCAGCACCGCCGAGCCGGTGGCGCTGGCCACCGAGTTCAGCGCGGCACTCGTCACGGCGGGGTCCCCGAAGACCACTCGGGCCTCGGGTTGGATTCCTTGAAGCACCAGGGCCGCCAGTGGCAGCCCCACCAGGAAGGCCATGGCGACCCACACCACCGTGCGCAACATGCCCAGGCCGCCCCCGGCGCGGCCTGGTCTCCGGAACGGCAAGTTCCGGTCGCGCCGGCCGGAACCCGGAACGGGCACGCCGAGGGCGAGCTCCCGTCCCTGCTCCGGGACCGTCTTTTCGATGGTGTGGAACGCCATGGGGTCCTTTACTTCAGCAGCGAGTTGAAGAAGTCAACCGCCGCCTTCTGGCCGTCGGCGATCTTCACCTGGTCCGGATCCAGCAGGTTGATCTCACTAAGGGCCGGGGCACCTGCAGGCACGCCGGCATCCCCGCGGACCGGCAGGTAGGACTGCGAGACCGCCAATTCCTGGCCTTCCTTCGAAATCAGGAAGTCAACAAAGTCGTTGGCGACTTCCTGGTTGGCGGAATCGGCAAAGACGCCTGCCGGCTGCGAGACGTAGGGGACGCCGTCACTCGGGTAGCCCACGGCGATGGGTGAGCCCTTGGCGGCGAGCTCGCGGGCCACGTAGTCGACCACGATCCCGACCTCCGAGCTGCCCTCGGCCACGGCCTGGCCGACCGGCCCGTTGCTTTCCAGGACCGTGGGGTCGTTGGCCACGAGCTTTTCCATCCAGCCCTTGCCCAGTTTCGGTTCCTGCAGCCACACCGCGGTGTTGAAGGCCGCGGCACCCGAGACGTCCGGGTTCGGCATCGCGATCTTGCCCTTGTAGCTGTCCTCGGTCAGCGAGGCCCAGCTGGCCGGCGCCTCGCTGACGGCGCCGGTGTTGTAGGCAATGATGGTGGGGATGATGCGGGTGCCCACCCAGTGGCCTTCGGCGTCGACGAATTTCTTGTCCAGGTCCGCGCCGTTCTCGATGTCCAGCTTCGCCAGCGAGCCGTCGGCGGCGTAGGACTCGAAGGTCGGGACGTCGGCCGCCAGGATGACGTCAGCGGTGATCTTTCCCGCCTGCTTCTCGGTGGCGATGCGCGTCTTCAGTTCCCCGGTGGCCGCCCGGAACACCTTGACCTCGACGCCCGCGTTGGCCTTCTCGAAGGCCTCCACGACCTGGTCGATCTTGGCCTGCGGCTCCGAGGTGTAGACGGTGAGGGTCTTAGTGGCAGCGGCATCGGCGGGGGTTCCGGAACCCGCGCAGGCTGTCAGTCCCAGTACCGGGATCAACATCAACGGTGCGAGTGCTGTGAGGCGGTTCTTCATTTCTTCTCCTTTGGGTGCCGCACACCCGTGGTGCGGCTTGCGAGTGGTAGTTGTCGAACGGAACGGATCATCAGAGCAGCGCCGGTTGGCGGGCGGGAACCGGCACCTCGCGGGCGGGGGCCGCGGCGGGCACCGGCACCTGCACCGGGGTGGCGGAGAATTGCCCGGCACCGACCTTGATGACGCTGAACCAGCTGGGGTCCGTGCCCGGCTTCGGGCCTTCGGGGGCGAAGAGGTTGTGGTTGTAGGACAC
The DNA here is from genome assembly GCF_059759235.1 of Paeniglutamicibacter sp. GQ140. Taxonomy (NCBI): domain Bacteria; kingdom Bacillati; phylum Actinomycetota; class Actinomycetes; order Micrococcales; family Micrococcaceae; genus Paeniglutamicibacter; species Paeniglutamicibacter sp. GQ140. Next base: position 546,353 of record NZ_JCAXDW010000001.1, read on the forward strand.
CGCCGGGGAAACCCACACCGGAATGGTTCCCAGGCTTCCGGTGCCCGGCAGGTGGTAGTGGCCGCAGAGGATGCCGCGGACATCGCTGCCGGCAAGCACCGCCGCAAGTTCCCCGGGGCGGGCCAGGCCGCGGCCGGCCAGTTCCGGCAACAGGGACTCGATCGGCGGGTGGTGCATGGCCAGCACCGTCCCGCGCGGTGCCGGTGCCTGAAGCACCGCCCGCAGCCAGAGCAGCTGCCGGTCGCTGAGCCGGCCGGCGGCCTCGCGGAAACCGTGGGTCTCCAGCCCGATGATGCGCAGGCCGGCCACCAGGTGCACAGTGTCCGCCGGGTTCGGGCCGCTGGCCAGGCGCCTGCGGTTGAACGCCGCGCCCACCGCGCCCGCCGGATCGTGGTTGCCCGGCACCACGATGACCGGGCAGCCCAGTTCCCTTTCCGCCTGCCCAAACAGCTCGGCCGCACGCGCGTAGACCGGGGCGCCGCGGTCCGAAACATCCCCGGTGACCAGCACCGCGTCGGGGGAAAACCGGGCCGCCGCACCGAGGGCCGCGGTGGTCCGGGCCCAGGTGTCGATTCGCCCCCGCAGCAGGGCGCCACCTGCCAGCAGGTGGGTGTCTGTCAGTTGCACCAGGGTGGCGCCGCGGGCACTCAAACGTCCGGCCCGGCTTCCTCCGCGGCACCGGGGCCCGCCAATTCCTCGCGGATGACCGTCAGGTCCGCCGGATCCAGCCCGTGGGCCAGCAGATAGCAGGCGGCCGAACCGTAGCGCGCCTCGACCATGTCCAGCGCGTCGTCCAGGACCGCGGCCGGGCTGTCCAGGTGCAGGTGCAACGCCGCCTGCAATTCCGCGCTGTCCCCCAGTGCGCAGGCCAGCTCCCGGTTCACCCGCTCGCGGTAGCTTGCCGGCAGGTCCCTGGCGCTGCGCGCATAGTCGTCAAGCAGGATCTGGCGCGGCACGCCGGCAACCTCCAAGACCAGGGCCACCACCAGGCCGGTGCGGTCCTTGCCCGCGGCGCAGTGCACCAGTACCCCCTCCGGAAGACCCGCGGCGATGGCTCCCACCGCCTTGGTGATTTCCGTGCCGCGGTCGGCGATCAGGTGGCAGTAGACGTCCTTGATGGCGGTGGCCACGGGCAGCGGGCCGAGGTACAGCGGCACCGAAACATGCACGGCGCCCGCCGGGACGTAGCCCCGGCGCTCGGCGACCTCGAAGGACTCGCGCAAATCCACGACGGTCCGCACGCCGAGGGCATCCAGCTCCCGGATGCCCGCGCGTTCCAGTCCGCTGGGGGCAGCCGACCGAAACAGCCGACCGTCGCCGGCGGAGGGGACCCGGCGCAGGTTCGGCACCGCGGTGGCGGCTTCCATCGAACGGGACATGCAGGCTGAATCCTCAAGTGGTTGTCGTGTTTCCCCAACTGGGAATTCCAGTGGCACCCTTGATTCAAGTCCACCCACGTGGCCGGAGGGTTAATTCCCGTCCACGGGCAGGCGACCTGCTCCTCAAGTCTTCGCCTCCCGCTGCGGCGTCGCGGTCCCGGGGCAGTCCCTGTCCACGTTCACCTCCGGCACCTAGAATCGCGATGGAGGCGATGCGGGAGAGGAGGCACTCCATGGCCAAGATCCGCGGGCACGGGAACCTGCTTCGGCGCCCGGGCACCTCGCGCTCCCCGGCGGCCGGCAAGACGGCCACGGTGCTGTCGGTGGCCATCGCCTACATGGACGGGCAAATCGCCGAACTGGGCACCCAGGAACCCGGGGTCCGTTCCGGGAGCCCCGGGGCCGTCCACGACATGCGTGCCGCGACGCGGCGGCTGCGTTCCGCCCTGGACATCTACGGGCATCTCTTCGAGGCAAGCCGACGCCGGAGCCTGGGCCACGAACTGAAATGGCTGGCCAAGGCCCTGGGCCGTTCCCGGGATGCCGAGGTCGTGCGCGAACGACTCGATGACCGCCTCGCGGAACTGCCCGCGAAATGGCGGACCGAGGTTCTCGCGGAATCCCTCGAACGCGCGCTCGGCGATGCCAGCGACGCCGGACGCCGGCGGGTGGTCAAGGCCTTGAAGTCCAGGCGCTACCGCCGGCTGCTGGAGGGCCTCGGGCGTTTCCGGGACGATCCCCCGGCCGCCGAACCGGCCCGCCGCCCCGCCGGCACCGAGGTCGCGGCATCGGTCAACGACCAGGCCAGGATCGTTGACCGCGCCTATCGGGCCATGCTGCGCACCGAACCCGGACACGACCGCGATGTGGCGCTGCACCGGCTGCGCAAGGACACCAAGCGGCTGCTGCACGCCGCGGAATCCGCCGCCGGGATCCACCCGAAACGGGCCGCCGCCCTGGCCCGCCGGTCCCGCCGGCTGCAGAAGATCCTGGGCAACCACCAGGACAGCGTGATGACCCGCGCCTTCCTCGAATCCCTGGCCGCCGACCCTGCCCTGCCGGAGGTAACCCGGCGCGCGTGCGAGAAGATTCTCAAGCGGGAGGAAGACATCGCCAGATCCGCGGCACGACAGTACGCCCGGGCACGGCGGACATCGGGCGCGCTGCGGTTGCGCCGCTGAGCGGCTCCCGTCGCCGCACACTGCCCGACGCCTCGAGGAATGTTGCAGGTGAAAACCACGCATTGGCCCTACCGGTGTGAAAGTATCGTGACCAGCAATTTCACGCAGGAGCAGGTGTTTGGGAAAGGAGGCGGCCGAGCATGCCCACCAGTCGCTTGGAAGCATTCAGCGATGGCGTCTTGGCCATCATCATCACGATCATGGTCCTGGAACTCAAGGTCCCCGAGGGCCACGACCTTGCCTCGCTCCTCCCGGTCATCGGCTCCAGCCTGCTGACCTACCTACTGAGCTTCGTCTACATCGGCATCTACTGGAATAACCACCATCACATGTTCCAGGTCACCGAGAAGATCACCGGCGGGGTCCTCTGGGCCAACCTCCACCTGCTCTTCTGGCTTTCCCTCCTGCCGTTCAGCACCGCCTGGATGGATGAAAGTGCCCTGGCCAAGACGCCCGTCGTCACCTACGGCATCAACCTGTTGGCGGCGGCCGCCGCCTACCTCGTCCTGCAGCGCGTGATCATCCGCGGGCAAGGCGCCGACTCGACGCTCGAGCGCGCCATGGGACGGGACCGCAAGGGCAAGGCGTCCCTGGTGCTCTACACCCTCGGGATCTTTGCCGCCCTGCTGGGCGGCGAGCACGACAATGTCTGGGGCTACCTGGGCGTCGCGTTCTTCGTGGCTGTCGCCGTGCTCTGGCTGGTCCCGGACCGCCGGATCGAGCGCAGCCTCGGCGCGGGGCACGCGGCCACGTAGCGTCCTGGATTTCAGCGCCCGTCGTCGGCGGCGGACGCCGCTCCAGGCTCACCGTCCTCGACCGGTGCGCTCTCCGGCGCCGTCGCGTAGGCAACCGACAGCCGCCGGTACGACCGCGTGGTCAGTGCCGCGAGCCCCAGGAAGATCGACGCGACCCCTGTCACCACGAACACCAATGCGATGCCGCGGGCGTCCCCCTCCCCCAGCAACCAGCCCCAGCCTTGCCTTCCCGGCTCCGAGGCCATGTAGGGGATGATCCAGAACTCGGCCAGCGGGGCGATCATGAACGCGGTGATCGGCGCGGCCGCCGACTCGAAGGTCATGGCGAAGCCGAAGACCCGGCCCTGGACCTTGTAGGGCACCACCTTCTGGATCACTGTCTGCTCGGCTGCCTCGACCGCCGGGATGAGCATCATGTAGACCCAGATGCCCAGGGCGTAGAGCCACCACCACTCGCGGATCGTGAAGGTGGCACCGAGCACGCCGCTGAACGCGACCAGGATCAGCATGGTGCGGATCGGGTTTTTGCCCAGTCCGAACTTGGCCACCAGCCCGCCGCCGATCAGGAAGCCGGTGGCGGTCACCCCGAGCACCACGCCCCAAATCTCCACCGGGAAGATCGTCAGGCCGTAGGGGTCCATGAGCGCCATGAACACCCCGCCGGTCAGGTTGTTGAAGGTGGTGAACAGGATCAGTGCGAAAAGCCCCTGGGTCGCGCGGACCGCCGCGATCCCCGCACGCAATTCGGAGAAGCTCTCGCGATCCTGCGCGCGAACGATCTTGGGCTCCGGGATCCGCAGGAACAGCAGGTGTGCCAGCACCGCGCCGCAGGCCACCAGCGCAATGATGATGGTTCCGCCCATGCCCAGCATGCCGATGGACAGGCCGCTGAAGACACTGGTGATCATGAACGCCAGGCCCTGCACCGTGCCCACCAGGCCGTTGGCATTCGCCCTGCGATCCGCCGGAACCAGCAGGGTCACGGTGGTGGACAGCGCGATGTTGCGCAGCTGTTCGACCACGGCGCCGATGAGCACCACGAGGGCGAAGAGCCAGAACCAGATGCCGGTCAGGCTGAGCAGCTCCGCTTCTGGCACCAGCATGAACATGGCGGCGGCCAGCCCGAAGCAGGCGACGGTGAATAGCGTGGATCCAACCATCACCGCGTGCTTGCGGTACCTGTCCACCAGCACTCCGAAGAGCAGGCCAAAGAACGCGACCAGCAGCATGTAGGCCCCGCCGATGAGTCCGGTGGCCAGCACCGACCGGGTTTCCAGGTACACCCAGAAGGTCAGTGCGAACCACAGGAAGCTGGTGATCACATTGGCCAGGGCGGTATTGACCAGCACGTGCATGAACGTGCGGTGCCCCGATGCCGTGGGCGCCGGTGGGGTGGCTGTTTGTTGCCTGTCCGTCGTTTCGATGTCCGCGGAGGACTGATCTTCCTGCGACATGCTCCAAGCCTAGAACCGGGGACCGATGCTTTGGTAGGGTTTCGGACGGCCAGAATGGATCGTTCCCACGCAGTCCCTGCGCACCCCAGCGAAGGCCACGGGCTCCCGGTTCGCCCGGCTGAAGGCTACGGGCGCGAGAAGCGGTAAGCAACATTCAGCAAGTTTCGTGCCCATCAGGTCCCGGGCCTACTCAACCGCCCTTCGAATCCGGCCTGCTTTCTGCGACGGAGGCTTCCTGCCGTTGATCCCTTTCACTTAACGTTGCTTAACGACTAACCGTGGTCTGTAATGGTGATCACACGCCGTCGATTTACCGGCCGTGGAAACGACACCGCGAAGGAGGCAAAGATGCCGAGCAATACCGACACCCCGACGGACCGACCCACCCGGGTCTCCGCCGCAGCGGTGGCCCGCGCATCAGGAGTTTCCACGGCCACGGTCAGCTACATCATGAACGGGCGGCCCGGGGCCTCGATGGAAACCCGGCGGCACGTCGTGAAGATCGCCAACGAAATGGGGTTCCGTCCCTCCGGCAATTCGGCCGGCCGCGATCCGCTGCTGACCCGGGTGGTCGGCCTGATCCTTCCGAATATCGTCAACCAGATGTACACCGGGTGGGCGCAGCACATCATCAACGCCACCGCCGCCGAGGGCTTCGAGGTCTTCGTCGCCACCACCCAGGACGATCCCGAATCGCTCGCCCAGGTCGCCGGAACCCTGGCGGCCCGAAACGTGGACGGGGTCATCATCGCCGCCGCGCTGCGCGAGGACTCCCGGGCGCTGCGGACCCTGCGCCAGAAGCGCATCCCGTACGTGTGCCTCTCCCGGCGCTCGGACCACCTACCCGGCGACTTCGTGGGAATCGACGACGATGCCGCCGCGTCCGACCTCATGGGCCACATCCTGGACCACGGCTACACGGAAATCGCCACGGTCATCGGCCCCCGCTTCTCCACCGCCTCGCTGGCCCGGGAACAAGCCTTCGTGCGGACGGCGAGCGCCGCGGGCGTGGCGATCACCGGGGACCGGAAGATCAGCACCAGGCTCAATTCCGACGGCGGAAGGGTCGCGGCCGAAAAGCTGCTCGGCTCACCCAACCCGCCACGGGCCATCGTGTGCGGTTCGGACGAGATCGCCATCGGCGTCATGGAACACGCGCTCTCCCTGGGGCTGCGCATCCCCGAGGACGTGGCGGTGGTCGGCAGCGACGGGCTTCCGCGCAGCCGCTCCCTGCTCATCGGCCTGACCACGATCGTCCAACCGGTCAAGGAAATGGCCGAGCGTTCCTTCGAACTTCTCCTTGACCAGATCACCCGCCCGCGCGGCACCTACAAGCACTCGGTGTGCGCCCACCGGCTGCACATCGGCCGGACCTGCGGCTGCCCTCCGGACACCGGCGCCAAGTAACCCTTCCCCTCTCCCAATACTCCATCACTCCCCCTGGCGCGCCCGCGCCGCCTTCCCCCGCCATGCCCGATCCAGAAAGTCATTGAGATGCCTACAACAGCAAGGACGACCACCATGCGGTCACCCGAAGTCGTCAACAAGATCATTTTCCGGCGCATCATGCCGCTGCTGATTGCCGCGTACGTCATGGCATTCATCGACCGGACGAACATCGGCATGGCCAAGGACCGGATGGAGATCGACCTCGGCATCTCGGCCACGGCCTACGGCATCGGCGCCGGGCTGTTCTTCCTGACCTATGCGCTCTCCGAGATCCCCTCGAACCTGATCATGCACAAGGTCGGTGCCCGCTTCTGGATCATGCGCATCATGATCACCTGGGGCATCCTCTCGGCCTGCATGGCCTTCGTGCAGGGCGAATGGTCCTTCTACATCCTGCGCATGCTGCTGGGCATCGCCGAGGCCGGGCTGTTCCCCGGCGTCATCTACTTCATCACGCAGTGGTTCGTGGTCAAGGACCGCGCCAAGGCAAACGGCATGTTCCTGCTCGGCGTCTCCATCGCCAACATCGTCGGCGCCCCGCTGGGCGGCGTGCTGCTGACCCTTGACGGACTCGGCGGCCTGCACGGTTGGCAGTGGATGTTCATCATCGAGGGCATCCCCGCCTGCTTCCTGGCCTTCGTCGTCTGGAAGGCCCTGCCCAACAAGCCCACCGAATCCAAGTTCCTCACCCGCGAGGAAGCCGAGGACCTCGAGGCCCGCATCTTGGCCGAAGAAACTGCCGGCGCCAAGGCCTCCGGAAACTCGAAGCTGCGCCACGTCCTGAAGGACAAGCAGATCCTGCTGGTCGTGGCCATCTACTTCACGCACCAGATCGCGGTCTACGCTCTGAGCTTCTTCCTTCCCTCGATCATCGGCACCTACGGCACGCTGAACACCATCCAGATCGGCCTGCTGACTTCCATCCCGTGGATCTTCTCCGCCGCCGGCGCCCTGCTGCTGCCGCGCCTGGCCACCAACGCGTCCCGCTCCCGGCTGATCGCCACTTCCACGATGGTCGGCATTGTCGCCGGCTTCACCCTGGGCGCCATCGGCGGACCGATCCTGGGCATGCTCGGCTTCTGCCTGGCCGCGTTCAACTTCTTCGCCCTGCAGCCGATCCTCTTCACCTACCCGGCAACGCGCCTCTCCGGCGCCGCGCTGGCCGGCGGCATCGCCTTCGTGAACACCGTGGGCCTCTTCGGCGGGTTCCTCGGCCCGTACGTCATGGGCTTCATGGAGGAGGCCACCGGTAGCAAGCTCTCGGGCCTCTGGTTCATCGTCGCCATGTGCGCCATCGGCGCACTGCTGACCCGCAAGCTCAAGCGCGGCACCGAGGACCCGGCCAAGTCCTCCGTCGCCGCCCACTAGATTCCCTCCGCAACCAGGAAGAAAAGCACCACCATGGACAACAACAGATTCGACTACACCGACCGCAGGGTGCTGGTCACCGCGGGAGCCGCCGGCATCGGCCTGGCCATCGCCACCGCATTCAAGGAACTCGGCGCTGCAGTATTCGTCACCGACATCAACACGGAGGCCGTCGAGGCGGCCCGGGCGGCCGGCTTCGCCGCGGCGGTAAGCGACGTGTCCGACGAATCCCAGGTCATCGAGCTCGCCGCAGTGGTCCGCACCGAATTGGGCGGGCTGGACGTGCTGGTCAACAACGCCGGAATCGCCGGGCCCACCGGACCCATCGAAACGCTGGAATCCGCGGCGTGGAAGTCCACCTTCGAGGTGAACGTGCACGGACAGTTCTACTGCATCAAGCACCTGCTCCCGCTGCTGCGGGAGGGCAGCGACGCCTCGATCGTCAACCTCTCCTCGGCCGCCGGGCGCCTGGGCATGGCCGGGCGCAGCGCCTACTCGGCATCCAAGTGGGCGGTCATCGGGCTGACCAAGACCCTGGCCATCGAGCTGGGCGACGAACGCATCCGCGTCAACGCCATCTGCCCCGGCGCCGTCAACGGACCGCGCATCGAAGCCGTCATCGAGGCCAAGGCCGCGATGCTCGGCCGCCCGCTTCAGGAGGTCTCCGACCTCTACCACCGCCAGTCCTCGCTGAACCGACTGGTCGAGGCCGGCGACATCGCCGACATGGCAGTCTTCCTGGCCAGCTCCCTGGCCCGCAGCGTCAACGGCCAGGCCATGGCCGTTGACGGCAACACCGAAAAGCTCTACTAAGGATCTGGACCCATCATCATGGCAAGTACACGCAAGGTCATCATCACCTCCGCCGTCACCGGCGCGATCCACACCCCCACCATGTCCCCGCACCTGCCCGTCACGGCCGATGAGATCGCCGATGCCGCGATCGGTGCCGCCGAGGCCGGGGCCTCGATCGTGCACATGCACGCCCGGGACCCGAAGGACGGGCGCCCGTCACAGGATCCCGCCCACTTCGAACCCATCCTGGCCAAGCTCAAGGCCAACACCGACGCGATCATCAACATCACCACCGGCGGCTCCCCGCACATGAGCGTGGAGGAACGCATGCGCCCGGTGATCGAGTTCGCCCCGGAGCTCGCCTCGCTGAACATGGGCTCGATGAACTTCGGCCTCTACCCGATGCTGGAGCGCTTCAAGGAATTCGGACAGGAGTGGGAGCGCGAGGGCCTGGAAAAATCCCGGGACCTGGTCTTCAAAAACACCTTCGCCGACATCCAGAAGATCCTGGAGATCGGCAACGCGAACGACACCCGCTTTGAATTCGAGTGCTACGACATCTCTCACCTGAACAATCTCGCGCACTTCCAGGCACGCGGGCTGGCCCGGGGCCCGCTCTTCGTCCAGTCGGTCTTCGGGCTGCTCGGCGGCATCGGGGCGCACCCCGAAGACCTGATGCACATGCGCCGCACCGCCGACCGGCTCTTCGGGGACTCGTACGAGTGGTCGATCCTGGGCGCGGGCAAGAGCCAAATGCCGCTGGCCACCATCGGGGCGGCCATGGGCTCCCACGTCCGCGTGGGCCTGGAGGACTCGCTGTGGATCGGCCCCGGCCAGCTGGCCGCCTCCAACGCCGAACAGGTCACCCGCATCCGCACCATCCTCGAGGCTCTGAACTTCGAGGTTGCCACCCCCGACGAGGCCCGCGAAATGCTGGCGCTCAAGGGTCGCGAAAACGTCGGATTCTAGGAAAGACACCATGAAAATCCTGATTGCCCCCGACAGCTTCAAGGGCACCTATACCGCCGCCCAGGTCGCCGCGGCGATCGCCGGCGGAGCCAGGTCCGCGGGCGCGGAGGTCTTGGAGCTGCCGGTGGCAGATGGCGGGGAAGGCACCGAGGAAATCCTCGGTGCCGCGCTCGGTGCCGAGCAGATCCACGCCGACTCCGTGGGGCCGTGGCGGGATCCCGTTCGTGCCGCCTATTCCCTGGGCGTCGATGGCACCGCCTACATCAACCTGGCCGCGGCCAGCGGAATCACCCTGCCGGCTCCGGGTGGACGCAATGCGCTCACCGCCGACACCTACGGCACCGGCCTGCTCATGATTGATGCGGTGAGGCGCGGTGCCCGGCGCCTTGTGGTGGCAGCGGGCGGGTCGGCGACCACCGACGGCGGGGCGGGTGCGTGCGCGGCGATCACCGAACACGGCGGGCTGCGCGGGGCGGGGGTTGTGGTGCTCAGCGATGTCACCACGCCCTTCGAGGACGCCGCGGTGGTCTTCGGCCCGCAAAAGGGCGCCACCCCACAGGAAGTCCCGGTCTTGACCGCGCGGTTGCACGAGTTGGCGACCACGCTGCCGCGGGACCCCCGCGGCGTTCCGGCGACAGGAGCGGCCGGTGGATTCAGCGGCGGGCTCTGGGCGAACTTCGGTGCCGAGCTGCGCTCCGGCGCGGACTTCGTGCTCGACGCGATCGGCTTCGAACACGAAGTCGCGAAGGCAGATGCGGTGATCGTGGGCGAGGGTCGCCTGGACTCCCAGACCCTTCAGGGCAAGATCATTTCGGTCATCATGGCCCGATGCGCGAGCATTCCCGTCTACGCCGTGGTCGGTTCTGTCACCGAGGATGCTCCGCGGGACGCCTTCGCCCAGGTCGTGGTGGCCACCGACGAGATGCGCATGCGCGCCGCCGGCGGGCAGATTGCCCGTCAGCTTCTCGCTTCCGCCGGACAGCTTTAGACTTCCATACTCAGCGAGTTGGCAGCGCCTGCTCTCCACGCAATTTCTTGGTCAACTCGTGCGCGTGGTGCATCAGCAGCCGGCCCATCTCGGGGCGCCGCTCGGGCGAGAACCGCGATTCGACTCCGGTCAGGCTCAGCGCCCAGGCGGGCTGGCCCGCGGCGTCGAAGACCGCGGCACCCATCCCCCAGCTTCCCTCCACGATCAGCGCCGGGTTCTCCGCCCAACCGCGCTCCCGCGTCTCGGCAATGCGTCGGCGCAACGGCTCGGGGGCGTGGTCGCTTCCATGTTCCGCAACCAGGTCCCGGCCTTCCAGATAGCGCTCGATCGCCTTTTCGGGCAGGAACGACAGGATCGCCAGCCCCGCCGAGGCCACGCCGAGCGGGAAGCGCTTGCCCTCGTAGAGCACGAAGGAGCGGATCGGGAATGCCCCGTCGGCCCGCAACAGGCAGACGGTCTCATCACCCCGCCGCACCGAGAGAAACGCGCTTTCACCCGTCGCATCGGCCAGGGCGGCAACGTGGTCGCGGGCGATCTCGGTGATGTCGTAGCGCTCGGCCGCAACGGTCCCCATCAGGTACATCTCCGGGCCCAGCAGCCACAACCCCTCCCGGTTGTCGTGGTCGCAAAACCCCTCGGCCGTAAGCGCCGCGAGCAGCCGGTGCGCGGTCGGGCGCGCCAGTCCGGTGCCTCGGGCGACCTCCGCCGTGGAGATGCCCCGGGGCATCGCGGTGCTCACGGCACGCAGCACTGCCGCCATGCGGCCCACCACCTGGGCACCGGGGAACGAGGAATTCATGTCCATATTATGGTCGAGATTCACCCAACTAACCACCCATCGAGCAATCCAGGTCACATTGGCCCGATCCATTGACCGGGATAACGCCCGATCAGTACGGTCAGAGCAGGACATTGAAGCACTCCACATCGTGGACGACACAAGGAGAACCATGGCAACGAAAGTCATCGGCGACGCCGCTGCGGCGTTGGCCGCAACCGTGCGCGATGGAATGACCATCGCGGTCGGCGGATTCGGCCTCAGCGGAATCCCGAGCCGGCTCATCACCGCCCTGCGCGACTCGGGCGCCACCGGGCTGACCATCGTCTCGAACAACATGGGCGTGGACGGCAAGGGACTGGGCCTGCTGCTGGAAAACAAGCAGGTCGCCAAGGTCCTGGCCTCCTACGTGGGCGAGAACAAGCTCTTCGCCCAGCAATTCCTGGACGGCGAGCTCGAGGTCGAGTTCGTCCCGCAGGGCACGCTGGCCGAGCGCCTGCGGGCCGGCGGCGCGGGCATCCCCGCCTTCTACACCCCCACCGGCGTGGGCACCCCGGTCGCCGAGGGCAAGGAAACCATGGAATTCGACGGCCGCGCCGCGATCCTGGAACGCGGCATCGTCGCGGACATTTCCCTGGTCCGCGCCTTCGAGGCCGACCCGGAAGGCAACCTGCGTTACCGCATGACCGCACGGAACTTCAACCCGTTGGTCGCCGCGGCCGGGCGTGTGACCTTCGCCGAGGCGGAGCTCATCCACGAGGACTACCTGGATCCGTCCCTCGTGGACACCCCGGGCATCTTCGTGCAGCACGTCGTCGCCACCGACGGCGTCAAGGACATCGAACAGCGGACCGTGCGCGTCCGCCAGGAGGCATAAACGGCATGTGGACACGCGATGAAATGGCGGCGATTGCCGCAAGCGAACTGACCGACGGCCAGTACGTGAACCTGGGCATCGGCATCCCGACCCTGGTGGCCAACAACCTGCCCGAGGGCGTGAACGTCACCCTGCAGTCCGAGAACGGACTGCTGGGCATGGGCCCCTTCCCCTACGAGGGCGAAGAGGACGCCGACTTGATCAACGCCGGCAAGCAGACCGTCACCCTGTTGCCCGGCGGCAGCTACTTCGACTCGGCCACCTCCTTCGGGATGATCCGCGGCGGCCACGTGGCAACCGCGATCCTCGGCGCCCTGCAGGTGGCCGCCAACGGCGACCTGGCCAACTGGACCATCCCCGGCAAGCTCGTCAAGGGCATGGGCGGGGCCATGGACCTGGTCGCCGGCACCCCGCGCGTCATCGTGATCACCGACCACGTGGCCAAGGACGGCACCCCGAAGATCGTCGAGACCTGCGACCTGCCGCTGACCGGGGTCGGCGTGGTGGACAGGATCATCACCGACCGCGCGGTGTTCGACGTTCTCGATTCCGCCCTGGTGCTGCGCGCCGTGGCGCCGGGCATCACCGTCGAGTCCCTGCGCGAGTCCACCGGCGCACCATTCACCATTGACCTTGAGGAAGAAGAAGCAGCATGAGCGCATTGATCGCCGGGTACGCCCGCACCCCGTTCGCCCGATTCAACGGGGCACTGGCCGCAATTCCGGGCACGGCCCTTGGCTCCCACGCCGCTGCAGCAGCCCTGGAACGCGCCGGCATCGACCCCTCCGAGGTCCAGCGGGTCTTCGCCGGCCAGGTCCTGCAGGGCGGCGCCGGACAGAACCCCGCACGCCAGTCGGCCGTGGGAGCCGGCATCGGCTACAGCGTGCCGGCCATGACACTGAACGCCGTCTGCCTCTCGGGCACCGAGGCCGTCGTGGCCGGGGCGCGCATGATCGACGCCGGCGAGGCCGACGTGGTGGTTGCCATCGGCCAGGAATCCATGTCGCTGGCACCCCACGCGCAGCGCGCACGCGCCGGCACGAAGTACGGTGCCCTCGAAGTCCTTGACACCATGGAACACGACGGACTCACCGACGCCTTCGAACAACGTTCCATGGGCGCCTCTACCGAAGACGGCAACAGCAAGCATGGCATCAGCCGTGAAGCACAAGACGAGTTCTCCGCCCGTTCGCACCAGCGGGCCGCCGCGGCAGCCGACTTCCACGCCGCAGAGATCGCGCCCTTCACCATTTCCTCGCGCCGCGGCGATGTTGTCATCTCCGCCGACGACGGAATCCGCGCGGACACCACGGCCGAGTCGTTATCCAAGCTCCGTCCTTCCTTCAGCAAGGACGGCACCATCACCGCGGGCAGTGCCTCACAGATCACCGACGGAGCAGCGGCGATCGTATTGGTCAGCAAGGCCGCCGCCGAGCGCCTGGGAATCACGCCGATTGCCGAGGTCGTTTCCCACGCGCTGGTCGCAGGACCTGACGTGCTGCTGCACGAACAGCCGGCCAACGCCATCCTGGCCGCGCTTGAAGGCACCGGGATCTCCGCCGCCGACCTGAAGGCCGTGGAGATCAACGAGGCATTTGCCGCCGTTGGCGTCCAGTCGGTGGCAAAGCTCGGGATCGACGGGAACATCGTGAACACCAAGGGCGGAGCCATTTCCCTGGGCCACCCCATCGGCGCCTCGGGCACCCGGATCGTCGGCACGCTGGCCCGCCAATTGGCCGAGCTCGGCGCCGGATCCGTGGGCGCCACCGGCATCTGCGGCGGCGGCGGACAGGGCAGCGCAGTGATCCTGCGGGCGCTGTAAAGCCAACTCCCCCGGGCCCCATTCGGCCGAACACGAGCACGGGCGCTCCCACATCTCCTCAAGGTGTGGGAGCGCTCTTGTTTGGACCATGGTTCAGGCGGACTCGTCGCCTTCCACACGCGCCTGGTTTCTAGGCCAGGTAGCCCGAGATCGCTGCCACCGCCGCACGGACCCCGGCCGAAAGGGTCGGCTCCATCGCGGGCAGGAAGTACGGCGAGTGGTTCACCGGCGGATGTTCCTGCCCGGCGGGGAATCCCCCGAAGAACCAGTAGACGGTGGGCACGTCGATGGAGTCCCCGAGCCAGCCCACGTCCTCGCTGCCCATGACCGGCGGGGCCAAGACCACTTGCTCCTCCCCCAGCTCGGCGCGCAACGACGCTATGACCGACTGCGTCTGTGCGGGATCGTTGTAGCAGCGAGGGAAGTCGTAGATGTGCTCGATCTGGGGTGCGGGCGCGTTGGAGGCCTGGGCTTCCGCGTTGATAATCCGGGTGATCGCCTCCAGCACCGTGGCGCGAACCTCGGGAGTCAGCGTCCTGACATTGAGCGTGAACTCCGCCCGGTCGGGAATGATGTTTTCCTTCAGGCCCGCGTGGAACGTCCCGGCCGTCACCACCGCCGGCGTTGTCGGTGCCAGCTCCCGGGAAACGATCCCCTGCAATCTGGCAATGATGTGGGCGCCGAGCAGGATCGGGTCGATGGAGTCCTGCGGCTGTGAGCCGTGGGACTGCTTCCCGCGCAGGGTCACCTTCAGGGCGTCGGCCAGGGCCATCGCGGTGCCGGAGGAAATGTGCACGGATCCGGCCGCGTAGGGAAAGACGTGCTGTCCGAGCACGACGTCGGGCCGCGGCGCCCGCTCCCAGAGTCCGTCCTGGACCATGGCCCGGGCCCCGGCACCGGTTTCCTCCCCGGGCTGGAACACCAGCACGAGGGTCCCGTGCCACGCCGGCTTGTTTTCCGCAAGGAATCGCGCCGCGGCCAGCAGCACCGCGATGTGGGTGTCGTGGCCGCAGCCGTGCATGACCGGGACCTCGGTGCCGTCGGGCAAATGCGAGGTCGCCGTCGAGGCGTAGTCGGCCCCGGTGTCCTCCTTGATCGGCAGCCCGTCGGTGTCGGCGCGGAAGGCCACGGTCTTGCCCGGGCCGTTGCGCAGGATTCCTACCACGCCCGTGCCGCCGCAGCGGAAGTTCTCGATGCCGAGTTCGGCGAGGCGTGCCTCGATGTAGGCGGCGGTTTCGTGCTCCTGCATGGAGAGTTCGGGATGCCGGTGCAGGTGCAGGTACTGCTCGTGCATCCAGTCGGTGGCGATGCCTGCGAGGTCCAGGGTGGGTGCGGTCATGATGTGCGTGTTTCCTTTCGTTCGGTGTCCGGTGCCGCAGGTGGCGGAGGCCGGCGGAGGGTTGGGTCAGTCGACCTCGGTGGCGACATGGACTTCTTTTCGGTCGCGCAGCACCCAGGACAGGATGATCGAGAGCACCACGACGAGCGCGGTGGCGAAGAGTGCCGTCTTGGGTGCTGCGGGCACGATGACAAATTGGAACAGCAGGGCCAGGGCTACGGCGATGACGGTGGGCCGCAGGCGCTTCATGCTCACGATCGCCTGCACGAGTACGGCACCCATGAGCGCGGGCAGGATGTAGACGCGGGCGACCTCGATCATGCTGGCGGGGACCATCGAGACCAGCCACGTCCCGAGCAGCCCGACAAAGACGAGCAGGCTGGTCAGGTGGACGGTGGCGGCGCCGCCGATGGCCATCACGGCGGCCAGGTCGCCGCGCCGGGTTCCGGGCCTGGCGTTGATGCTGGACTGGGCAACGATGGCGGCGGGGAGCAGTTTGTTGGAGATGTTCCCGATCATGAAGGCCTGGTACATCGCGGCCGATCCCAGGATCGGGAAGTAGGTCAGCGGCTCGACGAACCAGAAGACCCCGAAGGTGGCGGCGACCGCGACGAAGGCGATCCAGACCATGGGTCCGGTGATTTCCAGGCCCGAGAAGAAGACCAGGTAGATGGGTCCGAGCAGCGAGAACACCAGGCCGGCGATCATGGTCAGGGATCCGTAGCGCGTGGTCTCGGATTCGAAACGGGCCATGGAGGCATCGGCGTGTGTGGCGACGGGGGTGGTCATGGTTTTTCTACTTTCTTGCTCGCAGGAAATGGGGGTCTAGGCCGTGTGCATCAGGTAGGCGGCGGCGATGGCAACCATGATGGCGAAGCCCAGCGCCCATTCCTTCAGCCACCGGGCGTTGAGTAGCTTGGCCAGGAAGAGGCACAGGCACATGGTTGCCGCGGAAATCATCAATGTGACTGCGTGGACATTGGACTTGGGCAGCTCGGCGATGGCCAGCATCGAAAAGGCGCCGAGCAATGCGGCGGCCGGAATCAGCGCCATGACCGCCGGGTTGGCCTTCGCCAGTTTCTTGCCGCCGCGCTTGAGCACGGGCGTCAGCACCAGGGTGGAGAGCATCCACATGCCTCCCGACAGGGACATGGCCATGAACGCGACGGCGAAGACCTGCTGCGTGTATTCGGGCCCGCCGAGCACGGTGCCCATGGAAATCGCCGCCAGGGATGCGGAGGCGGTTTCCGTCGAGGCGGAACCGATGAGCCCGATGCGGACCAGCACCGCCGGCGTCCCGAACAGCGCCAAAAGGGCGATGGCCACCAGCACCACTGCCAGCGAGGGGCCGATCGAGGCCACTGCCCCGGCCCTGAAGGACTCCTTCAGCTCGCGGGTCGGCATGCCAATGTGCGGCGCCGCGCGGCGGGCGGCCTTGATGTAGAGGAAGGTCTGCACGAAGATCACGGCGAAGACGCCCAGCGCGCAAATCCACAGGATCGGGGTGTTCGCCACGGCCCAGATATCCGTGGATGTCGGGTTTGCCATGAGGGGTCGGATATGCGGCATCGCATTTCTCCTTTGGTCTCGTCGACGCCGCCGCTGCCAGCCACACTCCGGGCTAAACTGTGAGCCACGTCTCTTTTGTTCCAGATTGCGCTGTCAACGGGTTCCTGGCAACCAATGAAGGATTTGGTCAAGGATTTGTCGTTTTCCTGCATCATGGACCAATTTCCCGTCCACACTATTCACGCGGCGTGAGGCGCGGACAGACTGTGGTCATCAGCAATCTCGGCGCAGGGCCGAGCAACCAAGAGGACGTGGATGACGTGAACGCGATTCAAGACATGGGCGCCCGGGAGATGACCGAAGCAATCAAGCGCCGCGACCTGTCGGCCAGGGAAGCACTCGAGAGCCACATCGACCAGATCCAGAGAGTCAACGGCCCCATCAACGCCGTTGTCACCACCGATTTCGAGCGGGCCCGCGAACTCGCCGCGAAGGCCGATGAGGCAACCGCGCAGGGCAAGCCCACCGGGCTGCTCCACGGCCTGCCGATGACGCACAAGGACACGTTCAACACCGCGGGCCTGCTCACCACCCAGGGATCGCCGGCCCTGAAGGACAACGTCCCGCAGACCGACGACCTGCAAATCGCACGGCTGGCCGCGGCCGGCGCGATCCGCACGGGCAAGACCAACGTTCCCGAGTTCGGGGCCGGCTCGCACACCTTCAACGAGGTCTTTGGAACGACCACCAATCCCTACGACACTGCGCTGAGCGCCGGCGGATCCTCGGGGGGCGTTGCCGCTGCCATCGCCGCCCGCATCCAGCCGCTGGGCGAGGGCTCCGACATGGGCGGCTCGCTGCGGATTCCCGCATCCTTTTGCAACGTGGTGGGTTTCCGCCCTTCCTACGGCGTGATCCCCATGCCGTCTGCCACCAATTCGTGGGCATGGCTGGCACGCAGTGGCCCGATGGCCCGCACCGTCGACGACATTGCCCTGTTCATGGAGGCCACTGCCGGTGACAGCGACAAGGTGTTGACTCCAAACACGCTGACCGGCCGTGACTTCGCGAATCTCCCGCCGAATGCACTGCGCGGAATCCGCATCGGCTACAGCAGGGACTTCGGACTGGGC
Source organism: Paeniglutamicibacter sp. GQ140 (assembly GCF_059759235.1). Taxonomy (NCBI): domain Bacteria; kingdom Bacillati; phylum Actinomycetota; class Actinomycetes; order Micrococcales; family Micrococcaceae; genus Paeniglutamicibacter; species Paeniglutamicibacter sp. GQ140. Next base: position 564,149 of record NZ_JCAXDW010000001.1, read on the forward strand.
GTCCCCGTCGAGCCGGAGGTCCTGGCCGTTTTGGATGCGCAGATCGCCGTGTTCGAACAGGCAGGCGCCCACGTGGAGGAGGTCAGCATCGACCTTCGCGATGCCGATCTCGTCTTCGGCAACACCCGCGCCTACGACTTTGCCACTGACCTCGGCGACCTGGTGCGCAGCAAACGTGAACTGATCAAGCCCGAGGTGATCTGGAATGTCGAGAAGGGCTGGGCGCTGGACGCCGAGGACCTGATTGCCACCACGGCCGCGCGCACCCGCCTGGAAATCGCCGTCCAGGCATTCTTCGCCCGCTTCGACCTCTTTCTCAGTCCCGCCGCCCAGGTCCTGCCCTTCGATGCGACGTGGCGCTACCCGCAAACCATCGCCGGCACGCCCGCCACCACCTACCTCGACTGGATGCGCTCAGCGTGTCTCATCTCCGGCACCTCGTTGCCGGCGCTTTCCATGCCCGCCGGGTTCACCGCCGACGGTTTGCCCGTGGGCCTGCAGATGACTGCCAACCACTACAAGGACGTGGCTCTGTTGGCCTACGCCCGGGACTTCGAGCAGCGCACGCGCTACGCCGAGCGGGCGCCGGAGTGGATTGCCGCAGGATTGAAGGGACAAGAAATCCGGTGACGGCGCCCAATGCCGGCTGCCAGGCCCCGCACGGGTGTCCGCCGCGGGCAGTGCATTGGATACGCTGTTGCCAGGGCGCGTTGCCAAGTGCCAGTCATTGGCCGACCCGCGGCCGGCCAACTTCCACTCGAAGGGGACCCCATGGCCCAAGGCGAGCTCAGCTCACTGCAGCAACGCATCATCGGTGCACTCCAGGTGGACGGCCGCGCCACCTGGCGCAAGATCGCCCAGGTGCTCGACGAACATGAGCGCACCGTGGCGCGGCAGGGCGCGGAGCTTCTCGCCTCCAAGGTCATCTCCGTTGCGGCCCTACGCACGCGCGAGTCGGCGGTCATCATGCGCCTGGCCTGCACCCCGGGAACGGCCAGGCTCGCCTGCGAATCGCTGGCCCAGCGTCCCGACACCACCTTCAGCTACATGGTGACGGGGGTCGGAGACGTGGTCGCCGAGGTCATCTGCGAGGCGAACGCCTTGAATGAGCTGCTCACCTTGCAGGTGCCCTCGACCCCTGGGCTGATCACCTGCTCGACCTATCCGGTCCTGAAGTACTTCCGCACCATCCGGGGGTGGCGCATCGGGGTGCTCACCGCCGCGGAGGAACTCGCGCTGCACACGGAGCTGACCAGAGACGACACCCGACAGCAAGTCGTCCGCGAAGCAACGGCCAGGCTCACCGAGAACGACGAGTTGATCATCCAGGCCCTGCAGCGCGACGGCCGCGCCAGCGTGGAGGCGATCGCGAGACAGGTCAGGCTCTCCGAGTCCACGGTGTCCCGGCGCATCGACTGGCTGATCCGCAACTCCCACCTGGCGATCCGCACCCTGGTCGAGCCGGAGGCGCTGGGCTTGAACACCGAGGCGCTGCTGTGGATACACACCGCTCCGCACCAGGTCGAGGCACTCGGCACCGCCCTGGCCAAGCGCCCGGAAGTCCGCTACGCCGCCGCGGTGGCAGGCGATTGCCAGCTGGTCGCTGACATCACCGTCGCGACCCCCGCACAGCTCTACGACTTCCTGTCGGATTCTTCCTGGAGCAAGTCGATGACGGATCTGCAGACCACCATGGTGCTGCAGGCGCGCAAGCGCGGCGGGCAATTGCTCTGACCAAGCGTGCGACGTCGCACGGTTCACTTGGTGTGGGTCGAGGTTCACACCTGCGCCAGCGACTCGGAACAACCTTCCGCCTATGCAATCTCCAGGCGTTCGTCACCCAATTCAACTTCAATGCGCAAGCGTCCACCGATTGCTTCGACGTATTTGCGCAATGTATCCACTTGCGTTCGCTCAATGTCGCCGTGTTCGATACGAGAAACCCGATTCTGGCTAACCTGCAAAAGAGTCGCAACTTCGCTTTGGGTTAAATCGGCAGCTTCGCGCATTTCCCGAAGCTTAAAAGCACGGATTTCTTCCAACATTCGATGCTTGTGGGCCTCCACAACGGCCCGATCCACGGGGCGTTTTCTTAACAGTTCCTCTAGGTTCTTCGCCATTTTCCTCACCGTCCGTCTTCGTGCTCAAGGTGCCGCGATAATCGTTCATCAGCAATGGGGAGATTCTTCTTGTACCAACCAGCCCAATCCCCGGACTTGTCGCCAGCCACTAAAAAGATAGCCCGACGCCGGGTATCAAATGCAAAGAGCAGTCTCAGCTCCGTCCGTCCTTTCGAGCCCGGTCGCAACTCTTTCATGTTGCCATGTTCCGATCCGACGATGGAGTCAACCAAAGGCCTACCCAAATGTGGCCCTCTCTCGCCCAGCAGTTCAAGGGCAGCAACGACTTGGCCATAGGAAGAATCATCCAGTCCCATGAGCCAGTCTGCGATGAGTTCAGTGTCAATGACCCACTCCATACCCAACGATACAACACAAGGATTATATAACTCCAGAGGTTTACGCGGAGATGTCCGACAATGAGGCGCGTGACTACGCTGCTCGAACTCTCGTCATAACTTCACTCATTCACTCACTGCAGAATCAATCAAGTGATTGACAGTGAGCGTCATCACAGGGTTTGCTTGAATCGTGGAACCAATCAATTGATTGGCCAAGGCGCACGTTCGACAACGGAGTCCATAGTGAACATCGGCAAGGTCCAGCAGTCCGCCGTCATGCTCTTTGCCCGGCAGGGCTTCGCCGCCACCGGCATCCGCGAGCTGGGAGCGGCCGCGGGCATCAACTCCGCCACGATCTACCACTACACCGGCAGCAAGGAAGAACTGCTGGTGCAGGTCATGCGCGGATGCCTCGACGCCATGATTGCCTCAGGCTCGGCGGCCCTTCGCATTAGCGCAGAGCCAACCGTCCAATTGGCGGCGCTGGTCTCCGCACACGTCGGCTTCACCGCTACCAATCCGCTGACGGCCCGGGTGGCCGAATACGAGATGCGCGCACTGTCGCCCGAGAACCGAAGCGCGATGCAGAAGCTCCGCGACGACTACGAATCGCTTTTCGCCCAGGTCGTCGAGCGCGGAATCCGCGTCGGCGACTTCTCCGCGGACGACGCCACCATGGCGCGCCTGGCCCTGATGGAAATGGGAACCGGCGTGGCCCACTGGTACCGGCCCGACGGACGGCTGACTCTTGCCGAGGTCCAGCGCAACTTCGTGGCCATGGCCTGCAAGATCCTTTCAGCCGACTCGGCGATGCTCTCGGGGATCGATTTCATCCGCCCTCCGATGCATCTGGCCAGCGAACCTCCGGGCGCACCCCTGGCCACAGCCCGCTGACACAGCACCCCCAACGTTTTCCGCTTCGAAAGAGGATCAATGGAAGCCCTGCCCAGCACGATCGACACCGCCAGCCCCGCCTTCTTGGAGAATGCCGCCGAACAGACGCGGCTGGTCGGCGAACTGCGCGAGCGCCTCGCCACGGCCGCCCGCGGCGGATCCGAGAAGACGCGCCAGCGGCACGTGGACCGCGGCAAGCTGCTGCCCCGCGACCGGGTGGATGCACTGCTGGACGAGGGTTCGCCCTTCCTGGAGATTGCCCCGCTGGCCGCCGAGGACATGTACGGCGGCGACTGCCCCGGCGCCGGGCTGATCACCGGCATCGGCATGGTCCACGGCCGGTACGTGATGGTGGTGTGCAACGACGCCACCGTGAAGGGTGGCACCTACTTCCCCATGACCGTGAAGAAGCACCTGCGTGCCCAGGAAATCGCGCTGGAAAACGGGTTGCCCTGCGTGTACCTGGTCGATTCGGGCGGCGCGTTCCTGCCCATGCAGGACGAGGTCTTCCCCGACCGCGACCACTTCGGGCGCATCTTCTACAACCAGGCCAATCTCTCGGCGGCCAAGATCCCGCAGATTGCCGCAGTGCTCGGATCCTGCACGGCGGGAGGTGCCTACGTCCCGGCCATGAGCGACGAGACGGTCATTGTCCGCAACCAGGGAACCATCTTCCTGGGCGGCCCTCCCCTGGTGAAGGCGGCCATCGGCGAAATCGTCACCGCGGAGGAACTCGGCGGCGGAGACCTGCACGCCTCGACCTCCGGGGTGGTCGACCACCTGGCCGAAAACGATGCCCACGCCCTGTCCATCGTTCGCGACATCATCGACACCCTGCCGCCGACCCCCGATCCCGTCTGGGACCTCATCGGCGACGTTGCCGACCCCTGCGAGGATCCCGCCGAGATCTACGGGGCAGTGCCCACCGACGTGAACGCCTCCTACGACGTCCGCGAGGTCATCTCACGGGTTGCCGACGGCAGCGCGTTCCACGAGTTCAAGGCCAACTACGGCACCACGCTGGTCACCGGCTTTGCCCGCATCCACGGCCACAAGGTGGGGATCATCGCCAACAACGGCGTGCTCTTCTCGGAATCCGCGCTCAAGGGCGCCCACTTCATCGAGCTCTGCGACCAACGCGGCGTGCCGCTGGTGTTCCTGCAGAACCTCTCCGGGTTCATGGTGGGCCGGGACTACGAGGCCGGCGGCATCGCCAAGCACGGGGCGAAGATGGTCACCGCCGTGGCGACCGCCAGGGTCCCCAAGCTGACGGTGATCATCGGCGGGTCATTCGGCGCGGGCAACTACTCCATGTGCGGCCGGGCCTACTCCCCGCGCTTCCTGTGGATGTGGCCGGCCGCGCGGATCTCGGTGATGGGCGGGAACCAGGCATCCTCCGTGCTGGCCACCGTCAAGCGGGACGCCCTCGAGGCCGCCGGTTCCACGTGGAGCCCCGAGGACGAGGAGAGCTTCAAGGCCCCGATCAAGGAGCAGTACGAATCCCAGGGCAACCCCTACTACTCCACGGCCCGGCTCTGGGACGACGGGGTCATCGACCCGCTCGACACCCGCCGGGTGCTGGGGATGGCCCTGGATGTCTGCGCCACCCAACCGCTTCCGGAGACTTCCTTCGGCCTTTTCAGGATGTGATGCACCATGACCACCGAACTCTTTGACACCGTGCTGGTGGCCAACCGCGGGGAAATCGCCGTGCGCGTGATCCGCACGCTCAAGCGCCTGGGCATCAGGTCCGTTGCCGTCTACTCGGATGCGGACGCAGGCGCCCGGCACGTGCGCGAGGCCGATATCGCGCTCCGCGTCGGGGCCGCCCCGGCCGCCGAAAGCTACCTCGACATCGCGTCCATCATTGCGGCCTGCAGGGTCTCCGGCGCCCAGGCCGTGCATCCCGGCTACGGCTTCCTCTCCGAGAACGTTGAGTTCGCCCGGGCGTGCAAGGATGCGGGAATCGCGTTCATCGGACCGGGCGTTGACGCGCTGCTGCTGATGGGCGACAAGATCCGGTCCAAGAACCACGTCTCGGCCCACGACGTCCCGGTCACCCCCGGCATTGCCGAGCCCGAGCTCAGCGACGAGGAACTCATCGACGCGGCCGAGTCGATCGGCTTCCCGGTGCTGATCAAGCCCTCGGCTGGCGGCGGGGGCAAGGGCATGGTCGCCGTCGACTCGGCCCAGAAGCTGCCCGCGGCCCTGGCCAGTGCCAGGCGCACCGCGCTGGGTTCCTTCGGCGACGACACGCTCTTCCTCGAGCGACTGGTGCGCGCGCCCCGGCACATCGAGGTGCAGATCCTGGCCGACACCCAGGGCAACACCGTGCACCTGGGCGAGCGCGAGTGCTCCCTGCAGCGCCGGCACCAGAAGGTCATCGAGGAGGCACCCGCCCCGCTGCTGGAGAACCTCGATGACGGCGAGCGCATCCGCGCCGAGATCGGTGCCGCCGCCGTGGCAGCCGCCAGGTCGGTGAACTACGTGGGCGCAGGCACCGTGGAGTTCCTGGTCTCCGACGAGGCGCCCGGCGAGTTCTTCTTCATGGAAATGAACACCCGGCTGCAGGTCGAGCACCCGGTCACCGAGGAGGTGGTCCGCATTGACGGCGAGCGCATCGACCTGGTCGAGGCGCAGGTGCGCATCGCCGCCGGTGAACCGTTGGGCTTCACCCAGGACCAGGTCTCCCTGCACGGCCACGCCATCGAGGCCCGCGTCTATGCGGAGGACCCCGCCCACGATTTCATGCCCTCCACCGGCAGGCTGCTGCGGGTCCTCGAACCGGCAGGCGCCCACGTGCGCGTTGATTCCTCGCTGGACGAGGGCCTGGAGGTCTCGCCGCACTACGATCCGATGCTGGCCAAGGTCATCGCCTGGGGCAGCAACCGGGACACCGCCTTGGCCCGCCTGGACAGGGCCCTGGCCGACACCGTCATCCTGGGCGTGCTGACCAACATCGAATACCTGCGCCTGCTGCTGGCCGATCCCGACGTTCGCACCGGCACCCTGGACACCACGCTGATCGAGCGAAAGATGCCGGACATGGCCTTCCGCTCCGTCGGGGCAACCGAGCTGGTCCTGGCCGCGGCGCTCGAGGTGGGGCGCCACCCGGCCCGCGGCGGCACCTGGCGGGCCGGGGACTCCTGGCGCCTCGGGACACCGGCCGCGCTGGCCACCACCCTCGAGGTGGATGGCAGGATCTTCACGCTGTCCTCCATTCCCACGGACACCGGCCGCACCTTCACCCTCGAGGGTCGGGACTACGGGGTCACCCGGCTTCCGGGAGGATCCGTTGCCGTCAACGGCGTGCGGCAGCCCCTGGCCACAGCGTTCGGCGACGACTCGACACTCTGGCTCAGCCACGACGGCTGGGTAACCTCGCTGCGGATCCTTGACCGGCAGGAACTGCTGCGCCGGGAACTTGCCAATCGGACACATGTGCCCGGCGAGGCCTCCCCGGACGTCCGCTCCCCCATGCCCGGCACCGTCATCGCCGTGGGTGTCAGCGACGGGCAGTGGGTGGAAGCCGGGGAAATCCTGGTGACCATCGAGGCCATGAAGATGGAGCATCCGATGCTCTCCCCCGGATCCGGCACGGTCAGCATCGGCCGCCTGCGCGTGGGAGACCTCGTGAAGGCCAACCAGGTTGTCGCAACCCTTACCTACGACACGGAGGCAGTCCAGTCATGAGCACCTTCACCATGGGCCCATCCATCCTGTTCTGCCCCGCGGACCGGCCCGACCGCTATGCCAAGGCCCTGGAACGCGCCGACGCGGTGATCCTGGACCTGGAGGATGCCGTCGCGGCTGACCGGCGTGCCGAGGCACGCCGCGCGCTCGTCGGAAACCCGCTGGACCCGCAACGCACCATCGTGCGGGTTAACCCAGTCAATACTCCGGACTTCGCCGAGGACATGGCAGCCATCGGGCAGACCGCGTACCGCACCATCATGCTGGCCAAGACCGAAGGTGCCGCTGACCTCGCCAAGCTCGCTGATTATGCCGTGGTGGCCCTGTGCGAAACGGCCTTGGGCATCATCAACGCCCCGCAGATTGCCGCCGCGCCCAACGTCGTGGCCCTGATGTGGGGCGCCGAGGACCTCGTCGCCTCCCTGGGCGGTTCCTCCTCCCGCAAGGCCTCGGGCACCTACCGGGACGTGGCACGCCATGCCCGGTCCCAGGTGCTGCTGGCCGCCGGAGCCTACGGCAAGGTGGCCGTCGACTCGGTCTACATCGACATTCCCGATCTTGCTGGGTTGCTCGGCGAATCGGTTGACGCTGCGGCCTCGGGCTTCGGGGCCAAGGCCTCGATCCACCCGAGCCAGATGCCCGTCATCCGCCAGGCCTTCGCGCCGTCCGCCGAGGAGCTCGAACGGGCCACGCGCATCCTCGCGGCGGCAGAGCAGGCCCCCGGCGTCTTCACCTTCGAGGGGCAGATGGTGGACGAGCCGCTGCTGCGCCATGCGCGCGCCGTACTCGGTAAAACCGGGCGATCTGATCGATAGCGCTCGCCCGCGTGGTGTTTGAACGATCCGCGGGCCATCCGAACACGCTGCCGTCTCGGCCTATTCGCTAACCCTTAAGCGAACGAAACCATGGATCAACCGGCACGATGCCCTTGGACCGCCCAACTTCGTCCAGTAGCCGCCCGTAGACCTTGGTCATGCGGGTCGCCACCCGTTGGTCGACCACCTCGACATCCGGATGTTCCAGGGAGAGCCGCCTGAGAATGCCTTCCGCATCCACCAGATCGTGGAGGCCAACGATCAGGATAATGTTCGCGCTTCCAACGACGGAAGCGCAGAAACGTGTTTCCCGCCAATGTCCTATCAACAGCGATGTCCGTTCAGCATGCAACGCCGGTGCCTTCATCAACAGGATCATGTTCAGGGGCAGGTCAAAATCGGGGCGTGCAACATCGCACCTGAAAACAATCTGGTTGCCGGCTTGGAGCTGTTCCAACCGACGAGCAACCGCACCGGGCGAAACGCCGAGTTCGCGAGCCAGCTCAGTCGGCGAGCTTCGTCCATCCCTGCCCAACAACAGAAACAGGTCACGGTCTCGCTCAGTCAGGACTGGCCGGGATTCCTGGGATCTTGATTTGCTGTCGCCGTGCAACTGTCTTTCGTCGGAAGCCGAAAGGATGCCCTGACGCCAATCAACGCCGCCGGTCATCTGACGATAGAGGCTGATCCGAATCTGGTTGGCATCAAACAGTTCCGGAAGCCCACCGTGTACGCAACGTAAGACACCGTCCAAGGATGTGGCAATGGTGAGGCAATACAGGTTGTAGTCACCGGTCGTGTATCCGACGGTAATGACGTCGGGGTGCCTCCCGAGTGAAGTGGCGATGGCATCCATCTTTTTGCCTTCACACCGGATCTCGATGAAGGAACCATATGACACGGCCGGGTGGAGGGCGACACCTATCCATGCGAGCCGCCGCGATTCAAGACTCTTCCAACGCCGGGCAACCGTGACTTCGGAAACGCCGATGGCGCGTCCCACGGAGGCCCAAGTCGCCCGCGGGGAAATCTGCAAGGCATCAACGATCTCAAGATCCGTCGCGTGCACTTCCAACGAATCCATCCGTCATTCCATTCTTGACATCATGTTGAATTCAACATCGATCGAGCAATCTTGACTAGTTTCCATCGATCTAAGCGTTCATGTGATCAACATCCTACGCTTGGTATCACCTCAGAAAGGGGTGGAACATGTCGACCACGTCAAACCGCGTCAACAACGGCCACTTGGCCTCCGTCAGCGAACAATCCGTCTTTCGAAAAGTCAACCGGCGCCTCTTGCCGATCCTGCTGCTCTGCTACACCTTCGCTTACCTCGACAGGGTAAATATCGGTTTCGCGAAATTGCACATGCAGGAAGACGTTCCCCTCCTGACCGAGGCGGTCTTCGGCATCGGTGCAGGCTTGTTCTTCTTGGCCTACGCCTGCTTGGAGATCCCGAGCAATCTGCTGATGCACAAGGTCGGAGCCCGCCGCACGATCACCAGGATCATGATCCTGTGGGGCCTGACGTCCTCGTCCATGATGTTCGTGCGCGACGAAACCAGCTTCTACATCCTGCGCATCTTGCTCGGAATCTTCGAGGCCGGCTTCGCTCCAGGCATCATCCTCTATTTGACGTACTGGTACCCGGCGCGACGCATGGCAGCAGTCATGGGCATCTACATGCTCGCCGGACCAATAGGCTCCATCCTTGGCTCGGGCGTTTCCGCAGCCATTATTGCTGCCACGGACAATCTCGGCGGCCTCGCCGGTTGGCAATGGATGTTCGTGATCCAGGGTCTCCCCTGCGTTCTACTGGGCTATATCTTCTGGAAGTCAATGGCTGATCGACCTGCCGACGCCCACTGGCTTACCGACCAGGAAAAGTCCGTTGTGGCCAAGGCCATCGATGAGACTGCAGCAGGGCAGACAACACACAAGTTCATCGACGCGCTGCGCGAGCCCAGCGTGTACGTCATGGCCGCCGCATACTTTGGCATTATGTGCGGCATCTACGCCGTCAGCTTCTGGCTGCCGACGATCCTCAAGGACAACGGGGTCCAAAGCACTTTCGTCATCGGAATGCTCACCGCCATCCCCTACATCCTGACGATTCCGGCAATGATCTTGCTGTCACGCAGCTCCGACCGCCACCAGGAACGCAAATGGCATGCAGTGGTTCCTTCACTGGTTGCAGCTGCAGGGCTGACGGTCGCAGCTTTCACCGCGTCGAATTTCGTCCTGTCGTTCGTCGCGCTGTGCATCGCCGTCTGCGCAGTGTGGGGCGCGTACACCGTCTTCTGGGCGGTCCCGTCCCACCACTTCGGCGGCACGGCCGCCGTTGGCGGCATCGCCTTCATCAACACGATCGGCATTCTGGGCGGCTTCGTCGCGCCGACGATCATGGGCTTTGTGCGCGAGGCAACCGGCAGCACCCAAGGTGGCTTGCTGACCATGGTCGGCCTGCTGTTCATGTCCGTCGCGGCCTTGCTTTTCCTGCCCACAGTCCTTCGCAACCGCAAGATTGAGGTCGCTCCGTGAGCCGCGTACTCGTCGCAGGGTTCCTGCATGAAACCAACACCTTTGCCCGGTCAGCTGCGCGTTGGGAGAATTTCGAGAACGGGGAAGGGTTTCCCCGGATGCACCGCGGTCCGGAGGTATTGAACCTCGCCTCGGTCAATATTCCCCTTGGCGGTTTCGTTCTCGAGGCCGATCCCGCGTGGGAGCTGCTTCCGGTCATCTGGTGTGCGGCCTCTCCGTCGGGTCCCGTTGACTCCGCGGCTTTCGAACGCGTCACGACCATGATCACTGAATCCTGCGCGATGCAGAAGCCCGACGCTGTGTACCTGGATCTCCACGGCGCGATGGTCTCCGAGAACCATCCGGACGGGGACGGGGAGATCCTGCGTCGGGTGCGCGAGGTGGTCGGGGCCGAGGTCCCCATCGTTGTGAGCCTGGACCTGCACGCCAACGTCAGCGACTTGATGCTGCACACCGCGGATGCCATGGTTGCTTACAGAACCTACCCGCACATCGACATGGCTGACACCGGCAGGTCCGCCGCGGCCCTGCTGCGGCGGCTCATCGCGGGCGAGAGTCTGGCGATGAGCGTGCGGCACATCGACTTCCTGATCCCGACCATCTCCGGCAGCACCATGTCGGGTCCCGCGCGCACTGCCTATGAAATGCTCGATTCTGTTGCAGGTGCGGACGCAGTGCTGTCGATCGCCATGGCATTCCCCGCTTCGGACGTCGAGGAATGCCAGCCATGCGTCTTTGGCTATGGCGTCGACGAGGAGGAACTGGGCCACGCCGTGGAACAAATCACCGCCACTCTCCGCGACCTTGAACCCGAATTCAGTCTCGAGGCATTCCCCACCGAGCAGGCCCTGGACGAAGCGCTGTGGTCGGTCACAGCAGGCGCAAGTCCAGTCGTCATAGCCGATACGCAGGACAATCCGGGAGCAGGTGGGGACGCGACGACAACGGGCCTGCTGCGTGAATTGCTCAGCAGGGATGCACCGGGCAGCGCATTGGCGGCCATGTGGGACCCGGAGATCGTGCGTGCAGCAATTGCGGCCGGACGGGGGAATTGCGTCACGGTGACATTCCCCGGTTCTGCATCGCCCGGGGACGGGCCGCTCACCGAAACCTTCGAGGTCTCAGAAATCACCGACGGCAAGGTGCATTTCGACGGCCCCATGATGAATGGAAACGATCTGGCTGTCGGTCCGTCTGCCCTGCTACGCAAGGGAAACGTGAGCGTCGTGGTCAACAACCACAAGGCCCAGGTCATGGACCGCAACCAATTCCGAGCAGCGGGCATCCACCCCGAGGAGCAGAACATCCTGGTGGTCAAGAGCTCCGTGCATTTCCGTGGTGACTACACGGAGATGGCAGGTCGCATACTCGTTGCGCTTGCCCCCGGCCCGTTCCCCGCAGATCCCGCTGCCTTGCCCTGGCGAAACCTGCGCCGGGGCGTGAGGCTTGGTGCCCTGGGGCCGGCCTTCGAACCGACCGCATCGCACTAAATCCATGTAGGGCACCAACTCGCCGGTAAGAGGGCGGTGCCCTACATTGGGTATCTAACCACCCTGCAACCATGGAGAACACCGCCCCGATGAGCCAGAACCACGACCTCGAGCAACTCCTCACCGACCCCGTCGTCGCGGCACTGGCCCGGGCCGAGGAAACCGCCTGGTTCGCAGCCACGCCGACCGCCACCGTTGCGGGGATCGAGGCCTCGGGCATCGACCCGGCGATCATCGAGGACGCCCGGGCACGCTTCGGCCGCTTCGCGCCCTGGTTCGCCGAGCATTTCCCCGACACCCGCGCCACGCACGGCATCCTCGAATCCCCGCTGGTCGGCATCCCCGCCATGCAGGCGGAACTGGGCAGCCGCCTCGGCCGCGAGCTGCCGGGCAAGCTGTGGCTCAAGCGCGACGATTCCCTGCCGGTCAGCGGCTCGATCAAGGCACGCGGCGGCATCCACGAAGTGCTCGAGGTCGCCGAGCGCATCGCCATCAAGGCGGGGCTGATGTCCCCTAGCGACGACGCCCGGGTGCTTGATGCCCCCGAGGTGCGAGAGGTGCTCTCCGCCCACGGGATCGCCGTGGGCTCCACCGGCAACCTGGGCCTGTCCATCGGCATCGTCGCCTCCGAGCTCGGGTTCAACACCACGGTGCACATGTCCATGGATGCCCGTACCTGGAAAAAGGAGCTGCTGCGCGCCCGCGGGGTCACCGTCGTGGAGCACGCGGGCAACTTCTCCGACGCCGTGGCTGCGGGGCGCCGCACCGCCGAAGAGGAGCCGAGCGTGTGGTTCGTGGACGACGAGGCCTCGCTGAGCCTCTTCGCCGGCTACTCGGTGGCCGGCGCCCGGCTGGCCGGGCAGTTGGCCGCCCTGCAGGTCACCGTCGATGCGCAGCACCCGTTGATCGTTCACCTGCCCTGCGGGGTGGGAGGAGGTCCGGGCGGCGTGACGTTCGGGCTCAAGGCGGCCTTCGGCGACGCGGTGCACTGCGTGTTTGCCGAACCGACCCACGCCCCCTGCATGTCCCTGGGTGTGCGCACCGGGCTGCACGATGGAATTTCCGTGGCTGACATCGGGCTGGACGGGCTCACCGCCGCGGACGGACTGGCCGTGGGCCGTCCCTCCCGCCTGGTCGGCGAGCACCTGCAGCAGCTGATCGACGGCTACGTGACGGTGACCGACGAGCGCATGAAGGCGTTCGTCGGCCTGCTGCACGACACCGAGGGCATCGCCGTGGAGCCCTCCGCCGCGGCAGGCTTCGCCGGCCCCTGGCGGATGCTTCAGGACCCCGCATACCTGGAGGCCTTCGGCCTGGACGACGCGGCGCTGGCCAACGCCACGCACGTGGTCTGGTCGACCGGCGGGTCCATGGTGCCGCCGGCCGAGATGGCCGGCTACGTGGCCGAGGGGCAGGCACTCATCAACGAGGTTCCCTGGCGCTAGGGACCCCGGCCGCAGGTAGATTGGGGTCCATGGAGATCCTCTCAAGCCGGGTGCTGCTGCGGCCCGTGGACCTGCCCGCGACCCAGGGCTTCTACCGCGAGGTGCTGGGCCTGGCGGTGGCCCGCGAGTTCGGGCCCGCCGGGCACCGTGGGGTGGTGTTCTTCCTGGGCAACGGCCTGCTCGAGGTCTCGGGCACCCGCGGGGCGGACACCGCCTCCACCCTGGTGCTGTGGGTGCAGGTCCGCGACGTTGCCGCGGAACTGGAGCGGCTGGCGGACCTCGGCGTCGGAATCGACCGGGAGGCGCGGACCGAGCCGTGGGGACTGATCGAGGGGTGGATCCGCGACCCCGACGGCACCAGGATCGTGCTGGTGCAGGTCCCGACGGACCACCCGATCCGGCGTGACATCCGCGAACCCTAGGCAACGCACAAGGCATTGCCCACCCGTAGAGCGATTGGGGTGGGCACTGCCGTCCAGGGGGCGGCTTGCGGGAAAGCCGGTACTAGTTGGCGAAGGTGTCCAGCAACCGGCCCTTGGAATCCCAGAGGCCGATCGAGTCGCCGCCGTTGTTCAGGACCGCGGTATCGCCGCCCAGGTAGAACGCCTCGGCGCTGTTGGTTCCCGGTCCCGAGAACACCCGCAGCTCGGCGCCCGGCGTGAGCTTGAAGCCCGTACCGACGCGCAGGATGTTGTTGGCGGCATCGCGCAGCACGTAGCCGCTGACGTCGATGGTGCGGTTGCCCTCGTTGGCGAGGATGACGTGCTCGCCGGTTTCCGGCTGCAGGTCGTTGCCCGGGACGTCGTTGACAGCACCGGAGACGACGATGCCGTTGTTGGAAGGGAACACCTTCTTGCCGTCCAGGTGGCGGTCGACCTGCTGCGGGAAGTCGCCGGTGATGCGCTCGACGCCCAGTTCCAGGGCGGCATCCGCGGCCTGCGTGGAGTTCACCGTGTAGACGCCGAGTCCCAGCCCGGCGTCCTTGACCCGTGCGGCACCGGCGGCGTCGAGGGTGCGGTAGCTGGTGCCGAAGGAATCGGCGTACGTGGCGTAGTCGGCCAGGATTTCCGCGCTCGGGACGGTGCCGGTCAGCTGCTGCAGCGGGACCTCCGGGGCCAGGGCGGCGAAGGTCTTGTTGGAGGTGGCGTCGAAGCCCAGGACCTCGATCTTGCCGGCCTTCTCCAGTGCGCTCCACTCGGGGTCGGTGGCCAGCGCCTCGGCGACGACCTGCTCGACGCCCGGGGACTTGGACGGGGACTTGATCTCGATGAAGACGCCGGTTTCCCCGGTGAGCACGTCGGCCACCGCATCGAAGTGCGGGATCTTCTCGCCGGCGAAGTCGGCCGAGAAGTATGAGCCGGCGTCGAGCTGCTGCAGCTCGTTCCAGGTGAAGGACGTGATCGGGTCGTTGACGCGGTCCGGGAAGACGTCGGCGACGTTGGTCGTGCGGGCCGCGGTCTCGTCGTGGAAGATGAACGGGACGCCGTCGCTGGAGAGCTGGATGTCGATCTCGACGAAGTCGGCACCCGACTGGCTGCCGGCCTTGACCGCGGCCAGGGTGTTCTCCGGTGCGACACCAGCGGCACCCCGGTGGCCAATCAGGATGGGCGATGCGGTTTCCTGCTCGGCGGCCGGGGCGGCAACGGCGGGGCTTGCCAGACCGGCGAGCATGCAGGCGGCCAGGGTGCCAAGCGTGAGGGTGCGAAACTTCATGGTGGGGGTTCCTTCGGTGTCGGGGACGGACACCCACCACGCTGCCCTCCCCGGACAACGCTGCGGCCACGAGGAGGTGAACCGCGCATTAAGATCCCGGTTACATCCTCGGGTCTGGTCCGGAGGACATATGCGGTGCCCCCGCTAAATCGCGTGCCCCGCGCTTACCCCCGATAGATTTGCCGGTGAGATGGCAGCGGTCAATTCGCTTTCGGCCAACAGCCCACGTTCAAGGATCAGCTCGGTGAGACTTTTTTGTCCGTGCAAGGCTTCCTTCGCCAAGTCGGCAGACATTGCATACCCCAGCAACGGGGTCAGGCCGGTAATAACGGCGAGGGATCCTGCCACTCGTTGCTTGAGAAAGTCTTCATTCGCTTCGATACCCACGACACAGCGTTCCCGCAAGGTCTTGCACGCCTGACTCAACCACTGCATCGATTCCAGCAGCGCGTCCGCCATGACCGGTTCAAAGGCATTGAGTTGGAGCTGCCCAGCTTCCACTGCCATGGTCACTGTCACATCGGAACCGATGATGCGGAAGGCCACCTGATTGACCATTTCCGGGATCACCGGGTTCACCTTGCCTGGCATGATGGAGGACCCTGCCTGCACGGCGGGTAACTGAATCTCGCCGAATCCCGCTTGGGGACCGGAGGACAGCAAGCGCAGGTCGTTGCAGATCTTTGACAGCTTGACTGCTGCACGCTTGACCATGCCCGAGAGGAGCAGGAACACACCGGTATCCGATGTCGCTTCCACGAGATTCGCCGCGGCAACCAAGGGCAGCCCCGTGATCTTTGCAAGTTCCGGAACGACGCGTTGCCTGTAGTCGAGCGATGCGGTTATTCCCGTTCCGATGGCGGTGGCACCCAGGTTCACCTCTGCCAGGTGAACGCGCATTTCGCACATTCTGTCATTGTCTTCACGTAGGGTTTCGGCAAATGCCCCAAATTCCTGGCCGAGGGTCATCGGCACTGCGTCCTGCAATTGAGTGCGGCCGATTTTTAGGATGTCGGCAAATTGCGACGATTTCGAGGCGAAAGCCGTTACAAGCTTGCTGTGCTCCTCCAGCAGATCATCAAGCGCGCGCCGCATGGCAATCTTTACGGCCGTCGGATAGGCATCGTTGGTGCTTTGGCTGCGGTTGACGTGATCAATCGGGTCAAGGTGTTGGTATTCACCCTTCTCGTGACCGAGCAATTCCAGCGCCCTATTCGCGATGACTTCGTTGGCGTTCATATTCGTGCTCGTTCCCGCACCTCCTTGAATGCGGTCGACGACAAACTGGTCATCAAATGCGCCGTCCATGACTTCGGCCGCTGCGGCCTGGATCGCAGCGGCCTGCCTGGGGGTCAGCAATCCCGTGGATTCGTTGGCCCGGGCGGCGGCAGCCTTGACGGCGCCAAAGGCCCATACCAAATGACGGAAGTCGCCGACGGTACGGCCACTGATCGGAAAATTTTGCCGGGCACGCTCGGTACTGATGCCGTAGTAGGCCCAGGCCGGTAACTCGACGTCACCCATTGAATCGTGTTCCTGCCTCGTGACGGGCAGGACTCGCTCGTTATTTCCCAACGTATTGGTTCCTCTCAGACCGAAGTTGAATGCCGACGAAGTCCAAGGCCGTTAGTGCCAAGGCTGCGGCCCCGTCGTGAATGGCGCGTTCTGCCGCTGAGCCAACACAGTGCTTGGCAAATTCCAGCTGGTGATTGGAATCGGGGTAGCAATGTAGGCCTATGTAGGGATGGATAGCGGGAACGATCTGGGACACGTTGCCCATGTCCGTTGAAGCCCGGCTCATCGTTGCGTGCTCGGGCGGGGCATCAAATCGCCGACCAAGATTTTTCGCGTGCCGTACATAAAGTTCCAGCGCGCGATCGTCCGTGCGGAACTCCGAGTACGGTTCTGATTCCGGAGTCATTTCCAGTTCGGCCCCCGTCGCCAGTGCACCAGCCTCGAAGCAACGGCGCACCCGGTCCTCTGCGCCCATCAATTCGGTAAGAGTCTCGGCACGAACGTACCAACGTCCCTCAGTGTGTTCCGGAATTGCGTTCGGAGCCTGCCCACCGCGCGTTTGGATGCCATGGACCTTCGTTGTCCCTGGGAGCTGTTGTCTCAATAGTCCGAGTGCCACTTGGGCAATGACGAAGGCGTCGTTCGCGTTCACGCCTTGTTCGGGATAGGCAGCTGCATGAGCAGACTTCCCTCGGTAGGAAATATGGTGATGGCCAACGGCGAAGGGCTTGGCCTCAGCGGAATCCACCGGCCCCGGATGCGCCATCATCGCCAGACTCAGACCTTGGAATGCTCCACGCTTGAGCAACTCAATTTTTCCGCCGCCCCCTTCCTCCGCAGGAGTTCCATATACTTCGACCGTCAAGTCATGGCGATCGGCAAGATCCGCCAGCGCGACGGCCGCCCCACACGAGATAGCCGTAATCAGGTTGTGTCCGCAGGCATGGCCTAGTTCAGGCAAGGCGTCATATTCAGCGCAGAGCCCGATGCGGTGCCGCCCCGTTCCAAACACTGCCCGCAAGGCGGTGGGAAACCCCAGATACTCGCGTTCCACAGTGAACCCATGTCGTTCTAGGAAAAGCGCGGTCCATTCGGCAGCCTTGAATTCGTGCCAGCCTAGCTCCGGGTTGGAATGTATCTTTACCGAGAGATTGACCAGATCGCGCTGTATCTCTCCAACGCGGCGCACCACATGGTCATGCACTTTTTTCCTTCTTCCTCATTGCTCAGGATTCCCGGACGGTGCCGGAAATGGGGGGGCGGGTCCCAAGCGCCGGCTCGGGACCCACCTTGGTTTTCTACAAGTCGCCCGGAACCCCGTAGGAAGGGGCAAGCGATGGATTCAACGCACGAGATCGATATGCCTCCTTCTCGGGTGCCCAGCGTTCCCAGAGCTCCTCCAGCGCCCCGATCGGGTCCTCGTCGTCCCAGTCAACGCGCAAATCCGTAGAAGCCCAGGTGTGTTCATCAACAACCACAAGGCCCGCGGAATGCACCGGGCCTTCCTCACCACCAGCGTTGACACCGGCAACCAGCCCATCAAGTAAACGTCGTTCGAATGCCTCGGCAGCCGAGTTCTGATAGGCCGCCATGATGGCAGCCGGCACTCCCTCGTCGGAAAGCAGGTTGCCAGCCGCTACCGCTCCATCCCGCGCGACCACCCGATTGGTGCCGAGCGTTCCCTCACCGGAAAAGGAAGCGGTGTTGCCATCGGAACCCACGACTGCAACCTGACGATAGGCAATATGCTCCGTGCCGAGCGTCACCCGATCGAGTGCCTCCTGGGCACTGGAGCCGGCGGCTAGGGCATTGAGGATCAGGTCTCCGAGCCCCGGGTCTGTCACGTTCTGGGACGCTACGCCTCCCACGCCTGCTCTCAGGTGGACGCACCGGGCGGCCACCGACGGGCTGGACGAGGTGACAACCATCCCGAATGCTCCGGTAAGGGGGTCACGGGCAACCAATGAAAATGTCATCTCAGTGTTCCTTTCTGCTGTCTCGCCAAATCACACTCGGCTAGCGATCTTGGCGGCGTCCTGATCCGCGGTGATCCGGTCTGAAAGATCTGCGGCCTTGCGAACGAGATCCAGTGGGCCCTCGAAGTCGAAGTTTCGGTAAATGGCACCGAGCTGGGCGAAGGGTGGAGACTGGGCAAATAGCTGGAAGGTCAGTCGGTGCCCGGCGTAGTCGCTATTGAGCAGGTCTCGAGCGAAGGCCAGTAGCTTACGTCGGTCCTCGGCAATCCAGTTTTCGTTAACGTTGTAGTACTTTTCCAGCCAGTCCTTGGTTTCCGGGTGCTCGAACGAAGCGGCATCGGGAGTGATACAGATTTGGCCGCCGCATAGCTCGCGGGCAATGTGCATCATCGCCGGAAGCTGCGACAAGGCGGTCACCCGGCCGGTGTAGAGCAACGACTGGTTCGGCATGAGTAGCCCGCCTGGACTCGTTTCCGCCATGGCGATCGATGCAGTCAGGTGTGCGTTGATGTTCTCCCGGTAACAGGCCAGTTGGGCCAACTTTTCCTGGACAGCAGGCTGCTTTTCAAGCCCTGTCTGTTTAATGTTCCAGAGGGCCGCGCCAATCATGAGATCAGCGAGGTGCTGCGTGCGCTGCACGAACGGGAAGGCGCTGTAGCGGTGGAGCGTAGACCGGATAAAGGCTGCGGCGCGCGTGTGCCTGTAGAAGAGGACGTCTTCCCAGGGAATTTCCACGTCGTCGAAGATGACCAGCGACTCCACTTCGTCCACCCTGTTGGACAGCGGGTAGTCCCTTGCCGGCGCACGACCCGCAAACCCGGTGCGGGAAATGAACTTCAGTCCCGGGCTTGAAAGGTTGGCGACGAACCCAACGGCGTAATTGGACAACTTGTCGTTGCCCCAGTTGGCAATCGTGGGCTTCGTGAATGCTTGGTTGGCATACGCCGCGGCAGTTTCATACTTGGCGCCCCGAACAACGATGCCGTTGTCAGTTTCGCGGACCACATGCAGCAACATGTCGGGGTCTTGGTCCTGAGGCGCTTTCGAGCGGTCGCCCTTGGGATCTGTGTTCGCCGAGATGTGGAAGGTGTCAGCCGTGATGGTCTGCTGGATGTGCCGCCGGATATTGTCCGAGAAACGTGGATCCACTTCGTTAAGCACGTCTTGTCCGTCGAACAGCGACCACATTTCACCGATGGTCTCGTCGCCAACCCGCGTAACGACGCCTCCTGCCTCGCGCTGGGTTAGGTCCACAGCACGTCGCTTGTCCCACCAATCTTCCTGTGTCCGCGGAAGACGGTTGCCGATGGCGTTGAGCTCGCCGCTCGTCTCGTCGACATACGTCATGGTCGGCTGGGTTGATTCTTGATGTGCGAGATCGAAAATCATGGCACGCTGATCGACGATCGGCTTGAACATTGGATGCGTGGTCACGTCCTCGACTTTCTCGCCGTTGACGTAAACCTTCCGTCCGTCCCGAATGGAATCGCGGTACTCTTCACCAGTACGAAGCATCTGCCTCACCTTTCTTGCAGGAAAATTAGTTGGATACTGCTAGCGCTCTAGCGTGCGGGGCCGGATCCTGGGTAGTCAGGAAAAACCGAGGGTTCGACCGGCTCCGGCTTGCCATAGGTTCGGGCGTGATAGGTCAGCGGTTCGCCCTGTTGGCCGCCAACTGCAGTGACGTTTCCGAAGTAGACGTAATGCGTGCCGCACTCGACGACTTGGCGAAGCGTGCAATCAAATGAAGCCAACGCATCCACGAGTGTGGGGCTACCAGACGGCAATGGAGTCCACTCACCGCAAGTAAAGTCCCAGCGTTCCTTGCCGGGCCAGGGGCGACCGGCGAACGTGTCGGCAACATGGTCGTGCTGTCGGCCCAGCAACGACACCGAGAAAACCCCGTGCTTGACGATCGCTTCGTTGAGCGGACTCTTCCGATTGACGCACACCAGAAGGGTGGTCGGATCGGCCGTCACCGAACACATGGCACTGACTGTCTGAGCAAACCTGCCGCTGGCGCCGTCCGTGCCAACAATCGTCACACCGGTGGCGGCTCGACCCATTGCCTCGATGAACGCGTTCCGCAGTGCCTCCGGATCGTTCTTGAGGCCAACGGTGAAAGATGGCTTGACTGACGTAGACATTGGTTCAACCTCCTTGGATCGACCGAAGTTGAGTCGGTCTGAATTGTTCACAAGATCAGTCTGTGAGCCAAGTCGCAATTGAACAAGCAGATTATTTAGTAGCTATCCATCTAATAAATTGATACCTCTTTAACCCGGGTTATGCATGGCGGCAAACTGCGCAAGGCTGTTTTCAACCTGCTCCATAAACGCACGGACCCGAAGCGTCGGCTTCGCCCTGGCCAAATGGACTGTGGCGATGCCAAGGGGCGGAATGTCGGCTGCGATTTCCCGCGTGGCAACCTGCAGCCCTTCATAGCTCATGGAAATAGCCGTTCGCTGGCTCAAGATCGAATACCCAAGTCCACGAGCAACGAGTGCGCGGACCATTTCGAAGCTTGTCGTTTGAAAGCGCACCGTCGGCTCCAACCCCTCAAGCTGAAAGAAAGAAAGAAAATACTCCCCGCCCGGAGCAAGATCAAAGAGGATCATGGGTTCGGGAGCCAACTCGCGAAGTGAAACCCGCCGGCGCTCGGCCAGCGGGTGATCGACAGGCAAGATGACATACGGCTTGGAAGCGTAGACCCTGGTCATGGCAAAAGCCCCGGATTGCCTAAGTTCATGCAGTTGGTAGTCATAAACAATAATTAGGTCCAACGCCCCGCTGGCCAGTGAATCCGCCAGCGTCTGCTGGTTTCCCTCCAGAAAGGAAAGCTCGACCCTGGGGTGACGGCGAAGGAACTCATCGATGACCATTGGCAGAAGTACCGGCGCCAAGGAGGAATAACATCCAACGCGCAACTTGCCGGCAACCGATTCAACGCTCGTTCGCGCCGATTCATGCATCTCCTCAACACCCATGATGATCCGCCGACTGTCGGCCACGACTTCCTGCCCGACCGCGGTGAGACTCATCCCGCGGGGGTGGCGCACAAACAACTGCGCACCCAGCGATTGCTCAAGGTCGGCAAGCGCGGTCGAGACGGCCGATTGGCTGAGATAGAGCTTTGCCGCGGCACCCGTAACGCTGCCGGCCTCCGCCGCCGCCAACAGGTACTCGAGCTGCTTCAGTGTTATATCTGCCATCGCTTTTTTCGATACCTTCCTTCAAATTCATGTGATATACAGCACATGGAAAGTGTTGCATAGTTTTCTCAACGTCAGGGTCTGCAATCGGTGAGGCACCGAGAGACCAGCACTAAGGAGAACCAATGACAGAGCTCAGCGCTGACATTCAGCTGCTTCAGGATGTACTTTCCATCGACTCAACATGGGGCAATGAAACGCCGCTGGCCGAGTACATGGCTCAGCAGATGCAGGAGTGGGGCGTCGATGAAGTTGAACTCGTCGAGTCGATGCCCGGACGCTACTCCGTTGGCGGACGAATCCGGGGAACGGGCGGCGGCAAGTCCCTCCTACTCAACGGACACATCGACACCTACGAAGCGTCACCGGACTGGACCAAGGACCCGTTCGCGGGGACCATCGAAGGTGGCCGCATTTATGGAGCAGGCATCGCCGATATGAAGGCCGCAACGACTGCGGGGCTCGCGGTCATGCGCCGAATCGCCGCATCCGGGCAGAGACCCAAGGGCGACGTTGTTTTCCAGGGCGTTTCTTGTCACTTTGAGGGCGGGGTGGGTACCCGATCCCTACTTGAAGCCGGATTCACGGCTGACGCAGGAATCTGCGGCGAACCGACTGACAACACCATCGGCACGGTTCACAGGGGCGCCGCCTACTTGAAGGTCACGACGCATGGAAAGCAAGCCCATACGTCGGCCAAGGAACTTGGACTCAACGCCATTGAAACCATGGAACCAGTCCTTGCGGGCATGAGGCAGTTTGAATCCGAAATGCCATATGTGCCCCATCCCGAACTCCCTGGCGGCCCCAAACTCAACATTGGCACTGTCAGAGGAGGAACCAAGCATAATCAGGTTCCGGACAGGTGTGAAATGACCTGCGACATCCGCTTACTTCCAAGTCAGGATCCATATGACGTGCGCGATCAGGCTGAAAGCATGATCTTAAAGCTCGCCGAAACCGATCCTCGAATTGATGCCACGGTCGAATTCAGTGAGCATTGGCTCTCGGGGCCTCGACTGCCATATGAAATCGACAAGGACAGTCCCATCGCGCGGACCGTAGCCAGTGCCATGCAGAGCATCGGGACCAAGCCAGTCTTCGAGGGCATTCCGTTCTGGACCGACATGGTTCCGCTCCACCAAGCCGGTATTCCATCCGTGAACATTGGTCCTGGAACGCCTCCCTACTCCTGGGCAGACGAATGGGTAGAACTGGCGAAATACGAAGAAATCATCGAAATCTACGCCGCGGCGGTTGCCGACTGGTGCAACCAGAGCGCCTAGCACCAATCGGCGCCATAACTCATATCTAGGAGAACATCATGGGCAAGAACATTCGCAAGACCCTAGTCGGGTGCGCAGCCATCGCATCTCTCATGTTGACTGGATGCGGCGGTACCGGCAACGCCAGTTCCACGTCGGAAGAAGCCGCGGAAGCCAAGGTCTCCACCAATGCTGCGGGCGTCCTCAATGTAGGTGTAGACCTGACATACCCGCCATACGACATGCTCAAGGACGGCAAGCCGGCCGGATTTGACGTTGAATTCATGAACGCTGTTGCCGGAAATCTGGGTCTCAAGGCGCAGTACACGGACACCCGCTTCGCCCAGATCGTTGCGGGCATCAAGTCCAACCGTTACGACGTGATCGCGTCGACGCTCTATATTTCTGCGGCACGTGCCAAGGAAGTCGACTTCGTTCCCTACTTCCAGACGGGCAACTCGATTATCAGTCGCGTTGACGGAGAGAAATACTTGACTGCCCAGGATCTGTGCGGAAAAACCGTTGGGGTCGTGACAGCCACTGTCATCGCAAGCATCATGCCGAATGAAGAAAGTGAAAAGTGTAAGGAAAACGGCAAGGGCGCCATCACCGTCAAAGAGTTCCCCACCGACCCCGAAGCAACCCAAGCACTCCTGGCCAATCAGGTCGATGCCCAGATGACAGACGGCGCGGTGGCCAAGATTGCAGTCGAGAAATCCCGCAATCGCCTGGAACTGACCAGCCAGGAGCTGATCTATCCCATCGCGGTGGGCATTGGGGTAAGCAAGGGAAATGCAGAAATGCAAGAGGCCGTGTCCGCTGCCATCGACGCCATGAAGGCCGATGGAAGTTACGACAAGCTCCTTGCTTCCTACAACCTCGAGCCAGTTGACCCCGAGGTCCTCAAAGAGTCATTGAACCGGAAGTAGGCGATCACAGTGGTATTTGATTGGGGATATACCTTCTCATTGTTTCTGGATCCCGACCTCTGGAAGGGAGCCGGCGTCGTTGTTGCCCTGGCAGTATTGTCCTGGGTAATCGCAAATGTCGCCGGTATCGGGTTAGCCCTCATGCGAGAATCCCGCAAGAAGGCTCTCAATGTCGTCGCGGGGCTCTACATCTGGCTATTCCGAAGCCTGCCGTTACTTGTCTTGCTTGTCTTTGCCTACAACATTCCGCAGGTCTTCCCGGCTTCGCAGGTCATCTTGGGTTCATCCTTCAATGCAGCCTTGATCGCCATGGTCCTCCATGAGGCTGCCTACATGGCAGAGATTCACCGCGGTGGATTGCTATCGGTGGGACTCGACCAGCGCGAAGCAGCCAAGGCCTTGGGGCTTAAGTACGGACAGTTCCAGCGGCGGATCGTGCTGCCGCAGGCATTCAGGATTGCACTGCCCACCTTGGGCAACGAGTTCATTTCCATCTTGAAGCTGACGTCACTCGCGAGTGTCATTTCCCTTCCAGAGATCCTGTTGGTTGGACAGCGTCTCTTCACCCAGAACTTCCTGGTGCTGGAGACCCTGACCGCAGTCGCCGCTTACTACGTCTTGCTCGTGACCGTCTTCGACCTGATGCGCGCCGCACTTGAACGCAAGCTGGACGTGACCCGCCGCCACACCAAGTTGGAAGGTGGCCCGGCCGAGATCGAAGAGCACACGATGCGAATCCGCGATCGTCACCCCCATACCGGAGACAAGGTGGTTCGCGCCGAATCCGTGACGAAGACCTTCGGTGAGAATCAGGTTCTCAAGGGAGTGGATCTCGATGTTCACCGTGGAGAAGTGGTGGTGGTCATTGGCCCGTCCGGCTCGGGAAAGACGACGCTTGTGCGTACGCTAAACCATCTGGAACCCCACGATGGCGGCCAAATTGTGGTCAACGGCGAAACCATCGGCTACCGGGTGGAGAACGACGGCCGAAGGCTTCCGTTGGGCGATACCGCCATGGCAAAACAAAGATCAAATATCGGTATGGTCTTCCAGCGATTCAATTTGTTCCCGCATCTGAGCGTGCTGCAAAATGTGACCTTGGCGCCCGTCCAAGGCAAACTGATGACGCAGGAGGAAGCAGACAACTACGGGCGTGACCTCTTGAAGCGCGTCGGCATGGGGCAACATGGTTCCAAGTACCCGCACCAGCTCTCGGGCGGTCAGCAGCAGCGTGTGGCCATCGCCAGGGCGCTCGCGATGAAGCCATCGGTCATGCTGTTTGACGAGCCAACGAGCGCACTTGATCCCGAGTTGGTGGCAGAGGTCCTGGACGTCATCGCGGGACTCGCAAATGATGGAATGACCATGGTCATTGTCACCCACGAGATGAAACTGGCCCGCGACGTAGCCGACTGGGTTGTCTTCATGGAAGAGGGAAATGTCGTCGATGCCGGATCACCGGAGCACATTTTCGGACCGGATGGCTGCGATCGCGTCCAGCGATTCGTCAAGCACGTCTCCGCAGGTGTCTAAGCGGTAGAAGGAAACGGCAGGTGGGTGGTGCGGCCGAAAGGCGGCACCACCCACCCGCCGTTAGCCAGTGGATTGAATATCCCCAGAGTTGTCCCCATCCCTAACCCGCGAGGACGCGCGGAGCGCCATGGGCCGCTCGCCGCAAATCCCCCTGCCACTGGTCGGGGCACTTCAATGTGGCGAATGCACCAGCACGACCTTGCCGGTGGTCCGGCGTGACTCGAGCGCGGTGAAGGCCTGGACGGCCTGCGTGATGTCGTAGTGCGTCACGGGCGGGACGCTGATGACCCCCGAAGCGATCCAGCCGAAGATCTCGGAGGCGCGGCGGGAGATCTCCTCCGCCGTGCGCACATGGTGGAGTACCGTCGGCCGGGTCACGGCGAGGGAGCCCAGGCCGGCCAGCGAGTTCACGTCGAGGGGCGGAATCGGGCCGCTGGCCGCGCCGATCGCCACCAGCGTGCCGCGCACCCGCAGGGCGCGCAGGCTTTCGGCGAAGGTCGCCTGGCCGACCCCGTCGTAGACGACCGAGGCACCTTCCCCTCCGGTGAGCCCGCGGACATTCTCGGCGAATCCCTCGTAGCCGATGACGTGGTCGGCGCCATTGGCCCGTGCCGCGTCTTCCTTGGCCGGGGAGGAAACCGTTCCGACGACCCAGGCGCCCCTCAGCTTGGCCAGCTGCGTAAGCCACTGCCCCACTCCCCCGGCGGCCGCGTGGATGAGCACGGTGTCCCCCGGACCCAGGGCATAGGTGTCGTGGGACAAGTAGTGGGCGGTGAAACCCTGCATCAGGGCCGCCACGGCGGTGGAATCGTCGATGCTCTCGGGGATCTCCACCGCTTTGTCCGCCTCGATGACCGCGAATTCGGAGAAGCTGCCCTGGCCACCGGCGAGCCAGCCCACGCGCTGCCCCGTGGCCAGGTGTGCCACGCCGGGCCCGAGGGAGGCAATGGTTCCGACGCCCTCGACGCCCGCGCGGAACGGGGCCCGAAGCGGCGTGGCCCCGGAGCGCTGGGCGACATCGAGGTAGTTCACCCCCGCCACGGACAGCTTCACCAGGACCTGGCCCGCCTGGGGTTCCGGGCGTGCCACCTGCCTGAATTCAAGGTTTTCCGGGCCTCCGTGTGCGGAAACGACTACCGCGTTCATTGTCTCGGGCATGGCACTTCATCCTGTCCTGGCGTTGCTGACATGTGGTTCCGTTGAGGGTTCCGTTCCGCTTCCCAAG